>CALIRO010000032.1 GCA_938042245.1 uncultured Thermoguttaceae bacterium
AGCTTTCTCCGAGCGTGGACTTATACAGTCTGGCAGCCACGTATGTGAAGCTGCGCACTGGTCAGGAGCCGTTCGGCGCGACGGAGAGGGAGATTATTCGCCGTCAGGACGCTTGCCAGCCGGTCTTAGATGGCATGACTGCGGCGGAGGCGGCCCTGGTGCTCGAAGCCCTTCAGCCGGACCCTGCCCGCCGACCCCAGCAAAGCGCAAGTGCCTGGGTCCAATCGGTCTATCGAGCTTTCCAGGCACCCACGACTCCTGCAAAAACAAAAGCCGCATCTACGGCTATTCCATCGTCGCCCTCCCAGAATAGGCAATCCTCCAGTCTCCCGGCAGAAAACATAGCTCCCCCTATCCTGTATGAAGGAGAGCTTCGCACCTTCGAGGGACATACTTCCGGGGTCTTGTCGGTTGCCTTTAGTCCGGATGGGCGGTTTTTGGCCACCGGCTCTTTTGACCAGACGGCCAAGCTGTGGGACCTGGCCACTGGCCGCGAAGTTCGCACCTTCAAGGGACATACTGACTGGGTCCGTTCGGTGGCCTTTAGTCCGGATGGGCGGTTTTTGGCCACCGGCTCCAATGACGATACGGCCAAGCTGTGGGACCTGGCCACTGGCCAACTGGTGCGCTCCTTCGAGGGACATACCTGGAGGGTCAGGTCGGTTGCCTTTAGTCCGGATGGTCGGTTTTTGGCCACCGGCTCCGATGACGATACGGCCAAGCTGTGGGACCTGGCCACTGGCCAACTGGTTCGTACCTTAGATACTTTGGGGGTCTTGTCGGTTGCCTTTAGTCCGGATGGGCGGTTTTTGGCCACCGGCTCTTTTGACAAGACGGCCAAGCTGTGGAGGTTGCGTTAAGGGAGCAGGGTGGCTGCCTGGGCCGGGAGAAGCAGGATGCCCCGTCAGCCGGCCTGCTAGCGCAAGTCGGCCTCTCCCGCGGCGGGGCGAGGCGGTGTTTTGCGGTGGGCAGAGGCGTTCAAGTCCCCTCTCCCCTGGTGGGAGAAGCTCGATTAAACTACCTCTCCCCTGGTGGGAGAGGGTTAGGGTGAGGGGGACTGCAGAAAAATCCCCTCTCTCCTGGTGGCAGAGGATTAGCCGGGCGTAAGCCCGGCAGGCTGAGGGGGACAACTCTTTCTTCCCTCCAAGCCAACAGGGGGAGGAGAGGCGGATAGGGGTGGCAGGGTGGCCCTCCTAGGGGGGTGGAAGGGCTGCGCTGCGGCGGACTAGGTTGGGAGAGATTTCCATTCATGCAGGAATCGATCGAACAGATTCGGCGCCGCAAAGCTCAGTTTCGGCAAGAGGCGATGCGGCGTCGGGCCGAGCTGCCCAACAAAGACCACCGAAGCCTTCGGATTTGGCAAAGGCTGCTGGCGCTGCCGGAATTCCAGGCGGCCAGGACGATCCTGTTTTATGTACATTATGGGGATGAGGTGCGGACGCAGGCGCTTTTGCGATGGCTTTTGGGCCAGTCTGGCAGCGGCCCTTTGTACTCTGCCTCCGATGCCGAAGCGGAGGCCTTTGGCTTGGCTGCGTCTGAAGTGGGTCAACCCCTGCGCAGCGAAGCCGTTCCGCCCCAGGAGGTCCAGGCCGCCGCACAGGCCGCTGCGGTGGAGGGCCCTGGAACCCACTCTGGCCTTGCCCGGGCCGAAGCAGGCCAACCGACGGGCAACCAATTTTTTCTCTCCGAAGACGCCCTCCCCATCGGGCAACAGGGCCAGGACCGTTGCCTTTTCGTCCCTTATTGCCAGGGGGAGCAGTTGAAGCTATTTCGGCTTCGTTCGATGGCGGAGTTGGCTCCAGGGGTATTTGGCATTTTGGAACCTCGGCCAGAGCTACGCCAGTTGCCGGACCGACAGGCCAGCATGCAAGAGGTGGATTTGGTGGTGGTGCCGGGGGTGGCGTTTGATCGGCAAGGCGGTCGGCTGGGCCATGGCCGGGGCTACTACGATCGGCTCCTGGCCCAAGCCCGTCCGGACAGCCTCTTTATCGGCCTGGCCTACGAGTGTCAAATGGTGTCCGAACTGCCCCTGCTGCCCAGCGATGTTCGCATGCACCTGGTAATCACCGAAGCCCACATCTATAAGTCCTCCCTCCCGAGGCCCCATGGGCATTGACAGATCTGCTTCAGCGGATACACTAAAGGACTTTCTGCAGGTGCCTGGCGATCGCAGCGTCTTAGCTAGTCAACCAAGGTGAATTCGTCCATGTCCAAAGAGCAGCCAAAGCGGATTGTCATTACTGGGGTGAGTCGGGGGTTAGGCCGGGCGATGGTCGAAGGGTTTATCGCCAGGGGGCATGTGGTGGCAGGCTGCGCCCGGTCCCAGCAGGCCGTGCAGGAACTTCGGCGGCGGTTTGGGGCCCCGCATCGGTTTGATGTGGTGGATGTGGCCAAGGAGCCGCAGGTGGCCCAATGGGCCAAGGCAGTGCTGAAAGAAAATCCAGTAGTTGATCTTTTGATCAACAATGCGGCCCTGATCAATCGAAACGCTCCCCTATGGCAGGTTCCGCCGGAAGAGTTTGAGGCCGTCATCGATGTGAACGTCAAGGGGGTCTATTATGTGCTGCGGCATTTTTTGCCGGCGATGGTGGAACGTGGGCACGGGGTGATTGTGAATATTAGTTCCGGTTGGGGGCGATCCACCTCGCCGGAAGTAGCACCGTATTGTGCGACGAAATGGGCCATTGAAGGACTCACCCAGGCCTTAGCACAGGAATTGCCCCCTGGCATGGCCGCCGTGCCGCTGAATCCGGGCATCATTCACACCGATATGCTGGAGTCGTGTTTCGGGGCGGAGGCGGCGTCGTATCCGTCGCCGCAGCAGTGGGCCGAACGGGCAATACCGCTGCTTCTGCGCCTGGGGCCAAAACACAACGGTCGGCCTATGTCGGTGGGCGTGGGAGAATAAACGGCAGCGGGACGCTCCGACCGACATCATTCCGCCCGTGGGCCACTGGCAGCTTTACCCCAGGGCGACATCTAGGACCATCATGATGGTAAAGCCTAGCAGAGCACCGCCGGTGGCAAAGTCGCTGTAGCCATTGCGCTGAGATTCCGGGATCAGTTCTTCGACCACCACGAAGATCATGGCACCGGCGGCAAAGGCCAGGGCGTAGGGCAACACGGTGGCCACGGTCATGACGGCCCAAGCCCCGAGCAGGCCAGCTAAGGGTTCGACCAGGCCGGAGAGTTGTCCATACCAAAAGGCTTTTAGGCCAGACATACCTTCTCGGCGGAGGGGCATGGCCACCGCCAGGCCTTCGGGAAAGTTTTGCAGGCCGATGCCGATAGCCAAGGCCAGGGCAGCTCCCAAAAGCTGACGAGCTGTTTCGGGGTCTTGGGCTTGACCGGCGGCCCCAAAAGCCACGCCCACGGCCATCCCCTCGGGGATATTGTGTAAGGTGATGGCCAGAACCAGTAAAATGGCCCGTTGCCAATGGGTGGGTAGTCCCTCGGCTTCGCCCAGCTCTTTTCCGAGGTGCAGATGAGGTAAGATCTTATCGATGAGATACAAGAAGAAGCCACCCAGCAGAAAGCCTACGGTAACCGGCTTCCAATCGCCCTGGGACAGGTCAATGGCCGGGGCTAATAGGGACCAATAACTGGCGGCAATCATCACGCCGGCGGCCATGCCCAACATGCCGTCCATTAGTTTCTGGTTGAACCGGCTGGTGAAAAAGACCAAAGCGGCGCCGGCCGCCGTTACCCCCCAAGTAAATAGCGTGGCCCATAAGGTCTGCAGTACCACCGGCTGATCCTGGAACCACTGCATTGGGAAGAGGCTCCGAGGAAAAAAAGACCTTCTTGCCTGCCATCCGATTGGTTACGGAAAAGGTGAGTGAATTATACCTGGGGGTAGGTGGGGAGAGAATATTGTACAATTTTCATCTTGGGGGAGCGCAAGGAGGAGGTGAGCGGCAGGTTTGGCATCCGGCGGGCTTTTGGCGTTATCCAGTGGGATACTCCTTCGGCCAACAGGGCAGAGCCGCTTCCGAGGAGCAGCTTGCAAGCCATTCAGTATGGCCAGACCAACCTTCCGCACCTGTCTTCGCCGAATAGGCTCAGAAGCAGTAGCTTTCCCAGCAGCAGGCCAATCACGTGCAGCCCCTAAATGTTCCGGTTAAAAGAGATCTGGGAAAATTTTTACCGATGAAAAGCTTCCATCGGCCCAAATCGCCGCGACAGGGGCGTATTTAGGCAGCAGCTCCCCTAATCCTGGAGATTTTTCCAAGCCGACCTGATTCCAAGGTCAGTCAGTTCCTTGCAAAAGCCGGGAGGCTGAAGGGGGTCAAAAGCGCTGGGTGTTTTGAGACGATTCAGTGCCTACGGAATACGGTACATTGGCTGATTGCTTGGTTCATCATTTGGATGAGTAATTGAGGAGAGGATTCTGTCCAGGTGAAAATAATTTCCTTTCCTGTACGGAGGAAATGGACGACCAGTTCTGTCGGGGCAGTGCCAAGCAGTTCTTGGCAGGCTAAGCCATACAGGAGCATTTGCAACTCATATTGGGCGGCCAATTGGCGGTGGTGTTGAGTTTTGAGAAGGTGGCTTTTAAAATCCACTAGATGCCAGTGGCCTTGGGGGTCCTGATACAGGCAATCCAGAAATCCTTGGATGTAGGAGCCGGTGGATTCGGACGGGCTGGGAGGCCATCGCAGCAAAAACTCGACCTCCCGATAGAGCTTTTGGGCGGCGGCAATCTGGTGAGCTCGGTTGGATGCCAGAAATTGGCCGACCATTTCGACTGCCTGGTCTTGAAGGCGGCTAAGGTCTTGAGGCGAACGATGCCCTAGATGGCGAAAGGCCAATCGGGCGGCCAAGTCGGCCACAGCCTCCGGAGCACGATAATCGATCTGAGCCAAGATGGCATGGATCAAGATGCCTAGGTCCAGGGCTTCGTCTCGGGTGGCGGTGGTATCGAGAAAGGAATCCTCGGGGCGAAGGTCCGGGGCTTGCCCGATCGGGAGCAGTTCCAATTGACCACTCAGGCGTGAAAACGACAACCGCCTTGGGGCGTGAGGATCCGGCCGGAGGGCATGCAAATAAAGGGGAATTCGCCCGCCGGCTTGCTGGAGGGTTTGCTCGGTTTTTCGTAGAAGCAGTTCCAAGGCTCGGCGTTGAGCAGAAACCTGCTGGCCTGCGAACTCCGGCCGGCGGGCAACCACCCGAACCGTCGGCAGAGCATATCCGTCGGGTAAACTGACTTTCAACTGGCCGGTCTCCAAATCAAACCGCCGGTTTAATAGCGCCATCCAGGGACTTTTCAACGTATGCTTGCCCCAGCCGGTCGAAAGGATCAAATAATCCGCAGCTCTGGTGGTGGCCACGTAGAAGATCCGCATCTCTTCCTGCAGATCCTCCTTTGCCTCTTGATGCCAATAGATGTCCCAGGGGGTAATTTTGGGATCTTTTTTGAGATCGGAGGGTGGCCTGATGAGGGGGCCATAGTCCGGATGGAAAACAGCCGGAGCTCGGTTTTGTCGGGTGCTCCGTCCCAGGTCCGCCACAACGACGATGGGGAATTCCAACCCCTTGGCTTGATGGACCGTCATCAGACGGATCACGTCGCAAGTTTCAGGGAAGGTGGCGGCCAGCGGCTCTTTGGGCGTGCGAGCGACAAACTCAGTCAGTTGGAAGAGGAAGTCGGCCAAGGTGAAAAGACCGGTTTGATCCATCTTGCGAGCTTGGTCGATCAGTTTATGAAGGTTAGCCAGTTTTCGTTCTCCTAGAAATTCGGCCAGCAGTGCGGCGTCGTAGCCGGTGCGTTGAAGGGCTTGTTGGATCAACTCCGCGATGGGGAGGCGATCTTTGTCGGCCCGAAGCGCTTGCAAGGTGGCGGCGGCAAAGCTTGCCCGGCGCCGTTGGGCCGGTTCTAACTCTGCCGGCCATTGCTCGGCGCACAAGCCCGCCCACAACCCATCCGGATGCTGGGCAAGCCAATACAATGTTTCGTCATGCAGGTTGAAAAACGGGCTTCGCAGCACCCCCACCAAGGCCACCTCATCCAGGGGGGACTGGATGGCTCGAAGCAAGTTCACCAGATCGTAGATTTCCTGCTGCGCATAAAAGGCATGGCCTCCGACCAGATAATACGGAATCTCGTACTGGCGGAGGGCCTCTTCGTAAATCTGGATATCAGATAAAGCCCGGAACAGAATGGCAATATCGCCGGGCTGAGGGGGTCGGAGACGCTGTTGGCCTTGTTTGGCTGCCTGGTCATCTTGAACTAACGGTTGACCACTGTCCAAAAGTTGACGAATCCGGCGGGCGATCCAATCCGCTTCTCGACGTCGGAGGGCGGTTACCGTGCCCTCGGCGATGGCCGTCTGGGTTGGCTCGTCCGCAGAATCATCCGATGCGTCCAGCGACTCTGGGAAGGCTCCTTTAGCCCAAAGGAATTCGACAATGGGTTCCGGATTGATCTGAAGCCGATGCGCTCGGAGCGGTTCATACTCTGGGCCGAATGGTTCACAAAACAGAGCATTGACAAAATGTAAGATGCCCGGCTGACTGCGGAAGTTTTCGGTAAGGGACAGTCGGCCTGCCGGGGGCGTGGCGGAGCGAAGCCGATGGAACTGCTCCGGCCGAGCACCCCGAAACCGGTAAATCGACTGCTTGTAATCCCCTACAAAGAAAAGTTTTCCTTCCAGCAGATCCTCGCCGCCCAGCCGCTGGATGAGCCGAACCTGCATCGCATCCGTGTCCTGGAACTCATCTACCAGCAGGTGTCGGATTTCGCTGGCCAATTGGCGTCGGACATCCTCAGCATAGGGGCCTTCCAGCAACGCCACCGCTTCGGCCACCAGATCATCAAAATCTAAGGCAGCCTGTTGGAGTTTTTCCTCCTGGTAAGCTCGAAACACCTCATAAGCTAAGCTGAGCACATGCAACGCCATCCGGGCTAACTGTTCGACCTCCGAAGGCTCCGGCCAACGGGAAAAGGGGGTCAACTGTTTTAACGGCCCCTGGCGAAAGTCGCCGGCAACCAGTTTGTATTGTTCGTAGAATTCCTCACTCGGCCACTCCGAACAGGAAGTTTTTTCCACTCGGGCGTTGTCTTGAAGAATTTTGACATCCGTTGCTAGATCGGTGCTGGAAGGGAGATCTTTGAGCGTCTTTTCCATCAGAAGCAACCGTTGCCGCACTTTGGGCGAATCGCATGCTACAGAACTAACTAGCCCAACCAGACGTTGAACGATCGGGTCTTGAAGGAAGTCCTGGATATATTCCGTCTTAAAAGACTCGTAAAGTTTTTTCCAATGTTGGGCCAATTCTGACGCAGTGCGCTGGGTCCAATAAAGGAAGTCGATCTGGAGCCGATGCCCAAGCAGATCTTGCACCATCTGTCGGATGGTTTGGAGGCTGTAGGTGGTCAAAAGTTCCACGAAAGGTTCTGTGGGTTGGGCCAGTCGGCATCGCAGCGTATCGTCCAAGAGTTTCAGGAGGAGGGTATCAGCTTCGGCCTGGTCAAGCACGCGGAAATGAGGATCCAGGCCAGCTTCCACCGCATGGCGGCGAAGCAATTGGGTACAGAAGGAATGGATGGTGCTGATGCGGGCGGAGTCCAGCTCGCGAAGCAGCCCCAACCAATAGGAAGCTCTCAGATCATTGGCGGCCTCCAGCAGCCGAGCCCGACACGCCCGACGAATCCGCAGGCGCATTTCCCTGGCAGCCCGTTCCGTAAAAGTAATAGCCACCAGTTCGCTTAGCCGAGCCGGTCTCCCCTCCGTTGCCGCCGGATCCAGATAGCTCAAAAACCGTTCGGTCAACACATGGGTCTTCCCGCACCCGGCACCCGCCGATAGCGCCACCGATACCCGCCGCTGCCGAACGGCCTCCTGTTGTTCCCAAGTCAGTTCTGTCACGCTGACCCTCCGATGAAAAGCCGAACCGGAATCCCTTGGCCTTCTAAAACCCCCTGAGGCTTCTTTCGGAGAGTCGGCACCCCGAAGTTGCCATATTCCCAGCCTAGGCAAGATCAGCGAGCGACTTCTGTAGATGTCGGTTAAAACTTTTCCTCCCGAAGAAGCCGGAGGGACCATCTTGATTTTTTTCTACGCTACCAGCGGCGGTTTGCCAAGCTGTAGCGTCCCAAGAAAACATCCTTGCCATTCAGAGGCTAGCAAGAAGCCGCTCTAGAAAGCACAAGATTTACTGGTTTTTATGCAGAACGGCATCTGTTTAGCGCGCGGGCCGACAAATAAACTAGGAGCACCTCTACCGCTGGGAAAAAGAGGTTCTGGGGAAATCCAACTTGCCAGGTTTGAATAGCCTGTTTGAAAAGGTAATCGAGGAATATGGAACAGATGAACACACTTAGGCTGTGTTGGCCGAGCAGAGCCAGCATTCGGACTGGCCAACGCCCGGCCAATACATCCCACCAGCCGAGGCTAGCCAAACCGAGCACAACCAACTGCAAACCCACATAACCGAGCCGAACCAGACCCAGCGGATGCCGATCCAAAAGGAGTTTTTGCACCGGATGCTCCGGATCGAACCGGAGTTTTAGGCCCAGATACAGCCCGGCTACTAGCAGCCAGGCCAAAGCAGCCCAGAGAGCGCCTTTCCCAGCCGTTCGGACCCCCACCGCCTCCCCCCCAACGCACATACCATGCTCCGAGAAGTACCCCCGTGATATACACCAGTTGCCAGGTATTCCAGTCGAACGCCCCAACATGGTTTAGCTCGAAGCGCCAATGCCAATCTGGCGCCGTCCAGGCCAAGCTGATCGTTCCGAGATAGATGAACAAACTGACCGCCAGGAGTCCTCTTGGGCCTACCTTCCAAAACAACCAAAGAAAAATGGGCGTCGTGAGAAACAAAAAGAAAAACACCGAGAGGATGTCGGCCAGATAGAATTGCTCG
This sequence comes from uncultured Thermoguttaceae bacterium, assembly GCA_938042245.1. Classification (GTDB taxonomy): domain Bacteria; phylum Planctomycetota; class Planctomycetia; order Pirellulales; family Thermoguttaceae; genus JANXAQ01. The sequence goes on from CALIRO010000032.1 coordinate 8,869, forward strand.
CTCAACGTGCCCACGGCCCACAGATGGCGCCAGAAGCCTTTTTGGAGAAAGTCGTTCGGCTGATAGGGAATCTGGATCAGCCCAGTCCACCCAGCAGCCAATAGGGCCGCCGCCACGAGATAATGAACTAACAGAATGCGGATTGCCCGGCGTAGATAATGGGCGATCCGGAGGCTGCCTGGCGGTAGGCGGCTTAGGCTCACCCCTACACACAGCCCCGAAATCAGCACGAACCCTTCGGCAACAAAGTTTAGCCCCTGGATTACCGGAAAAGAAAACCACCGAGGAAAACTCTCGTGAGAAAGCATGTGCCAAAGGACCATGCCCAACACACACACGCCACGCCAAAAGTCAATCCGCTGGTCTCGCATTCGAGGCCCTTTGTCCGAAGCGATGGAGAAAGCTGGGCTGTTAGGTGGCTGACATCTAGCTTCGTTGGAAGGGAAGATAGATTTCCCCAGAATGGGACACCGTGCTTTCTGGGATCATCTCCGCATAGGAAACGGGCACCAGAGCCTCCGATGGGATATGGAACAGTTGGACTAGATGAGCCAATGGGGCCTGGCCCTCTGCTTCCGGTTGATCGTCGCCCAGGGCCGCCTCAAACTCCAGAAAAGCGCCTAGCCCGGCCACTTCATCCAGATGAATCCGTACATTCTGCCAGAGAAAGATCTCCCGGCGTTTGTGCACCACGGCCAGGACGCCTAGGGCGGCCGCCAGCACGGTTTTGACGGTTTCCGGATTGGCGACCGGCGCCCGATGATACAGGCTGGTTCGGGCCTGAGCCAGGTCCGGACGAGCATACCAGATCAGTTCCGCTCGGAGGCCGTCGATCTGACGGAGTTTCAATCGTCCCTGGACGACCGGAAAATACGTATCCACCTGCTCTTGAAGGCCCATATATCGGGCGCCCAGAGCAGCGGCGGTTTTTCTAGCCTCGGCCAAATCCCGCACCCGAGCCTTCAACTCCACGTTCTTACCCATAGCAGCCAACATCCACTTATCCATACCAAAATAAATAACCCGAAAAGAATTCTCAAAAAAAACAGTTTACTCGACTTTTGCTAATGATGAGACCGCCCCTCCGGAGGCAATCTGCTAACCCGTTGGAGACCTGGGAATGAAGAAGCTATATGAGTTTTTACGTAACTCTCGGAAATGAAAGGAGTTATGAAAAATAGCAAACAGTGAGCTTAGGAAACACGAGTTCTTTGTAGATGCGGGAAAGGTCCTTATTCCTGCCGGTTTTCGCCCGGCCGGTTTTCCGAACCTGGTATTGGGGTGTTTCCTGGGGAGCCTGCCCGGCCAGGGAGTTGAAACAGGCTTTCTCGGACTTGCTCTAAAGCCCACTGGGCTTGCTGAAGCAGGAGGCGGCAGCGCTCTTTTGGCATAGGAGGTATAGGAGGGTTTGGCGGCGACGGCGGCTGTTGGACAATTTGTTCACGGGTCAGATGGAGAGCTCGCTTGGCTGTAGGTTGGTTGTACCGGCACAGACAAGGCAGCCCGCTTGGGGAGACTGGCGGAATGGCAGTGAAGGCTTCTTGGTGGTCAGTCAAGCCCGCTCCGAAAAGCAACGGCTCGACTGCCTGCTCTCCCTCTGCCCAGGGGCGGATGGTTTCTACCAAGACCTCCACGGCTCGTAGCAGAGCGGCGTCTCGATAAGCCGGTTGCAAGGCGAAGTGCAGCTCCGCATCGGCCAGGTCGGCCAACCGCGCAGCCCAGGGGTTCATCCATCCCGGCTGGGGACGGCCATAGTCTCGATAACTTTGCACTCGGCCTGGCGGCAGCAGACCTTGATATTCGAGATCCCGCCGGGTTTGGCTGTCGTAAAGGGGGATGGTAAACGGACTGCTGGCAATGCGCATGCCTGGCCGACGCAGCGCCGCCCGCACCAAAAGCCAAACCCCATCCACCACTTCCTCCGGCGTGCTCTGGAAATCGCTCAGCAGAATAAAAACTGTATAATCTTGGCCGGTCCCTTCGAGGGCCTCGGTCACCCGTTCCAGTTCGGCCACCGTGTGGCGTTTTCGCCACCGGGAGAGTAACTCCGGATGGAACGATTCGCCGCCCAGTTGGATCATCGGTTTCAGGCGGTCGATCCAGTGCAAAAGTTCCTGATCCACCTGGCCGCTGGTATCTAACAGAGTCCGCGGGTTGGTTTGGAAACTGAGTCGATATCGGTATTTCAGGGGGCTAACCTCCCAAAGCTGGAAGAAGCGGATGGCCCGATCCCGGAGAAGGAAAAAATCTTCATCATATACTGCTGCCCATGCTACCGGGAGCCTCTGCAAGTCCGGCCGATTCGTATAGGCAAACAGCGGCCAGCGCTGGACCTGCAACCGACCGGCCTGCACACACTCATCCGCCCGCTGAATCTCCTCCAGAAGCCGATCGGCGCTTTTCCACCGCAGCAGGCAACCGTGCAACTTGGCACAAAACGTACATGCACCGGGACAGCCCCGACTGCCGATGAAAAACAAGCTTTTCATCGGCCGGTCGAACCCCTCCAGAAGCGACCAATCCAACTGATTGGCCTCCAAAAGGCCCGAAGAGGCCATCGGCCGGACCCGATGCCTTCGTTGCCAAGATTCTGACCAATTGGAAGAAATGCTCCTATCGGAACCGACTTGAGCATGGAGGGTTTGGAGGCCCGGATGTTCCGGCTGGCCGAGTAACACCGAATCGTCCAGTTGCCTGTGGTCGTTTTGGAGAATGGCCTGGCTCTTGGGCGTCCCTTGGACAGAAGCGACCTCGGAACCCGAAGCGGTAGGGGAATCGGCGGCGGTGCGTCCGTATCCATCTTGGGGCAACGTGTTATGAAACACTCGGCCGCCATACTGGTAGGCCAGGCCGGGAATTTCCGAGACTAGGTCTCGGGAGTTGGGCCTTTGGGCAAGGCGAAGAAACTGCGCAAATGTTTCTTCTGCTTCCCCAGCAAATACATAATCCGCCTCCAGATCTTGGAGGACCTCGGTGGGATGGCTGGTAGCGGTCGGCCCACCCAACACCACTTCCGTTTTCGAGAAGAGCCGACATGCCCGGATAAAGCCCGCCACCTGATCCTCATCCGCCCCTTCGAGGCGGAATCCGATCACGTGCGGCCGGAACCGGATGAGCCGGGCCAAAAACCCCCCGCCCACTGCTCCCAACGCCTCCCACAACTCGGGGGCAATGTTTTGGCCGGTAAGCGGCGGCGCCGTCTCATAAACAAATTTTCCTATTTGCCCGGTCTCTGCCTCATACTCTCGAACCGCATCCCGGCATATCGGCCAAGCCAACCGAGAGGCGTCAAACAGTGCGGCTTGGTCCGCCTGAGTGAGGATATAAAAAAGGACACGCTGATCTGGCCCTTGGAGGGTCCAGCCGCCGGGCATGGGAACCAATCGGGCCTGCACAGGCACGGAAACTTCCGCCTCTTCCAATCGCTCCCCCAGCCAATCAGGTGCTGGCCCAGCAGTCAACTGCTTCCGCTCCGCCGCTGAAAGCTCCAGCAGTTTGGCAGGATGGATCTGACGAATGACCACCTGAGCCAGCCGCTGACTGCTGGCCCAACTTCCCACCTCCAACAGACCACTCGGCCAACCAGGTGTACCAAATAAAACCCGAATCATCCCCTGGATCCGTTTGCTCTTCCTTTGCCCAGTCAACCTATCGCAAAAAGCCCATCTGAAGACATTCTAGAATAATCGGCCAATTTTGCGACTCCCGGTTCTCTGGGCTAGTATTTTTTATGACCTGGGCGTAATCTCGGGTGCTTTGCGACACTTCCCCTGATAGAGATGTGTTGCCTGCAAAACCGGGGAGTTGGAGTTGACATGAGCAAAAAAGAGATCATTATAACAATTGTTCGACGCACCGAATGGAGATTGGGTTCTAGGAAGGAAGTCGGGTTGTCCTTTTTGTACCCCCATTGGTGAAGGAGTTTCACGATGCAGCAGCGAAGGTTTTGGTTGGGTTGGCTGATTGCGGGCGTTATCGGGATGGTGGTGGCCAGTGGAATCGTACCGGCCATGCCGGCTGAGGCCGAAAAAGCAGAGCAGCAGGCTGGTTGGAAACCGCTGATGGACGGCAAAACACTGAGCGGTTGGCATCCGGTCGGGATGGGCCGTTGGACTGTGGAAGAGGGCGCTTTTGTCGGACGGGCCAACAACGAAAAATTATATGGTCTTTTATTCAGCGATAAAACGTACAAAGATTTTGTCGTCCGCTTTAAGTTCCAGTCTAACACCGGCGACAGCGGTTTTTACATTCGCACCATGTTCAAGGAACCGGATCAAGCCCATGGGCTGCAAGTCCAGGTAGGCCCGGCCGGTAGCGGTTGCGGCGGCATCTACGAAAGCTACGGCCGAGGTTGGCTCGCCAGACCACCGGTCGAGCTAGAAAAAAAGCTCCTCAAAACCAATGACTGGAACACTATGCAAATCGAAGCCCAAGGGCCAAAGATCGTCGTTACCCTAAACGGCGTAAAAACGGCCGAACTGGTAGATGAGAAAGGTCGGCCCGAAGGTCATTTCGCCCTCCAGATGCACGCCGGCTGCGTGATGGAAGTCCGCTTCAAAGACATTGAAATCCAAGAGAAGTAATGCTGCTTGCTCGAAAGCATCTCCGGGTGTTTGCTGCCCTGTGTCCTTTTTTGTAGTGGAAGGAAGGAGACCTTGCGCAGGGTTCTCCTGGCCCTCGGCAAGCGGGCCTGGAGCTTACAAAACATAAGGAAACCCGAATCCTTGCAACAGGGGCCAGCCTAACGGCGCCTCGGCGTGCTTAGCTTGCCAGCCGATGCCGGGCCAAACGCCGGTCCATTTGCCCCCACAGAAAAGCTAATCGGCCTGCCAGATAGGCCCCTAGGGTTTGCACGGCAAGCACACAACCAAACCAACTCGGCGCCCAGCGCCGAATCTCTGTCAGCCCACCGGGTAATACGGTATGGCCAGATGCCACTAATGTGAACGCCGTTGTGACCGCACTCAGCGTGGCCCCCGCCGCAAAAACCCCCATGATAATCCATACAGCTATGCGGTGCACGCTAAGCACCATCCAGGCCAGATAAGCGAGTTCCCATAGACCAAACAACACCACCACCCTCGCCCAGCCGGGAGCTGTACCAAGCAACAGATATCGAAACGCCGGCCCAATACTGAACAAAACGATCAAGCCTAACCAAAAAGCCAACCACCGCACTTCATGGCGGCGCACCGGATCCAAATCGACAGGTTTTGGCGGAGGCCAATGGACCGATTTGGACCCGGCGAACCACCCAGGTGGGTTCGGACTGGGACTGGCTAAAGAACCCGCTCTGGGGCCTTGCCCAGCAAACGAGGCAGCTTGCCCAGAGGCAGAAATCTTTCCGGCAACCGCCTCGTCCGGCGATGGCTTACTCGAATCAGGGGGAACTCCGTGCACCCTGCGCGTCTGGGATTGATGGTTCTCCCTCTTGCGTTCTAGGGTCTTTGGAACCTCATCCAACACCTGGCCTGCTGCTTCCGAGGGCGGTCTGGTTGCTGCCGAGGCCGTTATGGCCGATTCGTTTGGCGGGGGCGTCTGAGCCAGCGCTGGCGACGGCTGGGAAATCTCCTCCTCAGGCCACTCCGCCGACTGGAACTCCTGCAATACCGTTTGCCAAAGCAAATCTTCTGGTGGTGTATTGGGCGGATGTTCGGCAAGGAAAAAATCTTCCAAACAACCCGGTTGTTCGATCGGTGCTGGTGAGTGCTGTGGGGGTGGGCCGCCCACAACGCCTGATGGCATAGGCGGTTCGGACGACCAGGCCGATGGATCCATCGACGAAGGTCCAGGCGACGGCTTGAAATCTTGAGAACGATCCTCACCGGCCGGAGATGGATCCCTCTGCGGGCGTCCCTGCCACGGCAACTCTCCTTCAGGGGCCCATGCTACCCATTCCACCAGCCGAATGGCCGAATCGGATCCAGAAGGGCTTTCCGGCGCCGATGGCCCAGCCTGCCCATTGCCACCCCCTTGGGCATTGGGGGCTAAAGAAGCAGCCTGGCTTTCGTCGCTCAGCCATCCTTCGGATCCAGAGGAACCCGGAGCGATCCAGAGGCACTCGTCCCCCTGGGGAGATTCTAAAGGAGACGTCGGCTGCAAAGGCGCCGGCTGGCTGAAAGCTGGCAAGGCCCAACCACCCCGTGTTTGATGGGGTGGCTGGCCAACGAAATGCTTCGGTCCGGTTCGTTCTGCCTCCTCCGAGGCCCTCTGCCTGTCCAAATCCAGCAAGGGGACGATCACCCGCTGTCGGCACGCAGGACAATGAACTAATTTGCCCTGCTGTGTCTCCGGCGCTTGCAACCGATGCCCTAGGGGACAGTAAAAGCGAATTGCCATAACCGGCCCTTGTTAAGCCAGGCCTTCATGTTGCTCGGCTGCTTGATCGTTCTGGTGGATATCGGCTACCGATGGGGTAGAAAGGGATTGTGCCCCAGGGGCTGCAGTTGGTTCTTCTGACGGCGTCCACTGGGAAAAATCCACCACCTTGGGGACTTTAAACTCACCTTTGGGGCGAACCCGATAGTACAGCATCACAGCAGTGCCAATGCCCAGTCCGGCCACTGCCACCAATATCAACACCAAAGCGGGGCCTTTTAGTGGTTGTTCCTCCCGAGCCAGGCTTGGCCGAGGGAACCATCGGACGGTTTTGGCCACCAAGGTCGGCGCCGTGCGGAGCCCATCTCGTGCCTGGTAGGCAACCCGTTTGAAATAAAAACCCGTTATTTCCACCTCCTCTTGGATCTGTAGCCCCAGGGGAAACCCTTCCGGCAGTTCCAAACAATAGATCTGGATGGGGTTGGAGGGATGATCGGCGGGTTGAAGCCAGGTTTGGTAATAATATCGTTGCCCCCAGGCATTAGCGGGCATGGGGATACGTTCGGCCCGGCGCAATTGGCCCCGCACGGTTACCAATCGGCCCCGATAGGCGCCCGATTGACGAAACAGTTGTCCATATGAAACCAGTCCTTCCGACTGCTTCTCCAACTCCGAAGCTTCCCTCTGGTGCAACAGCTCCAAAAGCTGACGCCACACCTCCTGCTCCGCCCGCCGAAATAATGCATCGTCCTGAATCTGCTCTAGTTGTTGGCGCGATAGGACCGGCTCCTGCCGAAAAGCCGCCGCCAGTACCCCCAGTTCCCCCAGGTGCTTGTCCATCGGCACAACCACAATCGTTCCAGAATCATCCTGGTTGCCTTTGGGGGGTAACCGAGTATCAATCGGCGGCTCCTGCCCATGCCTGCCCAGCCGAAAACCTCTCGCGATAAATTCCCAGGTGGCCGGCTGCATCAGCGGACCGGCAACAATGACCACTACGCCTAACAAAAACAATATCCACAACCACCGGGACACTTCCGGCCCATAGGGCAGCTTTTTCGATTTGGTTTTGGCGCGAAAATCCAACATCGCCGTCCGGGCTCCAGAAAAAGTGCCCGCCTGATGAGCTCATGGGCTCAGGCTTTCAGAATATCTCCGGCAAAAGGCCCACCTTGTCCTCTCTCCCCAAGAAGGCAACCAGCCGAATATGACCTGCCTCCTGTGTTATTGGCCCCCGGGTTAGTTCCTAGGGGTAGTTCGGTGGACTACCGTTTCCGGAGCAAGCCACCGGCTCGCTCCGCCCAAAAAGCGCCCTGCTTCGCCCTACGAAGGCACTCCTTTTTTATTGTATCCTCTTTCGGTCGGGTTGTCTTTGCCCTTGGGCAATGCTGGTTAGGGGAAGCGGCGGCTTGGCCGCTCAGCAGGAAGATGCCTTTTTGTCTAGCAATTCCTGGGCAGCCTGGGCCATCGTCTCGAAAACACCTTCGATCTGCTCCTCGTCCAGGCCGGAAAAAGCAAATCGGATGTCGCTGGGTCCATCGGCAATCACGCCGATGCCGTGCTCTAGAAGCAAATGTTGCCGATATGCCTCCGCATCCAGGTCTTTGAGGCGTAAACACATAAAATACCCGCTGTTAAATGGATACGGGTCCCAATAACGGGCAAACTTGGGATTTTGGAGCACCTGGCAGACTCGGCGTGCACGGGCCTGGAGGATCTGTTGTTTGGCAAGCCGCTGGGCGTGGGTGGTTTGGTCCGCCAGGGCCTTGGCTAGAATCGTCTGGGCCGGATGGGAGCAGTTGGAAATGGCGCTTCGGATGGCGCCGGCTACTTTTTTCTCCAGAGCGCCGTAAAGAGCCATTTCATTCTGGGCCGCCCAGGCGCTAAAGCTGAGCATCCCCACCCGGAATCCCCAGACAAACTCCTCTTTGGTGGGGCCATCCACTTTGACAGCCAACAGGCGCTGGTGGAGCCCGGCCAGCCGAGCAAAAAGCGACTCTTTGTACACCTCCTCTTGGTAAAACAGCCCAAAATAGGCGTCGTCGGTCAGCGCCAGCAGACTTTTGCCGCCCTCGGCCGCCTCGGCCAGCACCTCCTCAATCTGCTGGGCCTCCCGATGGGTGATCGAATAGCCAGTTGGATTGTTCGGGAAGTTGAAGATGAGGATAATTTTCGCCTTGTCAGCCTGACTGGCCAATGCCCGGCGAAGCCCTTCGACCGAAAATCCCCCCGCTTGGTCGAAAAACGGATACAGCACCAATTGGGCCTGGTACCGGACGCCGAACAAAAGCTCATAATTTTCCCAGAACTTATCTGGCACGAGCACCACATCGCCCGGATCAACAAATAAGTCAGCCGCCAGACTCAACGCATGGGTAACCCCGCTGGTAACAATCGGCAGGGAGAAACTCTTGCCCTGTAAACTGGGGTTTTTTCGCAGGAGGCCTTCCCGCCACTTTTGGCGAAGGTCCGGTCGGCCTAAAGCCGGGGCGTATGGCAACACGTCATCGGCCGAAACACCCGCAAAATATTTCATCACACTCTCCAGGCCCATGGCATGGCCCTCTTGCCGAGCAATGCCGATGGTGGCGTCGCACCGATAGGCTTTCTCCTTGGCCTCCGCACTTTGGGCTAGGATGCCTTTCGGAAAATACAGCCGTCGCCCCAGGGCCGATAGCATCCCATACACATAAGGGTTTTCTCTCTGAATGAGAGCGTTCAACTCCTGGGCCAACGGGCGCAGTTGGCTCCCCGGCATCAACCTCCGGAACTGTACCTCCTCGTCGGTTCCTTCTGGGTAAGCGCCGATAGCCTGTTGGCTGGGTTGCTTTGCAGAATCAGACTTCTTTTCTCCCATGGACGTTCCTTTGGTATAGATGACCCAAATGCCTTCCGAAGCTGCGGGACGAGCGGCCGGTCGCCACTGAATCGGCCAGGCCAAAAACAGGCCTGTTGAGGGACTCAGTGGAGTCTTGGGAAGGTTCTGTTTTGGTAGAACTTCTGAAAGGGAGAAAAAGCCGACCAGTAACGGCCAATCTCCCACGCTCCGGAAAACCTTTCCCCAAACCCACGTCAACCGAAAGTATATCCTGCAGGGTAAATCCCGCGTATATTGTATTGTAGGTAAAAGTTGGCCAGTTCCAAGGGAGGAGGCGTTTTTTCCCGGCCAACAGCTACCGCATCTGAGTGGTTAGAAACCTCTTAGGGAAAGGGCAAGCCGATGTACAGAATCACAAAGCAGATAGTGCTCGCTGGGATGGTTTTAGCGGTGGGAATCGGCTGGCTGCTAGGTTCTCTGTCGCTGGCTGAGGAGAAACCTGCGTTGGCCGTTCTCGAATCGACCTTAGCGGACGGCTGGCAGAGCTACAGTCCCCGGCCGGAACTGGCCCCTCGGTTCTGGACGGAAAAGACCGAGGGCGGCTTAGTGCTTGGCCTGGCTGCTCAGGGACATCCGGCCCCAGATGGCCGATGGATTCGCCATGTGCCCGTTCAGCCCGGCAAGTTCTACCGCTTCCACGCCCAGTGGCAGGCAAAAAACATCTCTCATCCGGTCCGTTCTGTGGTGGTGCGGATCGGCTGGGAGGACGAGCAGGGGCGCCGATCGGCGCCGCCGGAATATATTCCGATCTTCGGCCCGACCACTGCCGACGGCTGGCGCCAGGTTCTCGGCATGTTACAGACGCCGGAAAAGACGGTGCGAGCCCGGCTGGAGCTCCATCTGCGATGGAGCTCGGAAGGCGAACTCCGCTGGCGAAATATTCAGTTTGTCCCCTCCGACCCCCCTCCGCCCAAAAAGGTCCGGTTGGCTGTGGTGCACCATCGGCCACGCGGCGGCAAAACCCCTCAGGATAACCTCCAGCAATTCGTACCCCTTTTGCAAGAGGCTGCCCGACAGAAGGCCGACATCGTCTGCCTCGGCGAACTCATCACCTACTGCGGCCTGGGCAAAACGGTTGCTGAACTGGCCGAACCCATCCCAGGGCCCTCTACCCAGTTTCTGGCCGAGCAGACCCGCCAACATCGGTTCTACCTAGCGACCAGCATCTATGAACAAAGTGGCAATCTGATCTATAATACAGCGGTCCTGTTGGGACGCGACGGCGCCTTGGTGGGCAAATACCGAAAAGTCTGTATCCCCTATGAGGAGATCGACCACGGCGTGGCCCCGGGCGAAGAGTATCCGGTGTTTGATACCGATCTGGGCCGGGTCGGCCTGATGATCTGTTGGGATGTCCATTTTCCGGAAATCGCCCGCGCCCTAGCCGCCCAAGGCGCAGAAATCATCCTGCTTCCGATCTGGGGCGGCAATGAAACCCTGGCCCAGGCACGGGCCATCGAAAATCAGATCTTCCTCCTGGCAAGCGGCTATGATTTTCGATCGGCTATTTACAACCGGCGCGGCCAGCCGATCGCCCAAGCCGAAAAAGATCCCCAAGTCCTGGTGGTGGAGGTGGATTTGGCAGAAAAGGTATATTGGCCCTGGTTGGGCAACTGGCGGAGCCGGATCTGGCCGGAAGCGCCGCCGCTGTTTCCTCCCGGCCGAGCAAGTCGTAACACCGACTTCTAGCCGGTGGCGGACGCCGGACGTGCCGCTCGCTGTTGCCTCTGCCTGGCCACAGAGGCCTCACTTGTCCGTGCCCCGCAAACGGGAATCCAGAAAGCAGAACTCCTTCAAAAAAACCTGGATTCCTGCTTGCGCAGTTATGCCTGGGTGTTTCATGGTGCGGAAATGTTACAAAATTCCTAAGGAACCTTTGCAAAATCCTAAACATCAGATGAACTTCATGAACATATAATCCTACTGCTTCCAAAAAGATGTTATGTTTTGGGTCCTACCGGACGGTGTTAGCATTGCTAGCCACTCTATCTATTGGCGCAGCAGGACCAGTCCTCCAAATGGTATAAAAATCTCACCTTTGTATTATTCAGAGAATGCCCAACAATATGTCCCCCGGCAGAAAGAAGCCAGCCATGACGGCCATGGAAGAAATCTTAGGTCCCGGCGGTCGGATCGCCCAGCGCCTGGCCCATTATGAGCATCGGCCGCAGCAATTACAGATGGCCGAAGCCGTGGCCGAGGCGATCCAAAAAGGCCAACATCTGGTGGTCGAAGCCGGTACCGGCGTGGGCAAAAGTTTTGCCTATTTAGTCCCGGCGATTTTGGCCGTAGCCGCTCAGGAGGAAAAACCAGACGATCCAAACGAACACACGCCCAGGCCTCGGGTGGTGGTATCGACCCATACCATTCCGCTCCAAGAGCAATTGCTCCACAAGGACATTCCGTTTTTGAAGGCGGTCCTTCCGTTGGAGTGGACGGCGGTGCTGGTCAAAGGCCGGTCCAACTATCTGAGCCTCCGGCGTTTGCGCTCGGCCATCGACCGGCAGGGCTTGCTCTTTTCCACCCAGGAGGAGATGGAGCAGCTTCGGCAAATAGCCCAATGGGCCCAGCAGACGGAAGACGGGTCGCTTTCGGATTTGCCGTTTCAGCCGTTGCCGCAGGTGTGGGAGCAGGTGGCCAGCGAACATGGCAATTGCTTGGGCAAAGCGTGCCCCTATTATGCAGATTGTTTCTACCACCGGGCCCGACGCCGCATGCAACACGCCCAGATTCTAGTCGTCAACCACGCCTTGTTTTTTAGCGATTTAGCGCTGCGGATGGAAGGGGCGGCCCTGTTGCCGGAGTATCAGATTGTCATTTTTGACGAAGCGCACAACTTGGAAACGGTGGCAGGGGAACATTTAGGCATCCAGGTGGCCAATTCCCAGGTCGAATACCTCCTGAGCCGACTGTATCAGGAGCGGACCGGCAAGGGCCTTTTGGCCGAGCCGGAGGCCGCCCCCATACGCCCTCTGGTGGCTGATTGCCGAAACCGAGCCCAGGAGTTCTTCCATCAGGTGGAAAAATGGCTGGCTGCCCATGAAAACACCAACGGGCGAGTCCGCCAACCCAATATCGTCCCCAATCCACTCAGCGAGGGATTGCTGCATTTGGCCAAATCGGTTCGAAAACATGGGGAAAAAATGGACAGTTTAGAAAAACGGATCGAGTGGCTGGCAGCGGCGGACCGGTTGCAACTGCTCGGACAAACCATTGCCGACTGGGTGCGCCAGCAACTGCCCGATGCGGTCTATTGGGTGGAAACCTCTGGAAGCGGCGCCCGGCATCGGCGGCGGATCATTCTAGCAGCGGCCCCAATCGACGTCGGCCCCATTTTGAGGGAACATCTGTTCCAACAAATCCCCACCGTCATCATGACCAGCGCCACCCTGGCCACGGCCGGTTCGTTTGAGTTTTTCCAGTCCCGGGTGGGGTTAACGGATTGCCCAACCCTGCTAGTGGGCAGTCCGTTCGATTACCAAAAACAGGCGGAATTAATTCTTATCGAAGGCGCTCCGGATCCGGCCGATCAGCCCCAGGCCTACGAAGAGTATGTGGCCCGGATGGTTCGCCGCTATGTGGAGCGGACCGAAGGCCGAGCCTTGGTCCTTTTTACCAGCCACGAAATGCTCCAGAATGTGGCCGCCCGGCTGCACAGCTGGTTTACAAAAAATCACTATAGCCTGTTCAGCCAAGCCGAAGGCACCCCCCGAATGCAGCTGCTTCGACGGTTCCAACAAACCCAACGGGCCGTCCTATTCGGAGCAGAAAGCTTCTGGCAAGGCATCGACGTGCCAGGCGAACCATTGCAAAATGTGATCATCACTCGACTTCCGTTCAGTGTCCCGGATCGGCCTCTGTTGGAAGCCCGTTTGGAAGCCCTCCGGGATCGGGGCGGCAACCCGTTTCGAGATTATCAACTGCCCGAAGCGATCCTCCGACTCAAACAAGGCTTTGGCCGACTAATCCGCACCCAACAAGACCGCGGCATGGTGGTCATTCTGGATCCCCGCATCCGCACCAAAAGTTACGGCAAGATGTTTTTAAAATCGCTGCCGCCTTGCAAAGTGCGGGTGGAAAAGGCCGACGCGGAATCCACTTCCTCACGCAATATTCCAGGTCCATAAAGCACCCCATCGGTTGCCCTGGAATGCTTCCGAGGGGAAATTGCCACCCAAGCGGCCTCTCCTTCTGGGCAGAGGTCGGCCAGCCGGGCTGACCGGCCAGAGCGCGTCTTTCCTCTCCCGAGCTGATTCCGACCCTCCCGCTTTCGCTCCCAGGCGCTGCCCCGCCGCTTACGCCCCAATCACAAAATAGAAGCTTCTCCCCTACCAAAACCAGCTTTTGGGGCATCAGCCGCAGTTGCTTGCCCCCCCGCCAAACCAAGATAACTGCTTGCCAACCAGCCGGAAAAACACAACTCCTTCCCCACAGAACCCCTCTACCCTGAGCACAACCTATCCGCTGGAACCATTCTGCCCCAATTGTTCTTCGAACTCGGCTTTCCTAAAATTCCGGATTCGGTGTATAAAAAGACCAGTTATGGCCCCGACGGTTAGATCACCTCGGAGAGACGTAAAGCCGAACATGCTTGGCAGGTAGGCATGAATACGGCCAACACGTGGGAGCGATTGGGGGCGAACCTGGGAGGCCCTATAAGACCGAACGTGGTTTGGAGATAGCGAGCGATGCGGTTTACCAAGATGCATGGGGCGGGCAATGATTACATTTTTATTAATTGTTTCCAGGAGCCGATCCCCGAAAATCCAGCGGAACTAGCCCGGCAGGTCTCCGACCGGCATTTCGGCATTGGCGGCGATGGGCTGATTTTGATTTGCCCGTCCGAAAAAGCCGACGCCCAAATGCGCATCTTCAATGCCGATGGCTCCGAAGCGGAAATGTGCGGCAACGGCATTCGCTGTGTGGCCAAATACTTGTATGACCATGGCTTGGTCCGAAAGCCGATCCTACAGATTGAAACCGGTCGGGGGATACTGAGCCTTCAGGTTGAGGTGGTCCAGGGCCAAGTGCAGGAGGTGCAGGTGGATATGGGCGAACCGATTCTAGCCCCCGAACGGATTCCGACCCGGCTGCCAGGAAACCCCCAATATGGAGGAGCTGTGGTGGACACAGAGCTCCAGCTGGCGGATCAAACCCTTCGGGTTACCTGTGTCTCTATGGGGAACCCTCATTGTGTATGGTTTACCGAGCAACTGACCGACCAAATGGTTTTGGGACTAGGCCCCCGGATCGAGCATCACCCGCAATTCCCGAACCGGGTCAATGTAGAATTTGTGCAACTGCTTTCACCCCAAGAGGTTAAGGTCCGAGTCTGGGAACGAGGAAGCGGGGAGACGTTGGCCTGTGGCACAGGGGCCTGTGCGGTCTGTGTTGCGGGAGTTCTTACCGGCAGAACCCACCGACAACTCCTGGTGCATCTACTCGGCGGTACCCTCAAATTGTACTGGTCGGAAAAGGACAACCATGTGTATCTTACCGGTCCGGCGGTGGAAGTTTTTACTGGTATTTGGAAAGGGTCGGCCGACTGGCTGCTAGATGAGGATTGAAGCGGATTTCACGGAAAGGAAAAGATAAGAAATATACACAATATACATAAAATAGATAAAACATTCAGGATGAAATCAAGTAACCCATTTGTGGGGATTCCCAAATCGGAACCATGAGCATTCGGAGGAATTATTCCTACTAAATCCGTCTTCGGTGGGGAATTTTATTACCACCATGGAGGGGAAAAGTGAACCTGAATCACCCTTGGCTGATGAAACTGGGGGGGTTAGTCGGTTCAGGCTGGGTCCGTTGCTGGATGAGCACCTTGGAGTTTAAGGCTTGGTTTGTCGATCCGAAGGTGGATCCGGCCTATAGCCCGCTGCCTAGGCGGATTTATCTATTCTGGCATGAATATCTCCTGCTTCCCTTTTATCTGCGTGGCCACTGTGAGGTGGCCATGCTTTTAAGTCGGCATCGGGATGCGGCCATTTTGGCCGAGGCAGGGCGGCTAATGGGATTTGAGCTGATTCGTGGCTCCACTCGCCGGGGGGGGACAGAAGCCCTCTGCCGTCTCCTCCGGCAAGGCCAAACCAAACACATCGCCATCACCCCCGACGGCCCCAGGGGACCCCGCCGGCATTTGGCCCCAGGCGCTGTCTATCTGGCTTCCCGATCCGAAATGCCGGTCGTACTGATCGGCATCGGCTATGATCGGCCTTGGCGCATCAGAAGGGCTTGGGACCAGTTTGCCGTCCCTAGACCCTTTTCCCGGGCCCGGGCCATCTTGAGCGAGGAAATCTTCGTACCCTCCCAAGCGGATCGGGCCGCTTTGGAATCCTACCGCTTTTATCTAGAAGTCCGGCTCAACGAATTGACCTTGCAGGCAGAACACTGGGCAGCCTCCGGAGCTAGAAAACCCGGAGAGAAAATTGTCTGGCGCCAACCGTGCCGACACCGAACTCTGAGGCTCCGCCAAGACGGCATCCTTGCCCAACCTCCTCCAGAGGGAAGCAACCGGCCTAGTTTGTCCAAAGTGGCCTAGACCCCAGTGCAGGGCAGCGCATCAGCTCGCTGAGTGCAGTTCCCTTATTGTCTGGCTTGGGGCGGAGGATCGCCAATCGGTTGTCGTCTGTCGGCTTTCCGCCCTTGGGCATCGGCCTCTGGCTCCCTCTAACTTGCCAGTGTCTCCTTCCCATCGGAAAAGGCCCCTCTTTTTGGGTCGCTGCTCTGCCCTCTAGGTTCCTCTTCTGGCCCTCTGGTTTCTGGATTCTACTGCCCGCTCTGTACCGCCAGATACTAGCGGAGTGCGTTCCTATTTGCTCGGCAGAGGGATAATTCCATCCCAGTGGGGCGGCGGGGTACGGTTATGGTGGGCGATAAAGGCGGTGAGGAAATCGGCCACTTGGTCTTCGGCAGGAAGCTGATGTAAATACTGATATGCCTCTTGCCAGCGCCCGGCCAAGAAAGCATCTAGGCCCGCCTCATAGAGGTTAATTTGTTCATCTGAAAGCAGGGGATATTGATCCGCCGGTGGCAGGAGTTCAGTGATCAGCACCGGGTGCTCCATTCCATAAGGCCGAACCACCGCCACCCGCCGCAAGCGAGCTACGCTTGGCGGCACCTTCTGACGCACCGCCTCGGCCATGGCCGGATCGACCAAAATCCCCGCATGGAACATCTTCGTCATACTTTCCAGCCGGGATGCCAAGTTCACCACGGGACCAAACACCGTTACCTTGGCTTGTTCTGGTGGACCGATCCTTCCGGCCACGGCGCGTCCGGCGGCAATCCCAATGCCCACCCGAAAGTCCGCCAAAGGGCTTTGGGGATTTTGGGCGGCCGTTTGAAACTCGCATCGAATAGCCAGGGCTGCTCGGCAACTGCGTTCCACCATGTCCGGCCAAGCTACCGGCCAACCCCAAAACCCTAAGGCAGCGTCGCCTTGATAATCCCCAATGACGCCTCCTTCGGCAAGGATATGGCGGGTCATCACCCTAAGGGCCTGGCTGACACGATCCAAAAGTTCCCGAAGCGGTTCGCCTTGCTGTTCTGAAGACCGGCTGAACCCTCGCAGATCGCAAAACAGCACTACGACCTCGGCTTCTTCAGGACCGAGAAGCTTATCAGGCTCCTCGTTACCTAAACTTTTTAACACCAATGGGGAGAAAAACTGGCTCAGCAGGGCTTGCTGACGCTCCAAACGCCGCATCCGCCGGAGCGAGCTGACCATGCTGGCCGCTAATTCCGTAAACTTAATTTCTTCTCGAAGATCCATAACTGGATTGCCTCGCTCGGAAGCCCTGACTTCCACGCTTCGGCCAGCCACATAAATCGCCCAAGGGGGAAGAGATCCTGGAAGAATCGGTGTACAAAAGGCCCAATCATATGGCGCACTCTCTGTAAACAAATGATCCCTTTGCTCCGATCCGCATCCCCGCCACAAATGCAGAATACTTCGACGGTTCCCCACCGCCTCTTGAATCAGGCGACGGCTAGGACGAAACGGACTGGAAGGGGCCCCACGCTGGTCCCAGTAAATCGCCTCAATACCCCCGCAGACCAGCGAATCGCTCTGGGCGCTGCCAGACGGCTCGCTTCGCTCGGACGGGCTGCCCTGATTGCCCTCCGGTTGGTTAGCTCGCCCACTGCCTCTCAGTACCGCCACTGCTACCGCCTCCGCGCGAGGCAAACCCGCCAAAAGCATACTCACTAAACGCACGCACATGTCTTCATCCGTAGAACTTTCGGAAAGCGCCTCGGGCAATCGACTGAGCACTTCGATCCGTCGATCCGGATTTTGGAACTCCGCAGCAGCAAGCTCTTGGGGGCTGTACTGGTACTGTTGGATCGGCTCGGGCAGATCACTTTCCAGCCCGCTGCTCTCGGGGACTAAAAGGAAGGAGGTTTGGCCAATAATAAAATGTTCATCAGGATGGAGCCAACATTCCACTACCTGCCGACCATGGAAAAAGATCGGATTGCGGGCCTCGGGCAACTTCCGCACCCGCAACCGCCGCCCGTCCCAAAGCAGCTCTGCATGCCGTCGGGAAATCTGCATGTCCCAAGGCACCGACCAATCGCTTGCGGATCGGCCCAGCAAGATCGGTTCTCCTAGCGGTAACCGCCGCCGCCATCGATCTTCCGCCTTCCCACCCTGGGCAATCAAATTGGCCATCGTTCCCTCCTCTCCTTTTGCCCTCGGACCGCCACCTGTCCCAAGGGATTTCTCCCGGCATTGGTCGGATGGCTTCGTGAGGTTACCAAAGGGAGTTTAATTTATTCAAGAATGAAAATTGGGATAAAATAGGAAAAATTAGAAAACTTGGCAAAGCCCACCCGACTTTTATCTAAATTGTGTATTTTATCTAAATTCTCCCGCTGGTGGCCCTCCTCTCACCAAGAGTATCCAATCTTGTTTCTCCCACCCCATTCCCCGCCACTCCGGAGCTTTTCTCCAAATCCCCAAAGGACCTTCTTAGAACTGACCGGCCCTAAATGGGGAGGAATAATCGGTTTAGTCCGGGAAAACGTTTCCTAAACCTCCCGGAAGCAAACCCTTCCCCCTGCAGAAAAAATTCGCTATATTAATATATTTGTGAGGGGTATGCTGAGGCTTCCTGTGGGAACGGGACAATTCCCGATTCCAAAAAACTCGTTATATTATTCCTCATTATTTATTAGCAGAGACTACGCAGGAGAGGGAGGAAGGGGGCCTTGAAAGAAGAATAAATTATAGATTCTACCACCATTACCGGTTGAAGGAACTGAAAAACTCAACGGAGGAAGGAGGCCGGGAACCCACACTAGATTTTCCCTCCTATGATTAGGATGATTCCTTCTGGGACGCAACAATTTTAAGCGACACCACTAGGGGCGATTAGCTCAGATGGTTAGAGCGCCAGCTCGACAAGCTGGAGGTCGCAGGTTCGAGCCCTGCATCGCCCAGTTGATTTTGTGGGTTTCGTTCGCCATCGGGGTTTCCGTGGCAAGGGGTGGGCTTTGGGGAACTATTTCTTTCCCTCGAATCGATCTGCTTTTGTTCCGTAGCTGCGTGCTTGTTCATGCCGTCGGAAAGAAGACGGGCTTCATTTGCCTTGGGATCTGATAGGGGGTTTCTTTTCACCTGTTCTTTTGTTTCTAAGGCTTTCTAGTTTATGTAACCCTTTAGCCGAATGACGAAGCTTCGTGATTGATCCGAGAAAAGCCTTTGGGTGTGATGCCCGCGAAAGCGGGAATCCAGAACAAATCAATGAGCACAAAAAAAATGGGACTGCTGCTTTCGCAGGAATGCCGTGGTACCCCATTCGGCTGAAATGGTACTGGTTGATTAAAACTACGGCGGAGGGATTTGTCAGCCAGGGCAGAGGCAACCCGGAGAGCATGAAAAATTGCCAAACAGCCAGCTCTACTAACAGAAGAACGAGTGGCTTCCCTTTCCGAGGCGGCTGCCACTTTGGCAAAATCGAACTAGGCTCGACTTTTCCCATTTTTCATAACTCTTTTTTCCGATAGTGAGGTAGTAAACTGGATTTGTTCCCATAATTTGGAACCTCTGAATAAACGCCAGCTGAACTGAAAATTTTATCCTTGTCAGATTTTTTTCACTTTTGGGGCGAGTCGGAAGAGGGGAAACGCTCGGAGAGGAGTTTCTCTGGTTTCTCTAAGTTGCCTGTTTTATGCTCGTAAGTTGCCTTCGGCGCGCACAGGTAAGCGCCCTAGCTAAAACAAACTGCTGTTTAGCCGCCCTCCAGATATTCCAACAGGCGATGCCAATAGATGTTCACACGGGCAAGCGCTGCATACGCATATTCGGCATTTTTCTTTAAGCCCCGAAACCGCACCCGACGCCTGCCAGGGCATGATCCGGTTCATCGTGTGCAAGAACTCATGCCGCCGGGTGGGTTTTCGGCGTTGGTCAAAGCCTAGACGGGCCAAAGCGGCTTGTCCTGGGGGGGCTGGATGTTGTAGGATGGCCAATCGGCTAGTT
The DNA here is from genome assembly GCA_938042245.1 of uncultured Thermoguttaceae bacterium. Taxonomy (GTDB): domain Bacteria; phylum Planctomycetota; class Planctomycetia; order Pirellulales; family Thermoguttaceae; genus JANXAQ01. The sequence continues at coordinate 28,560 of CALIRO010000032.1, forward strand.
CACTTTGCCACGGCTGGAAAAGATCGCTTGTCCAAAGCGTCGCTGGATGGGTTCTCCTCGCATCCGTTGGGCCTCCTTTGGGGATGGTCCTCTGCATAAGTCCTTCCAGAATCTGGCTAAACAAATCCACTTAACTTATGGGCAGTCCATAGGTTAGGTAAAAGATTTCTTTTTGCGAATTCCCCCTCCAAAGAAGATCCCCCGGCAGAAAAAGAGAGCATTCCCCGCCAGAAAAGATTTTCCCAAAATTTTTTCCCATGTTTGACAGCGCCAGGGGGAGTAGAATACGAAAAGTACGGTCATTGCAGAGAGTACATAAGGAATGAGTGGGATTTACTGATATTGGGCCTGCTGGGTTACGGGTATTAGGCCTGCTGGGCCGATTTACAGCCCCCAAACCCCCACTGGGTTAAAAACCGGCAGTTATGCAGAGGTTTCAAGGATCTTTCCCTGGGAGGAAATCCAATGGAACGGTCAGATAAGCCCAATTCACCCTATGATCGGCGGCGATTTTTACAGATGTCGGCGGCCGGTTTGGCTGCTTTCGGTTTCGGAGCAGAGCAGGCGAGGGGCGTCCAGGCGAACGCATCCGCAGAAAATAAAGTTCAAGCGGAGAAGTTGCCAGCGGGGCGGGGCAGGGGCTCGGGGGATCGCTCGCCCTCGGCGCAAGCCGGAGCTACCCCTTCTGCTTTGCCGTCGGAAAGCGCGCGGGTGGAAGGCGGCTATGTGATGGTTCCGGCCCGAAGGGTTCCGGTTTTAGCGGAGGCGGACCTTGTAGTTTGCGGCGGCGGCCCTGCGGGCGTTGCTGCCGCCTGCTCGGCGGCCCGCCGAGGGGTCAAAGTCATCCTACTGGAACGCTGGCCAAGCGTCGGCGGTATGGCTACCAACGCCTTGGTCAATATTTGGCACACCAGCGACCGCACGAAACAGGTCATCTATGGTCTCGTTCAGGAGGCCATCGAACGGGGAGGACGTTTTGTCCATCGATATCCAGATTATCCCCATCGGTACGAAACCCACTGGTTCGACCCGGAAGGTATGCGACTGGTTTTCCATCAGATGCTTGACGAGGCGAAGGTGCGGACCTTTTGCGGCTTACAAGCGGTGGAATCCCTGGTAGAAGACGGGTGGATTCGTGGTGTGTTGGTCGATAGCAAGCGGGGCCGACGCGCAGTCCTGGGCCGGTTTGTCATCGACGCCACCGGCGACGGCGATGTGGCCGCCAATGCCGGGCTAGCCTTCGAGGTTGGTCGGCCAAGCGACGGCCGGGTGCAGGGGATGACGATGATGTATCGGCTAATCGGCGTAGAGCCTTCGCAGGCTACGCCCGAGGGCGCGGCCCGGGTGCTTGGCCGGATGCGGCAGCTTCGGCAGGAGGGGAAATTTCCGCCGTTTTTTGACAAAGCCGCCGAACATTATCTGCGCCATCCGCCGTCGTGGTCCACATCATTGAACATGTGTCCGGTCGCAGGCAACCCGTTGGACGAGGAGGAACTGACCCGGCTGAGTGTGCAGGCCCGTCGGCAGGTGTATCAATACGTCGATTTGTGGCGGGCTGAGGCGCCCGGCTTTCAAAAAGCCGAGGTCTTACAGATGGGGTTTAGTCTAGGGATTCGGGAGTCCCGGCGAATCCGTGGCCTGAAGACGTTAGATGCACAAATGATCCTAAACGCCCAGAAACAGCCGGACGCCCTCGGCCATGGCTTCTGGATGATCGACATCCACGATCCGCTCGGCAGCGGGCATACCACTTGGGCCGAGCAAAATCCCCGCCAAATGGTTCCGCCCGGCCAAAGCTACCATATTCCTCTGGGGATGTGCCTGAACCGACAGATACCCAATCTGGCCGTGGTCGGCCGATGCGCCTCGGCTACCCACGAGGCCCTGGCTTCCGTGCGAATCCAAACCCATTGTATGGTGATGGGCCAGGGGGTGGGCACCTGCGTCGCCTTGGCTCTCCAGAGCGGCTGCGACTTGGCCCAAGTGGACCTCCGCAAACTCCAGAGTGCCCTCCGCGCCGACGGTGTCTATCTGGAAGACGTGCCGGAATAACGGAAACAAGGAAGGGTATCCGAATCGAGGCCCAGGAGGCGGTTAGGTTATGCTTGGCCGTCGAACAGGTGGAAGATCATATTTAGCGTGATCAGCTTCCTTTTTTCGGCCTGGAACCTTAGGATGCTGACGCCGCAGTTGTCCTGACTGATGCGGCGGTATTGAGAAACAGGGATGCCCAGCACATGGGCCAGCAAACAGCGGTTGACGACGTTGTGGGCCACGACAGCGATGGCTTGGCCGAGGTGTTGCGGGACGATCTGGCCCAGGGCGGCCACCGCGCGATCTTGCACCTGTTGGAAGGTTTCGCCTTCGGGGTATCCATACTGGCCGGCGTCGGTCAGGAACAGATCGTACCCCTGGGGGTCTTGTTGGCGGATGGCGGTCCAGTCCAGGCCTTCCCATCGCCCCACATCGACTTCGGTGAGGCCTTCGAGTTCATAGACGGGGGCCCGGTGGGGCAGGGCGATCTGTTCGGCCGTCTGGCGTGCCCGGAGCAGGGGGCTAGTGTAAACAGCTTGCAGGGGGACCTGGGCCAGGAGCTGGGCGGTCCGCTCGGCTTGCCAGCGGCCTTGGGGCGCAAGCGGCGCGTTGAGCCTTCGGCCCTGAAGCCGGGGCGGCTGCGCCAGATTGTGCTCCGTGGCGCCGTGCCGAATCAAATACACCAAGCAACTATCCGGGGCAGGGCAGGGGAGTGTCAATTTTTTTACCTCGCTTGAACTACCGGAACCCTTTTCGTCCAATAGGAATCTGGCTGCCGCATAAGCAGTACTTTACGTCTGCTGAGCATGCTTTTGCCGCAGTGGGTAGGGGCGTTTTGTCCCCTCACTCGACGTGCTTCGCTCGCCGGCCTCTTCCAGCATGGGAGAGGCGGATAACTTGCCTGTGCCTTTTGGGGAGAAAGGGGCAATAGGGCTATTTTTGTACATGTTTACTGGCCAGTCGGGCGGCCACCCGCAGCGCCTCAATCATTCCGGCGGTCTCGGCACAGCGCTTCCAGGCAATATCGAAGGCGGTGCCGTGGGCCACGCTGGTCCGTACGATCGGCAGGCCTAAGGTTACGTTGACGGCCCGGTACATGCCCAGCAGTTTCAAGGCGATATGGCCTTGGTCGTGGTACATGGCCACCACGGCGTCGAACTGGCCGTCCCGGGCGCGAACCATCAGGGTATCTACAGGCAAGGGGCCTTGGACATCGAGGCCCTCTTGGCGGGCCAGCTGGAGGGCCGGTTGGAGGATGCATTTTTCTTCATGGCCAAATAGTCCGCCTTCGCCGGCATGGGGGTTGAGGGCGGCCAGGCCGATCCGGGGGCGTTGACCCGGCGGCATGAGCCGACGCATAAACTGGTCGGCCAATCGGCACTTGGCCAGCACGTTTTCTACCGTCAATTGGTCAAAGACCTGGCGCAGGGCGGTATGCAGGGTTACATGGACCACGGCCAAACCGGCGGGACTGCGGATCTGGTCGTCCGGCCCAAGGTAGAGCATCATGGCGAAATCGCGCACTCCGCACAAGCTGGCCAAAAGTTCTGTATGGCCGGGATAGTCGTAGCCGGCCTGATGGAGGGCTTCTTTGTGCAACGGGGCGGTGCTGAGGGCGTCGGCCTGGCCGGCCAAAACCAATTGGGCAGCCTGGACGACGGCCTGGTAGGCGGCCCGGCCCGCCCGAGCATCTACCCTGCCGGGCCGAACCTGGAGCACCTCGTCCTCACAAACCGGCAGGCAGGGCAGCAGGGCAGGGGAGGGCTGCGCCTCCGAAGGACTGGAGATTTCCTGCACCTGGATCGGCAGACGCCACAACCGGGCGGCTCGGCGGAGGATTTCCGGATGGCCCACAACGAAGGGTCGGCAGATTTCATGTACAAATGTTTCTGGCCAAGCGGCCACAATCACCTCCGGCCCAATACCAGCCGGGTCGCCCATGCTAATGGCTATCCTCGGTCTAGATTCGCCCACGGCCAACACCTCCAAAATCCTCTATTTTAGCCTCCTTGGCCCGAAAGGAAAAGGCAGTGCTGGGTACCTCCGGCCCACCTAACCCCACCTCCTTGCACCCTAAGGAGTCGGAAAACACAATTAATCTTGCTAACCCATGGGAAATCCCCGGGGTAGGGCAGGGGAGGAAACAGGGGCCAGGGCAGGGGAGGTAAAAAGGCCGGGGCAGAACAGGGGCGATAAGAAGGACAGAGGGGCAAAAAAGACCTCCCTACCGGCATCGAATTCCGAATCCAGTGGAGGCGAAGAAGGGCAGGGGGCAAAAAGGAGAAGCGATCTTATGCGAGCATGTATCCAACGGGTAAGCCGGGCCGAGGTGCGGGTTGGCGGCCAGCCCTGCGCCCAAATAGGCCGGGGGATGCTCGTGCTTTTGGGCGTCGCCCAGGACGATACGGAAGCCGACGCCCGGCTTTTGGCCGACAAGGTGGCCGGGCTTCGGATCTTTGAAGACTCGGCCGGCAAGATGAACCTGGCCCTGAAGGAGGTGGGGGGAAGCATATTAGTAGTCAGCCAGTTCACGTTGCTTGCTCAATGCTGGAACGGCCGCCGGCCCAGTTTTACCGAAGCCGCCCCGCCGGAAAAAGCGGTCCAACTGTATGAACTGTTCGTCCAGACCGTAGCCGCTCAGGGCATCCCGGTCGCCACCGGCCGATTCCGGGAGCATATGGAGGTGGAACTAGTAAACGACGGGCCGGTTACTTTTGTGCTCCAAACCCGCCGGGGCCAACCGGATCGGTAGGAACGCTTTTCGTACCCTTTCCAACGAAGGGACACCTCGTGGGAAATCGCCTCTCCCGCGGCGGGGAGAGGCGATTTTTTTGCGGCGGGCAGAGGAATGAACAAAGTAGCAGTTCAAGCCGCCTGGATTCCCGCTTGCGCGAGGATGACAAGAAGGCTGCCTGTGCAGGGATGGCAAGAAGGCTACTTGCGCGGGGATGACAAGAGGGCTGCTTGCGCGAGAATGACCATAGATCTGTAGATCTGTACTTTTGCGAGAAGTACAGATAGCGCTATTCGGCTGGTATGGTACATTTTTCCTAACCCGGCGAACCTCGACCAATCCCAAAAGGGGCGGGGCAGGGGAGGGTAGGGCAGGGCGTTGCTTGGCCGGTGGCTCGGCGCACTGGCTCTCAGCCGGGCTTAGGCCTGACCGGCCTCCCAAGCGTTCTGTTACTTTTCCCAATGGACGATCCAGGATTTCCAATCGCAGCGGATCGTTTTCAGACGCAACGTGAGGGCCTTGAACTCCAGGTCCAGTTCCTTCTGTTCTTTGTTGATCTGACGCATGGTCTGGGCGGCTTCGATCATTTTTTGGTCGGCTTCGCGTTGCCTTTGACGCACGTGCGGATCGGAGGCGAGGCCCTCCACGGCGGAAGGCGTCTCGGCCCGGGCCTTTTGGTAGTCGGCCTCCGCTTGTTGATATCGCATGTTCCACCATTTGATGACATGTTTAGTCGTAGCCAGATCGTGAGCAATGTCCGCCTCGCTTTTGCCGTAACTGGCAACAAACTTCTCCAGCACCCGGTCGGCGTCGGCAGCCTCTCGATACTCGGCGCTAAGGATAGCTAGTTCATACGGCATCGTGGCCAAGTCTGTGACAAGCTCTCCATATTTGACCGCGGGCGTGAGCTTTGCTGCCCGCTTCCATACTTGGCCGTCCGCCACGTTGTCCACCGCGGTGCTGGCCACCGTTTTATAAAATTGCTGGTAGCGGTGGTCGGCAGTCAGGAGGAGTTGGGCGCGGACTTCCAGTTCCTTGAGGGGCAACTTGGCGTCGGAGAGCCAATCCAAAAGTTGGCCCGACCGTTTCCCGTCCAACCCATACCCGAAGTAGTACTTGCGGAACAGGTTTTTTCTTTCCTGGGGCAAGGCGTCGAACTTGCGTTTGGCCCAGGGCGGCATCTCCTCCAAGGGTTCTTCGTCCGTAGGGGAGCGGCGGCCTGGGGAAGGAGGCTCCGGCTTGGTCGGAGGTTGCTCCGGCGGCAAGCGGAACTTCGTGGGCGGTTCTTTGACGCTGATGCGCGGTTCGGAGGCTCTCGGCTCTTGAGGGGGTTGGGCAGGTTTCGACTCAGCGGTGGCGGCGGTCGCTGAGCGGGTGCGGAATTGCCAAACGCCTTGGCCAGGCGCCCGCCACGCGGCGGGAGTATTCGCATCGGGCCAAGTTTTTCTTATCGTCTCAACGCCCGGCGGATCTCCTATGAGGCGATTGATTTTGAAGATACTCTCTCCGCTTGTTTCCGCGGTGACGGTGCCATCTCGGTGCAACTCCAGACGAACTTTTATCAGGTCCACTGTTTTAACGATGCGGTGCGAGGTAATCCGGTTAGGATTCGTATTGGCCCAACCCCACGATTGATGTTCTGACTGTTCGTAAGTCCAAGTCCCCACGATCACGTTGCCTTGAAGCGTCCCCTCGAAGGTGCGAGTGGTTTCATAACCTTCCGACCGAAACGTTTCTGCTTTTTGTTCCGGCTCTTTGAGCGTGGGCAGACGCGATGTAACCATGCCGCCCCGGATTTCATACACGGCGGTTTCGGTCTGTTGGGGGGCTGCCGGATGCCAACTGACCACTTCGATCGTGCAATCTTCCGGAATGATCGGTTTGGACTCTTTCTGGCGGTCTTCGTCGGTCTTTTGGGGAAGTCCCTGTTGGGCCAGTCTCTTGGCCCGAGCTTCCAAAGCCTTCAACGAGTCTTCTTGAGATTGAGACGGCGCCTGGGGTGCTGGTTGGACCTCTGCCGCTGGGACGTCCGGCAGTAGGATAAAAAAGGCCGCCCCTAAAACCAGGACCGATGACGCCCATCGCCGCCGCTTGGGAGTGTGAGATGCTGCCATGGCTTTGGCCTCCTCGAGGGTATTATACCTTTAAGAATCCTTAGGGGGGGTGGAGTTGGGTTATTTTCAGTCGGCGGCCAAAGCGGCCTTTCGTTCTCCTTACCGGAAGAAGCGAAAGAAAGAGCCTTGTTCGGCCTGTGCGGCGGGGGATTGATCCTCGGTTGGGTTTTGCGGCGATGGCGGCGACGGAGGGGCTGGCTTTTGACCGGATACAGCCGATTCGGGCGGATTCCGGGCGGATTCGGGTTGTTTCGTGGTTTCGGGCTGCTGGGTGCCAGAGCGGGAGTGCGGTTGGGTCAGGGCGTTTTCCAGGGCGGCCAGACGCTCGCGCTGCGACTCCCAAAACTGGGCCTGAGCTTCCACATACCGACGCTGCACGTCTTCCATCCAGGCCGGCTCGAAAAACACAACCACCACCAAAAGCCCCAACACCCCATAGCTCAGTAGGTTCGACCAAGCGTGCGATCCCCACAGTTTCAACGCCGTGCCGAAGGAGCGGCGCAGTTTCCATCGGCCTCGCACCCACTCCAGACTATAAAGCTCATCCAGCCCCAGATGGCTCAGATACCCCAGCAGCACCCCACCCGCCTTGTACCACCGCAACGCCACCTCTTGCCCCGAGGCCAACAAAAAGGCGATCAAGAAGAACACCCCAGCTACGGGCAAACTATGAAACATCCCCCGATGGACTGTGAATTTTTTCAAAAACCACCCCAACCCAAACCGGATCAGTAAATAACTGCCTGCCCCGATCAGCACCAATAGCTCCGGCGTGAGGCCGAACGTCCGAAGCCGCTCCAGGAGCATCATCGGCACGACCGCGGCAGCAAAGGCCACGCTTTCCCGCAGCGGTCGGCCCGAACCGCTATCCAAATCCGGGAGCATCCCGCTGACGCCGCAAAGTCCACCGGCTAATAGGCTGGTCGAAAGCGGCACGTCGTACCAAGCGTAGGCCGCCGCCCCATAGCCAGCGCCTAACACCGTGCTGGTGGCAATATGGGTTACAAAATCGGCCATCGTGGCAGTCCTCGGGCCTATCCCGCTCCGCCCAACCGGCGGGAAAACTAGTACGGTACTCCATTGATTATGGAGTATTGGCCGTCGGCGGCGGCACGGTGGTTGCTACGCCTACCAGGGCTAGTACGTTACCGCATTGATTATGGAGTATTCGCGGAGCCAAGCCCCCAGCAGGTTGTCATTCCTCCAAAAGCGGGAATCCAGGAAAAACCAACCTTCTAACATCCACCATCCACTTCTGGAGAGTGTACGGGGTTTTGCCTATTTTCGCCAAGAGCATTCTTTGAAATTTAAAAAACGAGGCATTGGCGGTCGGATTTCTCAATCGAGGCAATCGGGGGGGAAGTTTATCCATATTGTGTATTTTGGCTATTTTGGCTGAGGGTTGCTCTTTTGGAACGGCGTCAATTGAGCTATATTGCGGGTTGGACTGCCCAAGGGAGAGTTGGGCAGGGCCCCCTAGGGGCGAGTTTTCCAGGGGAGAGAGGCGACCGGGGCCGATTGCAGGCTCTTTCCAGCCGGTCAGAAGCAGGCTCAGATCGGTCGGCTGGTTAAGTGGGTCGGCGGATGGTACCGGCACGCTGCCACCGCCCAGGAGGCCTGCAGTTGAGGCGGCGGAAATGAGAGCGGCTGTTTTCTCTCCGTTCACAGGAGACTTTTCCATGGGGAATATCCCGCTGCATCCGTATGACGTGGTGATGTTGGTGATTTTGGCCGCGGCGACGTTTTTTGGTCTGTGGAAGGGCCTGGCCTGGCAGGTGGCGTCGGTGGCCTCGTTGGTGCTGAGCTATTTGGTAGCCGCCCAAGGCAGCAGCTCCTTGGCTCCGGTTTTGCGGTTGCAAGCGCCGTGGAATTACTTGGCAGCGATGCTGATTTTGTTTGTGGCCACGTCGGCGGCGGTTTGGCTGGTGTTTCAGCTTATTGCGGGCTTGATCGACAAGATCCAACTGAAGGCGTTTGATCGGCAACTGGGGGCGTTGTTAGGGCTTTTCAAGGGGATATTAATTTGTTTAGTAATCACCTTCTTTGCGGTAACCCTTTCGGAACGCCTTCGCCAAGAGGTGCTCCGGGCGCGGAGCGGATATTACATCGCACTCCTTATTGACCGGATCAAACCGGTGCTGCCGGCGGAGGTGCGGGAACTGGTCGGCCAGTATCTGGAAGAGCTGGATCGGAAGCTCCAACAGCCGCCCGCCGACATCCAGCCGCCCAACCCCCATCCCAAAGGCTTGTTCCTGCCAGGCACGGCGGAAAAACAACAGGAGGTCTCCGGAAGGATTCACAGAGGCAATAGCGAAGCCAACTCGGCATGGTTCAATTTCGGGAATAATCGGACCAGTTGTCCAACAGGCCCGAATCCTCTGATCATCCTAGGTGTTGGGCCGGGTTGTTAGGCTGATGTTGGGGCCGGACGGCTTGGGGATTTTGGCCGGGAATTTTGGGCTTTCCGACCGAACATAAGAAAGATTATCGGACGTTCTTGTGAGGCTCGTTTTTCAGTTGCTGCTTTCTGCCGATGCGAGGTTGCCCAAAAGACCAAGGGTTGCCCAAAAGACCAAATGCCTCCCGAAGCCAAGAAGTTGGCCTGCCGAACAGCAAACCGTTCCGCAGCCCTCTGGCGGCCTTCCTTCCTCCAAATCCCTCTCATCCCTGCGCAGGCAGGGATCCGGGCTGCTATGAACCTGCTGCGGTCTTCTCCCAGGCAAAGCAGACAACCAGAAACCATACCGGGGACTGGCTCAAAGGCGCCTGGACTCCCGCCTGCGCGGGAATGCCATAGGGGGGCCCGCCTTGACGCGCCAAGATCATCCGGGGGCCTCCTTGCGCTGCAAGAACATCCAGAGGCAGCCTGTCGTGAAGGAGATGGAGAGACCGCTTGTGCAGACCATGACCACCAACATAGGACCAGAAGAGTCCCCTGTTTCCCACGATCCTCAGGGGCTTAGCGATGATCCACGTACAGATGTGGCAGAGCTTTTTTGAGGCGGGCGATGCCTTCTTGGCTAACCTGAGTATAGCGGAGGTTGAGTTGGCTTAACCGGTCAAGAGCTTCCAAATGTTTTAGCCCGGCATCGGTAACGGCTGTCCGATCCAGAAGAAGCCAACGCAGATCGGGAAGATTTCTCAGGTGAGCCAGCCCTTCATCGCTCACCTGGGTTTCGGATAGATCGAGCACTTTGAGATTTCGCAGTGAGGCCAACTGGGCCAGCCCAGCGTCGGTAATCCTCGTTTTCCGTAGATGGAGCACTTCCAGTTGGTGCAGCGGGGCCAGATGGGCTAAGCCCCGATCGCTAATCGGCGTTTCGTTTAAGACCAATGAAGCCAACGTGCGGGCCTTGGCCACATAAAGAAGCTGCTCGTCCTTGATCGGCATCCCGAGAAAGTTCAGTGAATTGAGCCGGACCAGCCACTCCAATTGACCCAATGTTTCCTCCGACAAAGCCCCGGGTGCGGTAAAATGAACGCTGGTTATCCCCTGCTGAGGTCCTTCGTCGATGACGAAAGCACCGGCCGCTCGAAGAGCTTGACCAGCACGCTGTTCTGCCTCTCGTTGGCTTGGGCTTAAAGAAGTCCCTTGGAGTTGGGCAATCCATCGGGCCAAGGACTCGGCAACCTCTGGATTTAGTTGGCTGAAAATCCATAGCCCCCCCGCCCCCGCCAAAAGCAATCCCCAACAACACCACCGAAGATACGCCCAGCCGCTTCGGCGTCTCCTCTGGCCAGAAGAGAGGTCGGGGGTAGAATCCATAGAGCAATTCATGAGGCGGGGGAATTGGCAGTCGAAGGGGTTTGGGCTGGCGGGGAATCGGCCCCCTGGGATTGCTCTGGTTGCTCCGGAGCGGCGGTTTGCTCCGGAGTTTGGGCTGGACAAGCAGTGTGTTGGGTCGGTGGGCCTTGGGGTGCCGGCTGGCGGCGTCCATTATAGACCAATACCCATTGGCCGGTAGGCTCCCGCTCAAAAAAGACCCCCAACCGCCGAAACTTCTGATACCGGGCCTCGAGCAATTGAGGGATAGGAATCTCCGCCAGTTCCCGGAGTGCGGCCCGCAGATACATTTTCAATCGGGTAGCCATAAGGCCTGGATCCCGATGGGCACCACCCAACGGCTCCGGAATCACCTCATCGATCAATCCTAGGCGAAGGAGATCCTGGGAGGTGAGTTTTAGGGCCTTAGCCGCCTGTTCTTTAAAAACAGCACTTTTCCATAGAATCCCAGCGCACCCTTCCGGACTGATCACAGAATAATAGGCGTATTGGAGCATGGCAATCCGATCGCCCAGGCCGATGCCTAATGCGCCGCCCGAACCGCCTTCGCCGATGACCACACAGATAATGGGCGTGGGCAGCCGGGCCATCTCGAACATCGACTGAGCAATCACATAGGCTTGTCCCCGTTCCTCCGCCCCGATGCCCGGATAGGCGCCGCCTGTATCAATCAGACAGATCACCGGCAGATGGAACTTTGCCGCTAAGCGCATTTTGGCAATCGCCTTCCGATAGCCTTCCGGATGCGCACAGCCGTAATTACAAAGCGTCCGTTCCTTTAAGTTCTTTCCCTTCTGATGGCCGACCACCATGACTTTGAACCCGTCCAGCCGCGCCCAGCCGGTTCGTAACGCCCGATCGTCCCCAAAGCACTTATCCCCATGCAGTTCGACGAACTCTTCAAAGCACATGCTCAGATAATCCGTGAGCATGGGGCGCTCAGGATGCCGAGCTACTTCGACAATCTGCCAGGGTTCCAGATTCTGGTAAATCTGGCGGGTTAGCTCCAGGATCTCCCGCCGGAGCCGACGGATTTCCTCCCGAATTTCAGGACTGGCCGGCTGGACCCGCTCCAAGCGCTGTCTGCGGGCCTCCAATTCGTAAATGGGCCGTTCGAATCCTAAACGGAATTCTTGTGTGGCCATAGGGCAGATGCATCCTAAACAGTTGGGGGAGAGTTCCTCCCCACATCGGTGCAGGTTTCTTTGGGAAGCAGTATTGGAGGATAAAGAGGTTGTTCCTAGCTTACTCGGTTTCTGGGTTTTCGGAAAGTCCTACCCAGCTTAACTTCGACTGGAAAGCGGGTATTTCTTGGGGAGAATCATTTTACTGGGGTCAGCAGGATGGAGAGTTCTGTCTCAAGTAAAATATACACAATATACGAAGAATACAAAAAATACATAAATTGTCAATATTAAACAAAATAGAAAATATACACAATTCAAAAAGGATGCTATCAGGCCAACAACGAACCTCCCATCTCTAGGAAGACCTAGGAACCACTGTCCCCGCCGATACCTCCGGCGGACGTGGAGTCTGCCGAAATACCTTGATCCGCCGTAATTCGTCCAAAAATTCCTCCACCGACCGTGGCCGCTCTTTAGGCCGTTTGGCCATCGCCCGACGAATCAATTGAGCAAACTCCGCAGTTACATTCTTTTCTACCGCCTCTAACGGCGGCGGCGGGGCTTTTAAGTGCTTGTTTAATAGTTCCTGAGGCGTACTGCCGGTAAATGGCGGCCGGCCTCCCACCAACTCAAACAACGTACAAGCCAAACTGTATAAGTCCGACCGCTCATCCACCAGTTCACCCCGAATCTGTTCGGGCGACATGTAACTACGGGTGCCCTGAATCTGTCGGCTTCGCGGCCCCAAAAGCCGTCCTAAAATCCCCGGCCGCCGCTGCGCCAAGGCAAAATCAATTAACTTCACCTCCCCTTGGTCATTGACTAAGAAATTATCCGGCTTGATGTCCCGGTGGATCCAGCCTTGCTGGTGCAGATAAGCCACCGCTTCGGTAGCTTGAAGAATGATTTTGGGTACCAGATGGGCAATCTTCTGGAGGCCTTGGCGGATGCGGGTTTTCATATTCGGGGCGGAAAACCACTCCATCGCTAAATAAGGGATGCCCCGATGGATGCCATAGTCAAACATGCGAATAATCTGGGGGTGATTTAACCGATGGCCTACTTTATATTCCCAACGTAAAAACCGAATCTGTTCCCGGTTTTTCCGGTAGGGTTCCAAAAGCACTTTCAGCCCGACAAATTGGCCGGTCGCATCGTTAATGGCCTGCCATATTTGGCGGGTTTGGCTAGTATTGACCACGTTCAATAGACGATAAGGGCCAATATATCCGGGTGCTTCGGTTCCCTTGCTCACGGTTGCATCTTTGCCTCAAGCAGGAGGAAAGCTTTCGAGGTAAAATGCTAGTTTACCAAGAATGGGTGGGTGAGGAAAGCCCCTTTCCCCCTGCTGGGGGAAGGGGCTGGGGCTGTCCCATCTTTCAGGTGGAATAACCTCCCCCTGCCCTACCCTCCCCTTTCAGAGCCCTCCTGGTCTGCCTTCCGGTACTGCAGGCCCTCTGACGGATGGGAACGCTCTCTGTGATCGGAACCCCTCCGTGCCCACGGGAGATGGACATAGGCCATCGGGTAGTCTGCCAGTTTAACAGACTGGGCTATTCGGCCGGAGCAGTTGTTCATACAAGGCCCGCAGTTGGGCGGTCATCCGTTGGTGCTCAAACCGTTCCGCACACAGGCGGCGCCCTTGCTGGCCAAATTGGGCACGAAGCTCTGGGTCTTTGGCCAATCGTAGTACCGCCTCGGCCAATCCGTCGGAATCTTTCGGCCGAAGGAGATACCCAGTCTTTTCGTGCAGGACGACTTCCCGGGCGCCGTCGATGTCGAAACTGACCACCGGCCGACCTACCAGCAAAGCCTGGGGCAGCGCTCTGGCCAGTCCCTCTCGAAGGCTCACATGGACCAAAATATCCATCGCAGCGATCCACCGGGGGATCTCCTCCGGCGGTACCAGGCCAACCAACCGAAAATAATCGCTCAAACCTGCTTGCCGGATCTGCTGCTCGATCTTTGGTCGAAGGATCCCGTCGCCGATCAACAGAAACCGCACATGAGGCATTTGGGCTAGAATCTTAGGGGCGGCTGCCAGCAGGTATTCGTGGCCTTTCAAGTAAAACAGTCGGGCTATTTTTCCGACCACAATACATTCCGGTCCCCAGCCGAGGCGTGCTCGATATTCGGCTCGAAACCTCTCGGCCTCCAAGAAGGGTTGGACTTCCATGCCGCTATAGATGGTTATTATTTTTTCACGTTTTGCCACTCCAACGGCGGCCAGTTGGTCAGCCAAGGCGTCGGCCACACAAACAAGCCGATGACACCGACGGGCCGCCCACCGCTCGCACGCTCGGAAAAACCATCGGGCTATGGCCGACTGATACGGATGAAATGGCGCCCCATGCACGGTATGGACCACGGCCGGGACGCGAAGTTGCCAGGCTGCAGCCCGGCCCAGCAAGCCTGCCTTGCCACTATGAGTGTGGACCACATCCGGCTGGAACCGGCGGATGATCTGCCGGAGGGCCAGGTAACTGACAAGATCCCGCCAAGGCGCAATGGGCCGACATAGGCTTGGCACCAGCAGCATCGGCACCCCCCCTGCCCTAGCCCGCTCCAAGAGACTTCCTTCTGGCCCTTCTGGCGGTCCGGTTACCAAGAGGACCTGATCTCCGTATTGGCGCAGCAAGTCCTCGCAGGTAAGCAAGGTATTTTCTTGCGCCCCACCAAGGATCAACCGGGTAATAATATGGGCGATCCGCATACCATTCGATTTTACCCCAAAAGAAGCGGATTTCACGCAGAGTGTATCTATCGTCTTCCATTGGCCAACAGAAGCGCCACCGTACCCAGAGGATAAACCCGCATCGGAGCCGACCGAAGCAGGTGGGTAGGTGTTGGGGCTTTATTTTTCTCCCTGGGCAGGTTGTGGGGAAAAACGCCCAGGCAGATCGAAGCGGACCCAGAGGAGGTAGAGGCCTTCAGGAGGAGCGGTTTTGCCGGCGGCCGATCGGTTTCGGGCGGCCAGGACCTCCGCGACCCACTGCGGTGGCCGGTTGCCCCGGCCCACTTCGACCAAGGTGCCCACCATGGTCCGGACCATATGGTACAAAAATGCATCCCCTTCTACTTCGAGCACCACCAAATCGCCTTCCTGCCCTATGGGGGGAGATAGGTTGAGTGGGACACCTTGGTCGGGGAGTGGGACTGTTTGGGCTAGGAGTGGGCCTCTCTGGTCAGGGGACGGCATGGCAGGCCGGTGGCAGGTTTGCTGGTCGGACGATGGGAGGGTGGGCTGGGCATTGGCCTGGTCTGGTGGCATAGCCATAGCAGGAGGTTCACTAAAGCTGGGCATGGCCGAGCGGGTGAACTCCCCCCCCTGCCCTGCCCGATTTACGGCAGCAGGAGAGAAACTGGTGCCAGGGGAACCTATGGCCTCCCAAGGAAACTTCCAAAGCCATAGCTCCCCCTGCCCTGTTGGGCAACGGCGCACCGAGACGTCAAACAACGTGCGAACGGTATGGGGACGGGGGGACCGGCCGGACTGAAAACTGGCAAAATCATGCGTGCCGACCAAGTATTGGGCTGCCTGATGCATGGCCGCTGCATCCAGGCGAGGAGGCACTTGCCAGGCATATCGCCGGAGGAAAATGTGCCGGATCGGCCCGTCGTAGATGACATACCGGTAACGTTTGGCAGTAGCATCCCGGCTAGGCCAAAATCGGGGCGATGCTTCTTCGACCTGCAGAACCACCACATCCGGTGGCAGCAGGGCATTCAGGCCTCGGAGGAGTTCTTCCGGGCTAAGCCGACTGTCCAAGAAAAAAGCGGCTACTTGGCCCAGGGCATGAACGCCTGCGTCGGTTCGGCTGGCGCCCCAGACACGGACCGAGCGGCCGGTCAGTTGCCGAATGACCACCTCAAGCACTCCCTGGACGGTGCGCTGGTTGGGCTGGATTTGCCAGCCGGAAAACTCCGTGCCGTCATAGGCTACGGTGATCTTAAAGATGGGCATCGCAGTGCGGATGGAACCGATTCAAGACCTGAAGATACCAGCCCCCCCTGCCCTCCCCTGGCCCGGTAGCCCTCCTGCTTTTCTGGTGTGCGCCCAGTCGATTCAGCCGCTAGCCTCTCCCTCAGCTTCTCTGGGCCATTGGCCTTGCTGCTTTTTCCTATTACGCCCAGCCGGGCCGAACGATTTTTTGGCCAGCATTGCAGGCGGTTGGATAGGCTGGCAGGACTGCTCAGAAGGCACTTTGGACGGGAACGCCGGCTTCTTTCAGCAGCAGTTCGGCGATTTGCACGGCATTGGTGGCGGCGCCTTTGCGCAGGTTGTCGCTGACGCACCAGAAGACCAGGCCATTGGGATGCGAAAGGTCTTCCCGCACCCGACCGATGAACACTTCATCACGCCCTGTACAGGTCATCGGCATCGGATACTGCTTCCGCTCGATATCATCGACCACCACAATGCCCGGAAACCGCCGCCAAAGCTCCCGGGCCTCCTCGACCGTGACCTTCCGCTCCGTTTCTACGACGATGGTTTCACTGTGGCAATTGCTAACCGGCACCCGGACCGTGGTGGCACAAACTTGGATGGAATCATCTTCCAGGATTTTGCGGGTCTCCAGAACCATTTTCATCTCTTCGGAGGTATAGCCTTTGTGTTTGGGCGAACCGATCTGCGGGATGCAGTTGAAGGCGATCGGATAGGGAAAACATTCGTACTGGTAGTGTTGACCGGCCAAGGCGGCCCGGGTCCCCCCTTCCAGATCGCGGCTTCCGGCCACCCCGGCGCCGCTGACGGCCTGATAGGTGCTGACGATCACCCGGCGCACCCGGGCCGCATCATGCAGCGGCTTTAGCGCCATGACCATTTGCGTCGTAGAACAATTCGGGCTGGCAATAATGCCCTGATGACGACGCACTGCATGGGGGTTGACCTCCGGGATCACCAACGGCACCTTTGGGTCCATCCGCCAATAGCCGCTTTCATCCACCACCACACACCCCCGCCGAACCACCTCCGGAATATAATCCCGGGCCACCTCATCCGGGGTACTGGAAATCACCAGGTCCACTCCATCGAACGCCTCCGGCCGAAGTTCTTCCACCTCCACCTGCTGGCCATCAAACGGCAGGACCCGACCGGCCGATTTTTGGGAAGCAAAAAACCGGATCTTCTTATAAGGAAAGCGGCGGGATTCTAAAATTTCCCGAATCAGGGTTCCTACCGCCCCCGTGGCACCGACGACAGCAACTGTATCAAACACCTTTTTGCTCCTCCCAGCCTAATCCGAAGACTCCCTTACCCTGCACAATTTCGCAGAGACGACTAGAAGCATCACAGAGGGCTCTGTGCTGAAAACACCAAGACTTTTAACTATAATCAGGCCAAGCCAGTTCGGCAAGAGGAAAGAGGCGGTTAGGCCCTCTCTTTTGAGGGAGATAAACCATTCTTCCAACCCACCCGGGGTTGCTTTTCGGAAGCCATCGGCCTTAGGAGCGGATTTGCAATGAAAACCAACCCGGTCAAACAGAAGCTTCGCCAAGGGGAGGTCAGTTTCGGGACCTGGCTTTCGTTGGGCCAGTTGCAGGCCGTGCGGATATTGGCCCGGAGCGGCTGGGACTGGCTGACCCTAGATATGGAGCATGGGGCGTTCGATTGGTCGGAGGCAGCCGTGTTGTGTGCGGCGGTAGCCGACGCCGGCTGCGTACCGCTGATCCGAGTGCCCGAAGGAAGTGTCCCGTACATCAAACGGGCTTTGGACGCCGGGGCCTGGGGCATTGTTGTGCCGATGGTCGAGACGGTCGAGCAAGCGCGACTTGCCATCGCCGCCGCCAAATATCCGCCCGAAGGCATCCGTAGCGCCGGCGGCGGTATGCATGCCCTGAACTTCCAAGCCGGCCTGGAAGAATATTACCGGCAGGCTAACGACCAGATACTGCTCGTCCTGCAGATCGAAAGCCCCCAAGGCGTAGAGAATACAGAGGCCATCTGCCAACTGCCTGGTTTCGACGCCCTATTTATCGGGCCGAATGATTTGCGGTTTCGGATGCGTGGGCCGGACGGCCAATTCCCCAGCCCGGAGGAATTGGAAGCCGCTATTCAGAAGGTGGTCCAAATTGGCCGGAAAACCGGTCGGCCCACCGGCATCCATGCGATGGACCCAGCCGACGCCCTTGGCCGAGCCCAGCAAGGAATGCAGTTTTTGGCCGTCGGAAGCGACCTTCGGATGCTGGCCTTGCAAAACGCTGCCTGGTGCCAGGAGCTTTGGCCCGATCGCCCGGTCAGCGATTTGGCAAGATATTGAGCGAGCTGCTAAGAGGCGGTCCTGAAATTGGCGTTTCGGCTCTCCCGGACGTATTCCGGAACCGGTATCTATCCAGAAAACGCCTCAAAATTGGGGATTTTCTAGAGCATCACCGGTCCCAAATGGCCCCCACCTTTATGGGGTAAACCCATTTTTGGGACAGCCTCTAAGATATTCAAAGGAATCACAGGAGAACAGGTTCATAAGAATCGGAATCGGGAGCTTTCGAGGGGCCCTTTTCAATTGGAGACTGTCGGGGATAATATTTGTTTTCCTAATTTTGGATGTCCTCCGGCTTGCAGGATTGGTAAAAACGCCCTTTGGGTGGAAAAGGCTTGGCGGCGGGTTTCCTTGCTTCTTATAGGGCCGAATATAGGGCAATATCCTGTTCAGCCGAGCCCAGAGGACATCGAAACTAGGTTTCCATGGGACTAGTGAGTTCATGGAATTGGCTAATCCACCACACGGGAGAGAGAACCCCTTTCCTTTTTGAAAAAGCAGGCCAGAGGATGAGTAAGAAGAGGTTATTTTGCGGGACATGCTGGTTGGCAGTGGTAGGGTTGGGAATGCACGCTCTTGGGGCGGGCGAACCGATTACTCGCCCGGAGGTGAAACAGCCGGCCGCTTACGACGGCCAACCTGCGGACATGGCAAAACCGGTGAAAGTTTTTATCCTCTTGGGACAATCCAACATGGTGGGATTCGGTCTGGTCGAACCGGAAACGACCAAGGGAACGTTAGCCTACTACTGCAAGCAGCAGAAGAAGTACCCTTTCCTATTAGACGAAGGCGGGGCCTGGAAGGTGCGGAGGGATGTACGGTGTGTGTTTGTCATGCAAAAAGGAACAGCTAGGGTGATCGTCAGGAACGATTGGCTCCAGCCGGGATTTGGCGCTAGGGCGCAGTTTATCGGGCCTGAACTAGGGTTTGGCTATGTCGTGGGCAACGCCCTGGAGGCGCCGGTGCTTTTGATCAAAGCCTGCATCGGGAATCGGAGCTTGGGGTGGGACTATTTACCGCCAGGCAGCCAGCGGTTTGCTAGCGTGCGAAAGGAGAAGAGCGGCGTAGAGAAAACATTTATATATGCTGGCTATAAGGACCGGCCGCCTTTTTGGGAGATGGACAAGGCCCAAGGCTTGGCCACTCCGCCGCCGCCTTGGCTCGGAAAGGATGGAAAACCGATCGATTGGTACGCAGGAAAACAGTACGACGACGAGGTGGCTAATGCCAAGGCAGTGTTAAGCGAAATCGGCAAGTACTATCCTGGCGCCAGCAGCTATGAGATAGGTGGTTTTGTGTGGTTCCAAGGGCATAAGGATCAAGATCCTGTATATGCTGACCGCTATGAACAGAATCTCGTCCAGTTGATCAGAGCCCTCCGAAAGGATTTTAACGCTCCCAAAGCTCCTTTTGTGCTTGCTACCGGCTGTGGGAATCCTGGAACCGAGGGTTTGGGGTTGAAGATTGCCGAAGCTCAGCTTGCGATGAACGACGCCCACAAATACCCGGAGTTTGCTGGGAATGTACAATGTGTGGATGTTCGAGGCTTCTGGCCCAACCCGGAACAGTCCCCTAGTAAACAGGGCTACCATTACTACTGGAACGCGGCCACGTACATGGATGTAGGGTTATCGCTCGGCTGGGCCATGGTGGAGATGTTAAACAACGGAAAGAGATACTGAAATGCAGGATATGACTGACTGAAAGGTCGTTATGGGAAGAAAGGGAGGAATCGATGGATAACCAGGTGAAACTGAGCCGGCGGCGTTTTCTCCGGAGTTCTGGGTGTGCAGGAGCGGCTTTGGCAGCCGGTCGGTGGTTGGCGCCGGCCGTGCTGGCCGCACCCGCCCCTTCCAAAGTCCTGGGCATCGGATGCATTGGGCTGGGTACCCGGGGCGGCGATCTGATCCATGCCGTGGTCCATATCCCTGAGGTCAAGGTGACAGCGGTTTGCGATGTGTATGGGCCGCATCGCCAGAAAGGCATTGAGCGGAGCCAGAACCCTGAAGTAAAAGCGTATGTGGATTATCGGGACTTGCTGGCTGACCCGAATGTTGATGCGGTCATCATTGCCACGCCGGACCATTGGCATTGCCAGATGGTGTTGGATGCCGCCCAAGCGGGCAAACACATCTATTGCGAGAAGGGATTGTGCCGCACTTTGGACGAGGCCAAGCGGATTCGTGAAGCGCTGAAACGCAGTGGCGTGGTCTTCCAACTAGGCCATCAAGCCCGTCAGTCCACCTGTGCTTTGCAGGCGAAAGAGCTGTTGGCTCAGGGCATTCTAGGCCCCATCAGCATGGTACGCACCGGCCGATTCAAGGCGTCGGATCCGGAACATCCGAATTGGCGGTGGTACGGCTATTATGATCAGTGGGAGCGTCCGGATCCGGCAAAGGTGATTAAGGAACTGAATTGGGAGCTGTGGCTAGGACCGGCGCCGAAAATCCCTTGGAACGAACGCCACTTTTGGCATTGGCGCTGTTATTGGGCCTATGGGACCGGATATGCCGGCGACCTGCTTTCGCACGAAATGGATTTCGTGCAGTATCTTCTCGGCCATGGAATTCCCGACACCTGCATCTGTACGGGCATGATCTCGCTTCTTCGGGATGATCGGGAAGTGCCGGATACCTGGTCGGCCATCTACGAGTTTGAAAAGCTCGGCCGAACCGTCACCTTTATCGGAAGCATGAACACGGGCCAAGCCAAACAACCGGTGGAAATCTGCGGTCGGGATGCTACCCTCCGTTTCGATGACATCGCCCACAATGTTACCCGTTTCCAGATTATCCCCGAAGAGCATAACAGACGAACGGATCTGCCGAAAGGATACGACTGGAAAAAGACGCCCAGGCAGCCCAACCACCTGGAAGACTGGATCAACTGCATCCGAAACGGAGGGACCCCAAAATGTTCCACCGATGAGGCGTTCGTCGAAGCCGTTACCTCTCTCATGTCGCTGGTTTCGTACCAACAGGGCCGGAAGGTGCGATGGGACCCGGTGCGGGAAGAAATCGTTTGATCATCCGAACCCATTGTTTTAGAAGGAGCGGGAGTTTCCAGAAAACTTCAGCAGACCGATTGGTAATCTCATAACCCGTCAGCCGAAGGAGGCAACCTGTCCCTGCTCGGAACGCAGGAAGCCAGCTTTTCTCTGCTGGTGTACCTATTCTGGATTCCCGTTTGCGTGGGAATGAAGAAAGAGAGTTTTTCTTGATCAACCAGACAGCGTGTTGAGTCGGCTGAAGTGTTTCAGGAACTGAAGCGTTTGTGCGAAGGTACAGGAAGGAGAAGAAGATCATGAAAGGCGGCTGGGTGCTTGTTGGGCTATTGGTGTTCTGGTGGGGAGTAGTTGGGCGAAGCGCTGCGCCGAACGAACCTCCTGGGTCTTCCCAAACGGGTAAGTTGATATATCGGTTGAATGGATTACATGGGTATATTGGTTTTCAGACGCCCCCTGCCCCATCGGAGTATTGCGTGGGGATGGGGTTTTACACTGCGGTGTGGCGGCTGATCGACAGACGACTGGCCGATTTCCAGATTGGACTAGCCGGTTGCTGGATCCTGCCCGACAATTCCGACAATAAAGACAAGCCGCTCTGTCCGGAGGGGACGTTGGCCCGGCAGTGGCAGCGGCGTGGCCCCACCTGGGAAAGCGTCTTCCAGACCATCGAGGGCGGCGTGGGCTACTGGGCAGGCAATCAGTTTCGGTACGGGCCGCCCAAGTTCAGCATGAACGCCACCCCCCAATGCTACGACTACGAAATCGGATCGCCCGGATGGTCCTTCTTTTACAGCAGGGAAGCTCTGCCCGATGATCGGTTGGGTATCGCCCAATTGAGCAATCGATTGCTCATCCCTCCGGATGGATTGACCTTTCAGGGCAACCCGGACGGCGAGTTTCTGGGATATACCTGGATGGCATTGCCCTTTACCGATCCGAGCACGGACGACCCGCCGACGGGGGAACAAAGTTGGACCTGTTTCCTTAGCGCTGCCAACTTCAAAGGGCCTATTGCCTATTACATTCCGGAAACCTGGAGCAAGATTGGTAAACTGTTCAAATGTTCTTTCCTTTATGGCCGGGGACTTGATGCTCGGCCAGGCAAAATGCGCGGCGGCGCTATGGAGATTAATACCGTTCCCGCCTTCGAGGCCCAGGATTCCCACGGAGTCCGCTACTGCAAGATCCCTCCCCTCCGATTCCCCGTGGATCCCCAGGGCAGAAGCGTGCTGGTGCAGGAGGTTACCTACTATTCGAAAGCCGCTCTATACGATGCCTTCAAGGCTTGGCGGGACGGCGGCCCAGCCTGCTCCGGACGCTTTGACCTAAAAGGGGCCTGGAAGCCTCCGCTGAGCACAAGGACTGTGCGTCTGGATCAGGCAGGCAAGCAGATCCTCGGCCTGGAGGGACTGTTCCAAACAAAAGTCTTCGAAGGCAATATGTGGGGCCTCCAGTGGAACGATAATCCAATTAGCCCGAAGGGACAGTTTCCGGAGTATTTTAAGTGGGAAGGTGAAAAAATTATCCCTATCTCTGCTCAAGATGTGCCTCCCGAGACCCGCCTCGGCCAACAACACTTCAAACTCGCCAAACCCGGCGGCCCCTACAGCTCGCCGGCCGCCGGTGCCTGGACCCAACCTGGCCCAAAACTCGGGCCGTTCCGGGTGCAGCTTGCCGACGGTTCCGTGGTAACCTACTGCTGGTACCGTTTTATTGATCAGCCTTCGTTTCAGCAGTATCGCTGGAGCGACCAGAAGAAGGCCAAATTGCAGGCCTTGGTGGAAAAAATCCATGCCTCTTGGCCTATCGACCGGGACTACATGCCGCCGTTAAAACACGGGAAATTGGTGGCCCTGGACCCCGCCTTGCTGGTTACGCCGCCCAAAGGGCTGGAGGTAGGCTACGTTCCTATCGTTACCCGGCAAGAGTGGGCTGCTCAGTACTCTGCCGGACCAGATAACATGAGATCGCAAAAATAAATATTGATCTTTAAATTAGCACCAAGAGCTTTTTGGCGGCCAAATGGCTTACTTTCTCGAGCCGTGGACTTGAATATCCAAACGGCCACGCCAAGGGGGAGCGCTTAGGCGGTAATGCCTTTGGTCAGGGCCATGAAGGCGGTTTCTAGGTTCAGTTCGTCTTCGCGGAACTCTAGCAGGTGGTAGCCGGATTGAACCAAAAGCTCGGCTAAGGGGCTGTAGTCTTCGACGCCCGCCTGCAAGGTGGCCAAGATGGCGCCATCTTGGATATCTACCTTTTGTACGGAAGAGTCTTGTTCCAAGAGGCGGGCTGCGCGGTCCGGATTTTCCCGGACTCGGATCCGTACCACCAGGTGTTCTCGCACCCGGCGGATCACTTCCGATACTTCTGCCGAGATCAAAAGCACTCCCCGTTCGATGATGCCCACTTTGTTGCAGATGTCGGCCAGTTCTGGCAGGATATGGCTGGAGACCATGATGGTTTTGCCCATCTGGCGGAGTTGTTTGAGCAGTTGGCGGATTTCGATGCGTGCTCTGGGGTCTAGGCCGCTGGCCGGCTCGTCCAAAAGGAGTACCTGCGGATCATGCAGCAACACCCGGGCCAGGCCCAACCGCTGCGTCATGCCTCGGGAGAGGCTGGTTACCAGGGCATCCCGCTTGTAGCCCAGTTCGACTAAGTCTAGGACTTCTTCACATTTTTGCCGACGGGCCGGGCCTCGAATCCGATACGCAGCAGCAAAAAACTCTAAGTATTCCATCACCGTCATGTCGTCATACACGCCGAAGATGTCCGGCATATAGCCGATGAGCCGACGTATCTCCTTGGCATGGGTGTAGATGGAATACCCGGCCACATACGCCTCGCCCCAGGTAGGATTCAGCAGGGTGGCCAGGATGCGCAAGGTGGTAGTTTTGCCCGAACCGTTCGGCCCGATAAAGCCAAAAAGATCCCCTTCGTGCAGCTCGAGATTGAGGTTGTCGATGGCCCGCAGCGAGCCATACACCTTGGTAAGGTCCTGAGTTTTGATCATCACCTCGGCCATAGGATTCGCCTCAATGGTTGGCGGGATCGTTTTTCTGTGGTATCCCTGCCCAAGCAGGGAGCCCGTTCCCCTCTCTCCTCCTGGAGAGAGGGGGCGAGTGTGAAGACGGTTACGCCTCTCCCCCCTCCGGGAGAGGCCGGCGGCGCCGAAGGCGACGCCGGGTGAGGAGGACTGGTGTAACTTAGTCTGTTAGACTGAGTTTACTGCCAGTTAAGCAAAAAACCTATCGTCTAATAGACGTTGTTCCATACAAGGGGGCCGTCCTTGTCAGTCCTGGGCAAGTGCCCATGGTGTCATTCCCGCGGAAGCAGGAATCCAGGAGGAGCGGTTTGCCTGAGTGGCAAGTTTCCAAAATTTTCCTCCCCTCCCCTGCTCTTGGATTGGTTGATTGCTACCGGCGACTTTGCGCCACCGGATATACGAATCGGACGACCACCAAGTGTTGGTCTTCGTCCGGGTGCTCCAGAGGCTGAGCGTTCCGTAGAACCATGACCCCAGGAGTTGGCGGCGCCGATTGGTTTTGTGTGGTCGGCGATGGGCTATGGGGTGGTTGCCGGACCTGGGCCACTAGCACCGCCCTGCCCTGCCGAAGCCACGAGCTGCCGTCCAGAAAACTATGATACCGATGGGAAAGTCCGGTGTACGATTCGCCGCCGAGGGTTTCGAAAAACATCATGGTTTGGAGGATTTCTTCGAGGTGGTGAGATAGGGGGTTAAAAGGTTTTCGGCCCGTGGCGGCCCAACCGGCAGTACCTACCTGACCGCCGCCGAGGCCGGCTAGCAAGGTGGGTAGCTCGATTCGCAAGCGGGACATCGGTTCAATCCGGACGGTTTGTCCCGGCTCCAGGCGCCCTAAAGCATAACCCCATCGGCCATAAGCTAAGATACATTGTTCCAGTGGTATGGGTAGCGTGTTGGTCAGGGCGCCTTCGGGCAGTTGGTCTCGATCCACCAGTTCCGCTTTCGGCCAGGCCGAGCAACGGCTCCACCAACGGGCCAGGACCAATCGGCTGCTCCAGACATGCACCGGTAATCCGAGCAATTGATCGGCCTCGGAGGACCACTGGTAGGAGCGATTCCAAAGGAGCACTCCCCCTGGTCGGGTTCGCATTCCGCCCAGGCCGTCGCCGGCTAGTCCGATGGGGGAAAGGAGCGTTTGGGGGTTTTCCACCGGTTTGCCGTCCGGCCCGGATGGGGCCAGACTCAGCGTATAAGTGTCCGTTTGTGGACTGAACAAATTGATCCATGTCGTGCCTCGTACTCTACCCTCTGCCGCATCGACGTCCAACAGATCGACTTGGTTGTAGCGAACGTGTCGGCCCTTCAGATATAGGCTCAGCCCATAGGCCGCCGCCGCGGTCAGCACCACCATCGTGGAAAACGTCAGCCAAGTCCAATGCATTCGGCCAACGACTTTTCTCAGAAGGAAATAATCGCCGGGACCGATCAGGAGGAGATAGAGCACAACCAGCCCGGCCACCGGCCAGAAGGAGACCATCGGCAGCCCCGGAAACTGATCTAATGCGCTGCGGAATTGGCCGCTCAGGTCCCGGTAACCAGTGTGCATTAGTGCGCTGCCTTGCGGAGTTTCTTCCTTCGGCAGCGGGAGAGCCAGCAGTTTCCGGAGGAACCGTCCTCGGTCCGGCCACTGGGCCAGCGGCGGCCGATCAAAATCCCCCCCAATTACTACCACCTCGCCCAAACCATATGGCCGACGGATCACCAGCGGCAAGTCCGCCTGCCAAACCTCCACCTGCCCTTCGAGCTGGTCCCATCGGGGAACCGGAATGGCAGTTTCGGGTCGGCCCAGGCCGGGCACCGGCCGGCTACTATCCGCATACATTTCATATCCAGCAGCCGTCCGAAGTTGGATCGTACCTCCAATCCGGCCGGGCAGTACCTCCGCCCATTGCCCCCCCTGCCCTGCCAGCCACTCGGCCTCAGCCCCCAAAAACAGTACCAATTTCCCCCCCTGCCGAACCCACTCCAGTAGGGCTTTGGTCCGGTTTGGATCAGCCAAAAGCGGCCGAAGCAAATCCGGTTGAGAGGTGGAAATGGTGAGTAAATCTACCCCCTCATAGCCGTACCAATTCTTTGGGAGGCGGGTGAGTGTGTCGGGCTGAGAAAGCTGAACTACCACCGGGGCCCGGTCCTTTGGCCATTGGAGGGTGCCAACGACTTCGAGGGGTCGGACCGCTTCCTCCAGGCCGACCGAACCCGGCCCGATGGAAACCAGAAGTAGCTGGGTAGCCCCCAGAGCAGGGAATATCTGTACATTAGGCCCAACTGGACTTGCCGGACCGCCCAAGGCATCCCCTATCGGTCGAAGAACGATCTTTTTTTCTACCAGCCGATCCCCAGCCCGAAACTCCTCTCCCTCCTGTACCGGTTGGTGCAAAGCAACAGTGAGTCCTCCTTCCGTTTGAGTAAATAGCGCATTCATCGAATAGCGCATCTGTTCCGGTCCGGTCCACCGGAGCAACCGTTCCGGCCGAACCCGGGCGCCGAAACAGGCTACCGTCCCCTCGCTGTCGGTCGTCTGGAGCACCACTACGGCTTGGCCAGGCGCCGAACCGCCCCGAACCACCACTTCCACCGGCGTCCAGAAGCCGACCTTATACCAGCCCGCCCAACCGACCTGCACGCCCAAAATTTCTGGCGCCGCCGAACCGGCTTGTGCGGATGGTGCCGGGGAACTGCCGAAGGGTTCCTCCGCCGGTGAAGGAAAGCCAGAGGCAAACAGAAATATCAGACCCAGGAAAGCGGATACCAGGAAAGCGCCCCGCCGAACGGTCCTGCTCAGCGCCATGCCCTGCCCTGGAAAGCGTTGCTGCGCTGCTCTGCCCTGCTTTGTTTGGTTTTCCCTACCCCCCCTACCCTGCCCTTCGCTTTCGGTTAGCTGGGGCAAAGCTTCCATGCCTTGGGCAAACCAACAGCTAGATAGCCCTACCAACGAAGGGGGCCTAATCCGTTTCGGACAATCGGTTCGGCTGGGGGCTGCCAGATCCCTGGTTTCGGGAAACATGTTATTCGCAGGATAACCGAGGCAAATCGTTTTGAGAAACCCACTGCCAGAAGGCGGATAGACTCAGGTTGGGAATAGATTCTTTACGGAGAAAAACCGGTTATGGTTTGCCGGCATCTGGGCAGACGCAGACCATCTGCCCACAGCCGGGACAACCCTGGGCGTATTCTTTCCAGACGGCCTCGGCCAAATCCACCCCCACCACATTGGCGATGGTCGTCAGCCAGGCGAAGACATCCGCAAACTCCTCGGCCTTTTCTTGGAGGGAACCTTTGCGCAAAGCGGCGGCCAATTCGCCCATCTCCGCCATCAACCAAAGGAACGTTCCCTCGACGCCGCGGGCTACGTCCTTGGGCAGATACATCCGCCGGATGATCTGCTGGAACTCCGCTATGGTTAAGGCCTGCGGCCCAGACCGACCGGTTGGCTCCGCATTGTCCACCGTTATTTTCTCCTTGGTAGGTTGGCACGGGCTGAAACACTTCGAGGAACCTTCTCCCCTCAGGAGGCCTAGGGGCGTTTATTCCAAAACCATTCCATATTAAGATATCAGAAGCCTTAGGCCAAGGGGCCAGGAGTAAATAACAGGTTGGTTTGAAGGACCCTTTCCCAGGATGCTTTCGATGACGAAACCGGAAATTACGTATGGGGATTTTGAGAAGTTAGACCTCCGGGTGGCCACCGTGGTGTCGGCCCGACCGCATCCAAACGCCGATAAGCTGATGCTTTTAGAAATCGACGTGGGCGAGCGGCGGAAACAGATTGTGGCTGGCATCCGGCAACATTATCTGCCGGAGCAATTGGTCGGCCGACAGATTATTGTGGTCAATAACCTCCAGGAGGTGGTGCTTCGGGGCGAGGAATCGCAGGGGATGCTCTTGGCTGCCACCGATGGCGATCAAATTGTTCTTGTGCAGCCTGAACGCCCCTGCCCGCCAGGCAGCGTGGTCAAATAGAGCGATTCTTTCTTCCCAGCTCGATGATCCAGAAAAACGCTTTCCCCCGGTGCGGAAGGAACCTGCTGCGGTGGAGCGGCACAGGGGCGGGAGAAAAGGTGTGTTTATGTATCCCTAATCCTCCTTTCCGAAGGGCTTCCCTATGTACGCAGGGCGGACACATCGTCGGCGGAATTGGACGGCAGCGCTCCTCTTAGCAGTGGTGTGGGCGGCGGCCCGGAGTGGATGGGCGGACCCCAAATTACCCCGGCTTTTAAGCAACAATATGGTCTTGCAGCAAAAGACCCAGGCGCCAGTCTGGGGCTGGGCCGATCCGGGCGAAGAAGTAACCGTCCGCTTCCTGGACCAAACGGTCTCTGCTAAGGCCGATCCGGAAGGCCGCTGGGAAGTAAAAATTAGTACCCCAGAAGCGGGCGGCCCCTATGAACTGACCGTAGCAGGCAAAACGACCCAAATTACCCTCCGAAACATCCTCGTGGGCGAAGTCTGGGTATGTGCCGGCCAATCGAACATGGCCTGGACCGTGGCCGCTTCCCTGAACGCCGCGCAAGAGCTCGCCTCGGCCAACTATCCCAAGATACGCCTTTTCACCGTGGCCCGGAAAGTTTCTGATAAACCCTTGGAGGATTGCGAAGGGCTCTGGCAGGAGTGCAGTCCTCAGACGGTCTCGGGGTTTTCTGCGGTGGCTTACTTTTTTGGCCGTCAGTTGCACCAGGAGCGTGGCGTTCCGGTTGGCCTGATCAATAGTTCCTGGGGCGCCACTCCGGTCGAATCTTGGACTAGCCGACAGGCCCTCCAGTCCGAACCTTCGGTAAAGCCGCTGCTGGATCAATGGGACAGGATGGTCGCCGATTGGCCGAACGTGGATCCGCAATACCTGCGCCGCTACCAACACAAACTAAAAAATTGGGAGCAGTCCCAGGCCAAGCCGGCAGCCAAAAAGACTCCCCCGCCGCCGCTTCCGGACCGATCCGCCGCTTCCAGCCATCGGCCTGCCAATTTGTTCAACTCCATGATCGCTCCGCTGACTCGATATCCGATCCGAGGCGCCATTTGGTACCAAGGCGAATCGAACGTAACCCGGGCGTGGCAATATCGGACGCTGTTTCCGCTTTTGATTCGGGACTGGCGGCGGGCGTGGGGCCAGGACGATTTTCCCTTCGGCTTCGTGCTGCTAGCGCCGTTTGAGTATAAGCGGGATGTGAACTTCACCGATATTCCGCCTACCTGGTGTGCGGAGCTCCGAGAAGCCCAACTGATAACGCTTAAAACCGTGCCCAATGTCGGCATGGCCTGCCTGATGGATCTGGACGAAATTACCGATATTCACCCCCGGAACAAGCAGGAAGTTGGACGTCGGCTGGCGCTATGGGCTTTGGGCGCTGTGTATGGCCGACCTGTGGTTTATGTCGGTCCGATGTACGAGTCGATGGCCGTGGAAGGCGATAAGATACGGATTCGGTTTACCGGCGTGGGCGGCGGCCTGGTGAGCCGAGACGGCCAGCCCCTGCGGGAGTTTACCATTGCCGGTCAAGACGGGCAGTTCCATCCGGCCACGGCGGTCATCGAGGGCGATACGGTTGTTGTATCCAGCCCGAAGGTGCCCCGGCCGGTGGCGGTACGGTTTGCTTGGCGGGACGCTGCGGTGGTGAACCTGGCCAACAAAGAGGGCCTCCCCGCCGCCCCGTTCCGCACCGACTCCTGGAAACTCCAGACCGAAGACCGCTTGCTAAACGAAGAACCCTATTGACGCTCTCTAGCACCCTCCGCCGCCACAGCCCGAGCAATAGGAAAAAGGAACATTTCAACCGTTTGCCCAGAGGTTTCTGTTATCTTGAGAAGAATTGTATAGTATCATCCTACGCAAGCAGGAATTCAACGTCCCTCCGCCGGTTTCGCCTTCCGCTCAGCCGGCCTTTTCCCGCAGAGGCAACAGACGTTTGTCCCATCCCTGCCCAGGAAGGATCCCGGCTATGAACCTGCTACCCTGGTATCCTGGATTCCTGCTGACGTAGGAATGACAAGTTACCCCATTCGCCTGAAGGGATACATGTTTCCTTTGCTCCTTAGCTGGAGGTTTGGTATTTTTCATAAGTCTTTTTTTTCCGAGAGTTAGGCAGAATCGCCTATTTGTTTATATACTAACGCTAATCTCTAGGGGCAGTTAGATGATCGCCTTTCCGGCAGCGCTGACAGAACTGGCAAAAAATGGACCTTAGCAACCCTCTGGTTGCTGGCATTTGCCTTTTCGGCACATTGTTGTGGTATTGCTTGCGAATCCCCTACAGGGTGTTTTATAATCCCTTGCAGATGCCTAGAGAGGTCAGGCAGAAGCGTTCGTCGCTCAGGCTGTCGGAAGATGAAAGCGTGGAGTCCTTTGTGGAGGAGGGATGGCGATGCATTTTACTACCAGAATAGCTTTGTGTGTGGCGGGATGGGGGTGGCTGTGGGGTTTTGGCCAGGCCGTGTTGGCTGGAGAAGCCCCCGCTGCTCCACCGAACCTCATCCGAAATCCTTCGATGGAACTGGAGCGGGAGGGTAAACCCCTCGGTTGGAAGCCGGTTACCTGGCAAGGAAAAGCCAACTTTATTTATGCGGATGTCGGACACACTGGCAAACGCTCCCTTCTGATCGAATCGGCTGAGGGGGCGGATGTGGGTTGGCAAATTGTGGTGCCGGTCGAGCCGAGGGGGACCTATCGGCTTTCGGGCTGGATCAAGACAGAAAATGTAGCAGTCAAGAATGGCCGGGGGGCTTTGCTGAACATTCACAACCTACAGCCGGTAGCCACTCAGGCCCTGAGCGGCACCCAGGACTGGACCCGGGTGGAAGTCGTCTTTGAAGTGGAAGACCAAGACACGTTGCAGATCAATTGTCTATTTGGCGGCTGGGGATTGGCCACCGGACGGGCCTGGTTCGACGATCTGGAACTAGTGCAACTGAAAGCGGGCCACTGGGAACCGAAGATTTTGATCGACGCCGCCAAAACCGGCGAGCCGATTTCACTATATATATACGGCCAGTTCATCGAACATCTAGGCCGCTGCATCTACGGGGGCATCTGGGCCGAGATGCTCGAAGACCGAAAGTTTTTCTATCCCGTCGGCCACAAGGAATCGCCCTGGAAGCCGGTGGGCCAGGCCGACCGGGTTCGTATGGATAAGGAAGCCCCCTTTGTCGGCGAGCATTCGCCCCGGCTTGCCGCCCCGGCTGGGATCGTGCACGGCGGCCTTGGCCTGATCCAAGGCAAAGAATATGTCGGCCGAATTTGGCTCCGGGGCGACCGCTCAGCCGCTCCCGTGCAGGTAAGTTTGGTGTGGGCGGACGGTCCAGATGGAAGACAAACGATCACCATCACCGAGATCGGCCCGGAATACGCCAAACATCCCCTTCGGTTTACCGCCGGCGGATCAACGCGGGAAGGTCGGCTGGAAATCCAGGCCGCCGGCCAGGAAGGCCATCTGTGGGTAGGGCCGGTTTCGCTGATGCCTGCCGACAACATCGACGGCATGCGCCCGGACACCTTGGCGGTGCTCAAAGAGCTGGATTCGCCGATTTACCGTTGGCCGGGCGGCAATTTTGTCAGCGGCTATGACTGGCGCAAAGCCATCGGCGATCCCGACCGACGCCCGCCCATGAAAAACCCCGCCTGGCGTGGTTTGGAACACCATGATTTCGGCATCGACGAGTTTATCCGGTTTTGTCGGTACCTGGGTACGGATCCGCTGGTGGTGGTCAATAGCGGCCTGGGCGATGTGCAGATGGCGGTCGAAGAGTTGGAGTATGCTAATGGTCCGGCCGATTCGCCCATGGGCAGCCTGCGCGCCAAAAACGGCCATCCGGAACCATATAAGGTCGTCTATTGGGGCATCGGCAATGAAATGTACGGCGCCTGGCAACTGGGCCATATGCCCCTGGAAAAATACATCCAGAAACATAACCAATTCGCCGAAGCGATGCGGAAAAAAGACCCTACCATCAAACTCATTGCGGTCGGCGCCGTCGGCCGCTGGAGCGAAGGCATGATGCAACACTGCGCAGACCATATGGACCTGATTAGTGAGCATTTTTACTGCGGACAGGTGCCGGGCCTCATCAGCCATGTTCGCCAGATTCCTAACCAAATCCGCCGCATTGTGCAGGCCCATCGGGAATATCGCCAACGGTTCGATAGTTTGCGTGGCAAAGACATCCGAATTGCTATGGATGAATGGAACTATTGGTATGGGCCGGAAGTCTTCGGCGAGATCAGCCCTCGGTACTTTTTGAAGGATGCTCTGGGCGTGGCGGCCGGTCTGCATGAATACGCTCGGCAAAGCGACATGGTCTTTATGGCCAACTACGCTCAGACGGTCAACGTGCTTGGCGCGATCAAAACCTCGAAGACGGCGGCCGCATTGGAGACGACCGGCTTGGTCCTGAAGCTGTATCGGCGGCATTTCGGCCAAGTGCCTGTGGCCGTGGATATGAAAGAATGTGCTCCTTTGGATGCGGCTGCTGCCTGGACGGAAGACAAAAAGCTGCTCACCATCGGCATCGTCAACCCAACTGGTCAAGCGTTGCAAGTGCCACTGCGGGTGGCCGACGCCGAACTTGCCGGTACAGGCGTCCGATACGAAATTGCCGGTTCGGATCCGATGCTCTATAACGATCCAGACCAGCCGCCCAAGGTCCAGATCGTCGAAACGCCTGTGGAAGGCTTGAAAGATAGGGTACGGCTTGCGCCGTACAGCGTAACCGTTTTAAAACTCCAGGCCCGACCCAGCCAGTAACCGGATTGCTGGGGCAGACACAAACAAAGCAACGGCTTCCAAAGGGCAGGTGGGTTTGCCCACGTTTTCGACGGCAACGGCGGCGATGCCCGGGGCTTTTTGGTCAACCCGGGACAAGGTATCATGGCGCCCCATGGGGCAGAGTATCCGAGTACCCTGAGTATCCTAGAACCCTGAAGGGGCGGAATCTTCTAGTATCCTTTATCCTAGTATGCCATACTCCATACAGACATCTGCGAGATGGGAGAAAGTGTAGGTATGCGAAACGAGCAAGCCGGTGAACTGTTGTTTGAGTTGTCGCGGCCGGGACGCCGGGGGGTGAGGCTACCGGCCTGTGATGTGCCGCAGCGCCCGCTGGAGGAGTTGCTCCCCCCAGAGCAGTTGGCCGATCAGCCGCCCCCGCTTCCGGAACTGAGCGAACCAGATGTGGTCCGGCATTATGTGAATCTTTCTCAACTCAACATGTCCGTGGATACGCATTTTTATCCGCTCGGATCGTGTACGATGAAATACAATCCGAAGCGGAACGATCGGCTAGCGGGTTTGCCGGGCTTTAGCGATCTGCATCCCTATCAGCCGACCGAGACGCTGCAAGGGATTTTAGGGCTATTATATCAGGCCCAACAGATGCTGGCCGAGATTGCGGGCTTGCCAGCCGTTTCGCTCCAGCCGGCCGCTGGCGCCCATGGGGAATTGACGGCCCTTTTGGTAGTGGCAGCGTATTTCCGGGACCTCGGCCAAAAGCGAACTAAGGTGTTGATTCCCGATGTGGCGCATGGGACCAACCCGGCCAGTGCGGCCATGGCCGGCTTCCGCATCGTGCCCATCCCCAGTACGCCCCAGGGCTTGGTCGATCTGGACGCGTTGAACAAAGAGGTGGACCAAGATACCGCTGTTTTTATGATTACCAATCCGAATACCCTGGGCCTGTTCGATCCGCAGATGCAGCGGATCGGCCAGATGGTTCACCAAGCCGGCGCCCTGGTCTATTTAGACGGCGCCAACATGAACGCCATTTTAGGCATCTGTCGGCCTGGGGATTTCGGGGTGGATATGATGCACTTTAATCCGCATAAGACCTTCAGCACGCCGCACGGCGCCGGCGGCCCCGGGGCAGGTCCAATCGCCGTTTCGGAACCATTGGCCCCATTTCTACCGGTGCCAATGGTCATTCGTACAGAAACAGGCTATCGGTTGGACTACGATCGGCCCAAGTCAATCGGCCGAGTGCGAAGCTTTTTCGGCAACACCGGCATTGTGCTCCGGATGATCTGCTACATCTTAACCCATGGGCCGGAGGGACTTCGGCAGGTGGCCGAACAGGCCGTGCTGAACGCCAATTATCTCTTGGCTCGATTGAAAGGGCTATTGCCGGTGCCTTATGGCAATCGGTGTATGCACGAGTTTGTGGCCTCAGCAGCCCGGCTCCGAGCAGAACGGGGCATCTCGGCCATGGAGATTGCCAAACGCCTGTTAGACTACGGATTCCATGCGCCGACCGTTTATTTCCCCTTGGTGGTCAAAGAAGCACTGATGATCGAGCCGACGGAGACGGAATCCAAAGCCACCCTGGACGCCTTTGCGGAGGCCATAGAACGGATTTTGAAAGAGTCGGCCGATCTGCTTCAGCAAGCTCCCCATCGGACGCCTATCAGCCGACCCGATGAAGTCCAGGCTGCTCGCCAACCAATCCTCCGCTGGTACCCTAGCTAACAAAATTCCCCCTCTCGGTAAGCCAGCAACCTCCGGTAAACAGCTAGCGATCCGATCTGCCTTGGTGGAGGCGTCCCCCCGGGTGATTCGGGGGAGCTGCCAACCCATGGCAAAACCCAGCGATAGGTTCCAGCTCCCAGCAGCCCCACCGGAAGGCAAATCGCTAGGCCCACTTGATCCCCGAACCATCGGTTCCGGGGGGCCTTCTGCGCGTCCGATTTGGGAAAATCCTGTTTTTCCAGACCGCTCCCTTTAGCCGATGTCCAGGGTGGTCATACCGAAAATATGTTCCATGGGCAGTTCGGGCATCCCCTTTAAATACATCCGAACCAGTTCCCAGACGGGTTTCATCTTGTGCCGTTGGGCTAAGGCCACCGCTTCGGCATTCAGTTGGGGCACATCCCAAAAGACCGGTTTGCCAGCCACCCGGTGGCAAAGGGCTAGGAACAGATCCTCCGCGGTAGCTGGATCGTCGGCAAAAAGGGGTCCAATCCGATACCCCCGGTGAGCAGCCCGGAGCACTCCGAAGCCGGCCAGCCGACCTTGCCGAATCGCCCCTAAAGCGAAGGAGTCCGGCTGGCTAATCCAGCGGCGCAAAAACCCCACCCGAGCCGCCCCAAAATGCACCGTGTCATAGGCAGCCACTTCCCGAAATGGAATCCGCCGTAGCTCTACCATGCCGGGGCGCTCTTGGCCGGTTGCTTTCCCCTCATACCGGACGTTGCGAAACACCTCCCGGAAGCCCAGACGGGTGTATTTTTCGGCCATACCCGCCACAGCATCCAAGCCTACGTTCCGCCGGCCTACATAGGTCCGCAACACTTGGCTTAGACGCATCCCGTAGCCTTGGCCCCGGTACTGCGGACGCACAATGTAACCCCCAAAAAAGGCAAGAAAATCGTTGTAAATGACTGCAAACCCGGAAGCAATCGGCTCTCCGTCCAATAGACCCAGGAAGAAACCCTCCGGATCGGCTGCATAGAAACATTCCGCATCGTGCAGACCTGGATTCCATCCCTCCTGGGCAGCCCAGTCCAAAGCAATCTGCACTTCCTGAGGGCCTTCCATCTGGCGGACCACAAAGGTGCCTCGTCGTACCTGAGAAGATGTCTCGATGGTTCTGCTCATCAGTTTGCCACTCCCAGCTACTCTCAGCTCACCCTTCGAAGACCCAGAAACCGTTCGCTCCGCCTTGAACCTAGATATGGTGGACGTAGAAAACGTCGTCAAAGAAAAGCTACCCTATTAAATAAATATATGCTATAACCCGGGCAAGTATTTCTTTTCTGGAAAAACCCCTTGGGATTCTTCTGGCTGAGGCCCCTCCCAATCCGTTTTATCTTTCCAGGGGGACCTTTCCGCTGGGAAGCTTTTTCAATTCGGAAAGGGGCCGCAATGGTAACATCTTTGGAGGGATAAAATCCCCTCTTTGGTGCCGCAAAAACACCGTAACATTTCAGCCGAAGGAAGCTGCTTCCTGTTGTTTTAGCCAAAATGCCCTCAGGTCTCACTGCCGCAGAATCGGCACTCCAGAGACCAGAAATCCATCGGAAAAAACGGGTTCCTCCTTTCGCACCAGGGACAGGCCGCATCATTCGGCTGAAATGTACCAAAGGACTGATGTTTCTTTCTTTCACAGGCCGAAAATTTTTGCAACACCCCCACAAACTCGACGAAGCCGACAGGGGCTTTTCAGTGGGAAAAAAATGGATCGGTCACTCTCTCTTAGCCGAGCTTGTAGGGGAAGAAAATTTTGTACTTTCAGGGGCTCGGATTTCGAGGGGGGCCGGTCTCAGTTTTTAGAGGTATGTTTAATTCCCCCATTAGGGGTAATCAAAAGTGGGTTTTTTCAAACTGGGAGAATGAGAATTGGAGATTGGGAAGCGGCTTAGGTTTTTCTATTTTGCCTATCTCTCCTATCCTTCCAGAGATCGGATTATATATCGCCATGTTGTTCGCCATTTGCCCCGGAATATTGTGGAAATTGGGCTAGGCCGAGGCATTCGGGCCCAACGATTACTCGAAGTGATTTGTGGCCGACTGCCAGCGGATGAAGTGCTCTACACGGGAATAGATCTTTTTGAGGCGTGTCCCCCTCAATTGGGTCAAATATTGCCCCTCAAACAGGTGTATCAAAAACTCCGGCACACCGGGGCGCGTATCCGCCTCTACCCGGGCGATCCAGCCCATGTGCTCGCCCAGCGAGCCAATCAACTCGGTCCGGTGGATTTGTTGATCCTCTCCCGCCCACTGGGCACCCAAAGCCTGCCCAAAGCCTGGTGTTATATCCCCCGAATGCTGCATCCGGATGCGTTCATATTTCTGGAAGAGCAGGCCGGCTTTAACTCCTCTTTCCGAAAATGGAGTTCCGAGGCCCTCCAAGCTTGGGTAGAATCGCGGCAAGCATCGAAAGCGGCCTAACTGCACTTTTTCAGGTAGGTCCGTTTCCTGGCCCAATTTGCCCCGCTAACAATCCATGGGAAAAGGGCATCTATCTGGAACTGTTCGGGCGAGGAAAACCTCCCGGACCGCATGACTAGCAACCTCGTTCTGGGCCTGTTAGACTGCGACCGAGGGGAAAAAGGAATTGCCTCCTTTTTCAAACCTCTTAGTTTTCCAGGTTTTCCTGGATTATCAACATTCTTTAAGACTTCAGTCAAATGGGAAAGCCACCTGCTTTATGCCAGGAAATCTCCATTTTGTCGCTGCTGGGTAAGCGGCAGTCCAAGCTGTCTGGGGCCGTCTTTTAGGGTTCTGCCGTTCCTCCGGGAAAGCCGGAGGGAGTGGATGCCTGGTTTGGCAGGACTGGCAAGCTTGCCCCAATGGGCTGAAATGTTACCATTCTTTAGGAACCTCTGAATCATTCAAAGGAGATATTTTTACACTATTTCGGACACTCCGTCAATAGCCTCAACATATAGTGGCCTTCCAACATTAGACTCAATATATAGTGCCCAGCAATGGGAACCGATAGGGAAAGGAACAGGTCACATGTTCATAAAGTTCCCGTGATGTTCAGGATTTTGCAGAGCTTCCTTTATGTTTTTGGGATAGGCTTTTAGTCGGCTGAACGAATCTGGCTATTTTTAATTGCCAGGAGCAACTCGTATGAACCCATCCCCGCTGGGAAATCCGGAACGTTTTGTCCGGCAGTATCTGGAGCAGTTGGCGCAGGTGATCGGGCGGTTGGACTGCCAAGCCATTGGGCGGGCGATCCAGTGGATACGGGAGTGCCGGGATGCGGGCCGGTGCATTTATGCGTGCGGCAACGGCGGCAGTGCATTGATCGCCTCGCAGATGGTGGTCGATGTGATCAAAGGGGCATCCTATGGTCGGGCCAAACGATTCAAAATGATTGCCTTGACCGATAGCCCTGGGACGATCATGGCCTATGCCAACGATGTGGATTATGAAGTGGTGTTTGTCGAGCAACTGAAAAATTTTGCACAGCCGGGCGATCTCCTCATCGGTATTAGCGGCAGCGGTAACAGTCCCAATGTGCTTCGGGCAGTAGAATATGCCCGCTCAATCGGGTGCCGCTCGATCGGATTGACAACCAGTCAAGGAGGCCGTCTAAAGGACTTGGTCGATTTGCCGATCTTAGTGCCCACCGCTCATATGGGACGGCTGGAAGACTGTTTCTTTGCCATTACCCATGTGCTCTGCTATGCGTTTATCGAGCAAGAGGAGTAGACGCTCGGACAGGAGGCGCCGTGGGAGTTTTGCCTTTTTCATAACTCCTTTTGCTTCCGATAGTTCCAGAAGAGAATATATTCGTTCATATTATGTCTTAACCCTAATGGATGCAACAGGTTAGGAGATTGCCTTTCCGAACCGGCCTTCGAATGGACAAACCTCAAGCTAAGGACGAGCTTTTTTTATATAGGTCCGCACCTCATCCGGGATGGGAACAAAACCACAAAACCGCAGGCTGCCGGGGTGCCAGTATAGGAGTACCGCTTGCATCTCTTTGCTAAGCGATCCTCGAGAGCCTGAATCCGTAAGGACGGTGCTGAGCTTCCGTGTCGTCTTTCCCAGAATTTCCTCACCCTTAATCCGCGCGTATTGCCAGACCTCGCCATTTTCCCACTGTACATAGAGCTCGAACGACTCGCACGGATGGGGATTATAGTCCTCATTGGTCACGCTTATCGGGAGCGAGAACGGAAGCTCAGCCGAACTGTCGATCTCGAGTTTCCCGATTTCGGCTACGAGGTTCTTGTCAAGGCGCAACTTTGTACCTGGGGTTAGCCTGATCTCGGAAGGCACTTTAAAGTCCAGCGAAGGCCACTCTGAAGGTCGAGGATCTAACTGCTTCTTTATGGTTTCACCTAAAGGGTCGAAGAGTTCCAATTCAATTTTGGTAATATGTTCGACGGCCAGCTCCGGCATCGAGACGTGAATTTTGCTGACCCAAGTAAACCCCGCGGGCAGTTGGCTGAGAGCAGGGGGGGCACCCCTCATACTAAAACTAGAAAAAGGATGAAAACCCCTGTACGCGTTCGAGCGATCATCATAAACGGTAATGAACGGGAACCGAGGGCTCCCAAAGGCACCCCCGTCTTGCTTCCCTCCCTTTTGCTTGCCCATCCATTGAAAAGCGAGGGTGATTTCGGCGCCATTTTCCTTCTTTTCGATTGGCCGCACCACGGCAATACTAAAATCACCCACTACCACGCCATTTTTTAGCGGCTCCACTTTTGGCGGCTTTACGGGAGAGAGTCCCGGACCAGGCGGGAAAGGTGGT
Organism: uncultured Thermoguttaceae bacterium; assembly: GCA_938042245.1. Classification (GTDB taxonomy): domain Bacteria; phylum Planctomycetota; class Planctomycetia; order Pirellulales; family Thermoguttaceae; genus JANXAQ01. Next base: position 67,858 of record CALIRO010000032.1, read on the forward strand.
TTTGGTGGAGGTTCCCCTCCGCCGTGGGCCGGCTTATCTTTCCTCTCCCACCGGCAGTCCTTTCTCCAAGGGTACTCCGGTGTAACAGGATCCATCCCGCCGGGAGGCCTTGGTTTGGGCTTGCTTGGCTTCCAATCGGATCGCAATATCACAATAGTATCTGGTGTTTCAATGCGCGCTCTGATTATTCGTTCACCTTCACCGGCCTGCCATGACTTTTCCTTAAAATTGGTTACTAAAATATCGTCTATACGGGTGAAGACCCCATTGTCCCTTTGGGAGATACTCCATCTCACAGTGTCCTTACCAGTACCAGGGTCTTTACCCGTGTCCGTAAGAGTTATCTCAAAGCTATTGCCGTCTCCCTTGGAGACCCATGTGCCGGAAATATTCGCCGTTTTGGGATCGCTCTCAAGCTGCTTGATTCTGCCCCCCAATTGGGACAGCTCCTCATCCTTTGGAAACAATCGTTGGCCCCCCGTTACTGCTCTTTTGGCTTCTTCATACTGCCTTTTATCCATGAGGTCCTTCGCCTGCGTAAGTAATTTTTCTCTAACGTGTTGGGCCAATTTCTCCAGTTCCTCTTGGTAAGATTTCCTCCAGTCGGCGTTGGATGGTTTTTCCAAAATCTCACGGGCTGGGAGGAGCATCAGGTCCACAGCGTCATGGAAATTTCCTTCGTCAACAGCACGTTTGGCGTTTGTCAGATATTCTTTAACCTTGGCTTCATCGAGTTTGCCCTGAATCTTATCGCGTAACTCTAAGGCTTGTATATCGTTGGGGCGGAATTTAAGAGCTTCAGTTACCTCCCTTAAGGCCTCATCAAACTTGTCTTTTGTGTAGGCCTCCTGAGCCGTCTGAAGATGAAGACAGAAATAAAGTTCCTGAGCTTTTTCATCGGCTTTCCATAGATCAGGGGAGATTTCTCGTGCCTTATCGAGCTTTATTCGAGCCTCCTGATACTTCCCATCCTTGACCAATTGTTCAGCCTCGCCGATCAACCGGCGGAACTGCTCTGCTAGTTTTTCCCTATTCCTTCGGTCGACTTCCTCGCTGATTTCCGGAGGCGGCTCTATCTTCCCCTCTGCGCATTGCTGGATCAATTCCCAGCGGTCCGTGGCCTTCTTTAGCCGTTCGGGGTTGCTCTCCCCTGTTACCGCGAATCTGAGCACTTGAAGGGCGGCCTTCCAATTGTTTTTAGTAACTTTCTGAAAATGCTTTTCCCATTGCTTTTCCCACCAGATCCAAGTATCGAAATCCTTGTCAATTTCCTTAGCGGTATCGATAAACCGTCTGGCCTTATCATACTCGCCCTGGGAGATATAGGGTTCTGCAACCTGCGCGACAGCGGAGCTCAAAATGTTTCCTAGAGAAGGCATCCACTCCACCCAGCTTTTAATCGCCAACAATCCTTCTGGGGACGACCCGTCTTTGGGAAGCGCAAGTTTTACAATCGCAGATGCGTTCGTAGCGTCCCATGCCAGGATGTGCTTGACGTACTCCGCTGGGGTCGGATCCCTGCTAGCAGGAGACTGAAATTCGATTCGGCCTTGAGCCTTCGCGAGAAGCGCCTTGGCCAGCACCGCCGAATCGATTACTTTCAGTTCATTTAGCTGTTGGGCAATCTGAAGCGCCCGCTCCAGGGTATCCGGGGCCTTCGAGGGCACTTCCGCCACTGTATCCGCCAAATCCTTATTCGCCCGGACCCGCCATGTTTCGCTCGCAGTGAAAACGTTTTTCAACTGGTCGGTGGCTATTTTCAGTAGGGTATCGTTGTCGACTTCCTTTTCGGAAGCGTATTTCTTTAACCGGGCTACCGCCTCCAAGTACGCAGCCTCTTGGCCCACGAACCAGCGGTGAGGCAGGTCCTCCAATGTCTGCAGTGCCTTATCGTATTCTCGGTTGTTAATCTGTCGGCGTGCTTCGGCGATGAGTATGGATTCCACGAAGTACAGGTATGCGCCGACGGCAATAGTAACCAAGCAAGCTACGGCGGTAAGCCCCCCAACAAGGAAGTAGGGGGAGCGCAAAGAAGATCGTTGATGCGCTTTCTCAGCGGTCTTTCCCATGGCGGATGCAAAAGGCTCCACTTGCGCCATCGGGAGCCATTGGGTCATTCCCTCGCACCAGCAGAGCACCTTGGGGTCCAATTGGCCAGCCCGCCAGGATTGGATGAGTTGCTCCGCAGTAAAAGGTCCGGTCGGTTGCTTGCCTTTGCCAGCAATGTACCAGGAAGGTTTGAAACGACTGGAATCTCTGAATAATTCAAAGGACATATTTTTATACCTTCTGGAATACTGTTGCAAATGACCCAATAGGTAGGGGTGCAGGCAATGCTAGCATACTACAATAGTATGCCAACAGCCAAAATCGTTTCGGGAGCTTGGGGATGATATGTTCATAAAGTTCATGGTATGTTCCGGGTTTTGCAGAGGTCCCATGACTTATGGTTCAGCCCTGCCACACCCTGTAGGACTCGAAACACGCCAAGCATGATTCTTCGTCAACGGGTGCACCAGCACCGCTCCGTCCCTAACCAAACTTTCTTATAAAGACGCATCCGTCGATCCCAGTGCCAAGGGTAATCCACTAGCCCTCCTTCGAAACCACCATTCTTCCCCGGCTGCTACAAGGCCCGGCGCCAACACCACTAGCAAGGATAACCATAGAAAAATGGTATATCGGACGACTAGCGCCACTGGTGGTATCTCCTGTTTTAACTCCCTATCGACAGGGAAGCCCACGATCATTTGAATTGCCAGAAGGCAAAAAGCAACCACACTACAAATAATGACCCATTTCCGTAATTGCTCGTTACCCATACACATCGGTACGGAAAGCGATAGACCAATCCCAATGGTGGCGGTATACAGGATTACTAGCCAAGCGGGTGAAGGGCCTTTCTCACCTGGAGACGGCTGCTCGGGGAGTATGAACGACGTCTCCGACAGCGGCGTTTGTAGTGAAGGGCCTTTCTTACCTAGAGGCGGCTGCTCGGAGCGTTTTCGCTCCTGCTCAACCTCTGGGGAAAACGATACTCCCCCATAGCAGGCTTGGAGACCAGACTGACTCAAAAATTCAAGTTCCATTCCCTTCTCATCTCGGCACGAAACGGTAACCCACGGGAAAAAAAGTAGGACCACAGCAAGGGCAAAGGCGGAAGGAGAGAGGATTCCAAAAATTCCGGTTGGGCCGATTTCCCTCTCCAGCTCCGCCAATGCGGCTTCGGCGGCCGTCAGCGAGGACTGGACCCGATCCAGGGCGCTGTACGTTCCGGCCGCACCAGGCATGTCGGGCCTTGCGGCGGCGACCTTTCTGCCAATAGCGATGAGCACCTGCCGTTGCCGATCCCGTAGGCGGGCTATCTCGCCCTCAATTTGCTTGCGTACAGAACCTCCACCCGCTCCCTGCCGAAGTGCATCCCTGGTAACTTCCTGTTCCCCCAATTGCCGCTGGAGCTGCGAAAGTTCCGCGATCTGCTGGGAGATATCTACGTTTGCTGGCCGATGGGTAAGAGCCAGCGTCCCAAGGTTTTCTAATTGTGACTCTAAGGCCCTCTTCAGACTGCTTACCTCATGTCTCAACTTCAGCGTCCGTGTTCGCCTCTTGAAGGCATCTACGCCCAGCATGATCCTTTTCCAGATGCCCTCGCCTCTGCGTGTGGTCTGACTCCGGGACATGGCGAGCAGAGTACCGGTCAGATCCTCGCTTGGTGCTGCCCCGTCTTGCGGCAATTGCGGCATTGGCGGGAGACCGGCGGGTAATGACACACTCTCCCCAGAGGGTCCCAGCGGCAGAGAAGCTACGGCTGGAGGGGGAGCCATGTCTTCCGCCTGCGGCAAAGGCGGCATCGGCGGCGCACTAGGAGAGAATAAGACATTCTCCCCAGAAGGTTCCAGTGGGCCAGAATCGGCCACTAGGGGGGAAGCCTGAGGGGTTGTTTACAAGCGGGGCAAGGAAGCGTTTTCCCCAATGCTTGTTCGCGTACTTTCAGAACCCTCTGGCAGTGCGGACACGTCATCTTGAATGCCATCGTTGTGCCCTCCTATTGGTACGGCGTGAAACAGAATCGCAAAGCTTCCCACCAGGTAGAGAGGTGGAGGCAAAATAGGATAGGAACCTCTGAATAATTCAAAGGATATGTTTTTACACTATCTCAGAATCTTCCTCAATAGCTCCAACATATAGTGGCTCTGCCAATATGAGACCCAAGATATAGTGCCTTGCAATGGAAACCGAGAGGCAAAGGAACAGATTAAATGTTCATAATGTTCACGTAATGTTCAGAATTTTGCAGAGCTTCCGATATTAAGTTTATTGCAATGAGGTTTATCGCCTCGGTGTTGAAAGCACCAGAGTAATCACCGGCATCTGACGCCCGGGCTTCGTTCCCGGCACTTGGCTCGGTTCCCCCGGCGTCCTAGTCTTCCCTCAGCTCCTAGTACCCCGTAAGCTGTGTTGGGGAGGTAAACAACCCTATGAGCTGGGCTGCTGGCCTGGGGTATTTCTCCTTTAAGAGTTTCCAGGAGAGTATTGAATCAAATCCACTAGGGATATTCAAATGTAGGAACAAATGTATGGGACCGTTTGTGATGCTCCGCTTATCGTTCCATATGCACCCTCCCAAAGGTATAACCCCAGCTATAAGAGTATATAATGCCCCCCACTTTGTCAATCCCTCTACTGCTGGGAGGCAGGATTGCCGGTTGGGCGGCAGCGCCCCGAAAGGACCATGGCCTGTCGAAAAACAAGCGCCCGTTGGATGGCACCAACAGGTTCACCAACCCGGTCTTAGCGCCACTTTTGCCATTTTAAGCCCGCCCAGAGAGGGATTCTCCTAACCTGTTATAAACATTTGGATTAGGACATTACAGGGGCTAAAAGAGCTTGCTACGTCACGGGTAAAAACAAAAGGAGTTATGGGCATTGGCAAAAGTCGAGCGTCGCTTCCATTCCCAAAAGGAAATGGCCCATATTTCTCAATCCCTATGCTTTCCAGGTTATTAAGAGGATGCTCTGCAACCATCTTGAACATCGCAGGAACTTTATGAACATATAATCCGGGTGGTCCTAAAAAGATTTCGGATGTTAGTCCACCTAGCATTGCTTGTAGCCCCACTTATTGGGGGAAATTTAACTACTACCTAAAGTGGTATAAAGACATATCCTTTGAATTATTCAGAGATTCCTTTTTATCACAACCTCCATACCCCCATGAAAGGGAATTTTTCAGAAAGTACAGATATTAGAGAGAAATAAACTAAAATACAAATACTCTTCCATCGGCTAGTTAGCGGCCGGGAAGCTCCTGCTAGACATTCAGGGAAGAGGCGGTGGGGATTGCCCGGTGTACGGAACGGGCAAAATGATTTGGAACCATTCAGCTGAAAGGGGCGTCTTCTTGTTGGAGCGGCGAAAGTGCTTGACCCAGAAAAAACAGCCTCCAGCTTCGGGACTGCTGTTGGTATGGAAATGCTGCGGTGTGGCTTCTCACGAAAAGAGCACCAAACTGATTCCAAAAGGCTGAAATATTCCAACGACTTTTCTCGAGAAGGCACAAAGGAGGGGGAGGCTATTTATCGCTGCTCGGTTCTGGGGTGTACAAAGGTTGAAGGATTTCCAGCAAGCGGGCCAATCCATAGCTAACCAGATCCTCCAATTTGCGGATCCGGAGGCTCAGGGCGGCTGCACAAAGGATCAGCGGAATAGCGATGGTCAGCCCCAGCGCGGTAGTAACTAGGGCCAGGCTGATATGTTCGGCCAATTTGGTCGGATCTACCTTTTGCCCGGCCGAAAGTTGCCCAAACGCTCCCATCATCCCTAGCACGGTCCCGTACAGCCCCAGCATCGGTGCACTTTTAATCATTGTATAAACCCAACTGAGCCGATATTCCAAATCCGCCAATACGTCCCGCCGGAGTCGGTCCATCAGAAGAGTCCGCACTTTTGACAGGCCAAGCTGCCGGTTGATGAGGGCCAAATAGGCGAGTTGCGGAAGGGCTCGATCATCGGTTTCGCATAGTCGCACCGCAGCCTGGAGGCCTTCCTGCTGGAGAGTCTGTTCCAAGCGGTCCAGAAAGGCACCTTGTTCCTGTTCGGTGCGGAAGCGGACCTGGGCGATCCGCCGCCAAGCCAAAATCACACTAAATACCCCCCAAAGGGCCACCACCGCCAAGGCCACGTAACAGGCATCCCCGGCATACCGAACCACGGTAGTCAATGTACTTATATCCATCCTCAACTCCCCATGGGATTCAAACTACCAGCTCCGCTAAATTCACAAACTCATTTTTTCCCAGGAGGCGATTTTGCGGGGTTGGCCACGAACCCAAACGTTGTGTTTCCTGCTGGGAAGGGTTTTGCTGGTCATCTCCGCCAAACCAAGATTCCGGTTCACAAGGCCAGGCCACCACGCTGGATTCGCCGTTAGGGGCCAGTGCCACGAACGCCGCATGGCTGGCCAAAAACGGGCCCCACTGCTGCTTCGGACAACTGGTTCAGGAACCGCTTTTGTCTGCAGTTTGGCCAATTTGGAGGCCGTCCTAGCGAGGCGATGTTCTAACCTGTGGCAAATGTTAGAGGTTACCAAGCTACATAAACAAATGTATCTTCCTGGATAACTAGGGAAACCAAAAGAAATTCTGCAACACTTCGGCCAAATAAAGAAGCTGCCTGGTGGATTCGAGGAAAACCTTTGAGTCTTGCTTCCGGGCAAGCGGCAGTCCTGAACCAATCAACCAGCACAAAAAACTGCCTTCCTGCTTTCCCAGGAATAGCTTGGTAGAGCATTTGGCGGAAGTGGGACGAAGTTATGAACATGGCCCACATCCAGTTTACCGATAGAACTGGTCAATGACGTAAAACTCATATCCTTCTTCGCCAGCGGAGCGGACGCCGAAGCGGGTCTTCCGGACCTTTTGTTTTTTATCGGCGGCATATTGTTTTTCCAGTTCGGCCAAATGGGCCGCCCATTTATCCGGCAGGAATTTGAGGATCAACCGGTCTTTCGGATCGACACCTGCTTTGGCCAGCAGCTGCCGATCTGCTGCCAACAGTTCCCCTTGCCGCCAGGTGAAATAGTAGCGTGTTTCCTGATCGGCGGGTCCTTGGCGCACGGTAGGCTGGGCCTTGGAAAGCTCCGCCACATAAAGGATTTGATTGTCTGGCAGCAGGACGCCTAATTCGATTCCGAAAAAGTCTAGTTGTTTGGCGTAGGTTTCCAAGGTATTGCCGGGATCGAATCGGATTTCCCAGCCTAAGGGGCGCCCGGTGCGTGTAGGTCCTGTACCGCCCTGGCCTCCGGGCTGGGTCAAGGTCGGATCATCCCACCGGTCGGCTTGGTGTCGGATTACCTGGGAAAGCAGAGCCAAGCTGGGGCCTATCTCCTGGTGAGGCCAGGGGATTTCCTTTTGGAGTTCGGCAGGGGTGGGGGGGCCGGCCAGCGCGGTGGGAATAGAGAAATCTTCTTCGGTGTTGATTTGTTCCTGTATTATGGGGACCGCCGTCTGCGGCACAGATCGGCGAGTTGTCCACCAGGCCAACCATAATAGCCCGACGGCTAACCCCACCACGACCAGAAACGTGAGAATCCAACTGGCGAGGCGGTCGTAGGCAGTGGTCTTTAGCCGCTCGCTCTGGGCGGCCTGGCCCTCGGGAGTTTTTTTGGCCGCCATGAGGACGCCCCCTTCAGAGGCAAAACTCGTTGCGACGCTTCAGGCAATGACACTTATACGGAACTTCGCGCAAGCAGGGTTCCACTGGCCTCCTGCCTGCAACCGCTCCGTTCAGTCCTCCCACCGGACATCCGGCCGAAGCGCCTGATACCAGGTCTTCCATTTACTATACAAACGTTTCTTTTCCTCCGGACTGATGGGCTCGGAAAGTGGATGGGATTGGACGGAGCGACTGACTCGATGCAAGGCTTCCAAAGCGGCCCGCACCACCCCATCATCCAGATCAGTCAACGACTCAATCAACACGGGTAAATCATCCAGGCGACCGGCTGCTCCGATAGCTCGGACCGCTGCCAATCGTGCTTCGGGCGTTTCCATGCCGGCCAATTCCCGAAGACGCCGTCGGCCAGTGGGGCCAAAAATATCGGTCGGCTGCGGACCCATCCACTGGAACCACTCGACTGCTTCGAAGTACTCGGGGCTATCGGGATCTTCCAAGGCGGCCAGCAGCCGGTCGGCCGAAGTCCACAAGGTTTTCGGCACCACTTTGCCTTCCCGAACCTCGACGGCTCCGGTATGTCTGGGCAGCCCACGTCCGGCTACCATCATCCCCCCGCCAAAGGATTTAGCCCGTTCGATACTCTTTCGAGTCGAACGAAGCAAAAACAACACCCCAAAGGCCGTATCCACCACCTCGCCGCATTGGCTTTTCCAGCTCCCATTGTCCGCCTGGCTGCGGAGCAGTTGCCGGGCAATCTGCTGGTACCACCGAGGCGATTGCTGGACGTTTCCTTCGGCCTCTTCCCGAAAACTGTAATAACGTTCCACAGCGTAGTAGTAATAATGCGTCCAGGGACCCCAGTCGGGATCCAGGTTGCTGTCCATCCAATGATTGCCCCGGGCCAAGGCTGCCCGAAGCACTGCCGGGTCGATCTTTTCCCGGCTTTTGGTGGTGGGACGCTCTCGAACCTCTTTTAAGGCTGGGGGTAAATCCGCTGGCCGATCTACCCGCTCCAAAAGCCCTAGCAGATCTGCCACAATGTAAAGACTGCCCATCCCGGCTGCCGTCATACTGGGTTTACAGCCAGACTGCTTTTCCAGGTTTCTTACCGTAGCGGCTACCCTCCCCTGATACCCATACTGCCCGCTCGGATCCTGCGTCTTCAGCAACCAGAGCAAGGCATCTTCCATAGCCGACTCAGCAACCCGAAAGCCCACTTGCGTGGCCTCCCAAGTGGCCAAGATCGCATATTGGGTCATGGAAGTATCACAGGTTTCCGCATTGGGTCCGCTTTGGTACCCCCAGGCGCCCTGATCCTTCTGTACCGAATAGAGATAATCCAGCAACTTTTGAATCGTAGCCCCGTACTCACTCGGATCCAACTGACAAAGTAGGATGATGGACAAGCCGGTGCTGTAGATGTCAATGGGCTGTCGACGTTCGGGCGGCTCAGGGGAGGGGAGAGGACGGCCCTGGTCATCTTTGTCCACCTTGGGAAGCCGATCCGCCGCTTGTTGGATCGCTTTGACCGCTGCCTGGATTTTCAAGTGATCTGACCTAACCCCGTGTTTCAATAAGGCCAGGGCTACCAGAGCCCTACCGCCTAAACGGGTCTCTTGGACCCGTTCGGATTCTAGAAACCGGATGGCCTTTTCCACGGCCGCCTGCACTTCGGGGTGTTCCGGATGGAGGGGCTCTCGGGTATCGACGGTTCTGGTTTCCTGAACGGGCGCAGTTTTCTTGGCGGAAGATTTGCTCCGTTCTGCCCCTGATCCCACTACCTGAACTCCTAAAACCACCAACAGGGCTAGCACCCCCTGGCATCCCAAAAACACTTTAGGCCCCATTGCCTGCTCTCCCTTATCCAAAAGAAACCAATTCCTCTTGTAAAACCCAACCCACCGGAAAAAACCCGCCCAATCCCTTCTATTCTTACTTTTACTCTAGCCAGTTTTTGCTCGGTAGGTAAGTAGGAGGTTAGGGATGGGGGGTGTGAAAAGGCGGTAACTCTGCAAACTACCGACCAACCAAACACCTTAGGGAGTCCGGCACAGATGGGGAGGCTTATTTTATAGGTTGTCAGTTTCCCCTCTCTGGGAGGAATCCGCTCTTGTCCCGCCCTAACCACCCCATTGACCAAACACCCTAGAATACCTTCAGGAACGAAACCCTGGTCCAGGAGAAAAGTATGCAGGAATACCTAGTGGCCTTGGTGATAATGGCTGCGGGAATCTATGTGCTCCGCCGTTTTCTCCAACGGGGGCGAAACCATTCGGTACCGGCCTCCTGTGGAGGTTGTTTGGGCTGTCCAGCAACGATGAAAGACCTCTCATGCCCTGGGTCTTCCCATCGGCCCTTGTTACACACTTCCCCTGCCGGCCAACCCACTTTGCCATTCCCTTCTCTCAATCTTTCCCATACCATCCAAAACAACCAACCCCAGATCGACTCCGAGCCGAGGGAGTCCTGAAACGGTTTTTCTGAAGTGATCCACCCTGCTGGGGGGTGCCTTCCAGTCCGCGGTTTTTCTGGAAGCTGGGGGTGCCTACTTGACCACACGTTAGAGGTGGGGTACTTTGGAGATCAAAACGGGGAAACCAGGGCCCCCTCATGCCACTATCCCAACAAGGGGGGGAAATTGCCCATTTCGGGTGGGATCGGGTAGAGAGTTTCGCCTGGTAGTCCGGCGAGTGATGGCCCATCGACGCCTAGGATTCCGGTAGCTTTACCCGCCGGAAGCGAGTTTCCTCTGCTAATTCGGAGATTTTTCACCCAAGATGGGCATATATATTCCCCCCGATATTTGGTAGAGTCCTCCGGGCGAACAATCCCTTTTAAACACTCTGAGGAGTTCGGCTTCATGTCCGAGTATCGACGCCTTCATATAACCCATGTGGGGGATGTGTGTGTGGTCCGCTTTCGGGACCAAAGAATCATCGAAGACATCAGCATTCAAGAGTGGGGTCAGGAATTACTCAGTCTGGTCGAGGTCGATAAGCGCCAGAAAATCCTCCTGAATTTCAGCGAGGTGAAGTATCTTTCCAGTGCCGCTTTGGGCAAACTGATCACCCTTAATGCACGGGTTCGGGCCAGGAGTGGCTCTTTGAAACTCTGCTGCATCTGCCCAGAAATCTACGAAGTTTTCCAAATTACTAAACTTAACAAAGTATTCGAAATTTACGAAGATGAATCCGAGGCCCTCAGCGCTTTTTAAACCCTTCCGTCCCACAATTGGGTAACACGTTACCGGACTGAAGAACCTGCCTAGTGATCCAACGAAAGCCTTTGGGTCTCACCGCAGCGCAAGCAGCTGTTCAGAACAAATAACCTATCACAAAAACGGATTCTACGTTTGGAGGAATGCCTTGGGAGCACCATTCGGCTGAAGGGTTACAAATTGGTTTACCCCCAGGCCCAAAATCGCGTAAGAAGAGCATTAATCCCCTCTTTTGGGTTACCATTAGATTTCCCATTCGGGGGAAATGGCAAAAATCTTCTGCAGAGGCTCTTGAAACTCGCTATAATTCACAGTAAATAAATTTTGAAAAAGCGTTTGAAAATCCAACCTGCGTGCAATCCTTTTGGAGAATCAATTGCCCCAATGGGGGTGTTCCCCGATAGCTCAGTTGGTAGAGCAGGCGGCTGTTAACCGCCGGGTCCCAGGTTCGAGCCCTGGTCGGGGAGCTAAGTCCTTATGTAGTAAGAAGTTACGTCGAGAAAGCGGTTGCATAACTTGGAAATCTTCCAAGGGTTCGGTCAAGATTTTCTCCATCTTGCCAGAACATTCTTCCACTTGCTGCGCCGCATTTTGCGCCTCTGGTGCGCCGCTTTTTGCGCCGATGGGGGCGCAGTTTTTGCGCCGCCTCCTATGCCTCCAAACCGCTCTCCGAAGCCCTCTGAAAGGGCGACCAAGACCAGTAAGTTTAGTGCTCTCCTGCTCCCTCAAGGATTGCTAGCCCAAGGCACCTCAATAGATCGGGCCGCCGGTCGAATCCTTGACGGCCTGATTTCCTGCGAGTTCCCGGAGACTGGGAGAAAAAATATGATTTGCTGGGGCGGGTGCAGGAAAGCCTCCGGTTCTTCAAACAGTGCAAGCTCTGTTTCCAGCGAAAACTCCCTTTCCGTGCATCTTGTTTGATGGCGGTCCACCGTCCGGTGATGCGAACGACCTGAAGATCAAATGACGGTGCAAGTCGTGTACAAAGCTTTCTGGAGTCATTGGGGTGGCCTGTGCGCTGTGGATAATCGGGTGGCGGACCAAGTCCTTGATGCTCCTTTCCCCTGGGGGGTTGAGGTCCAAGTGGCACTCTCCGCCCCAATCTCGGCTGTCTTGGTTGATTCGCTTTTCCAAGTTTGAAAGCAAGCGGCAGTCCGGCGGAGTCCTAAGCAGCACTCAGCCGGTGCTAAGAAGCATCCGACAACCACGCGAAGAGTACTGAAACGCAAGACCCCTTTTTGCCGGAACCCAAAACGATTGCCGGGTGATGACGGGGCTATTTCCTATCATAACTTCTTATTTTATAAGGAGTTAGTGGAGACGAGCGGGCTCGAACCGCCAACCCCTAGCTTGCAAAGCTAGTGCTCTCCCAGTTGAGCTACGTCCCCAGTCATCTCCCCGCAGAAGGAGAGGTATAAACATTATATGGAACAGTTCAGCCGAATGATCCAACCTCTCACTGCTGCGAAAGCAGGAAAGGAGGTTTTCCGATGGATTTTTGCTTGCTGGAGTGCCGCTTCTGCGCCAGGGAGACTCGGAGACATTCTCCCTAAAAACTGGAACTTACTTCACTCGGCTGAAGTATTATTATAAGGTATTTTCCAGAAAAGTGGGAGGCCGTCTGAGCGCTTCGGTGGGCAGGTCAACGGCGGCAGCTCCGGCCTGCTATTTTTGAAGAAAGTTGAAGAGCGGCTGATCGGTTACCGGAACCGCTTGCTTCCCCCACCGCCGGTTTGTCCGGGGTATCTGAATGGTCAGGGAGGATAGTCGTGGTTTTTCATGTTTGGGGGGATTGTTGGTGCGGGAAAGGGAACCGGAGAGGCTTTGGGTTTTTCGGCCCAGCGGGCGGTGGTCGAAACAGGTTCCCTTAAAAGACCCACTCGAAGACCCACTAGGCCGGTGGCGGGAAAAAAGCGGTATGGGTCATTCCCTCGTAGGTGCTTTGGATTGCCCAAGGGGCTAGCTTGTCGGGGGGGAGGTTGGTGGTATATTAACGGAAGTTCGAGCGGGGCAGTGCCGTTCCTGCCGAGCTAGGGGACATGGGCAGTGCCTGGGCGGCCCTAGTGGTGGCGGAGGAGAAACCTGGTAAACAAGGCAAAGAAGGTCTCCCCCGATTGGTTGCGGGGCTGCGGTTGAAGCTAGCAGAGAGCATGTTTTATTGGAGGAACGACGATGAGTGCTTTTCCTGAGATTCCCAAGATTCCGTATGAGGGACCGGATTCTAAAAACCCGTTGGCTTTCCGGCATTACAATCCGGAGGAGCTAGTCGAAGGCAAGCCGATGCGGGACATTCTGCGGTTTAGTGTGGCGTTTTGGCACACGATGCGTGGGACGGGAGCGGATCCGTTTGGAGCGCCGACGATGATCCGGCCATGGGAGACTGGCCAGGATACGGTAGAAAACGCCCAGCGGCGGATTCGCGTGTTTTTTGAGTTTTGCGAAAAACTCGGGGTGGAGTTTTACTGTTTTCATGATCGGGATGTGGCGCCGGCAGGGCAGACGCTGGCCGAATGCAACCGGAACCTGGATGCCGTGGTCCGGGTGATCAAAGAGGAGCAGGAGCGGACGGGGATTCGGCTTTTATGGGGGACGGCCAATTTGTTTAGCCATCCGCGCTATATGCACGGAGCGGCCACCAGTCCGAATGCCGAGGTATTTGCTTATGCGGCCGCCCAGGTTAAAAAGGCCTTGGAGGTAACCAAAGAACTCGGGGGTGCCGGGTACGTCTTTTGGGGAGGCCGGGAAGGCTATTCCACCTTGTGGAACACGGATATGAAACGGGAGTTGGACCATCTGGCCCGATTCCTGCATATGGCTGTCGAATACGCCCAGGAGATCGGATTTACTGGTCAATTTTACATCGAACCTAAACCGAAGGAACCGACCAAGCACCAGTACGACTTTGATGCGGCTGCTTGCATCAACTTCCTGCGGGCCTATGGGCTGGAGAAGTATTTCAAGTTGAATATCGAGACGAACCACGCCACGTTGGCTGGGCACAACGTGGAACACGAATTGGAATACGCCGGCATCCAAGGCTTTTTGGGTTCGGTGGACGCCAACACGGGGGACCTGTTGTTAGGGTGGGATACGGATCAATTTCCCACCGATGTCTATTTGACTACCAAGATCATGTTGGCGTTCTTAAAATATAAAGGTGGCCTGGCCCCGGGCGGAGTGAATTTCGACGCCAAAGTGCGGCGGGAAAGTTTCGAGCCCATTGATCTGTTCTACGCCCATATCGGCGGCATGGATACCTTCGCCAAGGGGCTGAAGATCGCCGCCCAAATCCGGGCCGATGGAGAACTGGACCGCTTGCTCCGCCAGCGCTATAGCTCCTGGGATAGCGGCATCGGCGCACAGATCGAGGCTGGCCAACATAATTTCAAAACTCTCGAGCAGTACATGCTGGCCAAAGGCGAGGCTTCCCCCAACCAAAGCGGACGTCAAGAACTGTTGGAAAACATCGTCAATCGCTACATCTTTTAGCGAAGCGGTGGAAAGGAGGCTCCTGGCAGAGGAGCAACCCCTCCGTTAGATATTCAACAGAGTTGTTTCCATCTTCGGGCCGGTGGCGCAAAAACGCAGGAAGCCAATACCAGGAAAGCTCTGGGCACCAGCGCAGCAGCTCTCCTCCAGGTGGGAGGATACACCGGCGTTGCCGGCCCGTTTTTTTGATCGGTGCTACCTAGGCATTTTTGAGGAAGTATAATGACATTTTGCCGAGTCTGGGTTTATTCCGATAGGCCTAACGGCCATTAGGCAAACGGGCAAGGGTGTTTGAAGGCAAAGCGTGTTCTTATGGTACGAGTGGGTGTGTTGCGTGAAACGGCGTCGGGGGAGACGCGGGTAGCGGTTGTGCCGGGGGTAGTGCCGGCGCTAAAAAAAGCTGGGCTGGAGGTGCTGGTGGAAACCGGGGCTGGCCAATTAGCTGGCTATCCGGACGCGGAGTATACCGCCCAAGGGGCCCGGCTGGCCCAGCGAGCGGAGGTGCTTCAGGCCGATGTGTTGGTGATGGTGCGGGCGGCTGGGGCGGGACCGCTGCCGGAGGCCGATCTGCAGCAGTTTCGGCCTGGCCAAGTGCTGATTGCCATGTGTGACCCGTTAGGGGAGCCTCGGGGCTTGGAACCGTTGGCCCAACGGGGTCTAACCGTGTTCGCTTTGGAGCTAATGCCGCGGATTACCCGGGCGCAGAGCATGGATGTGCTTTCGTCGATGGCGACGGTGGCTGGTTACCGGGCGGTGCTTTTGGCGGCTATGCATCTGCCGAGGATGTTTCCGATGCTGATGACCGCTGCGGGCACAATCATGCCGGCCAAGGTATTTGTGGTTGGAGCAGGGGTGGCTGGTTTGCAGGCTATTGCCACGGCCCGACGGCTGGGTGCGGCGGTTTCGGCCTACGATGTCCGCCCTGCCGTCAAAGAGCAGGTCCAAAGCCTTGGCGCCAAGTTCGTGGAACTGGGCCTGGAAACTCAAGCCGCCGAAGACCGGGGCGGCTACGCCCGCAAACTGGACGAACAGTTCTACCAAAAACAAAGGGAGATGATGGCTCGGTGGGTGGCTGATAGTGATGTAGTGATCACCACTGCCCTGATCCCCGGGCAAAAGGCGCCGGTGCTGATTACGCAGGAGATGGTTTCTGGGATGCGGCCTGGCTCGGTGATTGTGGATGTGGCTGCTGAGCGCGGCGGCAATTGTGAGCTTACCCAGCCGGGCCAAACGGTCCACCAGCAGGGCGTTACCATCCTCGGTCCGGTAAATCTGCCAGCAGAAGTCCCGTATCATGCTAGCCAAATGTACTCCAAAAATATATCCACATTCCTCTTGCATCTGCTCGATAAGCAAGGCCAGATCAACCTGGACCGGGAAGACGAAATCCTACAGGAGACGTTGGTGGTGCGCGGCGGCGAAATCGTTCATCCCAGGGTGCAGCAACTGCTCCAGTCGGCAGGAACATGAAAGGTTCGGGGCACCTTACGCGGCCAACCGATGGGTTGGGCGGTCTCTCCTGCGGCGGAGAGGGCCGGAATGGTCCCCTTCACCCGGCGAGCTTCGTTAGCCGTCCTCTCCCCCGGCGGGAAGAGGCGATGAACAAGCAAGCAGCACAAAGCAGCCTGGCTTCCTGCTTCCACAGGAACTACCCGGCGCCACTTCTCACAAAAAGCAAAGGCACGCCAACCGGCTGAAAGGTACGAAAAAGAAATTTCATCGAGTTCCGGCGGAATGGGAACCTACCAATAGCGAAGCAGATGATCAGATAAGGAGAGAGAACGATGGGATCGGTTAGTTGGGATATGCTCCTGTGGGCGGCGGTGGAGTCGCAGCCGGTGCAGGAGGCGGCCCGAACGCCACTGGTGGTGAACCTGGCTATTTTTGTGTTGGCCTGTTTTGTGGGCTATGAAGTGATCACCAAGATTCCGCCGCTGTTGCACACGCCGCTGATGTCCGGATCGAACGCTATTTCTGGCATCACACTAGTCGGATCCTTAGTGGCGGCGGGCAGTGGATTTACGGCGATTTTCTCCGCCGATGCGGCCATCTCTCTTTTGGGATTTTTGGCCGTTGTGTTTGCCACGATCAACGTGGTGGGCGGTTTCTTGGTAACCGATCGGATGCTGGGCATGTTCAAACGGAAAGAATGAGAGCCGATCTCAACAAGAATCTTCTCAATCCCGCAAAGCCTGGAACATGAGGGATTGGACCATAGGGACTATTTCCCTTTTGGGATAGGTTCTCAAAGGAGTGCTTTTATCCAGAGTGGTTATGTAGCGTTTCCCAACAAGCAGAGGTTTTCCCGATGCCGAACATCCCTTGGGAATTGAGTTATTTGGTGTATCTTTTGGCGGCGGTGCTGTTTATCTTTTGTTTGAAGATGCTCTGCCATCCGCGCACGGCGGTGCGGGGGAATCTGACGGGTGCGGTGGGCATGTTGCTAGCCATTTTAGCCACCCTACCGCTGGCTTTGAAAGAAGGAACCGGCAAACCCATCGGCAGCACATTGGGCATCCTGTTGGCTGGGCTGATTATCGGTGGGGGGATCGGTGCGACCTTGGCCCTTCGGGTCCGGATGACCGCCATGCCGCAGATGGTGGCCCTGCTGAACGGTTTTGGGGGCGGGGCTTCGGTGCTAGTAGCTGGGGCCGAATTGCTTCAGCGGAACCTCAAAGCGTTGGCCACCCCGTGGGATGTTGCTTTAGCTACGGTGCTTTCCGGGGTGATTGGAGCGGTAACCTTTTTCGGCAGCTTAGTGGCTTTTGCCAAGCTGGAGGAATACCGGTGGTTTCGGAAACCGATCCGGTACCCGGCCCAGCAGCCGATCAACGCCCTGCTGGGATTGATTGTCGTAGGCTTAGGAGTAGCCAGTTTTATGAATCCCACGAACGGCTGGCTGTACCTAGGTCTAGTGGCGGTCTGCTCGATTTTAGGCTTGACATTGGTCAATCCGATTGGCGGGGCGGACATGCCGGTAGTCATTGCGGTGCTGAACAGTTATTCTGGTCTTGCCGCTGCTGCGACCGGCTTTGTCATTGATAATGCGGTGCTGATTATTTCTGGGGCGTTGGTGGGGGCGTCGGGAGTGATCCTTTCGCAACTGATGTGCCAGGCAATGAACCGCTCGTTGATCAATGTGATCTTTGGGGTCTTTACTGCAGAAGAAGACCAGGCGAAGGCGGACGAAATCTATGCGGGCCGGGTCAAATCCACCACCGCCGAAGAAGTGGCCATGCTCCTGGATAGCGCTCGGCGGGTGGTCTTTGTGCCGGGCTATGGGATGGCTGTTGCCCAGGCCCAACATGCGGTCAGTCAATTGGCCGCCCTGTTGGAATCCCGCGGGGTGGAGGTCGAGTTTGCCATTCACCCCGTAGCGGGCCGAATGCCAGGCCATATGAATGTTCTGTTGGCCGAGGCCGAAGTCCCCTATGAAAAACTCAAAGAAATGGACGAAATCAACCCCACCTTCTCCCAGACGGATGTAGCGGTGGTCATTGGCGCTAACGATGTGGTCAACCCGCTGGCCCGAACCGATCCGAACTCTCCGATTGCCGGGATGCCGATCCTCGATGTGGATAAAGCCCGCACGGTGGTGGTGATCAAACGAAGCCTCAGCCCCGGGTTTGCTGGTATTCCGAACCCGCTTTTTGCCGCAGATAACACGCTGATGTACTTTGCCGACGGCAAAAAGGCTATCTTGGACATTGTTCAGGCAATGAAAGAAGGCGCCTAATACCTTAGCCGTCCACAGTCGTTTTCCGTCTCCTTATGGCCCAGCAGAAATGTTCCCCGACACCCCGACGGGGATAGAATGGAAGAATATGCCTTCTTCGCCAAACGGACGGGACGATCCTTTTCTAAAGCGGGGACCTCTTTAGCAATGATTGAAAGCGAATTGAGAGAAACGATTTTGCAACTGGTAGCTCGACCAGACTACCAGCCGATCAAGATCCGCCAATTGGCGGAACATTTAGGGCTTTCCAAGGGGGAGCGGGCCAGTCTGCGGAAGCTGGTCAAGAGGTTGGCCGATCGGGGGGAAGTGGCCTATGTGGGAGGTCGGCTGATGCGGGCCGGAGCGGACACTCAGCCAGCCGCCCGGGCCTCGGCCAACCAATTGGTCGGCATCTTCCGGCGCATGGCGGCCGGTCATGGTTTTGTCCGGCCAAAATTGCCCGGATGGCAAGAAAGCGGCGGTGAGGATATCTACATTCCGGCCCAATACGCCGGCGATGCGTCCAGCGGCGATGAAGTCGTGCTCGAATTGAGCCGAGCCAGAGGACCAAAAGGAAAATTGCGAGGCCGAATCCTCCGGGTCCTCCAGCGCCAGACCTACCAGTTTGTGGGGACGTATTTTGAACAGGCAGGCCAGGGCTACGTGCAGGTGGATGGCACCGTCTTTAACCGGCCGATTCCGGTGGGGGATCCAGGGGCCAAAAACGTTCGGCCCGATGACAAGGTGGTCTTCGAGATGGTACGGTTTCCTTCCCCTTGGCACGAAGGGGAAGGAGTAATCACGGAGGTGCTTGGCCCCCGAGGCCAACCGGGCGTCGATACCCTGTCGATCATCCGAGAGTTCGACCTGCCGGACCAATTTCCGCCGGAGGTCCTCGAAGAGGCTCGCCGAGAAGCCGACGCCTTCCAAGAGATCATCCCGCCGTGGCGGCGAGATCTGACGGAGTTAACCATTGTAACTATCGACC
This sequence comes from uncultured Thermoguttaceae bacterium, assembly GCA_938042245.1. Taxonomy (GTDB): domain Bacteria; phylum Planctomycetota; class Planctomycetia; order Pirellulales; family Thermoguttaceae; genus JANXAQ01. The sequence goes on from CALIRO010000032.1 coordinate 86,941, forward strand.
CAGAAGACGCTCGAGATTTCGACGACGCCATTTCGTTGGAGAAGCTGCCCAACGGCAATTGGTTGCTGGGGGTCCATATAGCGGATGTCGCGTATTTTGTGCGGCCGCAGTCGGCCTTGGACCGCGAAGCCCGACATCGTTCGACCAGCGTGTATCTGCCGGATCGTGTCTTGCCGATGCTGCCCGAGGTGATCTCCAACAGCTTGGCTAGCCTCCAGCCAGGCAAACTCCGATACACCAAATCGGTCTTTCTGGAATACACGCCGGAGGGGGATCGGGTGGGGGTGGAGTTTTGCCACTCCGCCATCCGAAGCACGAAACGATTGACCTATGAACAGGTAGATGCTTTTCTGGCGGACCCGGCCGCCTGGCGACGAAAGCTAGGGGTCAAGGTGCACGATCTTCTCGGGGGAATGCACCAGTTGGCTATGACGCTCCGACGGCGACGGCTGGAGCGAGGCGCCTTGGAACTCAGTTTGCCCGAAATCAAAATCCTCCTGGACGACCAGGGCCGAGTCAGCGGCGCCCGTCTGATCGAACACACCGAAAGCCATCAGATCATCGAGGAATTTATGCTGGCGGCCAACGAGGCGGTCGCCCAGCGCCTACGGGACGCCGGGGTGCCTTTCCTCCGACGGATCCATAAACCCCCCACTACCAAAAAACTTCGGGACCTGGCCGAATTCGTTCAAGAACTGGGTCTGAAAACTAACGGCCTGGAAGATCGGTTCGAACTGCAAAAAGTGCTTCAGCAGACTACCGGTCGGCCCGAACAACACGCCGTTCACTATGCGGTGCTCCGCTCGCTCCAACGGGCCGTCTATAGTCCGGAACCGGAAGGACACTTCGCCCTGGCTAGCTCCTGCTACTGCCATTTCACTTCGCCGATCCGGCGGTACCCGGACCTGACGGTGCATCGGCTTTTGGGAGCATTGATCGACGGGCGTACACCTAAAAGCGACCTTCGAGATCTGTTGATTTTAGGCCAACACTGCTCCGATCGGGAAGAACGGGCCGAACTGGCCGAACGCGAACTCACCAAGTGGAAATTGCTCGCCTACTTGGAAAACCGGATCGGCATGGAAATGGACGCCGTCATTACCGGCGTGGAAAGCTTCGGACTTTTCGTCCAAGGGTTGGAACTGCCCGCCGAAGGACTCATCCATGTGGATTCCTTAGTGGATGATTATTACTACTACGATCGAAGCGCCCATAGCCTGTGCGGTCGGCTTCGGGGCAATCAGTTCCGGCTGGGCGATGTGGTCCGAGTGGCCGTGGCCCGGGTCGATCTGGACCGCCGGGAGCTAGATTTTCGGCTCGTTGGGCCGGCCGGCAAAAAGAACCTGCCGTCGGATAGGTTCCGACCCCGCCGATAGGATCGATAAAACGTGCCGGCAAATTCAGGCGAAATTGACTCCACATGGTGTCCTGTGGTCCTTCCTGCGCACTGGCCAGTGCAAGCTGCTATGTATCCCGAGTGTCCTTGGCGTTCAAGCGGGAACCCGCCCCTTTCCCCTAACCCTTTGCTATCAAGGGAGAGGGGATTTGCATTCAAAGGGAGCCAGGGGCTTTCTTGGACTGCTTGCTTGGTTGCTCGCCCTTCCCCGGGCGGGACCGATCGGTTTGGCGGCGAAGGCGAAGCCAAGCAAGGGGGCGGCTGGTTTGTCGGTGCCGCCGGCCTTCGCTCAGGCCCGGTTACCTGAGGTAAAAAGGGCCTTTCCTAACACGCCTCTACGCTCTGGGCATACCAATGCCTTCTTTTTGGAGCTTGCCCTCTGAATAAATTTCTTCCGAAACCAGTGCCAATAAATCAATCCAAGAACCTCCGGAAAATACGGAACATAATATGAACTTTATGAACATATAATTCTACTGTTTCTAAGAGGATCATGGGGGTTAGCATACTATTAGTAGTATGCTAGCATTGCTTGCAACCCTACATACTGGGGCAGTTGGATCAGGGACCAAAATGGTATAAAAATAGATCCTTTGAATTCCTCCGAGATTCCTCGATGGTCCTCAAGTTCATGTGATGTTCAGGTTTTTGCAGAGCTTCCATCTACATAAGAAGAATCCCTCCGGAAAATGTTTCTCCCCATGCTTGACAGCACCGGCGGAAGGGGGTGATTTAGTATAAATAGGAAGGTGAATATACTATGAGTAGGTTTACTTCTTTGGACATTGCCGGAGCTTTTCGGGACTTTCTGAAAGCCCCAGTGGGCTGAGACCAGAATAATCCAGAGGGTCGTCAAAAAATAGCCACATTTCAGCCGATGGATACAGCCTCTCATTGCTGCGAAAGTGGGAATACCGTTTTTAATGGATTTCTGCCCTCGGGACGGCTGCTTTCGCGGGAATGAGATCTGGGGGATTTTCCTGAAAAACAGGAACTTACGTCAGTCGGTTGAAATGTTATAAAATAGATAATGAAATGGGACCGGTGAGGGGGGAGTTGGGAGACTGCCAACTCCTTGGTTGAGAGTGTTTGGCTTCTTCCAAAGGAGCTGGAATATGCCAACCGGCGGCGGAAGAGGGTTCACCTTAGTGGAACTGCTGGTGGTCATTACGATCATTGGAATCTTGATTGCTCTGCTTTTGCCAGCGGTGCAATCGGCGCGGGAATCGGCCCGGATGACCCAATGTTCGAACAATTTAAAGCAGCTTGGCCTGGCCTGTCTTCATCATCAAGCGGCGCAGGGTCATTTTCCCACTGGGGGATGGGGGTGGCGATGGGCGGGGGATCCGGATCGGGGTTTTGGCAAACAACAACCCGGCGGCTGGCATTATAATATTTTGCCGTATATTGAACAGGAAAACTTGCATCAGATGGGCCGAGGCGGCAATTGGGCCGCCGGCGCCCAACGGGCCGCTACGCCGATCGCCCTGTTCCATTGCCCCTCCCGCCGTCGGGCGATCCAATATCCCTACGTGCATGGCTCCCCCTGGTTTAACATCGATCGACCCACGCTCGTCGGACGAAGCGACTATGCTTGTAATGGAGGCGATGGGACCACCGTCGTTCACCCCCAGCCGTCTTCTTTGAGCCAAGGAGATAGTTTGACTGACCAACAATGGGCAGCCTCTTTTCCAGGTACAGCTCCGGATCCTGCCGTAACTGGTGTCATCTACCGCCGGAGTGAAATTATGCCGGCACATATTCGAGACGGCACCAGCAATACCTATTTACTGGGAGAACGGTATCTCGATCCGGATCGGTATCTGGACGGTACCGCATGCGACAACGATCAGGGCTGGGATACCGGTCATGATTATGATGTTACCCGATGGACGACGCCTGGTAGTCAGCCGATGAGAGATCGGCCGGGCTTTGGCGGATGTCAGACTCGGTTTGGCAGCGCCCATCCGGCCGGTTTTCACATGGTCTTTTGCGACGGATCGGTACGTCGAATCAGTTATGCCATTGATCCGGAGATGCATCGTCGGCTGGGCAATCGCAAAGACGCTCTGCCTATCGACTGGACTACTGTGCAGTAAGTGGCCTTTCGAAGGGAGGAATTTTCCTATCCATAGGGAGGGCCAGGCCGTTGCACAGCAGCCCCAGGCGCTCGATTTGGCACCAGATAAAACCCTAATCTTCAGGGACTGGTTCCATCTCTTGGAGCAGAGGTAGGTACCGGCTTATTTGAAGTAGGGACTTTGTTATTTGAACGGCGTAACGCCTGGGATTGCCAGCGGATACAGGCCGTCCGGACCAGGCACTACCGGCGGATCGGCGTCAAAGCGATATGCTTTTGGGGAGAGATCTTCCTGGGAATTGATGGCTTCTTCCCAACTGATCAGTTTGCCGGTGTAGGTTACCATCCGGCCCAGAATGGCCAACATGGTGCTCAGGGCCATGTAGTGGCCGTTGTTGATCGGCTTGCCGGAGCGGATCGACTTGAACAAGGCGTCGTGTTCCAGCTCATACATATTGCCGCCTGGCCCCTCATATTTCCAAACCACGTTGCCAGTCCGGTCGGTAATCTTATACTGGGGCAGCAGGTTGCAGGTGCCTTGGGTGCCAAAGATGTAATCGGTCACATCGTTCCAGGCGCCTCGTTGTTGGCGGCAGTAGGCGTACATCCGGGCGCCGTTTTCGTATTCATAGACGACGGCATGGTGGTCGTAGATATTGCCGAACTCCGGTTCTCGGCCTCGGCTTTGGCGACCGCCGGTTCCCCAAGCACGCACGGGCGGCTTGTCCCCCATAACCCAGGAACCTTTGTCCAGACTGTGGACATGCTGTTCGACATTATGATCGCCGGATAGCCAGTGGAAGTTGTACCAGTTGCGCATCTGGAACTCCATTTCCGTTTGTCCGGGTTGCCGTTGGCGAGCCCAAGGCAAGGCCGTCAGATAGGTCTCCTGAATGGCTACGATTTCGCCGATGGCCCCGTCCTGAATGCGTTTGATGGTTTCGATGACCGCCGGATGATACCGCCAGCAAAGGCCAGAGACGATGCTCAGACCCTTTTGCTCGGCCAGTTTGCAGGTTTCCAGAATGGAGCGCACTCCTGGGGCGTCCACGGCGACCGGTTTTTCACAGAAGACATGTTTACCAGCTTCAATGGCCGCCCGCAGATGCCGAGGCCGAAAATGCGGCGTTTCGCACAGCAACACCACATCCACCCCGCATGCCAAAAGCTGTTTGTAGGCGTCGAAGCCGACAAACAACTGATCGTCGGGAATGGCCGTTTGCTGGGGATTCTGCTTAAGGAGGGCTTTTCGGCAATTTTGCACGCGATCTTCAAAGGCGTCGGCCAAAGCAACCACTTTGACCTGTTTATCGACGGCCATGGCGTTCAGGGC
>CALIRO010000033.1 GCA_938042245.1 uncultured Thermoguttaceae bacterium
CACGCCGAAAATAAGTGTAAGGCCCGCCGCCATCAAAAATAACATGACGCCGAATTGAACACCGTTCAGAGTTTGCTCGATCAGCAAAAGTGTTGAAACATCCAAAGTCGGCACCCGTGTGGCAAGAGCAATTCAAGCGACGCTACACAACTTCTACGGCAATTCCAAATATTTCTTTGCTGCGCCGCTGAAACTGCGGCGCAGGGTACTCGGTGGATGGTTTTATTCCGCGGCCTCGGCGTATTCTGACATCGGCGGACAGGTGCAAATGAGATGGCGGTCGCCATGTACATTGTCGACCCTGTTCACCGCCGGCCAGTATTTATCGACCCGAAAAGCACCGGGGGGAAAGCACCCCTGATCGCGGCTATAGGGCCGGTCCCAGTCCCCGACCAGATCTTCGACCGTGTGCGGGGCATTTTTCAGCGGATTGTTTTCCGCGTCGATCCTTCCATCTTCGATATCAGCAATTTCCCGGCGAATGGCGAGCATTGCATCGCAGAACCGATCCAGCTCGGCTTTGGTCTCGGACTCGGTCGGCTCGACCATCAATGTGCCCGCGACAGGCCAGCTCATGGTTGGGGCGTGAAAGCCGCAATCAATCAGGCGTTTGGCGATATCTTCAACGCTAACACCGGCGCTGTCGGCAAAGGGGCGCACATCCAAAATACACTCATGCGCCACCCGCCCGCTGGGGCCTTTGTAAAGCACGTCAAACGCCCCTTCGAGCCGTTTGGCGATGTAGTTGGCGTTCAAGATGGCCACCCGTGTGGCTTGGGTCAAACCTTCGCCGCCCATCATCAGGCAATAGGCCCAGCTGATCGGCAAAAGCGAGGGTGAGCCAAAGGGCGCCGCCGATACCGGACCCGTGCTGCCGCCGGTTTCCGGATGGCCCGGCAGATGCGGCACAAGATGTGACTTGACGCCAATAGGCCCCATGCCGGGGCCGCCGCCGCCATGCGGGATGCAAAAGGTTTTATGCAGGTTCAGGTGGCTGACATCACCGCCCAGATCACCGGGGCGCGACAACCCGACCATGGCGTTCATATTGGCCCCGTCGATATAGACCTGACCGCCATATTGGTGAATGATGTCGCAGACCTCATGCACTGTTTCTTCAAACACGCCGTGGGTTGAGGGATAGGTGATCATACAGCCGGCCAGTTCGGCGGCGTATTGCTGGGCTTTGGTGCGAAAGTCCTCAAGATCAATATCGCCATTATCGTCTGAATTGACCGCCACAACCTGCCAGCCGACCATCTGCGCGCTGGCCGGATTGGTGCCATGGGCCGAGGTGGGAATAAGGCAGACATTGCGGTGACCTTCACCGCGGGCCGCGTGATATTCCGCGATGGTCAGCAGACCGGCATATTCGCCCTGCGCGCCGGAATTGGGCTGCATTGAAATTGCGTCATAGCCTGTGATTTCGCAGAGCTTCTGCGATAAATCGGAAATCATTTCTTCATAGCCCAGCGCCTGATCTTTGGGCGCAAAGGGGTGCAATAGCGAAAACTCACGCCAGCTGACCGGCATCATTTCTGCTGCCGAGTTGAGCTTCATGGTGCAGGAACCCAGCGGGATCATCGCCCGATCGAGCGCCAGATCGCGATCCGCAAGCCGCCGCATATAGCGCATCATTTCGGTTTCTGCCCGGTTCATATGAAACACATCATGATTGAGATAGGATGTGCGCCGGTGCAGCGCTGGCGGCACCCGGTAATCCGGGGTAAGATTATCATCCGCCCGCGTGATGCCAAAGGCGCGCCAAACCGCCTCTGTGGTCGAGCGGCGGCTGCGCTCATCGAGGGTTATGCCAACCTTGGTTTTGCCAACAGCGCGCAGGTTGATCCCTTCTTTGACCGCTGCCTGCATCACCGAGTTTTGCAGCAGGCCGACATCCACCGTAATGGTGTCAAAAAAGGCCTCAGGCTCGATTTTAAATCCGGCCTCTTCCAGCCCTTTGGCCAGCCGAACGGTTTTGCGGTGGATGCGCTGGGCAATGGCCTTAAGCCCTTCTGGGCCGTGGAATACCGCATAGAATGAGGCCATCACCGCCAGCAATGCCTGCGCGGTGCAAACGTTTGAGGTGGCCTTTTCGCGGCGGATATGCTGTTCGCGGGTTTGCAAGGTGAGCACCCAGCAGCGTCGGCCTTGCCGATCCGTGGTCTGGCCGACCAATCGGCCGGGCATGCGGCGGACCAAACTCTCCCGACAGGCGAGGATGCCCAAATAGGGGCCGCCAAAACTCATCGGAATGCCCAGAGATTGGCCTTCGGCCACAGCGATGTCGGCTCCGTAATCGCCCGGCCTTTTGAGCAGGCCCAAGCTGATCGGATCGAAGACCACCACAGCCAGCGCTCCGGCCGCATGGGCCAATTCTACCAGTTTGTCTGCCTCCTCCAGGCAGCCGAAAAAGTTCGGATGCTCAAAGACCACACAGGCGGTTTGGGCATTGAGAGCGTCGGCCAATTCCTCCGGCCGGAGCCAGCCTTCCGGCGTGGGCAGGCTGAGCATTTCGGTGGAGAGGTTGGCCAAATAGGTGGCTAAAGTCTGACGGTATTCGGGATGCACACTGGCTGCGGTAACCACCCGGCCTTGCCGACCCGTAGCCGCCATCGCCATCAGCACCGCCTCGGCCATGGCACTAGCCGCTTCATAGAGGCTGGCATTCGACACGTCCATGCCCGTTAGCTGCGTGATGAGCGTCTGATATTCAAAGAAGGCTTGCAAGCTGCCCTGGCTTGCCTCCGGTTGATAAGGGGTATAAGCGGTGTAAAACTCACTGCGGGAAGCCAAGAAATCCACCGCCGCCGGGATGAAATGATCGTAGCTACCGGCACCGAGAAAACAGGCTGCCTGACCGGCCGGTTGATTCCGCGCCGCCTGCTCCGTCATATACCGGGTCAATTCCAGCTCGGTCATCGCCTCCGGAAGGTCTAACGCTCGGCCGAGCCGAAGCTCTTCCGGCACCATTGCAAACAACTCTTCCATCGACCGGACCCCAATGGCCCGAAGCATTTCCTCTTGATCGGAAGGAGTATTCGGACAATAACTCATCGACACTTTTCCTCTAACAAAAGCCGAACTGCTGCTCTATTATTCGGAAATGATGGTGCGCTGCTACTCATGCCGTGCAAACGGAGTCTGCCTGTTAAATGTCATTTCGGCGTAAGCAGAAATCCAGGCAGCTTTATGCCTGGGAGTGTGCTGTTTCTGCACCCCGCTGCCGTGGGCCCTCAATGCTGGTTCCCTGCTTGGCCAAGCAGGGATAAGAAGGTACCTAGCCTCAGGGGCAGAGGAACCGCTTCAATGGCTTTCGGATTCACAATGTTTTTGGTAGGCGGCAGCGTCCAGCAGGCCCTCCAGCCCAGCCGGGTCGGTTATCCGTACCTTGAAAAACCAGCCGTTTTGGTAAGGGTCCTCGGCCAGGCGCTCCAGCTGGTTTTCCAGCTCGGTGTTGACAGCCACGACTTCGCCGGCTACTGGGCAGTAGATCGGGCTGACGGCTTTGACGGATTCAATTTCCGCCGCCTCCTGGCCTGCCTGAAACGTTCGCCCCACCGGCGGCAATTCAACATGCACCAAGTCTTTCAAGGCGTCGATGGCAAAGGCGGTAATGCCCACCACAGCCACGGACTGCCCCGAAGCATCCGTTTCTACCCGCACCCATTCATGGGTTTTCGTGTAACGAAGCTCTTCAGGATATTGAAATGGAACCATCTATTTGACCCTTTCTGGGAGAGAAGAGTAGATTATGAAAATAGTATGCATAAAAACGGCAAAAGTCGAGGTGGCATGTGGTCCCGTTGTCTGTCCAGACGGAGCAGGGCGGCGTCTAGACAGACCAGGTTACACCGACGACAGTGCTATACAAACTTTGTCATCAGCCAATCGGTTACTCGGGGGAAGTACCGATTGAGCCAAAGGAGCACTTTTCCCCAACCGTAGGGGACGATTTCATGTTTACCCCGGCGGATGGCCTGAAGTACTTTTCGGGCCACGTATTCAGGCGAAACAGGTCGATGGGAAGGCCATCGGGGCCCGCCGCTGCGATGGATGACCCGCTCGAAAAACTCGGTCTCTGTGGTGCCAGGATGCACCAGCAGGACGTCGATGCCGTGTTGAGCCCATTCGGCCCTGAGTGCTTCGCTGAAGCCCTGGACGGCGAATTTGCTGGCGCAGTATTCGGTATTATACGGCACGCCGCGGCGGCCTAGAATGGAGCCGATGTTGACCACCATGGGACGGCGGCCCAACTTCAAGAATGGGAAGGCCAAGCGGGTCATCTCGACAAGGGCAAAAAAGTTTACCTCCATCACCTCCCGAAGCCGGCCTGGTGTGGATTGTTCAAATAGTCCAATGCATCCCACGCCGGCATTATTGACTAACAGATCCAGGCCGCCGAACTTTTCTTGGGCCGCCTGGATCAGCTGGAGTTGGAACATTGGGTCAGTGATGTCGCCGGCTAGGACTTCGATGGTGCCGCCATCGGCTCGGACCTGTTGAGCCAACTGTTGGAGGCGCTCCTCCCGCCGAGCCGTGGCAACCACCTTGGCCCCGTGCTGGCATAACTGCCGAGCAATCTCTCGACCGATGCCGCTCGAAGCACCCGTAACTATTGCCCGAATGCCTGCGATTGTTCTTCGCGCCATGGGTTGGTACTCCCCCGCTACGGCTCCCCCAGCGATCCGGAACAGAAAGCCGTTTCTTCCGGTGGCTACCGGCTCTTTCCATTGCCCTGTTTTTATCTGCTTGGCAAGGGAGTTTCCTTCGCCGCGCTTGGCAGGGACCGCTCAGAGAATCATTTTCCTGCTAATGATAAGTTGGTCAAGCAGGGGAGGGGGCAAGAAAGGCGCCAGAGTTTTTAGCTGGAGTTTTGCCCATTTCGGAACATCTCAGCCGAAGGTGCCAACCTGTCCTGGTGCCAGAGCAGCAGTCCAGTTTTTTGAGGGAGTTTATGGGTGCTGGGCTGCCGCTTGCGGGACAAGAAGACCCAAAGGCTTTCCTCAGATCCACAGGTCCCTTCTTCATTCTGCTGAAGAGGTAGGAGTTTAGGAATGGGAGAGCAGTTGGAAGGAAATCGGTGAACTGGATTCTGGAGCATCGGGGGCTGTAGCGGGATGCCCATTGCCAAACAAGCGGGTCCGCATCTGCGGGTCCTGGAGATAGATAAGATGGCGGCGGGCGATGCGGCAATGGATGCGCATTCGGTTGTCGTGGAATTGTCGGGAAAGGATTTCGGCATGTTCGGCCAGAAAGGAGAGGCATTTGCCATTCTCCACGGCGACTTCGATGAGCAGTTCGACGAATCCTCGGCCTAAGGTTTCTCGGACGGCGGCTGTCAGGACATCCAGCCCCTGGCCGGTTCGTGCACTGATGGGGATGGCATGAGGGTAGCGGTTTAGCAGCCCGTCGAAGGCGGCTCGGTCCCGAACCCTATCCATCTTGTTTACCACCAAGATGGTATCTTTTGTTTCAATGCCGATTTCTTCCAGCACACGATAGGCGGCGGCTACTTGATAGGCGACGGCGGGGTTACTGCCATCGGCCACATGCAACAAAAGATCCGCCTGCCGGGCTTCTTCCAGAGTGGCTTTAAAGCTGGCGATCAGATGGTGGGGTAAGTCTCGGATAAAACCTACGGTATCACTGAGGAGCACGGGGCCCCAGCCGGGGATTGCCCACCGGCGGGTACGAGTGTCCAATGTGGCAAAAAGTATATCTTTTACGTATACATCGGAGCCAGTCAACCGATTCAGCAGGGTGCTTTTCCCGGCGTTGGTATAACCGACCAGGCTGACAGTGGGCAGTTCGGAGCGGGCGGCCACTTCCCGCTGTTTGCGACGCTCGATTTGTCGCAGAGCCAGCCGAAGGTCATGGATCCGCTTCTCGACCAACCGGCGGTCCACTTCCAATTGTTTTTCGCCCGGCCCGCGCAGGCCGATGCCTTTCCGCAATCGAGACAAGTGCGTCCACATCCGGCGAAGCCGAGGCCGAAGATATTCCAACTGAGCCAGTTCGACGGCTAGGCGGGCTTCGTACGTCCTGGCCCGACTTGCAAAAATGTCCAGAACCACTTCCGTGCGATCCAACACCTTGACATCGAGCAGCTTCTCTAGATTCCGCACCTGGGCGGGACTGAGGTCGTTGTCGAAGATGACGACTTCGGCTTTTTGTTGGCGGACCAGGTCGGCCAATTCCTGGAGTTTGCCTCGGCCAAGATAGGTGCTGGCGTCGGGGGCCTGGCGGCGCTGGATCAGTTGGCCCACGACAATAGCCCCTGCTGCTTCGGCCAACCCCTGGAGTTCCTCTAACGGGTTCTGTTCCTGATGGCGATCCGGGAGCAATACCGCCACCAGCACCGCCGGTTCCCGTACAACAGTTCTACGTTCAATTTCGTACACCTTTTTGGTGGCCCTCCTCCTTTGCCAGGTTGTAGTCCGATTATTCCCACTGGGACAACGATTCTAATTCACCAGCCAGGATTCGGCAATAACTTTCATACCGTCGCTGATCCAACCGGCCGTCGGCGACGGCGTTTTTGACAGCACAATCCGCCTCATGGGTGTGGGTGCAATCCGGAAACTTGCAAAAGTTGATATAGGGCCGAAAATCTCGGAAAAAATTGGCCACCTCTGCCGGCCTGAGATCCCAAAGCTCAAACTGCCGGATGCCCGGCGTATCGACTACATAACCTCCAAAACCAAGTGGAATCAACCGAGCGGTGGTTGTGGTATGACGGCCCTTTTGGCTGTCGGGGCTAACCGGAGCTACCCGAAGCTGAAGCCGGGGGTCCAACGCATTGAGCAAGGACGATTTGCCCACGCCGCTTTGGCCCGCCAGTACACTCTGCCGATCCCGCAGCAGCCGACGCAACCGCTCCAACCCCCATCCACTCTTCGCACTGACCAACAGCACCTGATAGCCCATTTGACTATAAAGACCCACCAACGGCTGCAATTGGGCCGGATCAACCAGGTCGATCTTATTAATACACACAATAGGCCGAATGCCACCTTTTTCCGCGGCAATGAGCATCCGATCAATCAAATTGGGTTTTAGGGGCGGTTCCGCTGCACTACTGACCACCAGGATTTGCTCTACATTGGCCACGAGGATTTGCTGTCGGCCCTGGATGGATCGACTCAGGAGGCCCCGGCGGGGTTCTACCCGCTCGATGACCCCCTCTGGAGGATTTTCACTGACGGGCCGAAACATCACCCGATCCCCCACGGCAAGGATATGCCGCTGCTGAGTCTGAAGGGTTTTCAGAAGCCGACGTATTGTACATCTATATACCTTGCCACTCCCCTCTTGCACTTCGCTCCATAGCCCATGGACGCTCAAGACCCGACCTGGCCGACAAACCCGCTCATCCACCTCCAACAGGACCGGCAGGGTGGGATCTTCCAGTTCCTGGCCTACCGCAGCCGCCCGAACCGTCCGCCGCCGAGTCAACTCCCCTTTGCCCGTCAGCCGCTCCTGCCGATCTAACAACACCTGCTCCTCAGCCCCCTCCGGTTCGCCCAACAACCGCTCCCAATCTTTCCGTCGGACACGTTCTGCCCGGTTTTTCCGAAGCTCGGCTCGGGTAATGCGTTCTTTCCGCTCTTTTTTATCACTCATACACACGGCTACTGGGTTGAAGGGACTTTTTTGAGAATGGCTCCGCTGCCCTCCAGAACTCAGGCTGGAGACTAAAGCAGGACAGAACATTCCTCTTTTTCTGACTTGTTTGTTTTAATCTTCTTCCGGCTTCCGAGGGGGAGGCGTCTTGCGAAGCTTTTCCGACAATTCGGAAGGTAACTCTTGGGTAATTTCGTACCGGTCTGCGGTATCGTCAGACTTGGTCGAAGCCGGTGGTGTGGGCAGTTTCCAAGGTCCTCCTTTGCGAGATACCAAACCGGCCCGCTCCAATAACGACTGCGAGAGGATATTCGTTTCGGTCTCATCCGGCGGCGGAGGCCCCACTGCTCCTAAGTCCACCGGCGAATACCGCACTTCATACCGATGCTTGGCTATCGAAAGGATATCGCCAGGATCGATCCGTTTCTCGGTTACCCGAACTCCATTGACCTTGGTACCATTTCGGCTGTTTAGATCCCGAACATACCAATAGCCACCAATGACCGTCAACTGACAATGATGAGCCGAGACATTAGCAAACCGAAGGACTATATCGCAGCTTTCTCGGCGTCCGACCAGAAGATTTTTCTTTAGTAAGGGTATTGGATCACCACCTCCCAGGGGGATCAATTCGCCGTACATGCCTCTTCTCCTCAGAATGAATGAGGAACTCTAACTACAATAGCAGGTTGCTTCTTCAAGTGGGTCCCTCTGGAGTTCGCCCGTCCTCTCCGCCACATCGCCATTTAGAAGGGAGGCTGAGAAGAATTCACCTCAAATGAAGTATAGCGGATGCCCATCTAGAGGGACAACCTCTTCCCCCCCTTCCTTTCACCTATTGTAGTGTAAGAAAAAAGAAAAAGGGAGTCACTCGTCAACAAAAAAGCGGTAACGAAGCTGTTTGGCTTTTCCAAATTGCCCATTTTGGAAAACTTAGACCCTTTTCAGCAAACAGGTTGTAACTTAGGTATTATATATAACCCCTCAAACGCGGTATTTTGGGTACTTTTCTCGAGCCATTTCCTAGGATTAGGGCTTGTCCCCAAAAAGAGGGATAATATAGTGGGGGGCATCGGTTAGGGTGATCTGAAGGCCATCAGGACCAGCAGCTCGGGTACCCAGGGGATGGCCGGTGTAGCCGAATAATTGGTATTGCCCCTCCGGCAGGGGGAGTTTTCGCTCCTTGGGTTGTTCGGCTACAGTCCAAGCTACCCATCGGCTTTGCCCGTCCCGCTGGAAGTGCAACAAATAGTCTTCCTCCGAGTCCAGTTGAATCTGTCGGGCCAATCGGAACCCCCTCAATTGGCTGCTAAGCGTTTTGGCTGCCCAGTAGGCTGGTTTCGGATCATAGACGGGCTGACGCCCCTCGAAATAGGGGTGTCGCACGACGCCGAAATGATGTTCTGGTTCCTTCGGATCAGGGCCGTCGTCGTGCCAGTCGTACCAGATGGAAAGCGACACTTCACACAAAAGATTGACCAAAAACTGCCGAGCGAGGTATTTGCCCTGTTTGGTTTCGTCAAAATTTTTCCACGCTACACTATAACCCCATTCGCCCGAAAGAATCGGAATTTGTTTTCCTTGGGGGGCGTATTGGTTGATTAATGTCCGCAGCTTGGCGTATTCTGGCCGAACCGTTTCCGGCGGCGTTTGTCGATACGGATGCACCGAAACCGCATCCCAATATTCCAATAGGCCGCCTTGGAAGCAAGCCTCCAAAAACTTCATGTCGATCTGCGAGGTGGCCGGACCGATATAAAGTTCCTTTGGCGCCGCTTGGCGGATGGCTTTGCCGACCTCTCGGGCCAGCAGGATGTAATGCTGCACATTCGGTTTGGGTTTCCAGAAACCGATGTTCGGCTCATTATACATTTCCCAGAGGACGCCTCGGCCTTGGTAGCGGCGGACAGCAGCGGCGGCCCATCGGGCCATCGCCTCCCGACCTTCCTCCGTGTAAGGAGAAAGACCCTTGTCGTAAAACCGGTTGTGATAGTCCAGGATCAGCAGCGCCCGGATCTGGTACTTCTGCAAGGCTTCCATCAGTCGATCGTAGGCCGAAAAATCATATTCCCCTTTCCGCTGTTCCGTGCCGCTCCAGCTTAGGTCCATCCGAATCCAGCGAAAACCGGCTTCGGCCAACATCTGCATTTCGCCTGGCCTGGGGTCGGTAAAATGGATGTTGACGCCCAAACACTGAGGAACCACTGCTTCCGGCAAGCCCCATCCAGCGGGGGCCGTCGGTTTGTCCTCGCACCTACTCATTTCACCAAGTCCGGTTAGCAACCAAAAAGTAAGCATTCCCACTAAGACTCGTTTTCTCATCGCTCTGCTCTCCTAGGTAGCCCATGGGTTCGGTAACACCGCTGAAGTTAAGAGATTATCGGTGCCATTTACTCAGGACTCTCTGAATGGAGCTAATCGGTTCGGGGAGCTAATCGGTTCGGGAACAGCGTTGGAAGTTTTGTTCTCAGAAGTTTCGGGGCGTCGGGGGGATTGCTAATAGCAGGTTGAATATCGAACATTAAAATTCCCGCAGCAGTTCATGGGCGCCTTTGTGCATTTCGTACCAGAAGTCCAGGGCGGCTTCGGAGCGGTTGGTTTGGTATCGTTGGAGCCAGGCGTCTAGTTCGGGATGGCGCTGGCCTTCCACGTCTCGTTTGCGCTGCAGGAAGCGGAATACATAGTCGATATTCCGCTCCGACTCCCAGTAGATGGAGGCGTTTCGGCTATGGATTCGGCTGGCGGTGATGGAAATCTGTTGGAGATATTTGTCTTTTTTACCGTACAGGGCGCCGATGATTTCCGGGATCATCATTTCTCCCCAGGCCCGGTGAAACCGGCACATCCCGCAGTTATCCAGGATGAGTTCCTTCATGAACTGCTGGGCGTTTCGGCGACCAAGTTCTCTGGGCGGCAGGAAGTCATAGCCATAATACATAAAGTATTTTCCCATAATCGCCATCGGCGCCAATACGCCGGGCGTCCAGTACTGGTTAGGGACCATCCAGCCGCGTCGGCCGAACCCCACATGAACAAAACAATCCAAGATCGCTTTTCCCCGTTCCCGGGAAAGCTGGCGTGCCAAACGGCGGGCGCCTTCAGCCAGTTGGAGGATGCCCCGCCGAGCCAGGATACTATCGACTAGTTGTACCCCCAATTGGGCGTTATGGGCAGAATCGGTTACCAGATCGAAATGGTCTAGATCCCAATGGGGCCGATCTCGGACTCCCAATTCTTCCGGGCGTAATAGGCCGGTGTCCAGACAGTCCATCAACCAGGCCACCACACCGCCGGCGGCAATGGCGTCGAAGCCGGCCGTATCCACATGATGAACTAATTGTTCGGCGGCTCGCTGATCAAAAATTCCGCACAGCGGCCCCAGAGCCTGATAAGGCTCATAATCCTTTTTATATTGGTCATACTGTTTTTTGCAAACAGCCGGGCACGGTTCGCCGCAGTCACATTGGCGTTTTTGCTGGATCGTTTCTTCGTTGAACTGGCGAAGATAGTGTTCGACCACAAAACGTTGGTGGATTTCCCGACGGCGATCTTCGGAGTGGTAGATACTGCGGTAGTTGCAATAGAGGAGTCGGCCGCCCATGGTGGCAAAATTGACACCGAAAGTGCCGCCGGTTTGAAACTTCGGATCAAAGCGATATTTGGTGGTGGCCTCGAAATCGACGGCCATGAGGCGTTTATTGTATTTGTCGGCGAACCATTGGTCGGCCACTTTGCGGTCTCGGAAATCTTCGTCGATATGGGTGCCGCCGAAGATGATGGCCGCCAGGTGGTGATCCCGGAGCATTTTGGTGCCCATACCGCCCCGACCGGCCCAGGTTTCGGCGCTGGAGATTTTTCCTTGCACGATCGGGGCTGAGGCAATGGCACCGAAATCGGTTTTTTCGGCGGCAGGTCCGACGGCCAGCACCCGCGGATCGGTACTATATCGTCCGCCGTATCGCTCCAAGGCGGTTTGCATCATGGCATACACGCCGCCTTGCTCCCAGACCGCATGGATATCTACCGGCGAAAGTTCCACTTCCACATGATCACCGCCGGCCCGATTGAGATACAAGATCGACGGCTGGGGGGCCCGCCCCACCAGGGCCAGCATATTTAACCCTAAATTGTCAAAAACCAAGGCCGCCCCCCCCATGGTGGAAATGTAAAACCCGCCCCAGCAGGGCGAAAACCCGGTGATGATCAACCGGTTTGAGCCAGGCAAAATCGAACCCGCCAAAAGTCCCGCCCCGATATTAAGTGAATTGAATCGACCGGCTAGGTGCAACCCTAAATCGACCGGCCCGAAGAACGGTTCCCCTACTGGAAATCGGTCAATCCGGTAATAGCCGGTCCCGACATCCACAAACAGCACCCGCTGATGGGTATCCATGCAATGAGAACTCCTTCTAAACTGGGTTTGGGCATTGCACGTAACCAGTCATCCCTGCCCAAGGAGAGCCCAATTCCTTCTGCCCATCGGGGAGAAAGTGCACGAAAATCCCCTCCCCCTCCTGAGAAAGGGTTCCATTGAGTCCACTAAAATCCCTTCTCCCCTGGCGGGAGAGAGTTAGGGTGAGGGGGGAGTTTTGACGGAGGGAACCGCCGCGCTCCCAGGCACCTGCACCACCGCTTGCACACCAAGGCCCCTCCCAGGCATTCCTTGGGCCTGTACACACGGACCCAGTTACCTGATGGAAATAATGGAAATATTAGCGAAGCTCCTTGCCGCTCCCAACACAGGGAAATTTTTTGGCGCTAGTCCTCCTTAACTTGTTGGGCCTGAAGGGTTTTTTCGATTTTGGCCCAGGTATCTTTTAAGGTGACAGTACGGTTGAAGACCAGCCGACCAGGCCGACTGTCCAGATCCACACAGAAATAGCCGAGGCGTTCAAATTGGAATCGGTCCCCTGGCTGAGCGACGGCCAGACTGGGTTCCAGCATACAACCGGTAAGCGTCTGGAGGGAATTGGGATTGATATAGTGGAGCCAATTTTCTTCTTCGGGGAGTTCGTCTGGATAGGGGATAGACAATAGATGATCATATAAGCGGACTTCTGCGGGCACGGCATGAGCGGCCGAAACCCAGTGGATGGTTCCCTTGACCTTTCGGCCGTCGGGTGTATTGCCGCCTCGAGTGGCTGGATCATAAGTACACCGAAGCTCTACGACCTTGCCAGTCGCTGGGTCTTTCACCACCTCTCGACAGGTGATCAGATAGGCCCATCGCAGGCGCACTTCCTGGCCAGGCGAAAGCCGATAATACTTCGGCGGCGGCGTCTCCCGGAAATCATCCTGCTCAATATAAATCACCCGTGAGAATGGCACTTGCCGGGTCCCCATCCCCGGATCTTCCGGATTGTTGACCGCCTCCAAGTATTCGACCTGACCTTCCGGATAGTTTTCAATCACCACCCGAAGCGGTCGTAGGACAGCCATCACCCGCTGCGCCCGCTTGTTCAGGTCCTCCCGGAGGCAATGCTCCAAAAGCTGGATGTCCACCACACTGTCCTGTTTGGCCACTCCGATGGTTCGGCAAAACATCCAGATCGCCTCCGGCGTATAGCCCCGGCGTCGAAGACCTCGGATGGTAGGCATCCGCGGATCGTCCCAGCCGCTTACCAGCTTCTCCTGCACCAACTGGAGCAGTTTCCGCTTGCTCAAGACCGTATAGGTGAGGTTCAACCGGGCAAACTCAATCTGCCGAGGATGAAAGATGCCCAACTGCTCCAGAAACCAATCATAAAGCGGCCGATGGTTTTCAAACTCCAGGGTGCAGAGGGAATGAGTGATTCCCTCAATGGAATCGCATTGGCCGTGCGCCCAGTCATAGGTAGGATAGATACACCACTGGTCGCCCACATGCGGATGGGGCACATGGAGGATTCGGTACATGACCGGATCCCGCATATTCAGATTGGGATGGGCCATGTCGATCTTGGCCCGCAACGTGCGGGACCCGTCGGGGAACTGGCCAGCCCGCATCCGGGCAAATAGGTCCAGGTTTTCTTCCACGCTTCGGTCCCGATAGGGGCTGTTTCGGCCAGGTTGGGTCAACGTCCCCCGATACTCTCGGATTTCGTCAGCCGATAGATCGCACACGTACGCCTTGCCCATTTTGATCAATTGCACGGCCCACTGGTAAAGCTGCTCGAAATAGTCCGAAGCATAAAATTCCCGGTCTTCCCAATCGGCGCCCAACCAGCGGACGTCTTCCCGGATCGCATCGATATACTCCTGAGATTCTTTGACCGGGTTGGTGTCGTCGTATCGGAGGTTGAACTTGCCGCCAAACTCCTTGGCAATACTGTAGTTGAGGAGGATTGCCTTGGCATGGCCGATGTGCAGATAGCCGTTCGGCTCCGGCGGAAACCGGGTATGCACCCGTCCGCCGAATCGGCCTGTCCGAAGATCCTCCAGGATGATTTCTCGGATGAAATCGGTAGGTTCGGTGGGTTTGGCCATGGCAAAATTTAATCGGTCCAAGCAAACAACCCTAATCGCTTCCCCCAAGGTGCAAAGAGTATGCTTATTATATCCTAATCGTTTCCGCCGGAAGAGAGGAACTTCAAGCAAACTGGGAAGAGCTTCGGGATAAAAAGGACACTGCTAGCTAGGCGAAGCGTAAACCCCTCTTAGGGGAAGCAATCGAGCACAAGCTCCTCCTTGGTAACCCAAACCGGGCCAGTCCACTCCCTCTAAAGACCGGGGCATCCCTTAAAAAATAATATTTCAGCCAACTCGAAACCCTTCGCCTTTCATCCCTACGAAAGCAGCCCCATTTGTCATCCCCGCCTGAGCTCTCGATCCAGGCTTCCTCTGCCTGGGTTGTCATGGCTGCCTAAGAAGGTCTAAGGATCCCCAAAAGCCTATTCCGCTTGGGCAGGATGACCACGGAAGTTGTCGGCCAAAATCAGCCAATTCCTTTAAGCGCCCGAAGTGGCACAAAAGAATTTCCCTCGGCCTTTTATGCGGATTTGTCAAGAAGTGCCTGGCCGAACACAGGATTTAAAGAG
Organism: uncultured Thermoguttaceae bacterium; assembly: GCA_938042245.1. Lineage (GTDB taxonomy): Bacteria > Planctomycetota > Planctomycetia > Pirellulales > Thermoguttaceae > JANXAQ01. Next base: position 14,643 of record CALIRO010000033.1, read on the forward strand.
TTCCGGGCCCTTGGCCGATAAAGTGTTCTACGGCTGTGGGTCTCCGGACAGCGTGCTTTCTAGAGTGCGATGTTCGGTCAGCCTCTTGGAGGGTTTCCGACACGGCGAGCGGAAACCCTCTTTTTTATATAACCATTTCAGCCCAGTGGCGTAACAAGGCATTCCTGCGCAGCAGGGAGCCAGGTTTTTTTCTAATGGTTTCCTCTTTCTGGACTGCCGCTTGCGAGGGAAGGAAACCATAGGACTTTCCTCGGAAAAGGTGTGGAGTTGTACCGTCGGCTGAACGGTGTCGTTTTTATTTTTTTGTCTAGCCCTTCCAGTTTACCTAAGCGTTATTACCTGCCCCTTCAGTCCCCCAACGTTCTCAGGGGGTCTGGGGGATGTTGGAGCGGAGCAGTGGGCAAAAAACTCCCTCCAGCCGAAGATTACCTGGACGTAGGACTGGGTTCTGGTTTGGGGGAGGGTTTCTGGGCCAGGCAACGGCCAATCTGGCGGACCGCCTGCCGGAGCCGCTGCTCGTTTTCGATGAGGGCCATTCGGAGATAGCCTTCGCCTGCGGCGCCGAAACCGCCGCCGGGGCTGACGGCCACATCTGCCTCTTTAAGCAATTTCATAGCAAAGTCGATCGAGGACATTTGGCTGGCCCAGGGTTCAGGAATCTTGGCCCAGACGAACATGGTGGCTTTGGGCCTGGTAATCGGCCAACCCAACCGCTCCAGCCCCTCGCAAAGTACATCCCGCCGCGATTGATACGTGCGGGCTTGCTCTTCGACGGCCGCTTCCGTGTGCCGAAGGGCTACAATAGCCGCTATCTGTATGGGCCGAAACATCCCATAATCATAGTAACTCTTGATGGTGGCCAGCGCCCGGACCATCTCCGCATTGCCGGCACAGAATCCCACCCGCCAACCGGCCATGTTATAGCCCTTGCTCATCGTCGTAAATTCCACCCCCACATCCATGGCGCCCGGAGCTGCCAAAAAACTCGGCGCCCGGTATCCGTCAAAGGTTACATCCGCATAAGCCAGGTCGCTAATCACCATAAACCCATACCGCCGGGCAAGCCGAACCAAATCGACATAAAACTCCGGCTCCACCACCGTAGTGGTCGGATTGTGCGGAAAATTGACAATGACCACCTTCGGCGTCGGATACAAGTGCTGGCAGGTGTAGGCCACATTCCGGAGGAAATTTTCCGGATTGCCGACTTCCAGCAGGATGGCATTGGCCGCTGCCAACATCACCCCGTATAAATGCGGCGGATAGGACGGTGCAGGCACAATGGCCGTATCACCAGGTCCTAACAGGGCTAAGCACATATGGCTAAAGCCCTCCTTAGACCCCAGACAGACAATAATCTCCCGTTCCGGGTCCAGGCGTACCCCGTGCTGCCGGAAGTACTTGCCGGCCACCTCCCGCCGGAGATTCAACAGCCCCCAGGCTTCGGCATAGCCGTGGTTATCGGGGTTCCGGGCCGCCTCGGCCAATTTTTCCACCACCATCGGATGGGGCGGATCCGACGGGTTCCCCATCCCCAGATCAATCACATCATCTCCAGCCCGCCGCTTCTGATACAACAATTTGTTAATCTGGGCAAAAAGATAGGACGGCAGCCGATTGACCCGATCTGCTACCCGAATAGAAAACGGCCTGTCCGGAGTAGGTGGATGGTCCAATTCACGGGGAGCGTCCATCGATTCTCCTTACCAGGAAAATGCCCCCTATTTGGATAATTTATTTATCCCTCAGATTACGGATGATGACCCCGAAAAAAGGTTCCACATCTACCTAATAATTATCCCACAAATAACCCATAAGATGGGGTTTGGCTCCCTCAAAAATGGGATTAAAACGACAACTTCCGCTCGACCCTGTTTAAATACCCCCTTCATATGGCAGATCCCAGGAGGAAAGTTTTCTCGGCATATTCAGTAATAAGGAACCTCTGAATAATTCAAAGGGGATATTTTTACACTATTTCGGAACCTCCGTTAATAGCCCCAACATATAGGGGCACTGCCAACATTAGACTCAATATATAGTGCCTAGCAATGGGAACCGATAGGCAAAGGAATGGATCGCATATTCATAAAGTTCACGTGATGTTCAGAATTTGGCAGAGCTTCCAAACGCTCTCTTTGATTATAATCCCAGCTCTTTGCGAGAAAAAGACGAAAGGGGATTCCTGGGGAGAGGCTAAAAGCGGCCAAGGTACTAGAAAACCTTTTTGTCGGCTTTACCTGAGGGGGGCAACAAAGCAGCCTCAGGCGGTAGCTCCTACCAGTTGGCAGGCGTATTTCATCCCATCGACAGCGGTTTTCCCATAAAAGTCGCAGCCGGTATTTTCTTTAAGCAGTTCGCTGGCTGCCGCTCCACCGACCATGATTTTCACTTTGTCCCGAAGCCCGGCTGCTCGAAGGGCTTCGACCGTTTTGCTTACCGACGGGAAGCAGGTCGTCAGCAAGATGCTCATGCCCACCACGTGGGGCTGATGCTGCTGGACCGCTTCGACAAACCGCTGCGGCGGCACATCCACCCCCAAATCCACCACCTCAAACCCTACTCCTCGAAGCATCATAATCAAGATGTCTTTGCCGATGTCATGCACATCGTGCTGCACGGTACCGATAACGGCTTTGCCGACCGGGGGACCCGATTGCCCCTGGGTTAAGTGGGGCCCTAGCTCGGCTAGGATCTCCTTCATGATCATGCCGCCGAACAGCAGTTCTGGAATGAAGCATTCGCCCTGCGCAAACCGGTCTCCCAATAAGGTCATGCCTCGGTTGCACTCCGCCACGATCTGGGAGGCCGAGATGCCGGCGGCCAATTGGTCCTGAACCATCTGCAAGGCTACATCCCGTTGGCAATTGGCCAACGCTTCCGCCAAACTGCTCGAACTGCTCATAGGGCATTATCTCCTTTAGGAAACTTATCCTGGGTGATTCCCGATGGAACCAAGACGAAGCCATCTCAAAACGACAACAGCACTTGCCAGATGTACGTATATGCCATGGCATCGCACTCTTCCCAGATCCGGCGTATCAACTGTTCGTCTCCGGTGAACTTTTCCGGAAACTCTTGGCGTTTTTCTTGCCAGGGGATGACCACGCCGGGCGGACGAATCCGGCAACCAGGTTGATCGATCGGTTCGATGGGTTGCCAGGCTCTGCTTGGAGTGGGGGGCAGCTCCACAAACTCCGGCTGGTCATAAACCCCGTATTGCCGGGTAAACTCGGTCATCGCTCGGACATTTTCTACTTTCGGTTCATTTTGCATGATGGCGGAGGCGTCCATGATGTAGCCGCCGTCTCGGCCCAAAAAGTCGATGAGTTTTTTGCAATATCCTTCTACCTCTTCCGGGGTACCGAAGGCCAGCACATCGTTAGGCATGCCACCGGATAAGCAGAACTTTTCGCCCAGTTTTTCCCGGCAAAGTTCCGGCGTAGTTCGGTCGATGTGGAAGATGATACTTCGTTCGGGAAGTTCGGCAAAATAATCCAAGTTGCCGTCCCAATCCCCCTCGGCATAGTAGAGCGTTTGGATGCCATCCCGCCAAAGCTCTTCGGTAATCCACTTGAGCGTGGGCCAATAGAACTTCTCGAATTGTTGGCGAGATAGAAATGGCACACAGCCTCGGTGCATCCAGAGGCCGACCGGCAGGTTCCGGTCCGGATCGGCTCCGCTTCGGGCCACATGCAACAGGTGCGGCGCCAGGGCTTCGCAGGCAGCCAGCACCTTCTGCGGTCGAAGGAAAAGATCCGTGCACAGCCCCTTATAGCCTCGGAGTTTGTCGGCCAGGATGTCCAACGGCGCTTTTAGGATGCCCGACAGGGCCGGTACAGTGCCCGATTCCCGCCGCAACAGCTCATTTTGCTTTCCAAAGGCCATAAAATAGGCCAACATGTTCATGCCGCCTTTGAGGAACGACATGTTGTTCCGGAACGTGTTCGGCTGGCCCAGGGGGACCACATCGGCGGCCACCCTCGGAAGCCATACATTCATCAGATACCCGGTTGGGTCTTCGATCAATAGATCATATTCATCCGGGCGCATCCAAGCCTGCTCTTCCGGCGGTTCCAGGTATTGGAAGCCGGTATCCGGCGGCAGTTCTACCCCGGGCGTCGCATAGTATCGCAGGCCGATCGCCTGCACCAAGCCGGCCCAGCCATACACCATGTTCGGCACGACGGCATCCCAGTCAAAATCGGCCGCACATCGCCGAGCTGCCGCAAACGCCTTCCAAAAATCCTGCGTTACCTCCTGCACCGTATAACCGGCGTACAGGGCGGTAAACTCGGCCACAAACGGGCGGATCGGCACCTGGTCGGGTTTGCCTTTGCGCATAGCGGTTACATACCGGCGCAGACGCTCTTGATACCGCTGCTCCATCTCGATTGTGGAAGTCTCACTACCCGTGCTCATAAGAAACACCCTTCCTGAAGCCCGAAACGGAAACGGGAAAAACTTTCCCAAAATTGTACCATTTGTCGGTAAGAACGGAACCAGTCCATCTCCCTCCCGACAGGAGGTCTCAGCCATTGGTCCTCTCCATCAGATGGGCGGATTCTTGAAAAAGACCTTCCTGGCCGGGGGAGTATTCTTCCAGAAGTATGTCTGTTGGGCCTCCAGCAAAGACGGCTGATGGAGGATAGTAAAGAGAGAAGACTTTCATGAGGAAGGGGCTTGTATACTACCAAAAGGTATATTGATACCACTCTTAAGTGGGATACATGGGGGGTTTATTTGCCCTTTTGCCCAGCACAACTTATGGTTGTAAAGATAACAGAGGGGAAAAAGGCCCCATGGGGTGGGCTTTTCCGAGGGCTTCTTCCCCCCTGTTAAGCAGGGAGTATTTTCTGCCCGGGACAGGTGGGATAAGCTAGGTTAATAGATTTTCCTTCCTGGCAGGGTTGCAAGCATGTCCATGTCCACCAGCCGGAGGGTGCCTGCCCTGATTGAGATCAAGCATAAAACCACCGGAGAATTGCTCTATTTGGTCGAGGCCCGAAATTTAATGGGGATCGATCTTACCGGGGTGGTGTTGGCGGGGGCGAATCTAAGTCGGCAAAACCTCTCCCGGGCTAATCTGGAAGGAGCAGACCTCCAAGAGGCTGACCTGAGTTTTTCCATGTTCTATAACACTCGCCTGGTCCGAGCCAAACTCTGCCGATGCCAACTCCAAGGAGCTTCTTTTCACTCCTCCGAACTGATCGAAGCGGATCTTTCGGAAGCCAACTTCTATCATACTAACTTGGTTCTTTGCGATTTGACCCGGGCCGTGCTAGTAGGCGCAAAATTCCTCGGTGCCGATCTTACCGGCACGGTTCTCACCGACGCCAATCTCCAAGGGGCCACCTTCGACACCGAGACCGTCTGGCCGGCGGGTTTTGATCCCCTGGCTCATGGAGCCAGCCGATTAACCGAATAACCCCCCTTAAAAGGGGCCCCAAAGCCCCAAAAAGGGCTTTCTTACCCCTCTAATAGTCTAAATGCTTCTAAATCGGCCCCGAAAAAAGTTTCGAGCTGCCCTCTGCAATGGCAATAGGGTACTATATACCCCCCTCTTAGTGGGTAAAATACTTTTCCTCAGTTACCAGAAGGGGTCGATCGGATTCTGGTTTTCTTCCCCCTCTTTCGATCTTGTTTTATTGGGGCAGAGGTACCGTGTTAGGGAAAGATCTTCGGCGAATCGGCTTTACCCTGCCAATCAAGGGAGTAAAATAAAAACCTTAATCTTCTGAAAAACTATGGTATTCTGGACAACTACCCTTTGAGGGTTTATGCGTCGTTTGGGGCAATAAAGCCAGTCCATCAGATGGTGTAGATGGGTAATCCCCTGTGAGAAGGGACAAAGGAATCTAATGAATCCCGTAGAGACGGCAACCTATGTAGTAATTTTTCTGGGGGTAGGGGCGGGGTTTGTTTGGATAGCTTTAGGGCTGGGGGGGCTGCTTCGGCCTCAGCGGCCTACCCCCCTAAAACAAGCTACCTATGAATGTGGCGAACTGACGATCGGACCAAGCGATTTGCAATTTGATCTGCGCTTCTATGTGGTGGCCTTGGTGTTTCTGGTGTTTGAGGTGGAGTTGGCCTTCTTTTTTCCCTGGGCAAAGGTCTTTGGCCAGCTAGGCCGGCAGGGCAGGGGATGGGTGGAGGGACAAGAAGCGGCGGCCCAGGCACTGCCTGTACCGCCCCTTTCCGCCCAATCCTCTCCACCGGGCTTTATAGGTCCTCCGGGGACGAGCAAGTACCGACCAGCCGTTCCCAGCCAACGGATAAGCCCCTCCCACACCTGGGAGTCATCAGGCCCCTTGGATCGGCGATTCCTTTGGTTAGCCGCCAGCGAACTGGGACTGTTTCTAGCCATTGTGTTGGGAGGCTTTTTCTACGTTTGGTATCAGGGGGATTTCGATTGGGTACGTGCCTTGGAGGCCTTGCCGACAGCCGAAGAGGTGGCGGCCTCGGCCTTTTCTGGGCCGACTGGCACAGGCCACCTCCTCTCAGCAGCCTCTGCTGGGAAGGCGCCTATGCAGTTGGGAACCTCTGAATAATTCAAAGGATATAGTTTTACACTATTTCGGAACCTTCGTCAACAGGCCCAACATATAGTGGCATTGCCAACATGAGACTCCCTATATAGTGCCCAGCAAGGGGAACCGATAGGCAAAGGAATAGATCAAATGTTCATAAAGTTTACGTGATGTTCAAGATTTTGCAGAGCTTCCCGTTGGTATAATTCTCCCTTTCGTTATACGTACCGATGCCTTTCCCCTCAGAACAATAGACCATGGAAATTTCCCAGATGGTTTCCCAGCTTCGAGAGCGATTTCCTGAAGCTATTTTGACCGAGAACCTAGAGGCTTTGGACCCGTGGGTGCAGGTAGCCCCAGCGTGGCTACGCCAGGTATGCTTCTATTTACGAGACGATCCCCAGTTGCGCTTCCAGATGCTGCATCTGATTACCGCCGTAGATTATTTAGAAAAAGCTAGCTCTGGCCCTGAAACGGTCTCGGAGGGGCATTTCGAGCTGCTGTATCATTTGAGTAGTTTAGAGCATCGGCATCGCTTGGTTCTGAAACTACGTTTACCACGGTGGAAGGAGGATCGGATCGGCCAATTGCCCGAAGTTCCCACGGTCTCCGACATTTGGCCAGCCGCTAACTGGCATGAACGGGAAGTCTATGACCTAAGCGGCGTCCGATTTGTCGGCCATCCCGATCTGCGCCGCATCCTCTGCCCAGAAGATTGGCAAGGCCATCCGCTCCGCAAAGATTACTCGATGTCCCATCAGTATCAAGGCATCCCAGGCCGATAAGGAAAGCCTTTGGACTTTCGGCGGAGGAAATCCCTTTGGAATATCAGTAACCAAGGTTCTACCAGGTTCATCGCCTTGCCGCCCGAAGAATTCGACCTACAGACCGACGAAATTGTCGTCAACATGGGACCACAGCATCCCAGCACGCATGGGGTGCTTCGGCTCATCTTGCGCACCGACGGCGAGGTGGTCAAACAGGTCCAGCCGGAAATCGGTTATCTGCATCGCTGCGCCGAGAAGATCGGCGAGAATCTGACGGTTCGGCAATTTACGCCATATACCGATCGGCTAGACTACTTGGCCGCCATGAACATGAATCTAGGTTGGGCTTTATGTGTGGAGAAACTGTTGGGCTGGCAGGTGCCGGAAAAATGCCGCCATCTCCGGGTACTGATGGCGGAGCTGGATCGCATTGCCAGCCACTTGGTGGCGGTGGGTACCTATGGCCTGGACCTAGGAAGTTTCACCCCCTTTATGTATTGTTTTCGGGAGCGGGAGAAGATCTTGAACCTATTCGAGGCGGTTTGCGGCGCCCGGCTGACGTATCACTATATTGTGCCGGGCGGGGTGATGGCCGATTTGCCGCCCGGTTGGCTCCAGGAGTGCAGCCGCTTTCTCGATCAATTTCCGCCCACCTTGGCCGACCTTCACGCCCTGCTAACGACCAATTATATTTTTATCCGCCGAACAGCCGGGATTGGGGTCTTGCCGTTGCAGACGGCCATCAGTTACGGCTGCACCGGGCCGGTCTTGCGGGCCAGCGGCCTCCGGTGGGACCTGCGCCGGCATGGGGAGCCAATCTATACGCAAATGTACGCCCCCTATGACTTTCAGATCGTCGCCCCTCAGGAGGGCCAGTATCCCGACGACGGCATTTCGCCCGCTGTGCCTGACGAAGCTGTCTTGGGCGATTGCTGGCATCGGTTTTATGTCCGGATGCGCGAAATCGTTCAATCGGTCCAGATCGTCCGGCAAGCCATCCGGTTTTATCAAGAGGCCTCCGGCACGGTCGGCGAACCGATGAAAATCCAGCAAAAACTTCCCGTAGCGGAAGCCTACCTGGAAACCGAATCGCCCAAAGGGCAATTGGGGTTTTTGATTGTCGGCCAGGGCACGCCGATCCCCCGACGGGTCCGCATCCGCTCCGGCAGTTTTTGCAACCTTTCGGTGCTGTCGGAATTGTGCCGGGGTTGTTTGGTGGCCGATGTACCGGCCATTGTGGGTTCGTTGGATATTGTCCTCGGAGAGGTGGACCGGTAAGCGCATTTTTGGGCCTTCCAAAGGAACTGTAGGAGCTATCGTTGCCGGTTTGCTCACCCAAGCGGGGGGCTCGGGAGCGCGGACGTCCCGCCCGCATTCCCCCTCACCCTAACCCTCTCCCACCAGGGGAGAGGGGATTTGTTTGCCTCTCCCCTGGAGCGGGAGAGGGGAAAAAACCGGTTTATATTGATGGACTTTCATACATCATTAGTTTCCCAACACACCTTCTATGCTTTCCTGGTTTTTGCAATTCGGTTTTCCGGACTGGCTTGCCTATGGGGCCGCTGGGCTAGTCAAGGCCATTTTGGTCTTGGTCCTGGTGCTTTTTGTGCCCATGTTGGCCCTGTGGATGGAGCGGAAGATTGCTGGTCGGATACAGGATCGGCTTGGGCCGACGCGCACCGGAGGCCGGTTCGGCTGGTTGCAGTCGCCGGCCGATGGGATCAAGCTCTTGATGAAAGAGGATATTATTCCGGCGGCGGCGGATCCGTTGCTATTCCGGCTGGCGCCGTATCTGAGTTTTTGCGCCGCCTTTTGTGTGTTTGTGGTCTTACCGGTGGCCGATGGCTGGGCGCCGGCCGGTTGGGACTCGGCACTGTTTTTCTTTTTGGCCGTGGCGGGGTTGGAGGTCTTCGGCGTGATCTTGGCCGGGTATGCTTCCGGCTCCAAATGGTCGCTTTTCGGCGCCATGCGCGAAGCCGCCCAAGTGGTCAGCTATGAAGTGCCCCTGGGCCTATGTGTGCTCGTCCCGGTGGTGGTGGTTGGCAGCCTGGACCTGCAAGAGATCGGCCGAATGCAAGAGGGCTGGTTCACCGGCTGGCTAATCTTCCATGATCCGTTCGTGTTTTTGATCTTTTGGATTTACGCTGCTTGTGCCATGGCCGGGCTGAACCGGGCGCCGTTCGACCTGCCCGAAGCCGAAAGCGAACTCGTGGCCGGCTTTGCCACCGAATACTCCGGCTTCCGATGGGCGGTGTTTTTCATGGCCGAGTATGCCGCCATGTTCGCCTGGAGCGGCCTGGGGGCGATTCTTTTCTTCGGCGGATGGAACGGACCGGTTCCGGTGGCGAGTTGGCTGGGCCTGGTATCGGCCAATGGGCCTGTGGCCGGTTTTCTGGGGAATTTGCTCGGCATGGTCAATTTCCTGATCAAGGGCTTTCTGGGGGTAACGGTGATGATCTGGGCTCGCTGGACCCTACCCCGATTGCGGATTGACCAGGTCATTGCCATGTGTTGGAAATACTGCGTGCCGTTGGCCACCCTGATGCTGGTGGGCGTGGTGCTCTGGCAAGGAATGACCCTCGAATGGTGTTCCGCGCCGCCTGCCGACGCCGCCCAAGAGCCAAGCTCGATCCCTAGTCAATGGCCTGGCCGCTCGGCGGGCTCTGGCAAAGCAGCCCCGGCAGCTATGTGGAGATTTGCTGGGCGGCTATGCGCCGATTTGCAGGTAATGGAGAATAAAGAAGAAATAGTCCCATGAGCGGATCCATTTTGCCAACCATCCTGTTTTTCCTGTTTGCCAGCCTGGCCTGTGCCGGGGCGGTAGGCGTATTGCTCTTGCAAAGGATTGTTTATATGGCAGGGGCGTTGTTGGTCAGCTTGGCTGGGGTGGCAGGACTGTTTTTTATTGCCGGGGCCGATTTTGTTGGGCTAGTGCAACTGATGGTCTATGTGGGCGGTACGGTGGTGCTATTGGCCTTTGGTGTGATGCTGACAGCCCGTCGGAGCCAACCGGGCTGGCAAGTACCTGCCGGCCAGTGGGCAGCAGGACTGGCTGTCGGCGCCGTTCTTTTGGCGGTTCTGCTCTGGAGCGTCTTGGCCGTTCCGCCCTGGCGCAGCGTCTGGCCAACGGTTTCTGCGGAAGGAGCTCCTTCAGGAGGTGTTGCAACGGTTACTACGGGCAGTGCTTATCAGCAGGAAGCCCAGCCCGGCACGATCGGCCCCTTGGGTTGGGCCCTGCTGGGCGTTCGGACTGATCGGGCAATCCAACAAGATTCCTCTCAGGCCCCACTGGATTCGTCTCAGGCCCAAGCGAATTTTTCTCAGGCTCCGCCGAATCGCTTTCAGGCACGCCCGGATTCAGCTCAGACTGTTTTGGATCCCTCCCAGGAAGACGCCCGGCAGACCGGCCGGAGCGGCTACCTGTTGCCGTTTGAAATCATTTCCGTTCATTTGGTTTTGGTGTTGATAGGGGCGGCGTTTTTGGCCCGCGCCAGAATTCCTTTCCCTAGTTCGCCTCTGCCCGCCGTGGGAGAGGCCGGCTTGACCAACGGCCAAGCCGGGTGAGGGGGCGCCGCCACGCCTCTCTCCGCTGCGGGAGAGGCCGGCCTGCGCAGCAGGCCGGGTGAGTATACCGTGTTGAAGTCAAGGGGGCCTAGGAACCCCTCGCCGTTGACGAGGGGACCTTCCTGTGTTCATTCGCCCGAACTGTGGCAAATGGTTAAATCCCACTTTGGAGCACGCTGGTCATGTTGCATCCAGTTACGCTGGCCCATTATTTGGTAGTTGGTGCGGTGCTTTTTAGCTGTGGGGTGCTCTGCATGGTGCTGAAGCGGAACGCCCTGGGCGTGTTGATGGGCGTAGAACTGGCGCTAAACGGGGCCAATATCAATTGGGTGGCTCTGTCGAGCCCGGCCTTGCGAGCGGACCCAGCCTGGAGCCTCGGGCTGGACGGCCAGTTGATGGCCCTGTTTGTCATTGTTCTGGCAGCAGGCGAGGCCGCTGTCGCCTTGGCCATCGCCCTGAATTATTATCGATTGTATCTATCGGTCGATGTCGATCAGGCTAGTCAGTTAAAAGGATAGATCCCTGAAAAATTGTCCCCTACCAGGGAATAGGCGGGTTTCTGCACTCTACGGAACTTGTACCCATTTCCTAAGTAATGCCAGTGGGAAAAGTTTTCTGCATCTTCCCTTCCGGAGTAGCAAAACCTCGTACCCATTTCCTAAGGATTTCAATCGCCGATGCCTGACATAGACGGTGCCAAGACGATTCCGATGCTTTTGGTGGGGGCTTGGCTTTTGCCGCTGGGATCGTTCGGGGTGCTTTTGTTTTTTAGTCCCTGGTTGGATCGGCGGGGCCGAGCCGCCGGTTGGTTGGCCGTGGGCGCGGTGGCCGGGGCGTTCCTGTTGTGTACGATTGCCCTAGGCTTCTGGTTATCCCAGCCTCCTGCGGATGGCTTTGGGTGGTCCCAGCATTCTGTGTCTTTTGCCGATCCGGAAGCAGCGGGACATTCTATTCCCGCCGACTCCAGGCATTCCCAACCTCCTGCGCCAAGGCATTCTCATGCGCTGAGAGTTTCCGAACAGCCATCGGGCCCAAGCGATGCCGGAACCTTTCATGAGGCCAACCGCCGCCCTGCGCCGATGGTGGGTCGGCTGTTTACCTGGGCGAAGTTTGGCCAGTATGAAATCTCCATCTCCTACTACATCGACACGCTGACCGTGCTGATGTGCACGATGGTCAGCCTGGTGGCTTTATGTATCCATATTTATTCGGTCGGCTATATGGCCGAGGAATTGCACGAAGTGGTCGATCCTTTGGTGTTGGACGCCCAGGGCAAGCCGCTGCGTCGGCCCGGCCGATTCGGTCGATTCTTTCAATACCTTTCGCTGTTTACCTTCAGCATGTTGGGGCTGGTGCTGGCCGGGCATCTGGTGATGATCTTCATCTTCTGGGAACTGGTGGGCCTATGCTCCTACTTTTTGATTGGGTTTTATCGAGAACGGCCCAGCGCCCAGCAAGCCGCCATGAAAGCATTCGTCGTCAACCGAGTGGGCGATATGGGTTTTTTAGTGGGGCTAATGGCCCTGGGGGGCTTGGTAGGTACTTGGTCGCTGGGCGATCTGCCCGATCCGGCCGGAGAGCCTACCGGTGGGCTGTTCAGCCAACTGCAAACCCTCCTGGCAGGCCAACCGGGACCTTCTAGCGGCGGGCTCCCCTCCTCTGACGGCGGGTTTTCCCGAACCTTGTGGATTCTGGCCGGGTTGGGGATTTTCTGCGGTTGTGTGGGCAAAAGCGCCCAGTTTCCGCTGCACGTCTGGTTGCCGGATGCTATGGAAGGTCCTACACCGGTTAGCGCCCTGATTCATGCTGCAACGATGGTAGCCGCTGGGGTGTATCTGGTGGGCCGATTTTATCCGGCTTTTCCGCCGGAGGTGCTGTGGGTGATTGCCGGCGTCGGCTGCATTACCCTGGTGATCGGAGCAACCATCGCCTTGGTTGTCACGGATATGAAGCGGGTGCTGGCCTATTCGACCATTAGCCAATTGGGTTATATGATGCTGGGGCTTGGTGTGGGCGGCTGGGCGGCGGGGTTGTTCCACCTACTGACCCATGCCTTTTTCAAGGCCCTGTTGTTTTTGTGTTCTGGTTCGGTCATCCATGCGGTGGGTACCAACGAGATGCCTCAGATGGGCGGCTTGCGACGGAAAATGCCTTGGACCGCCTGGACCATGTTGGTCGGTTGCCTGGCCATTGCCGGGGCGGGCGTTCCCGGACTGGTGGGGCTGAGCGGTTTTTACTCTAAGGAGGCGATCCTGGCTCAGGCGTATCTGTTTTGGAATACGGCGCCGGCGGTTGGGGGGTGGCTATTTGGGTCGGCTCTGGTCGGGGCGGGGCTGACGGCCTTTTACATGTTTCGGCTCTGGTATATGACTTTTGCCGGGCCGCCGAATGATGAACATATCTATCATCATGCTCACGAATCCCCGCCGGTAATGGTTGCCCCCTTGGTGGTCTTGGCAGGTCTGGCTGTGGCGGCTGGCTGGAGCGTACCTGGAACAGCCCGAAGCCTGCAACAACTTTTAGACCAAGATCGGCCAACGCTTCTGGCCGCCGAAAGTTCCTCTTCGTCCAAACTGGTTGACCAGGCGCCGGTGGATCGGATTTCACCGGAAGAGAGCGGAAGGGCTGTTTCGGCTGGTTCGGCTTTCTGGCCGGTGCCGATCCCGGAGGAACACCTTTCCCATGATCCGGCGGTAGCAGGTCCGGTCGGCTGGATGGCGTTTGCAGCCGCTTTGGTCGGATTCCTGCTGGCGACCGTCATGTACGGCCTACGGAAACTGGAGCCTGCCCGCTTCGTCCAGGCTGTGCCCGCCGTTTACACGTTTCTTAAAAATAAGTGGTATTTTGATCAACTCTATGAAATGGTCTTTGTTCGGCCGGCGCTGTGGTTAGCGGAACGGACGGTAGATGCAGACCGCCATCTGTTGGACCGAGCGGCTGACGGCATGGCGGTGGGCTTGATCCGGTTGGCCCACCTGGAAGATTGGCTTGATCGCCGTTGGGTCGATGGCTTGGTCAACCGATCGGCCGAGGCCGCCTACCGCCTGGGTCTGGAGCTCCGCCGGGTCCAAACCGGCCAGCTCCGCCAATACGTGCTCTGGGCAGTCCTAGGCGCTGTAGCTATATTTGTACTGCTCAGTTTAGGATCATAGCCCCCTTGGTGTGAAACGGAGAATCGTCCCCCTATGGCGCTGGAAGCTCAGTGGGAAAACCTGATTCTTTTAAGTGGCATTGTCTTTTTGCCGGCGATGGTGGCCCTCGGCTTGCTTTTGGTCCCCAAGCGGTGGACGGGGCTGATTAAGAGTCTTAGTCTGGCCGCCACGCTGCTGGTCTTTCTAGCAACACTTTATCTTGCTTATTGGGCAGGCGGGGGGGGGGCGTTCGGTGAGAAAGCCACCCCCTCCGGTCCCGGCAAGGGGTTCCCAGACTTTGTGGTCCGGCTGCCGTGGACCCCGGCCTTTGGCGTGGAATACTTTTTGGGCGTGGATGGGATCAGCTTGCCGCTGGTGCTGCTGACGAGCCTGTTGAGCCTGCTGGCCATGCTGGCCAGTTGGAAAATTGACCGCCATGAGAAGGCCTACTGTGTATTGTTTTTGCTGTTGGAGACGGGTCTTCTGGGGGTGTTTTTGGCGTTGGATTTGTTTTTGTTTTACGTGTTTTGGGAAGTTACGCTATTGCCGATGTACTTTTTGATCGGTCTGTGGGGCGGGCCGCGCCGGGAATATGCCGCGGTGAAATTTTTCCTTTTCACTCTGGCCGGCAGCGTCTTGATGCTGGTGGCGATGCTGATGCTGTATTTTGCAAGCGACCTTCGGCTCTTGAGCCCAGGGGAGCTTGCCGCCTGCCATGCCGGGCCGACCTGGCCAACCCCAAACGATGTCCAGACCGAATCTGCCAAACCAGCTCCGTTCTCCGACCGATCTGGGGAGAGCTCTGCTACCTTTCCGGGGAAATGGACCCCGGAATCTGCCAACCGCCGGTTCTCCGAGCGATCTGAGAATACCTCTGCTCCAGCATCCGAGCCGGCTCGGCATACGTTCAACCTGCTGGCTTTGGCCGCCCTGGGTCAAGGCCGAAACCTGAAAAAGCCGCCGTTCTCCGATACCTCATCGCAAGCCGACCGACAAGAGACACAAGGAAAGACTCTGCCGCCGGATGACGCAGCTCTGGGGCTAGGCCCTCTGGACCGGCCGCTTCTATGGGGTAAATCAATTCAGTGGTGGGCATTTTTACTTCTATTGGTCGGCTTTTTGGTCAAAGTCCCTTCGGTGCCGGTGCACACCTGGTTGCCCGACGCCCATGTGGAAGCGCCCACCCCTATTTCGATGTTACTGGCCGGGGTCCTCTTAAAGATGGGCGGCTACGGCCTTTTGCGCATCGCCTATCCGATTTGCCCAGCAGGCGCCTATGAGTTGGCCTGGCTTGTTTGCGGCCTGGGCCTGGTAAGCATGATTTACGGCGCATTTGCCTCTCTGGCCCAGAAAGATTTTAAACGCCTGGTGGCCTATAGTTCGGTAAGTCATATGGG
Source organism: uncultured Thermoguttaceae bacterium (assembly GCA_938042245.1). Lineage (GTDB taxonomy): Bacteria > Planctomycetota > Planctomycetia > Pirellulales > Thermoguttaceae > JANXAQ01. The sequence continues at coordinate 30,032 of CALIRO010000033.1, forward strand.
CTATGTGCTCCTTGGTCTGGGTGTTTGGAGTGCGACAGCAGCCCGTTCCTACCAGATTGACGCCTGGCTGATGGGCGCAAGCGGCGCTATGTTCCAAATGATTGCCCACGGCATCACCTCGGCCGGCATGTTCTTTCTGGTAGGTGTCATCTACGACCGGGTGCATCATCGGCAGTTGGACCAGATGGGCGGCCTACTGCACCGGATGCCTAGTTTTGGGGCGGTGTCGATAGTGATCTTTTTCGGAGCGATGGGGTTGCCGGGTTTGTGCGGGTTTGTCGGCGAGGTGCTAGTGCTTTTGGGCGCCTGGCATTATAGTGCCTGGATGGCCGCCCTGGGTGCTTCGGTGGTGATCCTGACGGCTGGGTACATCCTATGGACCATCCAACGGGTATATCTAGGCGCCGAATATCGGGGCCCGCACGCAGAAGCCCTCCAGCCAATGACTCGACGGGAAATGGCGGTTGCTTTACCGTTGGCGGTGCTGGCCGTCGTTTTGGGAGTCTATCCCCAGGTGGTGTTTTCCTATGCGGAGCCGAGCGTCCGCCAAACGATCCAGCAATTGGCCGATTGGACTCGCCGGCATGAAGCGGCCCGGCCGTCGGCGGCAACATCGGAAAATCCCACCGTCATCCCCGCTGGAAGGCTATTCCAGGGATCAATCCTCCAGCCGTCAGCAACAAACTCGGAAAATCCCAGCCCTACCCAAAACGTACCATTTCCATCAAATGGAGCAGAGTCCTCTTTGGGCATCCCCACCAGAGTAAGAAATCTGTGGACTTTAAACCAGTTTCCCGCTGAGAAGGGAATCACCCTGCACTGCCGCCTGCGCAGGAATGACTATCACCCCCTTTAGATACAAAAGAATAGAATTCTTCAACCATCGGAAGTATTCCCGAGAACCTATGCAGCAAGTATGGGAGGACCTGTTTGGATCAGTCGGTAGGGTTGGATCGCTCGGGGCGTTCCAACCGGAGCTAGTGCTTTGCGCTACCTTGGTGGCCATGCTGGCCGTTCGGATGCTGCTGCCCCGTTGGCGGCACAGCGCCTATTATGTGAGTGTGGCGGGGCTGGCGGCGGCATTGGCCCTGGTGGTTTGCACCGGCTTGCCATCCGGCCCCCAGGAAATCTTTACCGGCATGTTGGTCCAGGACGGTTTGGCCTGGTACCTGCGGGGGCTATTGCTTTTGGGGGCTTTGGTGGTGGTGAGTCTGACGGCCGTGAGCCGGGTACCTCCGGAGGAAGGATACCTGGAGTTTTATTTCCTGTTGGTCGGCGCCACGTTGGGCATGTGTTTGATGGTGTCGGCCAATCACCTGGTGATGGTGATGATTGGCATAGAGATGGCAAGCATCTGTTCTTATGTACTGGCTGGGATTCTGCGGCGGCAGCGTCAGGCGATGGAAGCGGCGCTAAAATACGCGGTCTTCGGAGCGGCCACGGCGGCGGTAATGCTTTATGGGATGAGTCTTTTGGCCGCCTGTCTGGGATCGGTGCATCTGCCGACGATGGTCCGTGGGTTGGCCGATCGGCTTTCCGACCTCCAAGAACCGGAGGCCGGCGCCGGCTATCGTTGCGTTCTGCTTCTGGGCGGGGTGATGTTTCTGGTGGGGCTGGGATTTAAGTTGGCGGCTTTTCCCCTGCATTTTTGGGCGCCGGATGTGCTGCAGGGCGCCCCGGCCGAGGTAGGCGGATTTTTGTCAGTGGTGTCGAAAACAGCGGCGCTGGGCCTTTTGGCCCGATTGGCCCAGGTGCTCAGCGCTCCGACCGGCCCGGTGGAAACAGCCGCTATTTGCCAATGGGTACAGCAGTTGGAACCAGCCCGGCAAACAGCGGCCGCTTTGCTAGCCGTTCTGGCAGCGGTAACATGCACCTTCGGCAATTTGGCCGCCTACGGCCAAACCAATATGAAGCGGCTGATGGCTTATTCGACCATTGCTCATGCTGGCTATATGATCATGCCAATAGCGGCCATGTTGGCTGCAGCAGGCCAGGATCTGACTGCCGCCCAGAACGCCCTGGCCAGTCTGCTCTTTTATACGACGGTCTATCTCTGGATGAATTTGGGTGTGTTTGGTTTTGTGGCGTTGGTGCGGGACCGGTCCGGCCGGGAAGAGATCGAAACCTATCGGGCCTTGGGCCGACGAAGCCCCGGTGTAACCGCGCTGATGGCCGTGCAACTATTCAGTTTGGTGGGACTGCCGCCGCTAGCCGGTTTTATGGCGAAGTTTACGGTGTTTGCCAGCCTCTGGCAGTGCGGCTTTGGCGGCCTGCTTCTAGTGGCAGTGCTGAACACAGTGCTCAGTCTGTTTTACTATCTGCGGGTGATCCGGGTGATGACGGCTGTGGGCGATGGGGCTTCGGCAGCGGAAAATGCGTCCAAACCCTCCAAAGGGCCTGAGGCCGGTGGGCCGTCGGCCAATCCGCCGGAGACCAAAGCTAGCACCGAGCCCCCTGGGGCCAGGGCCAGCTCAGATCCAGGCGCCGCCGAAGCGGGGGCCAATCTACCGGGCGTCGAAGCCGGGTCAGCCAAACCGCCCTCGAAGCACGACGGTCCCAATCTCACGGGGAGGCCCGCTTTAGCCGACGAACCGGAACTGCCGATCCTTTCCTGGGCAGGGGTGTGGTTGCTGGTGGTCTGTGTGCCGGTGATTGTTTTGGGGGTTTGGTGGAACGGACTGTTTACCCTGGCTCAGGCCGCCGCCGCAAGAAGTTGGTAGCTCCACCGGGTACGAAAAGGCCATACATGAGGGGGAAAAGAAGACCAAAAAGCTCATCCTTCCGTAGGAGAGTATCCCGCAGAAGCAAACCCTGGTAGATTCCTGGTTGCATGGAAAAGCCTCAAGCAGTCTGGCAAACGGAGCTTGGGTTACCACTTATGCGGGAATAGCAGTTCCGGCGTTCGTTCGGGAAGGAGGGAGAAGGAGGCTTTCGTGTCGGTGAAAGGCATACTGTTTGTTAAAGGATTCCCTTCATGCACCAAAAGAACTCTCCATCGCCGGCGGGTGAATCGTCTGCGGAGCCGTCAGGGCTTTTTTGGGTGGATACGCATTGCCACTTGGACGATGTCGCGTTTGGGGCAGATTTGGCCGAGGTGCTCGAACGAGCACGTTCCGCTGGGGTACAGATCATGATCTGTCCGGGTACATCGGCCGCTTCGAGCCAGGCGGTGGTGAAACTATCAGAGAGTTGGCCTGGTTTGTATGCGGCCGTTGGCATCCACCCGAACGCTGCCCTTGAGGCCTCGCCGCTGGATTGGGAGCAGATTTGCCTATTGGCTCGGCAACCGGCTGTAGTGGCCATCGGGGAAACCGGTCTGGATCGCTACCGAGATTTCACGCCGTGGGAAACCCAGTTGGAATTTTTGGACCGCCATTTGCGTTTGGCTCAGGAGTTGGAGCTGCCGGTCATCTTGCATTGTCGGGATGCGGAGGAGGAGCTTTTAACTGCCCTGCACGAAGCGGTAGATCGGGGGCCGCTCCGGGGCATTTGGCACGCCTTCTCCGCCGACCTGGAAACCGCCTATGAAGCTACGGAACTGGGCCTTTACATCAGTTTTGCCGGCTCGGCCACCTACAGGAACAAAAAGTTCGAGCTGCTCCAGGAAGCGGTCGTCTGTGTACCGGACGATCGGCTGCTTTTGGAAACCGATAGCCCGTATCTGGTGCCGGAACCATTGCGGGGCAAACAACAGCGCAACGAACCGGCCCATCTGGTGCTGACCGCCCAGCGGGTAGCCGACCTGCGCGAACAATCCCTAGAACAGTTGGCCGACATCACCCGGGCAAACACTCGCCGGCTGTTTGACCGCCTCTGTCTGTTCTGTACTTTCTGAAAAAATTTCCTTTAACCTTGACTTTTACTATTTTTCATTCCCTCTTTGCCTTCCGATAGTTACCTAGCGACCTGCCCTTATGCATAGGATTTTCTAACGTCAATATTTACAAAGGGTTAGGAAATTCGATTGCTGAGGCGGCCTTAGAGTAGCAAAAGTCGAGCTTAAGGGTTTTTAAGAAAGTCCCGAGGCATAGGCCCCGAGGACAATCCCTCCCGGTGTTGCACACCATCAGGAATTGCTAGAAAAGGGCAGGATGGATCGCCGGAGCTGATCAATAGGCCACCTACCTGCCTCTCCCTCAATTTCAAAGGGGGACAGGAACAGGTCGTCTCTAACCGCCGAATCGGCAAATGCCCCGTCCCCTTATACAATACAATGGTACCAGGGCTAAAGCTTTCCAAGGGAGGCAATAGAAGGATTTCCATCGGGAAAGCAAGGCGGTAGCTAAACGATGGCCAGAGCTTCCGAGGATAGGATGCGTCAGCTTGAGTCCCCAGGTAAGTGTACACAAGGCGAATCGTGAGGTAACTGTCCTGAAGGCGGCTCTGGTAAGGGCGGTTCCCGAAGGGTGGAAGAGTCCTCCGTAGGTAAGCAGGCCGTTACGACGAGGGAGGAGTCTGAGTGGTCAGGAGATGTTGTTTTCTGGAGGCGGAGGGGGTGCTGATACTGGGGGGGATGCTGAGGAGCTTTCTGAAGGTGCAGGGGAAGTGATCTCTTGCGAGCAGGAGGGAGTGCTTTCTGGGCAAGGCGCAGCAGGAGTCTGTGGGCTAGCCGGCAGAGAGGCGGCAGGGAGGTGTTTGGTGGCCGGTGCTAGTTCAGTAGGGCCAGGGGAAGCCTCCTCGGTACTGGTAGGCTTACCAGGGGAAGCCGAGGAACCGGCAGCACTGGAGGTGGAGGGGGTAGGGGGCGATTGCTCTTTGGCGGGCTGAGCCGCATCAGCGCTGTGCTGTTGGCGGGTCAGTTGGAAAAACTGCAATAGTTCGGCGAAAGTACGCATGGGCTGTTTGCCCTGTTTGACTGCTTCGGAAAGTTTCGGTGCTGGTGGAGGGGGAGTTTTGGAGCGGAATTGGCGGGTGGAGGGTTTCGGCTTTCGCTCTGGGGTACCGGGCCGGACAGAAGCCTTTTGCGGCGGAGGGGCCTTGGGTGGGGTTTCGGGTGCGGAAGTTGCCGCAGTTTGGCCCGCCCGAGCTGGGACGGGCTTTTCTGGCCTAGCCGAAGGGCCCTTTTCTGAGCCAGGAGCCTGAGCCGCTTGGGCCCGACGATCCGGGGGAATCATCGACAGAGAAATGCGGCTCCGATCCGGATCCACCTGTAGGATCCAGACCTTGACCGTATCGCCTACCGAGACAACTTCCCGGGGATCCTGGACATAGTGGGGGGCCATTTGGCTGATATGGACCAAGCCGTTCTCTCCAATGCCAATATCTACGAAGGCGCCGAAATTGGTAATATGAACAACAGTACCTTCTAATTGCATCTCGGGCTTTAGGTCGTGCAGTTTCAGTTGGACCCGTTTGAAGGAAGGTGCCGGCGAATCGTCTCGGACATCTCTGCCAGCCCGCCGCAGTTCCCCGAGCACCTGCCGGACTACCCAGACTCCGGCGCCGAACTCTTCAGCCAGGGCCTGGGCGTCCAACTGCCCAAGCTGTTTCTGAACCCCCGAAGCAATCGCCGGATTCCATAGATCCTCCGGTTGGGCAGAAACTTTTTGTAACATCTTCCGGGCCAACTCATAGCAATCTGGGTGGATGGCGGTTCGGTCCAACGGTTCTGGTCCGTGCTGGATTTTCAAAAAGCCGGCAGCCAATTCAAAGGTTCCTTCGCCGAAGCCGGGGATTTGTTTTAACTCGGCTCGTGTGCGGAACTGGCCGTGCTGGCGACGATACTGTTCCACCCGCCGGGCCAACACCATGTTTAATCCCGACACATACCGCAGGAGCCAAGGATGAGCGGTATTTACGTCCACACCAACTCGATTCACACACGATTCAACCACCTCTTCCAATAGAGGTTGGAGGTGTTTGGCCTTGACATCGTGTTGATATGTACCGGTAGCCAAATGGGCGGGTTCAATCTTTACCAGTTCGCTCAACGGATCCAGCAGCCGCCGTCCGATGGAAATAGCCGATCGTACCCGCAGATCGTAATAGGGAAATTCTTCCTGGCCCACCACCCCATGCGCATAGACCTTGGCCCCGACTTCGGAAACCATCCCATATCGGACATCCTCGGTTTTTAATTCGTTGTTCAGAAGTTCCGCCAGAAAATTCTCGAAGATCCGGGAACCGACCCCATTGCCAATCGCTACCAAGCCGATCCGATACCGCCGAATCAGCTGGAGCAGTTTTTGGCGGGCATTTTCTCGATCCTGAGTGCGACCCACTAAATAGAGCTTGGCATGTTCCAGCAGATTACCGAACTCATCTAAAGCGGCCAGGACATATCCGTTCCGAAGGCCCGGATCGACGGCCAAAATGCGTTTGCCCCGGACCGGACGCTGCAACAACATTTTTCGTAAGGATTTGGCCACTACTTCCACCGCATGGATTTCAGCCTGTTCGGTCAGCTCCCGTCGGGCTTCCCGTTCCAAACTGGGCAAAAGCAGACGCTCCAATGCATCATCCGCACAGCCCCGCAAAAAATCGGCATGAGGATGCTCCGGCGGAATGCACTCCTGATAGAGGACCTGGCGCATCGCCTCTCGATCAGATTCGATCCACACCCGCAGTATCTTCTGCCGCTCCGCCCGATTGAGGGTCAATACCCGATAAGGGGAAATCTTCCGGAGGGCTTCTTGGAAGTCAAAGAAATCTCGGTACGCCCGCAGACGCCGCAGAAGGAGACGCTGTTTTTTGAGTTCTTTTTGTTGGCGGCGGAGCTCGGCCGGGCTAAGAGAAGTCGATGGCACCCCAGCAACCGGTGCCGCCTTAGCCTCCGATGCCTCTTCTGGCAGATTCCCGCCCGCTGAGCTTGGAGCAGAAGGGGCAGGTTCAGACAAACCCCCCTGGTGCTTCTCCGAACTAGACTCCGCAGCCTCTTCCGACCCACAGAGCTGCTCTCTTTGCACGGAGAGTTGGCGAAAACCACTCTCCTCCAAAACGCTGGAATGTTCCTTCGGTGCCGGGGGACTTCCCTCCCCTGCGGACTCCGGAGCCACTCCAGGCTCGGAACCCCCAGAAGATTCCACCGTTCGGCAGGAAAAGATGGAAGTGGTTTGGATTTCCTCGGAGTTGGGTGGGGAATGGCTCGAGCTGTCAGCACCAATTCGGGCAACCTCCCCGGCATGGTGGCGCTCTGACGACTCTTTATCGCTGCCAGAAGAGGCCAAGGATTTCTCAGAACCCGGCTCCTCGGGCAGGAGGGACCTTTCTTCCAGGGAGGCAGAGGATCTGAGGTCATCAGCGGCTTGTGCCCCTGGCGTATCTCCTTCAGCGGGCGCCTGGGAAGGTCCAGAAGGGATAGGCTCCGCAGAGATGTTGGGTTGGTTTTTGGTTGGAGCGGCTTGGGAGACGGGTTCCGAGGCGGCCTCCCTGGGCATTTTCTTCTCAGGCGCCCAGCCGGGAGGAAGCGGAACCGTCTCGAGGAGTCGGGAGCAAATTCGGCCCGTTCTGTAGAAGACTTCCCGAAGTTTTTTGCGCAGATCGGCGTGTTCGCTGATCATTTCGGCCAGGATATGGCCGGCACCTAACAGGGCATCGGCAGTGGTGTATATTTGTTTATCAGGATTGATGAAATCAGCGGCCCGAGCCTCCAGGTTAGAACAAGTAGGGGCAGCTTGAAGGATTTCCTCGGCCAGTGGTTCTAGGCCTCGGGCGCGGGCGGCGGTGGCCAAGCCTTCCTTTTTCGGCTTATAGGGAAGGTAGAGGTCTTCCAGACGGCGGTTGGTGGTGGCCGTGCGGATGTGCCGGTCTAATTCCGGCGTCCATTTGCCTTGCACTTGGAGGCTGCGGAGAATCGTTTCCTTGCGTTGGGCAAGCAACCGGGCTTGCTGAAGCAGGTGGCGAATCCGACGGATCTGCTCCTCTTCCAGCCCGCCCGTCTGGTCCTTCCGATACCGTGCAATGAAAGGAACCGACTTGCCTTCTTCCAGCAGTTGTGCTACCGCCTCCACTTGCCGAAGGGAAATCCGCAAAGCCCGAGCAATCGGTCGTAAATTGAGCGTAACTGGCTCGATCATAGGCAGGTTAGAATATTCTAAAACTCCCAAGGATTCAACCTCTAGGTCAACCCAGCTTGGTGGTTCCTGCTACGGAAGCAGGAGGAAAAGCCATCCGGGGGATTTCCCCTTCCGCTTCTCACCTTCCATCCACCCTGTGCTAGGATTGCCTGTGCAGTCCGATGGGTGCTATTACTCCAAAAAGGGGAAGCAGGTCCTTAATCGGTTTGTTGGATTCCACCCGCCGTGGGATTCCCTTGGGGATGGATGGTTAGGGGCCAAGGGGAAATCCCTTAGGAGTTTTCTCTCTCCAGGTCCGTACAACTGGAAATTGTTCAAGGGCAATTTCGTAAGGAGAAAATCCCTTTAGGATTTCTCCTCCCCGGGATGGGCGATCTTTTGTCTGGCATCTCTAGACCATGATCCCCTAGGAGGGGTTGGAATTTTCCTTTCTGGGGGTGCCCCTTCCGCAGGTCGGAAGTCGGGGAGAGAGAACTCCTTTGGACCAACCACCGGAAAGCTACCGGACTGCTCTCCTCAGAGCACTCCTTCCAATCCCTATACCAGGAGGTTTGCGTAAAAAGATTATTTTCCGTTAAAAACTTCAAATCCACAAGGCCGGGTTAGCCGATATATCAGACAACTTTATCGATTTCATTCCAGGTGGATGGAACGCCGCCGGAGGGGGGCTAAACGCCGAGGGTTGGTCTGAGATTCTTATTTGGCAGAGCAAGGAAGAAGGAAAGCCCCATGCGCCCCCAGTTACGAATTTACTATGGCCCCCAGGAAGAAACAGCGGTCAGCTCGGTGCTTCAGGAGTCTAAACCGAGGGTAACCGTACAATTAGGGGAAATCTTACCCCTTTTGGCTGATGCCGTTCAATCGGATCGGACTTGGCTTCGCGATTTTGCAGATGACGAAGTTACTATCTCGATGGACCTATACGAGGTTCTGCTAGCTTACCAATATTACCGACGTCCCGTAGCTTAGCCAAAACTACTTTTCTTTTTATTTTACCTACTCGCTTTATTTTCTCTATATTCTCTCGCCGATTCTCTTCCCCCCGGCAGCCAAGCCGCGAAACTCTTCTGCCCAACACTACCCAAGTTATATAACGCTTTTGATTTCTTTTTTTCCCTCTCCCCCCTCTGTTATGGCCGAAGGAGCACCTTCAGGAGGCCCGGGTCCCGGCGATAAAGTCGGGCAAACCACTCCGGCCCTTCCTCCAACGGCGCTACCGCACTGATAAGCGGTTCCACCCGGATTCTCCTCTGTGCTATCATCTCCAAACAAGCCGGATACTCCCCACATGAAGCACATATCCCTTGGAGCCGAACTTGCCGGGTTACCACCCTCTGCAAGGCCAAAGGGACCTCTGGAGATACATTGCCCACCAACCCGATGGCCCCGCCTTTTCGGACTATTTCCACAGCCAACCCGAGCGTCTGCGGCACCCCCACCACCTCCAGGACCAGATCGGCCCCCCATCCATTCGTCCGATGCCGGATCTCCGTAGCCACATCCTGCTGGTCGGCCCGGAATCCCTCCTGCGCACCTAGTTGGCAGGCCAATTCCAGTCGGGCTTCATCGAGATCGACAGCCCAAATTCGGCTACAACCTGCTTGCCGTAATACCTGCACCGTTAACAAGCCGACCATCCCGGCCCCAATGACCACCGCCGTATCCCCGAGCTGGATCGGCAGTTGGTTGACAGCGTGCATTGCCACCGCCAATGGTTCCACCAAAGCCGCTTGCTCAAAAGAGACCCCCTCTGGCAGCCGGTAAAGGATATGCTGAGGCACAGCCACATATTCGGCCAAGGCGCCATCTTGCCGGTACTCCTCACAGGAAACCCCCAGCACGCGGCGCCGGGCGCAGAGATTCCAGAGGCCTTTTCGGCACATAGGGCATCGGCCGCACCAGATGGTCGAATCGAAGGTAACCGGCTGGCCCACCGACCAGCCTTCCACTGCCGAGCCGACCTGGGCAATCACGCCAGCCGCTTCATGGCCCATGATCACCGGAGGGCGCCGGCGCCCAGTGGAACCATCCAGCCCATGCACATCGCTGCCGCAGATCCCACAGCAAGCCACCCGAACCAACACCTCTTCCGGCCCTAACACCGGTTCGGGGACCTGGAGCAGTTCCAGCCGATGGTACGCCGTTAACACCAAGGCCTTCATTTCTATGGACTCCTTGGAAACCTATTTTAGGGGGTGGATTGTCAAAACGGGTAGGTCTATGGGAAAGGGGAAAGGCTGGGAGAAATCTTATTTTGCCCAATCTTCCTATTTTGCCATACCCACCACTCCCCCCTCATCTTCCCAATACCTTGCTCTTAACTCGTTAACCTCGGTCGAAAAAGTCAAAAATTGCTCTTGGGCATTTTCGGCAACCCAGGTAGATTGGCAAGCCAATCAACCCTCCTGGCTGAAGAAAGCCTTGCTATCGGCTGGAGCATCCCTCCATATTCGGCAAGCTTTTGGATTTTTCGGCAAGGCAGGGAGCATTTTGCCGGCAGAACGGGTCCAAAATATGTATTTTGGTTTCTACGTTCAAATGTTCCACGGAAGGAGCCCTCAGCTCCCTGTGGACGGGGAGGAGGTAGCGCATGGAGGCACGGCGGTTTGGAGCCATTGGGTTCATTCTGCTATGTTTGGCCTCTGTAGGGGCCAGTTCGCAGACTCGGAACTTTATCGTGCACACGGCCGACCCGCATCATGCGGTAGCTTTTGCCCAACAGGCCGAACGACTTCGCCGGGAGTTGGCCATCGCCTGGCTAGGCCAAGTCCTGCCGGATTGGTCCTATCCGTGTCCCATCACGGCCACGGTAGGCCCCCATCTTGGCGCCGGCGGAGCCACCAGCTTTGTGTTTGATCGGGGCGAAGTGTATGGCTGGCGTATGACGATCCAAGGTTCCTATGAACGGATCTTGGATTCGGTGCTTCCGCATGAGATTACGCACATGATTTTTGCCAGCTATTTTCGTCGGCCCTTGCCTCGCTGGGCCGATGAAGGCGGCGCTACGACCGTCGAACATGAAACCGAAAAAGCCAAATACCGCCGCATGCTCATCCAGTTTCTCCGCTCCCATCGGGGCATCCCCTTTGATCGCATGTTTAGCATGACTGAATATCCCGCCGACATTATGCCCCTGTATGCCCAGGCCTATGCCCTAGCCGAATACCTCATCCAGCAAGGAGGCCGACGAAAATATGTGGACTTTCTGGCCGAGGGAATCCATACCGGCCGATGGACCGAGGCGTTGCAAAAGCACTACGGCATCCGGGACCTCCAGACGTTGCAGAACCACTGGGTTGCCTGGGTGGCGCAGGGGTTTCCGCCGCTCCCGTCGGCCCCGGAGCGGATGTTGGCAGCCGCCGGATCGGGGCCCGTTCCGCTTGGCGCCCCAGCCCACCCCTCTCCGTCTGGGTTCGTATCTGCCGGAGCCACACCCACCGGGGCATCTGCTCAGGACGCCCCTGTCGGCCGATCTGCCAGAGGCGCCCCAGCCGGAGTATCTACCCACGGAGTATCGGCGGCGGTATCTGCCAGAGGTACACCGACCACCCCAGGCCAGCCGACCGGCCTGCTCTCGGCAGCCCCAGGTGCATCGGCGCCGCCAGGTGCATCCGAGATGGGGCGGAATGGCCCGTCTCACGACCCTGGTTCTAGTATTCAGTTAGCCAGTGCTTCTTCTGGCTGGAGCCCATCGGCCAGCCAAGCGCCATGGGCCGCTTTCGCTCCCCAGGCAGGGTCTTATCGACCTGGTTCGACCGCCCGTCCAGGTATTATCTGGACTTTGCCGCTGATCCCATTACCTGAAAGTGCTTGCCAAGCGAACAGCCTTGCCCAGGATGGCGCCCCTGCTAGTACTGGTGGGGACCAGACGGGGCCATCCTCTCTGCGCGTCAGGGGCCAAGACAGTTTTGTCAGGGAGTCTGGCAGCCCGGCGGAGGCGGGTTCTGGGACTGTTGCCCAAACGAGGAGTGCTCTGCCGGGAACCTCTGGCCGCTCCGGCGAGGTGGGAGCGGAGGGGTGGTTACCGGCTGGCAGCAGGCCGCTATTTGCCCCAGGTTCCGTGGGCAGAGCCTTAGCCCAGGCGCCGGCCTTCCTGCCCCTGCCTTCCAGCGGAGCGGTGGACAGCCAACACGCCCGTCCCCAAATGCCTCAGTCGGTCCCTGGCTCTGGGAGGCCGTGGCCTAATACCGCTCTACGTTAAACTGCCAGCGGCTGCCCTCGCTTGCTGCCAAGGCCCCCTTGTTTCTCCCAAGGTCCCCTTGCTGGCCTTGGAGTCTCCTGCAAAGGTCTTGGCCCCCGGGATAATCGCCGTCGATGGCTTTCAGCCGCCAAGGCCTTGGAGCCCTCTGCAAAAGCAGAGGCCTTTCTGCGGCTTTCGCTCATTCATAGCCTAGCTCACGGAGTTCTTCTTCGCTGAGGCCGTGATGATGGCCCAGTTCGTGCAGGATGGTGATGCGGATTTGCTTTCGGAGCCGTTTGAGACTCACCCGGCCATAGCGATCCGCAGCCGCCGCCAAAATGCCTTCCCGGTAGATGGTGACCACATCCGGTAAGGCGCCGGAGTGTTCTACACTTTTTTTGGTGATGGGAATCCCTGTATATCGGCCGCAAAGCTCATCCCGGAACCGGACCCCATGTTCCCGGAGTACTTCCGGCGGTGGATAATCTTCCACATGAAGCGGCACCTGCTCCAGCAATTGATGCACCAGAGGCGGCATCTGCTGAAGAACCTCTTCTAAAACCCGATCAAACCACCGCCGAGTTCGAGCATCCAAACTCCAGCCTCCCAAGAGAAAGCCTTCCCTAGAGGATCGCTCTCGTGGATTAGACAGGGACAACCATTTTAGTAGTCATATCACCGAACCCAGCAATTTCCAAGGGAATCTCGAGAGGATTATGGTTTGGCCGGGGCGGCGATCAGCTCGGCCAATTGGCGCCGGATTTGCGCTAGATGCCAGGCGGAAATCGTGCCAAACTGCATGGCATCGGCATTATCTACGCCGCCGCGCATCTGGCCCTCCAAAGGGACCAATTCCCAGAGCATGGCCTTAACCTGCTCTCGCACCAAGCCGCGCTGCTCCGAGAGCAAGGTAAGGTATTCGATCAGTTGTTGGCCGTCGCGGAAGGCTTTCAGGCGCAGATCGGCCACCACCGGCAGACCGAAGCGATCTCCAGGCACCAGCAGCGCCGCACCGCCGCCCTGCAAGGCCCGATCGTGCTCATCCAAAGCAGCATCGGGTCCTAGCGTCTGCCAGGGCAGGAAGGCCTCTGCCCCATCGCACCAGACGCTCAACAAGGCCACCACATTTTGCAAGCCGCTGGCGTCGTCCGGGCCGGCCCCGCCATAGGAACGGATCCGAAGCCCGGTTTCTTGGCTTAGGATACGACATCGGCGCACCATGGCTGGACTGCTGAACCCGCCGGCGCCGTAATAGACCACATCCACAATCCCTTTGAGCACATTGCCCTGCCACTGCGGCCGAGAAATATCCGCTCGTGCTACCCACTGCCGACGGTCGGCATCGCCTCGGCCGATAGTCCACAGACGGGTAAAAAATTGCAGGGCCAGCCAATCGTCCCAGAAATACGGCTCATCAGTAGTCCACCACATGTTGGCACCATAATCGATCCGGTGAGTGACTTTGTTGCCATAGAAGCATTGCATTTCTGTCTGGGTGTAGCCACGCTGCCCGAAATGCTCGATGAATTGCCGTTGGATAGCGTGGAAGCCGTCTTTGTAATCCTGGCTGAGGCCTTGAGCGATGTAGGGGCCTTTGAGATAGTGATCAATAATACCCTGAATGTCGTCGCCCTTTTTGGGCCAGGGACCGGGATAGGCGTAGGTCTTGTAATTGAGCGGCATAGGCCAATCATCACCGAACGGCAGATACATACATTCGACGGGTACACCTCGGCGTCGGCATTTGGCAAACGCCTCTCCAGTCAACAGGGGCCCAACGAGCCGATCGAATTCCGTCCAGTCCGCCCGAAGCGTCTTTCCCCAGCCGGTCAGTTTCGGTCTCGGCCAACCCATGCAGTTGAAGACGCACCGATGCTGATGGGCCAACACATAATAATCATACGGCTTGGGGGGCAGGTTATATGCGTTCAGTTCCGGCCAGAAACTGAGCCGATCCGGCAAGCTAAACCCAAACACCTCCAACCGTACCGGTACGCTGAGGCGATCCTGTTGGCCTGCTTCCACAGTAAATTCTCCTTGGTACCGGCCAGGAGGAGCTTCCTTAGGAATATATATATCTATATAGATTAACTGGTTCTGCTGGCCCTGCATCCCTCGCTGCCGATTGGGAATATCCAACGGAAATCCATGAGGCATCGGAATGCAATAGGCAGGTTGCCACTGCTGGGCCCGGTTTTTCGCATACCACATCTGAAATAGTTCGATGTCGGAACCGCCTATGAGAAAGCCGTTCGGCCCGGCCAGTTCGCCCGGTCGAACTCGAATCTGGCCCACCGGCTGCTCCTGAAGCTTTTCGATGCAAAGCTGAAAAGAAACATACTCCCCTCGACATCCAAAAAGCTGGACCTGTTTGCCGTCCCAGACGGCGTTGGGCATGGTGTTGGGTGGGCCTTGCTCACAGCCGGGGCCAAGATCATCGCAAAGAAGCTCCGGTTTCAATGGATTTATTTTTACTAAACCAGGCAAAGCCCATACTTGGATTCTCCCCGCTTTCCATGGAGCTACCGACTCAGCCGAGGGCGGCTTGATCGGTCGCAAAAGCCCAGGCCGACCCAACCCCGCACTACTTCGCACCCGCAGCAGCGTAGGCGGCGACACCTGCCCAGCCGCTGACACCGCTGCCACCTCCAAACGATACTCCTTCTCCGGCACCAAATCCTCTAAATAAAAAACGGTCGTCCGCCCTGGCTCCGGATGCTTTACCCGCCACCGCTCCACGGGTTGGCCATCCAGCCGTACCCGCCAGCAAAACACATTTTCGGCCGGTTCAATCGAAATCCGAATCGCTCCGGTGTCCAGATGAGCACGTTCTGGAGCCGGTTGCGCCGTTACCTTCGGTGCCGCCGGCACTGCCTCCAACTTCCCGCCAAGCTGAACTTCAATATAGGGTTCATTTCCAGGGGATTCCCGGCTAAATACGAAATTATTGTGATTGGCCGGGTTGCCGCCGTCCATCACCGCCAAACCATCCGTATCCCCAGCTACCATCGCATAGATCAATTCCGGCCTGATCGGCACACTGATCCAGCGGTTGGCAAGCTCCTGGCGCTCCGCCCAGCAGCCCAAGCTGTTTCCGGAGGACATAATCACATCGGCCAAGGTGGAACCAGGCCAGGCCCACCAGCGCCGCCGATCCGGACGGGCGTCCGCATAGAGAAAGGTCGCCCCGGTGGGCGGCCCATACGGGGTGCGGCTTTCGCCCTCCTCCCAGTCCTGGTTGACGGTGGAAACCCGAATGTAGCGAAGCCGATCGTCGCTAGCCCGCCGCAAAAAAAGCTTCGCCCCTAAAACCTCCCGCCCCCGAACCGCCGACACATCAAACCGGATCAACGCCATTTCCTGAATGTTCTTTAGTTTCAGCCGATCACATTTTCCCGAATTGGTGTTCCGCTCCTGTTCCACGGCATCCGAAAGCCACACATCGGCCGTAGCTGGCAGCCGAACCACCTCCTGACCAAACAAGCACCCCTGCACCAACCCCAAAAGACCCACCCCCAGAGAAACCAGCCCAGCTCGGATGGGAAAACGGATGCGGTTCATATTGTTCCCCTCCCTTGGTTTATGTCAGCCTACTGCAGAGCTTCCTGTTGGAGCATACCCCTAACTAGGACCCTGTCAAGAGCTGGAGGAACTCTGCTTATGGGAGGCGACCGGACGGGTGAACTGGAGCGGGAATACCCTTCGAGGGAATTTTGTGGGCATTCCTGGCCTTAGACCCAGCAGGAGAGACTCTAGGGAGCGGAAGAGACTCTAGGGGAAAAGCTAGGCGGGGGCTTGCCAGTCAGCGGGCTAGTAGCTTGCAAGCCCAAAACCGGGTATGATACAAGAAACCCTGGGCGGGTGGGGTGGAATCCGCCGGCGGCTACGGATGGCCGGGGATGCTACGCCGCTCTTGGGGAAGGATGAATTATGGCACGTAAAATTTTAAATCGTAAAGAGTTACGTAAACAGGCTGAGGCTCAAAAGGCCTCCGCCAAGGGGGACGAACCACCCTCCACAGACGAGTCCCCGGCTGCAGAGGCCCAACCAACCAAACTCCCCAAACCCACCAAACGCTCCAAAAAGACCGACAAAGAAGTCCGTCTCAAAGCTTTTTGGGGAGTCTTTAACCAAAGTTTGCGGCGGGTAGCTTTGTTTGAATACAGCGAGCGAAAATTGGCCGATAAAAAAGCCGAAGAACTTACCCAATCTACCAAAACCCCCCATTTTGTCCAATTGGTCAAAGAAGTCATCCAAGAATAAAATCCCTCAGCCTATCTGGCACAGAATGAAGCCTCAGGTTTACCTCCGGAGGGCATAATCCGGAGCTTCTTTTCATTCCAACAGGGGCCCGTTAATCCGCAGGTGGAACCAGGAGCAACCCAAACGTTGCAAAAATGAGAAATTTGGGATATTTAGATAAAATAGGAGGCCGGCCATGAACTGTGGCATCATCTTCCTCTTGCCGACCGCCCGGAAGAGCGGGAGAGCTTTGCCTCCGTTGCTGTGGTGATAGGAAACCCCTCAATTTGGCTGTTCTTCGAGACGGACCAAACTTCAACCCGAATCATCGTTTAGAGGAGCTTTTCCATGGTAGGCCGATTCTTCGCGAAAGCAACCCTTCTAGTTGTTTTGGTCGGCTGGGTGGGCGGATGTGGCGACTCGGGCCAAAACGGTTCTTCCACCACCAAGCCAGATGGGAAACTGGTTACCGTTACCCGAGGGGAATTGAGCGAGGTCAAATTAGGGCCGTATTTCCCCTCCGACGACCCGCAGATTCCCGGCTTGGACGACAATCGAGTCAAAGTAGCCGGACCAAAAGGCTGGCAAGTAGGCTCTAACCCAGGTAAAGCAAAACTGCTAGTGTGGTTTAAACAGTCGGCCCAATATGATTATCCACAGATTTTGGTAACAGCCGAGGATTTCGAGCAGATCATGAATGTCAGCAAAGAGACGGTCTCCAAATTTGCCCATCTGCTTGCTAGCAGCCTCCGCAAAAAGAATCTGGACGTCGAAGTGGTCCCAATTCGCGTTGGGGATCGGTATGGCGCCATGTATCGGCGACTGGGCCGGGCTAAACGCGATTTTACCGAAATTGACCTCGAATCGCTCATCGTGGAGACCGTGGTGGATGGTCGAAAATATGCTTTCGAGCTGCGCACCTATCCAGGCCATGTGGAAAAATATCTTCACGAGCTTTATGCCGTCTTTTTGATGGCGAAGTTTCTCAAAGGGGGTGAGCCTTCCGAGCAACCCCCTCCCGAAACGCCTAGGCAGGAACCGCCGCCGGAGCAGCCCCCCGCCAAGCCCGAAACACCCTCCGAAAAACCGAAAACCCAACCAGGCCCATCCGAACCTCCCGCTAAACCAGCTCCCCCAGAAAAAACCACCAAACCCGAACCGCCGCCCGAAAAACCCCAACCGAAACAGCCTTCTCCCCCTGAACCCAAACAACCTCCCGAAACAAAACCTCCTGAAGGAAAACCTCAGCCAAAACCCGAACCCCCAGAAAAACCCAAAAAGAAAAAACCGATCGACTTTGAGATTGTCGAATAAGCCTGGACAACCAATCCACGATGCCGAGAACCCCCGCTGACGCCTCTGGGAAAAGGTCGTGGCAAGGGTGTTCGAGGAAGGAAAATCCTTTAGGAGGCTTTCGCCGTTCCGGGTTCGCACGGGTGAATCCAATCCGCCCAGGACGAGCCGCAGGGGGCGATCTAGGATACGCGATCCGCAGGATGCGATCCGCGCTGCGCCCTCTAGTTCTTCATGAGCCCTGGGCGTGCCTTTTGTCCTTTTCGAGTAACCCCCTTGATAGGAGGGACTTTTCTACAGCAGCGACTTCAGATATTCCAGGCTTCGCTTGGCCTGGTCGATGGTGCCGCATTCGACCGACATGACAATATCCCGTGGGCAGCGGCGCAGGATGCTTATGATTCGGGGCCAATCTAGCACGCCTTCGCCACAGGCACAGCCGACCGGAGTGCCGGTTACCTTGCCCCGTTCTGCCTGGCTGTGTTCGACGGTAATGTCCTTGGCATGAAGGTGCACCAGCCGATCCAGTACCCGTTCCAGCCAAGCGTAGGGATCTTGACCCGCTAGATAGGCATTGCCGGTGTCCAGATTGATGCCGATACAGGGGGATTGGACCAGTGCCCAAATGCGATCCAGGCCCTCTGGAGTTTTGGAATATTGGGCGTGGCATTCGAGTCCGATCAGGATGCCGCGGGGTTCGGCGACGAAGGCCGCCTCTTGGAGGGTATACTTGATCAGCACAAAATCTTCTTCTTCCGTGGTCCAAGGGGCTTTGATGCCTTCGTCTGTGTTGACCACCGGCGCCCCACATTCAGCCGCATACCGGATGGCCTGCCGGAGGTAGTCGGCGTGTCGATCCGGTCGGCCCAGCGGCCCATGGGCCTGAAGAGCCGAAATCTTCAGCCCGTACTTTTCGCAGAGCCGACGCATCTGGTACGGATCGTCCCACAGGGAGCAGGTATGGTAGTAGCCGGCTTCGCTCATCAGTTCCCGGCCCCAGTGGACCATCGGTTCGACGTACTCGTAGCCCATTTCGGCAGCCTTTTCCAGACCCCATTCAAACGGTTTGTCGTGGTGCCGAGTGGCTTCCAAATTCATTCCAATGTAGATGTTGCCCATGGAACGGTCCTCCTCGAAAAGAGAGTTACGAATTGGTGCTACAACCTTTCTTTTTTGTTTAGCTTCTCTTTCCGCTTATGGGGAGCTGTTTCCCTCCGGCGCTTTGGCCCCTTCCTTCTAGAGGGCAAGCCAAAGGCTTTTAGTATATCCGGCAACTTTACCTTCAGCCAGAAGCCCCTAGCTTTTTCTTTGCGTGAAAAATTTTTGGAAGCCCTGCAAAATCCTGAACATCACATGAACTTTATGAACATTTGATACATTCCTTTACCTATCGGCTCCCATTGTTGGGCACTATATATTGAGTCTAATCTTGGCAGTGCTACTATATGTTGGGGCTATCGACGAAGGTTCCGGAATAGTGTAAAAACATCTCCTTTGAATTATTCAGAGGTTCCTTTTCATACTTTTAGGGAAACCTTTTCCATCGGACCCCAAGAGCTTCAAAAAACCGCCTTGTAGGAGCACCATCTCCAGACAGGCTACCAGCTGATTCCAAAGCAGAACGATGAGCAGCTTGCTTGTCGTTGCCGCGAGAACGGGTCCCTAGGTGGCCGGGGCCCCTGCCTGCTTGTGCTTGCTGATTTCCCGGCTTGTGCCGTCTTGACGATCAAGAGGCTTGTCTGGGGAAGCCAATGGTTTATAAAACGGATCCTCTCAGGCAGTTTCCCCCACTTTCTCGAAACCGCTCATAGCCAATTTCTTCCACCCCACAGCTCCGTGGAAGCTCTTCGCCGATGGGGCCTCCATTCCTGAAAATCCAAAGTCTCCCTAAAGGTCTTTGAAAGGAGTCAGTTTAATTCGTTCCGGTACAAGAGGGTATTAAACCTTTCTTCATCTGAGATGTTTCCTTCCGATGGGGGAATTCTCTTTTCGACTTTCCGAAGAATCTTTCTCCCCATCTTCTCAGCACCTTTGGATAGGAAAGAAAGATAGGGGGGGGACTTCCTCATTGTTGGGGGGTTTAGACACACCTGAAAAGGCAGAACGTCCAAAAAATGAAATGGAGTCGTTCCAAGCGTCCAAACAGGAACGTTAGGGAAGAGTTCGGTTTTGACCCCCTTAATAGGGGGGATAGCCGTAGAAAAAAATAGGATCCTACTGAGATGAGTTCTGGGGACGATCGGCTCTGGGACCCCGGAAGCCAAAATAAGGGCAAGAAAAAAAGAAGGCCAAACTATTGACAGCTTTTTACTTCCTATTAAAATCGCAAGAAGATCATATGAGTATATCAGTTATTCTCCTTCTTCCCGGAGGTGCTCCATGCCCCTAAAGGACCTGTCAGCCCAACAGACGCTTTTTGTGCGCAAACAACCCTCCCTGGTGGAACAGATTGCCCAAGGGCTGATCCGGTATATTGCCACCCAAGGCCTTCGGCCGGGCGATCGGCTCCCTTCGGAGCGGGAGCTAGTCCGCATGGTCGGGGCAAGCCGACTCCCGCTCCGGGAGGCCATCAGCGTGCTCAAAGGCCTGGGCGTTTTAGAGGTCAAGCACGGCAAAGGCATCTTTGTACGTCGGCTAGACTTGGGCACACTGTTCGGGAAGCTATCGCCGCTTTTGCGGATTCAGGGCGGCATGGACCTTTCGGCGCTATTTGAGGTGCGGATGCACCTGGAAGGGAGCATTGCCCAGATAGCGGCCCTGCGCCGGGGGCCGGAACACCTGGAACGGCTGGAAGCCTCCGTCGAGGCGATGCGGGCAAGCCTAGAAGATCGGGCTAGCTACGTTCGGCACGACATGGCCTTTCATCAGGAGCTTGCGCGCAGCACGGGCAATCCGATCTTTCATGTGCTGATGGCGACGATTGGGGACCTGCTTTGTGAACTTCAATATATGTATCGGGACAGTGTCGAAATTCGCCGCCTGGCCATCGCCGAGCACCAGGCCATCCTGGACGCCGTGCGCCAAGGCCAGTCGGAGCAGGCCCGCTTGGCCATGCTCCAGCACCTCCAAAACGCCACCGGCCGGGTAAAACCAGCCGAAGCGGAAATTCCCAGCCAGACTGTAATCGGGGAGCCTTCAGACTAAAAAACACTCGGAGTAAAGAGCCCGATGTGGTTCGGATTAGAACACAGAATATGGTATGGAATAACTCTGGCTAATCCCTGGCCTGAAAGCCCTGCTTTCTGGAAGGGTTTGTTCCTGTTGAAACGGAGCTCCGCTTTTCGGCGTAAAGAGGCGCGAGAGGGATTTGGTATTCAGAAATATAAGACTTTTCGTCCGCTGCTGGGTGGTTTTACGTTGGTAGAGCTTTTGGTGGTGATTGCGATTATTGGGATTTTGATTGCTCTGTTGCTGCCGGCGGTTCAGGCGGCCCGGGAGGCGGCCCGACGAGCGCAATGTTCGAACAATCTGAAGCAAATCGGACTCGCTTTGCACAACTACGAGAATACGACTCGGATCTTGCCGCCAGGCGCTTTTTGGGCTTGTCGGGATGGGACGCGGAAGGGGTCTATTTTAGTACATATTCTCCCCTATATTGAACAGCAGACCATTTACGACAAGTTCGACTTTAAAGCGGCCAATATCGACGGGCAAAAGTTTCCCGGAACCGATACCGAGATTGGCTCCACCATTATTCCTACGTATATTTGTCCGAGCGATAACCATCCCCAGGTCATCGATACGGAGTCGCACTTTAGTCATGATCCGGTCAAGCGGGTGGCCCTGCATAATTACGCCGCTTCACGAGGGCCGAACCAGTTGGCCAATAACCCTGCCTGCCCATGCACCCATCCGTTCAATTCGTATGGCTGGGGGCCATACGAAACGTTCGAGCAGTTTGCTGGGCCGTTTACCCGTCGATGTACTTGTGTGCGGTTTTCCGCCATTACCGATGGCCTATCGAATACCATCTTTTTTGGTGAGGTTCGGCCCATGTGTTCGTGGCACAATGACAACGGCTGGGCCACCTCTAATAATGGCAACGGCTATACAAGCACCGTCATTCCGATCAACTACAACAGTTGCAAACGGGACGCTAGCACTTCAGACAATTGTCAGCGCTATTGCAACTGGAATACGGAGGCGGGGTTTCGTTCGGCGCATCCGGGCGGAGCGCAGTTTTTGTTCGGCGATGGCGCCGTGCGATTCCTGCCGGAAACGATCGACCATCAGATGTACCAATATCTAGGAGGAAAAGATGAGGGCCAACCGGTTAAGATGGATTTCTAGGGTCCCGCCAAAGCGTGGTGGATTGCGCTGCGCAGAGTTTGGCCTGTACTTCTGGCCTGGTTGGCAGGTTGTGGGCAGAAGATTTCGTTGGTTCCCGTGGAGGGGGAGGTTTTCCTGGATGGCAAACCGGTTGCGGAAGCGGCGGTGGCCTTTACCCCGGTAGGTGGCGGCCCGGTGGCCAGCGGCGTGACCGATCCCCAAGGCAGGTTCCGACTCCAAACCGCCAATCAGCCCGGCGCACCGACAGGAGAATATATTGTTACCGTAGTCAAATATACCATTCTTGGCTTGAATCCTGATGGCACGTCTGCAGCCGGCGGCATCCGGTACCAATGGCATGTGCCAGAACGATATAGCCAGCCGAGCACCTCCGGCCTGAAAGCCAAGGTAGATGGCTCCCAAGGGCCGCTTCGCTTCGATCTTTCCAGTAACTGAACACAAAAAAGGCGATCCATTCGGCTGAATGGTTACTGATATTTTTTTCAGAATGTGACCTCAAGTAGGTCCAGGAATATATCGGTTGTTTTTTTCACTACGTCAAAGGGAGGATATGTCATGGGTACGTCGATGGGTAGATGGTTATGGGTGTTTTGGGTGGTCGGGTTGTTGGCAGTGGACGTCTCCACGATTCAGGCAGGTTATATAGATGCTGTTTTGGCCGACGGCCCGCGGGGATATTGGCGATTGGGCGATGCGGCCGGCAGTACGACGGCGGTCAATTCGGCCATTACCGGCGTGCTGCTGCAAGGCAGCTATACCCCGCCGAAGATGGATGCAACTGGGTTGATTCCTGGGGATCCGGATACGGCGGCGGCTTTCAACGGTTCGAGTACGTATGTCTTTGGTTCTGGAATCAACACAGCGAGTTCTAGCGGCGGGAATGTCTTTGCCAATGATTGGACCATTGAGGCATGGCTGATGCGGCAGGCGGCTGCGGATTGGCAAGGCGTCTTCTCGAATAACCGGGGAGGCAACGGGGCGCCGCTCATGACCTTTTTCGGCTTCGGCAGTCCGGCCTATCACCGTCTAGGAATCAACGCCGCGGGCATTAGCTCTGCTGGGATTTCGGTGGATCTCAATCAATATGGTGGCGGGGGAAATGCCTACCTAGGCCAACCCATTTATGCCGTCATTACCAAGACCGGCGGCAACACCGCCGGAACGAATAGCATTTTGGTAAAAGTCAACGTAGGGGGCCAATGGCTTAGCTCAGCCACCGGTTCCACTTCCTGGAATCTCAATCCGCAGGACGGATTCTATATTGGGCGTCATTATGACGGCGGCCCTCAAATCATGAACGGAACCATCGACGAGGTCGCTATCTACGAGTCTGCCCTTTCTCCGCAGAAGATCATGGCCCATTATGCGGCGGCTGCGCTGAGGTGGTATCCAGCCGCGGTGGTTTCTAGTGGGCCGGTAGCTTACTGGCGATTGGGCGAACCGGCCGGTGCAACCAAGGCGCTGAATAGCGGCTGGGGCGGCGTGGCTTTGGACGGAACCTACAGCCCCGCCAAAACCTCGGCGCCGTCGATCTTCCTCCGGAGCCCAGATAGCGCCGCGGATTTCAACGGAAGCAATGCCTATGTGTTTGGGGCGGGTTTGAATACCGCTTCCACCACCGGCGGCAATCCCTTTGCCAATGATTGGACCATTGAGGCATGGTTTATTCGGGATACGGCGGGTGCGGACTGGCAGGCCATCTTCTCCAATAACGCCGATAGCGCCGAAGGCGGCGGGGCCCCGGTGCTTACCTTTTTCGATAGTTCGGGTGGACGGAGCCGAAGTTGGCTGGGAATGAACCCGGCTGGTATATCCCCCACACCAGATATCTATGTGGATCTGAACCAATACGGCGGCGGCAATAACGCCTATCTGGGCAAACCGGTTTATGCGGTACTCAGCAAATCTGGCAGTCAGTTGAGGATGTATGTAAACGTGGACGGAGTTTGGTTGCCCCCGGCCGCCGCCACCTTGACCCGCACTTTAGATACCAACAATGACAAGTGGTTCATCGGACGCCACTATTGGGGGGGGATTTATTTCGACGGCAAAATCGATGATGTGGCTCTTTATGACCGGGCGCTCAGTTGGCAGGAAGTCTTGGCCCATTATCAAGCTTCCGTGCCAGAACCGAGCAGCTTGATTTTGTTAGGGGTTGGGTTGGTAGTACTTTTGAGCTGGGGCCAAAGAAAGCTCCCCGCTGTTCAATAACACCAGCGAAAGACAGGATGAACCTAGGCGATAGGCGGCCCAAGAGGGAACTGTCCAATAACACTAGCGACACCCGCTCTGCATGACGGCTGAGCGCTAAGTTCATGTCAATCTGCTTGCTAGGACAAGGAGCGAACTGGTGGGAAGCAGCCTGAGAAAACCATCTGGACGTGTCCTTAGACTGGCCCTGACGGGATGGGCGGCGGGGATTCTAGCCGTCTGGGCTCTGGCGGCGGGGTCGGCAAAGTCCATCCCGCCCAACCAAGGGCCTCTTCCGCCAGCCCAGCCTGCCGAAGACCTCTTGAAGAGTTTTAAGGAAAAAATGTTTTCTCAGGAACCAGTGGAATCCCTGGTTCGGCAATGGGAGGGCGGACTACCGTTTCGGATAGGCCTAGCGGGGGTTTCCGCACAACAGTTGGCCGACCGTTGGCAGGCGGCGGTTGCCCCTCAGGCCGACCAATCGGATGCGGATGCTGCAGAGGAGGTCCCGAGGCAGATAACGGCCGTGGATCCGGCCACCGGCCTTCTAGTTCGGCAGACCTGGCGCCGAGTTGGTCGGGGGGTAGTCCTGGTGCAGACCAGTCTGGTCCACCAGGGCAAGATGCCTGTAGAAGTTCCAGAGTTGGCTTCGCTGGTGATGCGATTTCGGCTCGCCGGTCTGGGCCAAGAGAAGCAGTTTCGTCCGTTGGTGTTTCGGGCGGGGGACAGTTGGTATGGATCGGCCTATTGGACTGGGCCGGATTGGACCCGGGTAGGCAAAGACTGGCAGCATCCTGGGGCGGACACGCCCAGCATCCGGCGATTTACCTGCCCAGACGACGGTCAGGTTGTCATTACTGGTCGGGTCCGAAAAGCTCATCTGGACGGCGACGGCGTGCGGGTCTGGATTCTTCACGGCGATAAAACGATCTGGCAAGCCGAGCTGGAAGGCAAAGACGGCCAAGGCCTGGAGCCGAACCTTTCGCTCCAGGTGCGCCGGGGCGACCGAATCCGCTTTGTCGTCCACAAACGGGGGCATATCTCTTGCGACACCACCTATTGGGACCCGGTGATTACATATCCGGATGGTCGGCGGTTTCGGGCATCCGACTCGTTCGGGGACAAGCAGGGGGTGGGCGGCTGGTGGTATGAAATGGTGGAGGCCCTGCCTTCGGACCGCACAGGGATGCCCACCCTGTATCTGCTGACCGAAGGTTTACTAGTCGAACCGCTTAGCCCGCCATTGGGCAAGCCCGTGGATTTGTCCGCTCCAGCGGCGGCGCCGGTGATCGTGTTGGCCGACTGCGAAGATGGTTCCGGTTTGGCTTTGGTCGCTCTGGATGGGAAGCCCTGGCAGGCCGGCGTAGAGCTAAACGAGGAAGGATTTCTGGAGATTCGGCTAGGGCCGGGGCAAACCGCCGGGGCGTGGACACTCCAGCCGGGACAGTCGCTGGCGTTTGGGCCGATTTTGGCGGCGGCGTATCAGGGTCCGTGGATTCAAGGGTTTGCCTGTTTGCAAAGGCTGTTGGAAGCCCCGCCGGAGGGTGTTTCGTTGGGGCCGATCCGGAATCGCTTGAACCAGTTGTGGCAGAAGGTCTTTGGTGAGCTACAACCTGCTCAGGCCGGAGGGCCGACGTCGGCCGAGACTACCGGCCCGTCGAGCTCTTGGCTTCCGGAGTTGGACTTTTGGGCGATGATCCAGCAGGACTGGCAGCAGCAGGACCGTTTGGACGGCTCGGTGCGGGCCTATAAGCTGGCCGCCCAGAAGCATCTGGAAAAAGCCCGGCGCCTGCTAGAGGATTGGGCGTCGGCGGAAAGCAAGCCAGTCAGCAAAGATTCACCCCAGGTGTCTGCCCACTTTTCAGGACCCCAGGCCCACAAAGACCATTGGCAGGCGGTTTTGGAGCGGCTCGGCCAGGTGCTCGAAGCAGCCGATGAGAATCCAGAGGCGGCTCGGTTGGCCTACTGGCGACTGCGATGGGCCAAACGCCAACTGGTCTTCTCCCATCCGGTGATGCAGTTTGGCAAACTCCTGTTCTGCAAGCGGGCGCCTACTTCCTATAGCCATCTGGTGATGCAATACTTCGGCTGGCGAGCCCGGCCTGGCGGGGGGCTATTTATTCTGGACCAGCCTGGCCGATCCCTCCAATGCCGAGACATCTTAGACGGCCGGTTGTCCACCGGCAATGTGCTGGAACCCCGCCTTTCCTACGACGGCCAACGGATCGTCTTTTCCTATGTAGAATTGGCCGGCAAGTGGTTTGATCCTGCTAGGGTGGATAATCAGTCCGACGAGGGGTTTTACCATATTTACGAGGTTCAGGTGGATGGGAGCGGACTGCGGCAATTGACCTTTGGGCCGTATGACGACCTGATGCCCAACTATCTGCCCGACGGGGGGATTGTATTCTGTTCGACACGGCGGCGTGGCTATGCCCGGTGTTTTGGCGCCCAGTTTAGCCGACGTTGGCATGTTTATACCCTGCACCGGATGGATGGCGACGGCGGTAACATTCGGACGCTCTCTTGGCATGATACAAACGAGTGGTTCCCGACCGTCTCAAGTACCGGCGAAATCGTCTATGCCCGGTGGGACTATATCGACCGGGATGCCGTAACACATCAGAATTTGTGGGTGTGCCGACCGGACGGGTCCAATCCGCGGGCCCTGTGGGGCAACGCCACCCCAAGCCCCCACTGCGCCTTCCAGGCCCAGCCGATTCCAGGTACACATAAGTTTATTTTCACCGCTTCACCCCATCATTCGATCACTGCCGGCTCGATTGCCATCGTCGATCCGGCCGTAGCGCCGGATGGGCAAGCCGGTCTGGTGCGCATCACGCCGGAAATCCCCTTCCCGGAAGCCGAGAGCCGGGACATCCGGGAATATTATGCTTCCCCCTGGCCGCTTTCGGAAAACCACTATCTGGTCTCCTACAGTCCCAAACCGTTGCTTTGGGAGCCAAGAGCGAATGACCCGGCCGCCTTGGGAATCTATTACCTAGACCGATGGGGGAATCGGGAATTGATCTATCGGGACCCGGTCCTTGGGAGCGAAAACCCCTGTCCGGTTCGGCCTCGGCCCCGTCCGCCGGTGCTGGAAAGCCAGCTACCGCCGTCTGCACCGCCGATGGGGGAAATGCTGTTGGTGAATGTATATGAAGGGTTAGGCTCCTTGCCGCCCGGGACCATCAAACGCCTGCGGATCGTCCAAATCTTCCCTAAAACCACTCCGGTAGCGAATCAGCCTCCTATTGGCCTGGCCGGCGAGGAAAACGCTCGGGCCATTTTGGGTACTGTGCCGGTGGAGCCGGATGGGTCGGCCCGTTTCCTTGTGCCGGCCCAAAAACCGATCCTGTTCCAGGCCCTGGATGAAGAGGGCTTTGCCTATCAAACGATGCGCACGCTCACCTATCTGCAACCAGGCGAGCAGATGACCTGCATCGGCTGCCATGAGCATCGGCGCACTGCGCCGCCGGTGGGTACGAAGCTGCCGTTGGCCCTTCAGCGACCGCCTTGGCAGATCGAGCCAGGCCCACTGGGCGGCCGACCGTTCTCCTACATGGAAATGGTCCAGCCGATTTGGGATCGCCATTGTCTGGGATGTCACGATGGGAAAAAACCGCCGGTGCAGATTGATCTTACTAGCCAGCCCCATCAACAGTTCAGCCGATCCTACTGGA
>CALIRO010000034.1 GCA_938042245.1 uncultured Thermoguttaceae bacterium
TTGTCTGGCCACGATCACGGCCTCTCCGGATTGCTCTGGGGGTACCAGAGCTTGGCTGGTAAGATCTCCTTGGCGGCCTAGATCCTCCTGCAACGCCAAACGCACCAGCTCCCGGTATTCCGCCTCCGTGCCCGCATCCCAGCTAATCTGAGTAAAGTCGCGCATTCCCACGGCTCCCCAAAAAAACGATCAACCAGCTTCCCAACCTTCTCTCCCAAACGGATTCATTTTGTTCGGTTGAGAACCTTCTTGTTCGGTTGGCCGGGCTGAACCGGTGATTGTGTTTTGCTCTTTTCCTGAGAATACTATCAAGATAGGTTCTGGGAGGTTTTTCTGGCAAGCCAGGCAAACGCAAACCCATCCGCTTCTTGGGGCCTATGTCTGCCGGGTCTATGTCTGGCCCAAGTGAGAAGAGGCTGAGAGTATGGCTTGGCAATGGCTGATCAAAAGATTAACGCTTCAGAGGGCCCAAGCCAGTGCGCCCGAAGAATCGAGCCGCACCAATTCCTCTTTTCTAGAAGCAGCCTCCGGGAGGGGAATTGCATCTTCTGTTCAAGCGGTAGGCTTGGAAAAATCGGAGCCTTCGGCCCAATCGCCCCAATCGGCCCTCTCTGGGGATCCTTTTGCCACCGGACTGGAAGAATTCCCTGCCCGGCCAAGTCATCCATCTGAAAGAACTTCGGAGTCGGTTTCCTCCCCCCCAGCGCACCTGCCGGAGCTACCGCCCCAGGCCACTCCCCTGCATGCGGAGGCTACTCCACTGCCCGCTGGAAAAGCCCAAGGAACCAAACCTGCTCAGCCGGAACCACCGCTTCAGACTCTCCAGCCGCCCTGGCTGCTCCGACGAACCGATCAGCTCCTGCTGGCCGCTCTGCTTCTGCTGGCAGGCCTGGGAATGCTCCTTTGGGCCCGTGGGCAAGCAGGCCCAGAAGGCCGTTTGATTGATATTGACCAAGCCAGCCCGTTAACAGCCGATTTCCGGGTCGATATCAATCAAGCCTCCTGGCCGGAACTGACCCAACTGCCTGGCATCGGCCCTACGTTGGCCCGGCGGATCGTAGAATACCGGCTCATGCACGGGCCGTTCCGCTGCCTCAAAGAGGTAGAAAAAGTCCGAGGCATCGGCCCCAAAAAACTCCAGCAGATCAAACCCTACCTTCTGCCTTTACCCGAACAGCGCCCCCCCCAGAGTCCGAAGCCCCCTTCAGAGAACTCTCCTAAGGACGTCCTAGAGACGTCTGGGGGAGGAAGTTCGGCGTAGCTCCGTTGCCTTCCCCTGGGCTTTGCTTTCCCGCGGAAACTGCTTCCCAACGGGAGCCGATCGGTTGACTGCCCTGGTCTTTCCCTTTGTGCCTTTTCTGCTCGGCCTTTGGTTAATCTTTCAGGCGGAAGAGTTTAGCCAGGGCATCCAGGAGGTTGTGCGGGACGCCGTGGCGGGACTGGTCGCGCAGGGTATCCAGCGGCAGGTGGAGCATTTTATTGACCAGTCGGTCGAATGCTTGGCGGATTTCGCCTCGTGCATGGTCGTCGAGATGGGGCAATTTATTGAAGAGGCGTTGGAGTTCGTGGTTTTTCCAGCGTTGCCAATCTTGGCGAAGTTGCACGATCAGCGGGGTGCTGGCCTTATGGTGCAGGTTGGCCATGAAGCGGGCGGTTTCTTCTTCGATGATTCGCATCGCGGCCGGCAGTTCTGCGTCCCGTTGCTGGCGATTGGCTTCACAGGTGGCTTTTAGATCATCGATGGAGAAAAGATACACACCCGATTGTTCGCCGACGGCCGGTTCCACATCTCGAGGCACCGCCAAATCGAGGATAAACAGCGGCCAGCGCCGCCGTAGGGCGGCCACTTGCCGGAAGGTTTCTGCGGTGAGGATCGGCTCCTGGGCGCCGGTGGTGCTGATAATCACATCGGCGGCCGCAGCCGCTTGCACCAACTGATTCCAGGGTACTGCTCGGCCATGCCAGCATTGGGCCAGCTGTTCAGCCCGTTCCAGGCTCCGATTGATCACCATAATCTGTTGGGCGCCTTGCTGTTGGAGATATTTGAGGGTTTCCTCCGCCATTTCGCCGGCGCCAATGACCAGCACCTGTTTATCATCGAAGCGGTCGAAGACTTGCTGAGCAAAATCGGCTACCGCCACACTGGGAATACTCACTCGGTGTTGGTGCAGGGCCGTTTCGTTGGCTACGCGGCGTGCCACCTTGACCGCTGTCTGGAATGCCGCATGGAGGATGGGCCCGGTGGCGCCCTGTTGGGTGGCCAGGTGGTAGGCCTGTTTGACCTGTCCCAGGATCTGGGCTTCGCCTAAGACCATGCTGTCCAAACTGCTAGCCACCGAAAACAGATGCCGAACCGCGTCTTCGTCTTCATAGGCGTACAGGTAGGGTTGGATCAGGTTGGAGTCCAGCGCATGGAACTGGGCCAAAAAGGCGGCGGCCTGTTCCGCCGAAGGGATCTGCTCCTCTTCTCCGCCCAGGTAAAGCTCCACTCGGTTGCACGTGGACAAAAGAACCGCTTCCGTTTGGGGCCACCGGGTTCGCAGCGCTGAAAGAGCCGACACGATCTGCCCCGGGTCAAAGGCCAACCGTTCCCGCAGCGCCAACGGCGTTCGATGATGACTACATCCAACTACCAGCAGATTCATACGGTTTGTATTGTTTCCGATAAAAACCCGGCGTCTGGTGGCCCGCCAGCCTGAGCGGCCCAGAACTCATCGGAAAGGAATGGTTTAGCCAGGGGATTGGGCTCCGCCTCCGGCCGAGCAAACCCCCCTGTCTGGTTCGTCGGCGCATGGCGAGTTCGGCCGTGGGCTGTATCCATCAGCAGCAGGGCAGCCAGCGCCGTTAGGAGAAACACAAAACTGACGATCGTAATCCAGGCGACTTTTCGCACTTCGTCGGCAGGCCGATACCAGATGACTAACACTAGAGCCACCAATAACCACCCAAACATGGCCAATGTGGTGATGACCAGCGGATCGGCCCAAGGCAAAGCGGGTACATGCTGCTGGAAATTGATCCCATTGAGCACGATTCCGCTGAAAAGCCCGAGGGCCAAGGCGCCCAGGGCTAGGCTAAGAGATCGGCTATTCATGCGTTGCAGCCATTCTAAACTCGGCAGCCAAAACCGACCGCTCGGCCCCCGACGCTGTTTGAGCTGATAGGCCTGCAGCAGATAGAGCACCCCAGCGGTAAAGGCTGCCAAGATGGCTACCGTGGCCAGCAGGATGGCTGCGGCATGCACGAAGCCCCAGACTTGGGAGGCGGCTGGCTGGGGATAAGGGGTTCGGCTTGCCCACCAAGCTCCCGCCCCAATCAGCCCTAAGGCCAACGGCAAAAGCACCAGCCCAAACGGACTCCGAGGATAAGAAAAAACCAGCCCTAAATAAAGAGCCACCAACAACCACGCTGCCAATAGACACCAGTCCATCTCACTAGAAAGCGGCGAACCGGTTATTGTAACCGCCCGATACCCAAGAAACACCGTATGGGCCAACAAACCCACCGCCACAAACAAAACCACCAGCGCCCCCCGCAATCGGCTGGGAAACCATAGATGCGTCAGTTCCAGTACCAATGCCGCCCCATAACTAGCCGCAAAAAAGACAATGCCCATCTGGCCCATTTCCCTCTTCCCCCATCTTGGGATTTTCGCTCTTTTTGTTATTATACTGCCTGGGAGACTTAACCTCCTAGACTGCTCGAATAAGAATGAGGTAGATGGGCTCTGGGTAAAAGGATTTGCTGGGGGATGGAGATATTGCTCTTGGAAGGGGGGTTTTGAAGGGGGGTTGGGCTTCCCACCGGAAAAGCTTTCCATACAGCTAGACAGAGATAAAAAGACCCGCAGTAGGAAACTGAGGCTGGTATATTGAACCTTCGGGTACCCGCTGGGGGCGGAAGAGTTTTTTATGCGGAAGCAAGCCTATTTCCGGCAAGGAGTAATTGTGGATGGCAGCAGTTTCCTTCCATCGGACGGCAGCCTCGCATACAAAGATTGTGGCCACCGTGGGACCTGCTTCTGGAAGCGTGGAATCTTTGCGCCAATTGATCGAGGCGGGAGTGGATGTATTTCGGATCAATACGGCCCATGGGCAGCCGGCGGAACATGCGGAGACGATCGCCCGGATTCGGCAGGCAAGCGCCCAAGTGGGCCAACCAGTGGCCGTGTTGGTCGATCTGGCTGGGCCGAAGATCCGCCTGGGAGAAATCCCCGGTGGGCAGATGCAGTGTCAAACAGGCCAACGGCTCCGGTTTGTTCGCTCGGACGGCCCCCTCCTTCCTGGGGAACTGACGACCAGCTATCCGCAACTGATGGACGATCTCCAAGTAGGCGACCGGCTGATGTTGGCCGACGGAACCGTCGGTCTAGTTGTCCGAAGCCGATCGGCTGATTATGTCGAGTGTGAAGTGGTTCAGCCTGGCATCCTCCGAAGCCGACAGGGCGTCAATCTGCCCGGGGTGAAACTCAGTCTTCCTGCTTTGAGCGAGCAGGACGTGGCTGCTGCCCGTTGGGCCGCCCAGCAAGGCGCCGATTTCCTGGGCCTAAGCTTTGTTCGCCGTCCTGAAGATATCCTGATGCTACGGGAGATCCTTGGGCCATACGAGTCGTCGCCGCAGATTGTGGCCAAAATCGAAAAACCCGAGGCTCTCCACCATCTGGAGGCGATCGTGCGAGCGGCCGATGCGGTCATGGTAGCCCGTGGCGACCTGGGCGTGGAAACCGATATTGCCCAGATTGCCATCGTGCAAAAGCAGATCGTGGCCGCCTGCCGACGGGGGCGAAAGCCGGTCATCATTGCCACCCAGATGCTGGAAAGCATGACCCATGAACAATTACCCACTCGGGCCGAGGCCACCGACGTGGCCAATGCCATCCTCGACGGAGCCGACGCTTGTATGCTTTCGGCGGAAACAGCGGTGGGAGAGCATCCGGTAGCAGCGGTGCAGATGATGCATCGGATCGCCCTGGCTACGGAACCGTTTGATCGGCCCAGAGTACCGGCAGCGGACGAATCGATTGCGGAAGGTCTGGACCCGGTTACCGAAGCGACCGCCCGGGCTGCTGGCCAATTGGCCGAGCAGCTTGGCGCTAAAATCCTGCTGGTGGCCACAGCCACCGGCGCCACCGCCTTGTGCCTATCGAAATATCGGTTTCGCACTCCTGTCTGGGGAGCCAGTCCTTCGGAAGCCGTCTTACGCCGGATGTGCCTTTATTGGGGGGTTGTCCCGCTGCCAGACGCCCCAACGGAAAACAGCATCGAGTTATTAGCCTATGCCATCCGCAAAGGCCGCCTGCTCGGCCACCTGCAACCAGGCGACCGCGTGGTGCTGCTGACCGGCTCGGACGTTACCGGCCGAACCCACAACATGATCCAAGTCCATACAGTGCCAGCTTCTCTTGACGGTTGACATGCAGTTCCGATGTAGGCATGCGATTTGGTGCTTCGAGCCATTAGCACCTCCCCTGGATGGTCCACCCAGATTTCCCCTTCAACCACTGGACAACAAACAATATAATCTTTGGCCGAATCATCTTTGACGGATGGCTTTATAATCTTGGGTGGCTGCTCCCTACAGGCATGGGTAGAATACACCGGAAGGGGGGCATAAGGGTGCTCCAGAGGATGTTAGCCTTCTTTCCGAGGTATTAGATGCGATCCTGGCAAACCGTGGGTATCTCCTCAGATCCGGGGTTGTTAATCCTTTTTCCGGATGGAATTGGGGCGTAGATTAGAGGCCGGGAAAGGAGATCCTCTGGGGCAAAAGAACCCAAAAAGAAAATAGAGAATATATGATGTTTAAAGAAAATCGGAAAGATAGGTAAGGGGAGGTTAATGTCCTGGCGGGTTGGGTTGGGGCATGACACGCATCGGTTGGCCCTAGGGGGACCCATCCGAATAGGGGGTATCGAAATACCCCATGATAGACATTCGGTCGGCCATAGCGATGCCGATGCCCTCCTCCATGCCATTATCGATGCCTTGTTGGGGGCGGCCGGCTTGGGGGATATCGGCCAGTATTTTCCGCCGGAAGACCCGGCAAACCAGGGGCGCAGCTCCGCAGAAATGCTCCAATCGGTGGTAGAAAAAGTCCGATCGGCTGGTTGGCAGATCGTCAACATCGACTGTATTGTACATTTAGAGCGGCCCAAATTGGCCCCTTACTGGCCCCAGATCCGAAGCCGTTTGGCTCAACTGCTCCAAATCCCGCCGGAACAGATCGGCCTGAAAGCCAAAACCGGTGAAGCCATTGGCCCCATTGGCCGAGAGGAACTCTGGATGGCCCAGGCAGTAGTCCTCCTAAGCAACCCGCATACCCCCTAGTAGGAGGAGGTTCTACCCCAACCAGCACCCCTCTAGGAGGTGGATGTTCGATCCCGAATCGGTTTCCCCAGATTTATCGGAAGCGAGGCGCAGGATGAACATGATCCGGATTTACAATACGCTTTCTCGAACCAAAGAACCGTTTGAGCCGGTTCGGCCTGGCAAGGTGGGCATCTATCTATGCGGCCCTACCGTCTATAAGCCGAGCCATATCGGCCACATGGTCGGCCCGGTCATTTTCGACACCATCAAACGGTATCTTACCTACACCGGCTACGAAGTAACCTGGGTGGTTAACATCACCGACGTGGATGATAAGCTGATTGCCCGTTCGCGGGAGATGGGGATTCCGATGCAGCAGTTAGCTGAGCAAATGACGGCCGACTATATGGAATGCCTTCGGGCAGTAGGAGTGGACGGGATCAATCATTTTCCCAGAGCCACCGACCATATCCCGGATATGATCCAATTTATCGAGGATTTGATCCGGAAAGGTTTTGCCTATGAGGTGGAAGGGGACGTGTATTTTGAGGTATCGAAGAAGCTGGACTATGGGAAGTTGAGCCGGCGTAGTTTAGAGTCCATGCAGGGCGAAGGGGGCGAAGGCAGCCAGCGCAAGCGGTCGTCGGTGGATTTTGCCCTTTGGAAGCGTAGCAAACCGGGGGAGCCGTCTTGGCCAAGCCCTTGGGGTCTAGGTCGGCCCGGCTGGCACATTGAATGTTCGGTAATGAGCGCTCGGCTTTTGGGGGAGACGTTTGACATTCACGGCGGCGGCTTGGACCTGATCTTTCCCCACCATGAGAACGAAATTGCTCAGAGCGAGGCCCGCTATGGCAAACCGATGGCTCGCTATTGGGTGCATAACGGCCTGATGCAGGATGCGGAGGCGGTGGTCAAGGTCGGCGGCCGAATGAGCCGACCTATTACCCCCGATGACGAAGCCGAAGCTCAAGTGGCCGGCAAATTGGCTGGCCGACACGGCGCCAAATCCTTCCTCCTGTTGCTCAAAGAAGAAAATTTGCACCCGGAAGTAGTCCGGTTTTTCATTCTGGCCACCCATTACCGTCGGCCCATTGAGTTCAGTGTCCAACGCATTCGGGAAGTCGGCACCGCCGTGGAGGCCTTTTATCGATACTTCCGCCGGTTTAGCCGGATTACCGGCGAAGATCCCTATCGACTGCCGGTACCTATGCGGCGGCCGGACGGCCAATTCCATGCTGGAGACAATCCCTTCCTGCAGGATGTAGCCGATCTGCGAAACCGCTTCTTAGATGCCATGGACGACGATTTCAACACCGGAGCAGCCCTAGGACATCTGTTTGATCTGCTCCGCCGAATAAACAAATACATTGACGAGACCCGACTGGAAGAACCGGCCAACCGAAGCCAGGAGCCCATTGCCGCCCTTCGACAGGCTACCATTACCCTTCGCGAACTGGGATGGATTTTCGGCGTATTCCGAAAACCGGTGGAAATCTCCGTGCAACCGGAGGATAATCTGGTCCGAGACTTGGTCCAGCTTCTGATCGATCTTCGGACCGAAGCTCGCAAGAAGAAAGATTTTACTACGGCGGATACAATTCGGGATCGGCTAAGCAAACTGGGCATTCGGCTAGAAGATCGGCCTACAGGAACCGAATGGAGCTTTGCCAAGTAGGCGGCCTGGAACGCCGTCTATCCAGACGGGGCCGGGTGGAACGTTATCTGTTGGACGGCTATTTATTGACTCTGGGGCTGTTAGACGGCCGTTATTCAGTCTGGACAGACTAAGCTACGGGGGTTTTCCCCTGGCCAAACTGGTCCGATCAGGAGAGGGTTATGCACTCTGGCCGGATCCTAGGGGTGGACCCGGGGCTGAACATCACCGGATATGGGGTGTTAGAGGCCAGTGCGGCAGGCCCCAGGTTAGTCGAAGCGGGCATTGTGCGGGCTGGTCAGCAAGGGGAAATGAGCCGACGCCTGGCAGCCATCTGGGAAGGCATTACCGAGCTGATCCGCACATTCCAGCCGGTTGCCTTAGCCTTGGAAGCCCTGTATGCCCATTATGAGCATCCGCACACGGCGATTTTGATGGGTCATGTACGGGGGGTGATTTGTTTGGCTGCTGGGCAGGCGGGGATTCCGGTGATTAGTTACTCGGCCACTCAGGTCAAACGGATTTTGACCGGTTCGGGCCGGGCTGATAAAGGACAAATGCAGCGGGCCATCCAGCGGGAATTGGCTCTAGAGCGGTTGCCGGAGCCTGCGGATGTGGCCGATGCCTTGGCCGTGGCCTTGTGCCATTATTACATGCACCTGCGCCCCCGAGCAGGCCTTAACCGGTAGGGTTGCTTTGGCCGCCAGAGGCAAAGGGTTTATCGCCATGAAATAGAATCTATCCGAAGACACCGACGGAACTCGCCGCGACCTCCAGCCGGGAGGCAAAGGGTTTATCTCCATGAAATAGAATCTACCGGATTTTCGAGGATTTTTGCTGTGATTACGAAGATGACTGGGCAATTGGTAGGGTTGGGGGAAGAATCGCTTCGGCTCCAAGTGGGGCCGATCGAATACGAAGTGCTGATTTCGGAGTTTACCCGTCGGCAATTACAGCAGCAGATCGGCCAACAGATCAGCCTGCATACGATTGAGTACCTGGAGGGCAATCCTGGGCACGGACGGCTGATACCGCGGCTGATCGGTTTTTTGAGCGAGGCGGAGCGAGAGTTTTTCGAGCTATTTTGTTCGGTTGATGGGGTCGGGGTGAAGAAGGCGCTGCGGGCGATGGTGCGTCCGGTGCAGGAGGTGGCCGTCGCCATCGAAGAGCAGCAGACCAAACTGCTGGCTGGTTTGCCAGGCATCGGCATGGCCACGGCCGAACGGATCGTTGCCAAATTGCGCCGCAAAGTGCCGAAGTTCGCCCTGATGGTAACCCGAGCCGAAGCTCCCGAAGAGGCGGCCCCGGCCGATGTGGTCTCGGAAACCTATCAGATCCTTCTGGGGCTGGGCCATTCGGAAAGCGACGCCCGGCGCCTGTTGGACCGTGCCTTGCAACCCGGCAGAAAATATCGAGATGTGCAGGAACTGATCCAGGCCATTTACCAGCAGACCCGGCCAAGTTAACGCCTCCACCGCTCTGGGGACGCTTAGCAGAGGGCAGATCGCTTTATCCGTTTGCCAAGTCCTGCCAAATTTTAAAGTTCTCTCTTTTCAAAATCGGCCCATCCGGGTAGAGTATAATGTTTTCCAAAGGCGGTCGTTTTCAGGTTGGTCAGCGTATTGCATGGCAATCAGGAAAGGGTTCAGGGTAGGGGGACAGGGTTCAACATTGGAAGGGGCTTACGAGGCGATGGAATTTTCGATCTTAGACCGGATTGTGGGCTGGGTTCCTGGTCGGTGGATTCGCGCAGAAAAGAGGCTCCAGGAAAACGAACCTTATCTGCCGGATCATTTCCCAGGCATTCCTGTATTGCCCGGGGTATTGATTTTGGAAGGGATGGTGCAGGCGGGCAGGCTGCTATTGGACCTGAGCGAGCCAGGACCTAGGCGCCGGTTTACCGTGGAGTGGTTTCGGGGGGTGAAATTCCTGCGATTTGTTCACCCGGGCGATCGGCTGGAAATCTGTTGCCAACTGGTCGATTTCCGCAAACCGGACGGACCGGTGGAGATGCTTTGTCTAGGAGAGGTGGGGGGTCGGCTGGCGGTGTCGGCACGGATTCGGCTCAAAACCTGCCCGGCTCAGCCCGCAGGCGCCGAAGAATTCTGGACGCTCAAAAATCGAGAACCCCTCGCTGGCTCTCTGTCTGCACAAATGGTCCAGCTTCCTGCACAGGGAACTGCCCACTCTCACCGCGAAGCGTTTCGGTGGCTTTGGATCGATCGATTTACCGAATTTCAATCTGGCGCCTGGGCGGAGGCCTACAAACAAGTACCACCCCCCAGCCCTCCCAGCCACCTGGGACGCATCAATCCCCAGCGTCTGAATGCCACCTTCATTTTGGAGGGAATGGCGCAAACGGGCGGTCTATTGGCTTTTGAGGCCACGGGATTTCGGCTTTCGCCGATCATGGCGCGGATTCCGCAAGCGGAGTTTCATTTGGAAGCTCGGCCTGGGGAGAGTTTGGTTTATCGGGCTTCCTTAGAGCGGCTTGGGCCAGAAGGGGCGGCCGTTACTGTCACCAGCCACCAGCTTGACCAACTTCAGGCCAAAGCGCAGATTTTGTTTGCCTTGATAGGCAACGGCGCCGAAGCCCAGCCGAAAGTTGATCCGGCTATCTTTTATCGGATGATGACCGAAATGGCCGCCTTCGACGTGCCCACCCCTGGCCGACCTATGCCCCTTGCCCAGCCCAGCTCCTCCCCCTATTGACCTGTCTGCTGCTGGGGACCATAATCCAAGCACCCTCTACCTGGCAAAGATGTTCTGCTTGGATTAGTAAGGAGCCGGGCCGATGCGGTGGATAGGAAGTTCGTGTTTATTTGTTTATATTATCTTGGCCTTTGTCAGCTTCCCGGCCGAGCAAAGCCCCCAGACACCGGCGATCCAGCCCGTCGAAAATTCCGCCGCCGCTTCCCCCACCGAGGCTGCAGCCGGAGGAAACCAGCCCGCCCCTGACTCTTCCCAGGAGGACTCCGTAGGTGGCGAGCTACCGGAGCCGAAACCGGTCCCGGCCATGCAGGTACTCCCTCTGCCCTATGACCAGGCATCCTTCCAATACCTGGGCCGGGAGTTGACCCGGTATCATTTCGGGCCCAGCCTCCGAAGACCGTTTTTATACCCAGTGGCTGGTCCGGAAGGCAGGTCGCTTACTCGGATGGGCCATCCCCGGGATCCATTCGGCCATAGCCATCACAATTCCGTTTGGATTTCCCATGCCGATGTAGGCGGCGTGAACTTTTGGGCGGATCGGGCAGAGGCATTGTCCCTTCTTGGTCGGATTGTCTGCCAGCGGATCGAACAATATGAAGATGGCGATCAGTCGGCCTGGCTGGTAGCGGTCCACGCCTGGCAAGATGGCCACGCAAAGACGATCCTCCTGGAACGCCGCCGCATCGAAGTACAACTGGACGATCCGGACCACTGGTGGATTCTGATCGACATGGAGCTAGCGCCGCCGGGCCAAGAGCCGGTTACCATCGGCCAGAGCCCCTTCGGCATGATCGGCGTGCGCATGGCCAAGACGATTGGCGTCACCGACGGCGGGGGCCGACTGCTCAACTCCGAAGGCCAACTGGGCGAACCAGCTATGTTCCGTAAACCCGCCCGATGGGTCGATTACAGCGGGCCGATCCTGCCCTTCGCCAGTCCGTCTGCCTCCGAACAAAAACTTCTGCACGCCGTTTCTTCGGACCAACCTGCCGCTTCGCCTAAGCCACAACCACCGGTTGCTGGTCATGCCAAACCCTCTTCCGTTCCGGTGGAAAGCCGATCCGGCGTTTCCGGCAAACATTGTGCCGGCATTACCCTGATGGACCACCCGGCCAATCCCGGTCATCCAACGGCGTTCCATGTGCGGGCCGATGGGTGGATGGGGGCCTCGCTGACCCTGGCCGGGCCGATCACCATCCAGCCGGGCCAGACGCTTCGGCTCCGATATGGCCTGTGGGTTCACCCAGGTGTGCCTAACCGAGCCCAGATCGACGCCCAATGGCAACGCTTTGCCAAAATGCCCTTGCCCAGTTTTCCCGCTCGAAAAACTCCATAATCCCGGCCACCCCAAGGCCAAGTCAAACTGCCCGTTGGAGGTAACCATTCGGATGCACCCACCCAGCGCTAACGGGAGCAAATCTCCTTTGTCAGCCCTTTGGGTTATGAGATAATCTAGGGTAGTGCTTCCTTCTTCTATGCGCTGAGAATCCCTTTTCGTGCAAGGAGTACGAAATCATGTCCAAGCTAGCTACCCAATTGCCCCAATCGATTGCTGGGGCACAGGTTGCTTCCGAGGCCACTCAGGAAGCTTTTATAGCCAGAGAAGCTGTTCGTCCAGGGCAAAGGAAATCCTTTGGAGAAGGTGCGGCAATGGATCGACGGCGTTTTTTGGCAGGCAGTGGCCTGTTGGGGTTAACCATTGCCAAACCGCAGTGGGTCTGGGGCAGCCAGGCGGCCTCCACCATGAAACTGGGACTGATCGGCTGCGGAGGCCGAGGCAATTGGATCGCCGATCTATTCCGCCAACACGGCGGCTACCAGTTTATTGCGGTGGCCGATTACTTCCCCGACCGGGCGCTTGCGACGGGCAAACGGCTTGGGCTTTCGGAAGACAAATGCTTCAGTACCCTTTCCGGATATAAACGGGTGCTGGATACCAAACCGGACGCCGTAGTGATCGAAAGTCCTCCTTATTTCCATCCGGATCAGACCTGGGATGCCGTCGAGGCCGGCTGCCATGCCTTTGTGGCCAAACCGATTGCGGTGGATGTGCCCGGCTGCCAACGCTTCCTTCAGGCCGGCCAACGGGCTACCGAAAAGAAGCTTTGTGTGTGGGTCGATTTCCAAACCCGGGCCAACCAGCTGTATCAGGAATGCGTTCGTCGGGTCCAGCAGGGGGACATCGGCCCGATCGTTTCCGCTGAGGCCGTCTATTACACTGGTAGCACTTGGGGTGGCCCGGTGGAGCTAAAAGACCCCGAAACCCGCATGCGACTCTGGGGCCGGGACCGAATCCTCTCCGGCGACATCATCACCGAACAGAACATCCATGCCTTGGATGTGGCCACCTGGTTTTTGGATCAGGATCCGATCCGTGCCTACGGCGCCTGCACCCGCCGCGGCCGACAGGACCCAGACACCGCCTCGGACCTGGTCTGCCATGACGCCTTTTGCTGTGTCTTCGTGTTCCCAAATGATATTCCGCTCAGCTTCTCATCGAAACAGTACGGAACCGGCATCGAAGACATCGGCTGTTGGATCTTTGGACCAAAAGGCACGGCAGAGACCCACTACTTTGGTCAGGTGCTGATCCGAGGGGAAAAATCCTATAAAGGCGGTAAACTAGGTAATTTGTACACCGAAGGAGCGGTAGCCAATATCGCCACTTTCCATCAGGCCATTACCCAGGGCGATTTCCAAAATCCCACCGTACCACCCAGCGTGCGAAGTAATCTGACCACCATCCTGGGCCGAACCGCCGCCTATCAGAAGAGCGAAGTTACCTGGGACCAGATGCTCCGAACGCCGGAAAAATTAGAGTTCCCTCTAGACCAGTTAAAGTCGTAAACTCGGTGGGTGAGCGCGGGCAAGGGCTTTTGAGAAAAACCGCCATGGCGGCTTCCCAACAGGCATGCCCAGGCGGTCTTAGGCGTTAGCCCGAGGGCAATTGGATAGCTCATGGGCATAGGCTTCTGAAGACGGATGGGCAACCAGTGCCGAAGACAGACGGCAACCGTTTAGGTTGAAGCAAGCCGGTATATCTCTTCTGCCACGGCCTCTACATGCTCGGCCCGGATGCTATCCTGGTCCTCGGCATAGGCGAGTAGTAGCGCCAAATCCGCCAACCGATTGATCCGTCGGGGCACTCCCTGACTGAGTTGATGAAGGGCATCGAGAGCGGACGGATCGAACAGCTCCCGGGTGGCGCCGGCTACTTTCAATCGATGGGCTACATACCCGGCGGTCTCCATGCAACTGAAGGGTCGAACCAGACATTTAATCGACAGGCGATCCTCCCAGGAAGGCATCCGTTCCAAAAGGGGCAACAGCCCTGGCTGGGCCACTAGCAACAGCGTCCAGCCCACACGCTGGCCAGCTCGAATGTTCAGCAGCAGGCGAAGATCATCCCAATGGCGCGGATCGGTGATCAAATGAGCATCCTCCACCACCAACACCGGATGCCTTCCTGCCTGAACCGCCTCTGCGACGAGACGCTGAATCCTTCGGACAGTTTGGTACAGAGGCACGTGCTCTGCCCCAGCACTGCGGCCTTCCAGCAAGTCGGCTACATACACCACCAGTTCTTCCCAACGCATCTGCGGAAAGGGGATTTCGATCCACGGCCCAACCTGCTCTCCCAGCGCATGCTGAAGCATCGCCACCAAAAGGGTTTTGCCCATACCCGGCTCTGCCACCAGCAGGGCCGCTTCCGACCGGTTCTCCAAAGCATACCGAAGTTTTACTACCGCTGCCTGATGCGACTGGCTCGGATAATAAAACCTCCAGTCCAGGCTGTTTTCAAAGGGCCTTTCCGTAAGTTGCCAATATGCTCGGTACATAGGCTTGGCCATCAATCCAAAAACCGGCCTATCGTTTCAGGCGCCAGAAGGAACTGTTCTCTGATATTGCTTAGAAGCCACAGAGGCCCCTGTTCTGAAGCGGAGGCGTTGGCTTAGTGTATGTCCGAAACGACAGAAAGGAGAAATGGGGCGGGGCTTCCACTTATACACAATTATCTACTACTCCTATCACCGAAGCCCCAACCGCCTCCAGACGCTGCCGCAACACCCCAATATCTGCCTGCCCCCCCCCGGTCCGCACATTCCGCACCAAGACCACAGCCTCGACCAAGCAAACCGGCGCTGTTTGGTCTCCGGTCGGTTTGTCCTGCCCCTCTTCTAACGAGCCTAGATCAAGCAGAATGACATCGTACCATGGGCGGAGTTCTTTTAAACTCTCAGCTAGGGCGGCCAATCGTGCAGGCTGCTGGTCGGCTAAGGTCCCAGAGGCATCGC
This sequence comes from uncultured Thermoguttaceae bacterium, assembly GCA_938042245.1. GTDB lineage: Bacteria > Planctomycetota > Planctomycetia > Pirellulales > Thermoguttaceae > JANXAQ01. Next base: position 14,970 of record CALIRO010000034.1, read on the forward strand.
ACCATGGTAGAAGCGTTACTTTGTCGGCTTGGGATTCAATGAGCACCTCTTGGACACTCCGGCAGCCTTCGCCCAGATGTTCCCAGCCCACTTGCGGGGCCACATTGAGCTGATCGGCTAAATCCGGGTGCCGAAAATTCACCTCCACTAATAAAACCCGGCAACCTTGGGCCGCCAATTGACCTGCCGCACATAACACCAACGTCGTTGCCCCTTGCCCAGCTTGCAGCGATGCAAATCCAATTACCTTCTTACCTTCTTGGGCAGCCGACAAAATCGCTTCCCTTACCCGAGCTAATGCTGCCGGCGCCTTGGCCTCCAGTGCTAAACAGACCTTCGGCCAACGAAAGGCTGCCACATGCCAATGGGGACAGAAGGGCCTACTACCTGGCCCCGCACTCCTTGGCGCCGAGTCGGTGGCTGGTGGACTTTGAGCAGCAGGAAAGTTGGCCTGGCCCTTTGTGCCTTTCCCATCGTTGGGCTGGCTTCCATACCCACCTTCCGAGGCCGGCCGGAGTCGAAGCAGGCGCTCAGGTCCCCCTTGCCCTTGCAACTCCTTCCCCGGAGGCGCCAAAGCCCCCTTGGTTTGTCCACCCAGCACTCCGGGGGGTTGCCGAACGGAGGATTCTTCTTGGCATGCCTCCTGCTGGGACTCTAAGGCGAATAGGCTCAGCCGAGGTGCATTCAAGCTCTGGGGTAGTTCGGCTACCCCCCGCCCTTTCCGGTTTGGTGGCTCCTCGTGCAAAGGGATGGTGGGCGAAGGCGGCTCAAAAAAGCACAGCTCCGGTGGGATTTCCAAATCCCGGAGCGTGATTTTCCGGGGATTTTTGGGGACTTTTTGACGCCTCAGGCTCTGTTCGGAAGGCGGCCTCGGTTCCGCCTGCGGTAAACAGCCAGGAAACTCCAAAATGTACTCTGGTTGGCCTTCCGCTGGATCCTCCACGGGAAAGTCCGATTGCCCAGTAGGAGAACGATTTTCCAGATAGTTCTCTCTCAATGGGCGGATTTGGGTCTCTTGGACTGTCCGTTTCCTAGCACCTTTGAAAAGAAAATGGGAGCCGCCTACCCCAGGATGGGTTCCCTGATCCGGACCACGCGTAGAGGCTAACTCCTGTAAGGTCCTCCGATTGGGCAATCCGACCGAAGATTGCCGATCCTCTTCATCCAATACTTCGGTCAACGAAAGACAACGTACCCGGGGAGCGGATTTTTTGCGCGTGGGATCGCTTGCCCACTGACCCGATTTGCGCCGGGCCCTCTTTCCCGAAGACGCCGTCTTTGCCGAAGAGTCTGGGATTTCCCTGGCAGAGCCGGGGCCATTGGCTCCTGAAGGGTTTTTTTCTCCCGGTTGGTTTCCCTTGGCAGCGAGCACCGAGCTAGCCTCTGGGGCCGAACGGAGAGAAAGCTCGCCTAGAAATGGACCAGTCCCCGCCAGTTCCCCTTGCTGGGGCTGGGGGTTTTGCTGGGAAGTCGGCTTCTGCGGGCTTTCAGAAGGGGCCCGACAAGCGTTCCCATCGCCAGCCTGGAGCAAATACGCTTTAATAAAGGCTTGATCCAGTGCCGTCATAGGCACTCCTGATGGGAGGTTGTTCAATGGTCCCGTTGAACCGAGCTACTCCCGGCTCTTGCACCCCAAAAGGTGTACTACTAATACCGCTATTGATGGATTGGAATTCATTGGGAGGACCTCCAGAGGAGGGGGAAAGTTTGGCCGGCAGCGGTGCATTAAATTGGGCAGAATACGGTCCATAGGAAGGATTAGAGTGGCCGAGTTGGTACCCCGGCTCAGCAGGAGAGATTGCCTCCCGCCTTAGAGACGCTGATCTCCCAGGAGCGGGGGGGAATGCGGATGGGTTTTGATAGGAGGAGGGGGGCTTTGCCCCTTCAGGCACAGGCCGCCGAGAAACCTCTTCTTCATAATAATGGTTCCAAGACCCAGAGGCCTGGGAAGGATTTGGACCTCCACTAGGGAAGGTACCTTGCCCACAGGGAACAGTGCCTTCCCTGCCAAAGGAAAAGGAAGTAGGGGCATAGGATCGGCCCAGATCGGCTCCTCGATTCGGAGGAAAGGCTACCGGATACCAACGCCCATCCGTACTCGGATAGTAAACAACCTGGCTATTTGGGAAGTTTGGGTAATTTGCAGAGGTTGGGTAATAATCCAAGGGAGAACGGGTCTGTGAGAAATAACCTTCCCTAGAGCGTGCTTGGCTGGTTAGATCGCTATTTCTTTGGCCCAGGCCCCCCCCTTGGTCTGGGCGTGGCCCCGTCTCCGGAGGATTTGGCTGTGTGGCTTGCCGCCCGGCTCCTCCACTAGGAATGCTGGCAGTAGAGTTAGAAGAGGGGGAAGTACCGGGGTTTTGTTGTCCAGAGGAGGGGGGAGCGGTGTTGGAGTGGGCAATTTGAGATGCGGTTTTTTGTACCTTATCAGAGGGGCTTTTCGGGGAGGTAAGCTCTGAGTTGCCCTCTGATTGAGGCTGAACGCTTCCAGAACGGGGGGTGGTAGAGGGAGTAGTAAGAGCCTTTTGGGTTGCTGCCTGCTGAGAGGTCTTCTGTTGGTGAGGGGGTTTTCCTAGGGGGATAGAGCTGCCCAAAGAGGTAGTAATTGCTCCTTCGGGCTTAGACTGGTCCGTTTTTGTGAGGTTTTTTGCATCCCCACGAACTGACTGGGGGGAGTTTTCGGAAGAGAGAGAGTTATTGTGCTGTTCCGGAAGAGGCTCCGAACGAAAAAACACTGGCAGAGCCGCTATAAGAAACAGTACCACCCCTCCTCCTAGCAAGATGCGTGCAGAAAGACTGGGGCCAAAAAGCCGACCACCCCGCCGCCAACCCCACTTCCCTCCCTCCGAGCTGGGCAGCGCTGGGGGATCGGTTACGTCCGGAATCTCCGCCAATACAGCCTCCCCCTGTCCGGAAGGCCTGCCTGTTTCCTGCAAAGATTCTGCCCCAGCTGCCTCAGAGGCTTGGCTGCTGTGCTGGTTGTCTAACAGCTCTTTGATTAACAGAGGGAAAACTTTCATAGGAAATGCACCTCTCTTTTGGTAACTTGTTGGCATTCGGAGGGGGTTTTTCCGTCTTCCAAACTCAATCTTTCAAGTTCAATCCATGCTCAGTGGGCATTGGCCGCTAAATGAGAGTAATCCCTATCCCCCTTTCTTAGGGGGAAAAGTCCTCTCTAAAACCATTCTTCCCCTCTAGGAAGGCGGGTTCGGAAGGCGTGGAATGACTCCCGGATTGGCAATGTGGCGTTAAAAAGATCCCAGATCCCCCATAACGGGGCATAGCCCTTCAAAAAACCCAACCGGGGGCCTCAACGGAAGTATCGGGTTCCGGTTTTGTCGAGCTTAAGAATTATTCTGCACAGCCGAACTTTATCGGTTGGGAAAACTCCACTGAGCTCCTAAAAGCTTCCCTGTTCAGGTAATGCTTCTTTTTGGCTTCCGGAAACCTGCAACGACACCTGCCAACCATGGGGAACCGATCTAGGATGGTAGTTTGTCGAACGGTTGGGGGCTAAAATTACTTTTTCAAGCTCGTTGGTTCCCCCATGCCTTAAAAAAGAGGTATTGGGAAGTAAAAAGTAAGGGATTGGAAAGTAATAAGAAGTAAATGGTTATGGGGATGGCCGATACCCTGGCCAAAGCGTCGAAACAACCAGTTGGTTTCTGAATTTCAGCTCACGCCGAGCAGGAGGAGGAGATTTACCGATCCGGCTCCCAATCACTCCCAAGGCCTTAGCAAGCAAAGGATTGCAGAAACTTCCTGGCAGAACTCCACCTCAACGAGTCAAAGGTAAGAAAATGACTTCGCAACCAGAGGAATCGGGGGGGCTAGAACCGGATGGGGTGAAGCCTCAGCAAGCAGTTGGGGTAGGTTTACCGGAGGAGGCTTGTTCAGAGCCCGACACCGAGCTCTGCTCCCAGGACCTGGATGCCGGAGAGAAGCTAAAAGGGGAACCGATTGCACAGCCACAACCTTTATCCCCTCTGGAGCCGGGAAGCATGCTTGGGATCGCTGCCCTGGTCGAAGGGGGTTTAGTGCTGTTAGGGGGATTAGTAGGCTGGCTGATAGGAGAACCTGTGTGGAAGAAAATCCATTGGAATCTTTCCGATGCCTTGCTGGGAGCAATCCTTCCGGTGCCGCTATTAGCGGGATTATGGCTCGGTCTGACCTATCCCCGGGGGCCGTGGCGAGGGTTGGTCCGGGTGCTCATGGATTTCGTAGTACCGCTTTTTGCCCGATGTCGCGTTTGGCAGTTGGCTCTGATTTCGATTCTGGCCGGGCTGGGCGAAGAAATCGTGTTTCGGGGGCTGCTGCAGGATGGGCTGACGCAGTGGTTGCCCCACTCCTGGGCTCTTGGAGGCAGGCCCGGGCTGTGGTTAGCCGTCGCCTTGGCAAGCACGGTCTTTGGCCTGTTGCATTGGATCAGCCCGTTTTACGCTCTGCTGGCTGGCTTGATCGGAGCCTATCTCGGCTGGTGGCGGATCCAAAGCGGCAATCTTCTAGGCCCGATCATTGCCCATGCCCTATATGATTTTGCCGCCCTGCTGTATCTGACCAGATGGTGGCGCCCGCGATGAAAAGGTGAGGGGAATCTCGAAGGATCTCGCAACAATCGTAACATTTCAGCCGAATGGCCTAACCTGTCCGTGCTGCGCCAGCATCAGTCCAGGCTTTTATGGTTTAGCTATTCTGGTTTCCGTTCATACGGGAACAAGTTTCTGGATTCCCGCTTAAGCGGGAATGACAACGCAGGACCTTCCTGGGAGAAACCAGAGGAGTTCTTCCTTCGGCTGAAGGGTTACCAAAAATCTTTCTCGCAGGAGGTTGTTGGGGGAGAAAGCAGGAAACTCGAGCCGGGACCCTATGCTGGCCTGGATACGCCCTGACCGGTACAATATCTTAGACAAATCCTGGAGGATTGGGGACTGCTAGGTAGATGGAGGGCGAATGCTTCTGTTTTCCCGAAGGAGACAGCTTATGCACCGGGGAGTGTGGACTTTGGTAGCCGGCGGTCTTTTTTTGGCCGGGTGTGTGGATTCCACCAAGCCCTTGGTTGATCCCCAGAAAGCCAAACCGGACAAAGGGCTTTGGGGGCTTTGGCGGCATGTGGACCAGGAGGGGCACATCAGCTTCTACCACATCGGTCAGGCGGGCGATGAGTGGCCCGATGGCGTGTTTCGGGTGGTAGGGGTTTCGCATCGGGAGGGCAAGGTGGAACCGCCTGGGGAGATGTTGCTTTTTACCGCTCAGGTAGGCGGGAAATCATACCTGAACATCGCCGAACCCAAACCGGCTCTGCTGGAGAAGATTAAAGAAAAAGGCTGGGAGGCGGTGGAAGGCTATTTTCTATGGCGGTACCAAATTGAGGGAGATCGGCTGACCGTGTGGGCGATGGACAACGAGGCCAAGCGTCAGGCCATCGAAGCGGGCAAACTGAAAGGAGAAATGTCCGCCGGACAGGTTCGGTTTGCCAAGTTCACGGATACGCCGGAAAACTTAGCCCGCTTTTTGGCCGAAGCAGGCGATAGTCTGTTTGCCAGCGATCCGGTCCGTTTGGAGCGGGTCCCCTTGTCAGGCCGATAGGAATCGGGGAATATACGCAGAAGGCCTAAAGGAGGAACCTTTGGATAATCCAAAGGAGATATTTTTACACTATTTCGGAACCTCCGTCAATAGTCTCAACATATAGTGGCACTGCCAATATTAGACTCAATATATAGTGCCCAGCACTGGGAACCGATGGGCAAAAGGAACAGATTACATGTTCATAAAGTTCACGTGATGTTCAGGATTTTGCAGAGCTTCCAGGATAAAGAAGTTTTTTCTCTTCAATGACGCAAAGGAGTCCGAGCGATGGCGGTTTCAGGAACGATGGGTCGGGTATTGTTTGTGGATTTGGAGAAGCGGGAACTCCGGGTCGAAACGCCGCCGGATGAAGCCTACCTGGAGTATCTGGGGGGCTATGGTCTGGGTGCGTGGTATTTGTACCGGCTCCAGCGGCCGAAGGTGGATCCGTTGGGGCCAGAAAACTACCTGGGTTTTTTTACAGGCATCTTGACTGGCACGCCAGCCATCACCGGCAATCGGTATATCGTGGTAGGCAAAAGTCCCAAAACGGGCACTTGGGGGGATGCCAATTCTGGCGGCGAGTTTGGACCGGCGATGAAGGCTGCTGGTTTCGACGCGGTGCTGGTGCGGGGGGTGAGTCCCGAGCCGGTCTATTTGTTATTGCAAGACGGCCAAGCCGAGCTGATGCCTGCCGACGGCTGGTGGGGCTTGGACACCAACGAGCTGGAAGAGCGGGTGCAGGAACGGTATGGCGCCACAGCTCGGCTCGCCTGCATTGGACCGGCCGGTGAACGAAAAGCGCTGCTCGCCTGTGTGATTAACGACCGGGGCCGGGCTGCTGGTCGAAGTGGTCTCGGGGCCCTCATGGGCTCCAAACGCCTTAAAGCCATTGTGGCCGTGGGTAACCAAACTCCAACCATCGCCGAGCCACAACGGCTTCAACAGGCCCTCCAACGCTACCGGGAATTCATGCAGGAACAAGGTTTCTTCCAGGTCCTGCACCAGTATGGTACGGCCGGGATCACCGCGGGAGCGGTAGCCTCGGCCGATTGCCCGATCAAAAACTGGGCCGGCACTCCCGCTGATTTCCCGACCGCTGCAAAAATCAGCGACGATGCTGTCTTGGCCATCCAACGCCGCAAATACGCCTGTTGGCGTTGTCCGATCGGCTGCGGCGGCCAGACAGAAGTCGAGGCCGGCCCCTTCGCCTCCAAAGGTCACAAGCCGGAATATGAGACCCTCGGTTCCTTCGGCGCCATGCTGCTCAACGATGACCTAGCCTCGATCAATCGGTGCAACGAAATCTGCAATCGAGCTGGGCTGGATACCATTAGCACCGGCTGTACCATCGCTTTTGCCATGGAATGCTATGAAAAAGGGATTATTACCGACGCCGATACCGGCGGCCTAAAACTTACCTGGGGCAACGCCGAAGCCATTGTGCAACTTACCGAGCAGATTGCCCGGGGCGAAGGTTTTGGCCGCATCTTGCAGGATGGCGCCAAAATAGGGGCCGAACGGATCGGCCGGGGCGCGGAACAATACGCCATGCATATTGGGGGTGAAGAGGTGCCGATGCATGATCCTCGGCTAAGTCCCGGCTTGGCCGCTAGTTATAAAATGGACGCCACCCCAGCACGCCATACCCAGATGAGTGCTTGGACGGCGGAAGCCCAGTTTGCGCCGCCGGGACTGGTAACCGAAGAGTTTGATAAATATCAGTACACTGGCAAAGGGCAGATCCATCGCCGCATCAGCAACCATCATCACGCCAGTTCGGCGGCCGGCATGTGTCTATTTGCCTGGTCGGTCCTGCCGCCAGAATCCCTGCCCGAGGTGCTCTGGTGTGTAACAGGTCGAAAGTACACATTGGAACAGATTGACCGCATTGGCGCCCGGATTGCCGCTTTGCGAATCGCCTTCAACCTTCGGGAAGGCATCCGCAATATCGACCTGAAAATCCCCGGCCGGATTATCGGCGATCCGCCCCTAACAGACGGTCCCGTGGCCGGCGTAACCGTCGATGTCGATACCCAGGTGCGGGAATACCTGGAAGCCATGGGCTGGGACACCCAAACCGGCGCCCCAAAACCAGAAACCCTGCGGGAGTTAGGGCTGGACTTTGTGGCCGCCGAGTTATATGGAAAATAAGGAGGCGCTACTTCCAGAGAACCCTCGAAAGGCTGGCATGAGCCCCTCTGGTAGGGTTCCAGTGCCAGCAAAGGGGATTTGCCGCCTTTAAGCTTTTCTGCTATCGGGGTTCCTTGATTATTACCTTCTTGGGATGCCAGAACCTGCCATCCCGCTTGGTGGAAGTTGGGGTATGCCCTCGTTTTTGATCTATACGCTTGGTTGCAAGGTCAACCAATATGAATCGCAGTATGTGCGAGAAGGGCTGGAGCGGTTGGGTTTGTGGGAGGCAGGCCCCAGGGAGAAGGTCGATATTTGCATAGTAAACACATGTACTGTAACCGCGGAAAGCGATCTCAAAAGCCGCAAAATCATCCGCCAGCTTGCTCGCCAGCATCCCGAGGCCCGCATCGTGGTCATGGGCTGCTATGCCACCCGGGCCCCGGAAGAACTAGCTCGTCTGCCCGGAGTGGCTCAGCTGATTCAGGATAAAGCGGACTTGCCCCAATGGCTCTGCCAACTCGGATTGAGCTGTCCGCCTCAGGGCATCAGCTCCTTCGGTCGAAGACATCGAGCGTTTGTCAAAGTCCAGGACGGATGCCAGCAACGCTGTAGGTATTGTATTATTCCTTTGGTTCGCCCGGTGCTGCGAAGCCGACCGGTTCAGGAGGTCTTGGCGGAAATCCACCGGCTTGTTGCCAGTGGCTACCGAGAAATCGTTCTTACGGGCATCCATTTGGGGCATTATGGGCTGGATTTGCCTTCGGGACAGCCTCGGTTAGCGGATTTAGTGGCGGAGATTTTAGAAATGTCCGGCACTTTCCGAGTTCGGCTGTCCAGCTTGGAAGCGGGAGAAGTAACGCCGAAGTTACTTCAGCTTATGTGGGCTCGGCCGGAGCGGTTTTGCCCCCACCTGCACTTACCCTTGCAAAGTGGCTCCAACTCGGTGTTGGCACGGATGGGCCGACCCTATCGGCTGGAAGATTTCTTGCAAGTGTGTGCTCAGATCCGTGAGCGGGTGGACAACCCAGCATTCACGACCGACATTCTGGTAGGTTTTCCGGGCGAGACGGAAGAGGATTTTCAAGCTACTTGCCGAGCCGTTGAACAAGTGGGGTTTTCCAAAATTCATATATTTCCTTTTAGCCCTCGGCCCGGTACACCGGCTGCACAGATGTCCGATCGTCTCCAGCCCACCGTGGTCCGCCGACGCTGCAGCCAGATGCAGGAAATAGCCCAGCAGCTTCGTCGCCGATATATCGAAAGCCTTTTGGGCCGAAGGGTACAGGTGCTTGCTGAAGAGGTTTTGGCTTCGATTGAGGAAGACATGAACAGAATTCCCTTATTTACCCCTCAAGACGGAGAATATACCACTATTAAATGGGGTCATTTTATATCAAACGATTTAAGCAATATACCATTAAATAGGGATAACCATGTTCCACAAAACGGGGAATTCAAAAATACACTCTACCTCCTTCGGGGCACTTCCGAACGCTATGTACCAGTTTACTTCCTAGGTTCCAAGAGTTGGACCGGACACTTGATCGTGCTCCAGGCCCAGGCTCTTTTCGAACATACGCACGACGCTAGTATTGGACTCTGGGCCGGATTGATGCTTGAAAATCCGGAAGATTCTCGCAATCGCTAACCCTGGCTTTGAAGAAATCAGACGAACTCGAAAGATTAGGAAACTTGGAGAAAAAGGAAACTTTACCGAACCTTTTTTCTAGATTTACTAAATTTCCTATCTTTATTTCTCTCATCCATTCTCAGCATAAGCGATTTATCTGAGGCATGCTTTTCAAAGCTCCCCCAGGCGGGAAGAGCTCTCCCACCTGGGGGATTTTTTTCCGGTTTTTCACTGCCGGAGCCAGCCTTTTTGCTCTATTTGGGCAATTGCCCTGGAGCCCTGAAACCAAAGCCGATTGGGAGAAAATTGGTCTGGACGAGAACATACCACTTTAACTAATCTGTAACGAAGAGAACGGGTATTCCATAGGTTTGGCGTAGTGGAGGAGCGGTGCTCCGAATCGCATTGGGAGAATCAGGCTTTTCCAGGAGGGGATACAATGTGGGACAGGAGGCTTTGGGTGGTGGGGGCATGCACCCTACTGGCGTGGCAGGGCTGGATGGAATTGGCAGCAGCGGAGTATGGGGGGGCTCCTCCAAGCTCGATCCAGACCCCCCAGCAAGGACCTAAGGAGTCTTCGCAAGCAGAGTCCTCCAAACCGGCAGGGGGCATTCCGGCAGGAGAGTTCCAAGGATCGGAGAAAGTTTCTTCGGCAGAGGTTCGGAGGGAAGGGGATCCAAGTGCCCAGCTTAGCATCCAGACAGAGCATGCAACCCCTCCTGGTAGCCATTCGGAAAAGTCATCTTCCGCTCTGGCCACCCAACCGGCTAAAGATACTCCGGTAGAGCCGGTGCCGTCGCCTGAATGGGGAGGTTCGGTGCCTATTGAGCCTGCCAGTTTCAATGGGATTACCCCTGGCCAGAGCAGTCGGCAGAGGCTTCAATCGCTGTGGGGCAAACCCCAAGAGGTTCGGCGGCAGGGGGAGATAGAGGTTCATTTATACAGCATAGACCCCTTTCAGCGGATCGAGGTCGCCCTGACCGACCAAAAAGTCGGCTCCATCATCATCTGGCTGGAAGAGGCCTTTCCAGCTCACCAAGTAGCTCAGCAGCTCGATTTAGCTCGTATCCAGCCCGTATTTATCTCCAACGAGTTGGGCGAAATCCTTGGTCAGGGATATCCGGAACGAGGGGTTATCTTTGGGTTTGAACCTCCCAAGCAGCCCGGCAAAACAAGTCAAAAAGTCATCCAGATCATCTTGGAACCGATCGGACCGGAACTTTTCTTGCTTCGGGCGGAAACCTATTTGGATACCCACCCTAGCCGCGCTCTGGCCGACTTGGAGCAAGTGATTCGGCTAGCTCCCAACCATGCCCGGGCCTATTGGCTCCAAGCAAAAGTTTGTGCTGGTCTTGGGCAGATGAACAAGGCCCTGCAGTCCAGCATGAAGGCGATACGGTTGGAACCGGGCAATGGGCAATATCGTCTGACGTATGCCCAACTGTTAAGCGAACTAGGTCGGTGGGAGGAAGCACGGAGGGAGGCTCAGCATGCTATGGAATTATGTTCACGTCGACCTTATCTCAAGGCCCAAGCCCTCTGCCTGCTAGGCGATTTGGCTTCCGGAGGGCCAAAACCAGATTGGAAACAGGCCCTAGATTATTATGCCGAGGCCATCAAAACGGCCGAGCCATTGGTCTCTTCGCCCCATCCGGCAGTACGCCTGGCAGCCAAAAACACCTTGCTCGATGCCCATTTAGGCGCTGCCTACACGATCGCCTGGGGACTGTTTAGGCAAAAAGAGGTGGCGGTGCCGAAATGGCTGGAGCGAGCTTCCGCCTTTGCCGAGGAAATTATCGCCAATGAAGGGGGCACGGAAGCCTATCGGTTTCACGTCGCCTGTCGGGCCTTAAGCGCCTATGTGGGACTGCAAGGAAAACTCGATCCAACGGCCTGGGCAGAAAAAGCCCTCCAAACCGGCCAACAAATACTCCCAACCGCGGAAGACCCGCAGCTAAAAGACCAGATCGCTTGGAAACTGGGGACGGCCCTGTATGATGCCCTTCAGGTGTATCAATTCCGGGGTGAGAGCACCAAAGCACGGCAATACGGGGAACTGGTCCGTCAGACACTTGAACAATGCAGCCCCCAGCGTCAACAGAGCTTTGCTTATAACTATCTTTTAGGACGGGTGTATTTTCGGCTTGGGGCGATTCATGCAGTAGGCCGGCAGGACCACCAGACGGCCGTCGGTTGGTATGAGAAAGCGGTGCCGCTCCTTTCGCTGCCCGTGCCGGAAGAAGGCTTTCCAGAATTGGCCCGCCATGGCGAAACATTTGTGAGTATGGGTGTTTCCTATTGGGAGGTGGGCCAGCGGGACCGTGCCTTGGACCTGACGCAGCGGGGCTTGGCGCTGATGGAGCAGGCGGTGCGCAGTGGCCTGGCCGACCGATCCATCCTCGCCGTCCCTTATGGTAATCTCGCCGTTATGCACCAGGCCCTGGGCCACAGCGCCGAGGCGCGCCAGTTTGCCGAAATGGCCGCCCAAACCAAATCCACCCCCCAACGATAAAACACCCCCCGCCCCATCGCCTGAATCCTACCCTCTCTCCGATTCTCTTGCCAGCGATGTTGCCCTGCTGCTCATACTCTTTTGCCTCATCCCTTTCGAGCAGTCGATAATCGAAAAGCGGTTCTACTGGCAGACAATTCAGTACCATTGCCATCGATAAGTGCATCCCTGTTTTGTCTTCTTGAGGCGGGAGATCGGCGGGTTGGGGCTACCGTCAAGAAGGAGATAATCCCCAGATACCTTTTCTTAGAGGGATTTCAATTCGGTTTATGCTGATGAAATCGGCCCATTTTTTGGTAAGCTGGGCAAGATAAAAAGCAAAAGCTTATGCGGCTTGCATAGGCTCTTGTGGTATAATCTTACCGTTAGGAAAGAAAACACTTTTTCCCTCCAGGAGTACGGCGGCGGCAAACATTGGTTGGGGCTGCGAGAACTATTTTTTCGAGGAAGGAACATGCCATGCAGAACAAATTTTCGACAAGACAGAGAGGTTATTTCCCTGTCTGGCCAAAGTACCTGGAGATGGCAACAGGACATAATGATCCTATTGTCATTTTATCTACAGGGACTCCCCAAGCCTCGCTCGCAACCTATGATGCCGCCCGAGGTTGCCACCGGGCGTTTTCGCTATTTCTGACCGCGATTGCTGGAGTTTTGTATCTCCAATGCGTGAGCATCTTTCCATCACGGGCGATAGGTCAGGACAATACGGGCGAGAAGGTTCTTTGGGAAACACGCTCGCCGTACAACTATATTTTGGTTACCGAGGACAGCCAGGGCTTGCGGACCCTGTGGTTTGAAAGGTGGGGGGCCAAGCAGAGCGTGGTCAAACCGGGCGATCCGGCCCATGTGGAGTTGCCCTATGCTAGGGCCATGCCGGTGGGGCTGCTGTTGGCCCAGCAGTGGGAGCGGGTTTTGATCGTCGGGTTGGGCGGCGGAACCATCCCTAGTTTTCTCCGGCATTATTATCCCCAGCTCAAGATTGATGTGGTGGAACTGGACCCGGAGGTGGTCAGGGCGGCCAAAAAGTTCTTCGGATTTCAGGAAGACCAAAATATGCGGGTTTTCGTACAGGATGGACGGAAATATATCGAAGAAACGACGCTCCGGTACGATGTGATTTTTTTGGACGCCTTTGGTGCCGAGAATGTGCCGCCGCCGCTGACGACCCGAGAGTTTTTGCAGGCCTGCCGGCAGGCGTTGAGGCCGGGCGGCCTGGTGGTCGGCAATATCTGGAGCCGGGCCTCTAATCCTCTGTACGATTCGATGGTCCGTACCTATCAAGACGTCTTCCCGACGCTTTATATTCTGGATGTGCCTGGCTCGGGTAATCGGATTCTGTTTGCCCTGCCCCGGAAGCAAACCATCCAGAAAGCCGAGCTTGTCCGTCAGGCGCGGGAAGAATCCCGTCGGCGAAAGTTCCGGTTTGATATGGGTGATCCGGTGGAACTGGGTTTCCGCACGCCGGAAGACGACGGGCTGCGAGGCCGGGTGCTTTTGGACCAAGAAATGCTCCCCCCGCCTGCGCCACCCCAACAGTCCCTGCTGTCTCCTCTGCCTGCGCCGGTCAATTGAAGACCAAAGAGAAATTGGCTACGGATACTACTGATCAAAGTAAAGATGACTGTCGGGGAGAAACCCACCTGGTGCCCTGTTCTCAAAAGGGGGGACGCCGACTCCTTTACCGCTCCTCTGTTCTCCCTGGACTGCTGCTTGTTCGGGAATGACAATGCATCTGTAGGGGGGGACCGTCCGGATGCCCTTAGAGGGGGCATTCTAAACTTGACTTTTGCCAATTTGGAGGCCACGCCGGAGAGGTAATCTCCTAACCCGTTGGAAATGTCAATGTTGGAATTAGGAAGTTCCTAGAACAAATTTTGGCACCTAGTGAAGTACGTTCCGGTTTTTAAGGAGAATGTGCCGAATGTCATTCCCCCGGAAGTGGGAATACAAACAAATAAAGTAGCACAAAAAAACGGGATTACTGCTTTTGCAGGAATGTCTTGGTAAAGTTCGGCTGAAGTGTGTTACCAAATTATTTTTCTATGAAACGACCGGAGGCAAAGAGGAGTGAGGCAAATTGGCAAAATGCGTGCTTCGGACCCCATGGAATGGGTGGGGATGGTTTACTTCCGGCGTCAAGCGATTATACTCTGAAAACATGCCGGTGCCCACGCCCGGACTTCTCTGCACTCCTAGGGTCTGGGATGGTTGGGCATCGGCCTAGGCGGGTAAGGCTTAACGTGGTTTTTTGGCCCTTTCAGACAGGAGGTTTCCCATGGCGAGTCAACTGCCGGATTATGTAGCATCGGCCCGACCGGTGCCAATGGACAAGCGGGTGCCGTGGTATGCCAGCACGGCCCCCACCTACGCAGGCATTATGCTGTGGTTTGTCTTCTGGCAGGATGTTCCGCTGGGCAGTGGAATTGCTCCGGGACAGCCGTATGCCGAGACAGCCGGCGGCACCCTCGCCCAAGGCGTGGGTATTGCTGCCATTGGTTTAATCCTGGCCGCCTTGATCTGTCATTTCCTGTTTTATCTGGTACCGGGGCTTTTGGGGCTGAAAACGGGGTTGCCGCTTTACATTGTGGGGACTTCCACGTATGGGGTCCAGGGCGGTTTCCTGATGCCAGGGTTTCTTATGGGGGTATTGCAATTCGGGTGGTTGAGCGTCAACGCCTTCTTTGCTGGGATTTTGTTGTGTGCTCCGTTTGGGTATGGGCCGTTGACCCTGCCTCATGCGGTGGTGTCGGCCATTTGGGCCATTGCCGCTGCTTTCATGGGTCTAAAAGGCATTCAGTATGTGGCCCGGGTGGCCAGCTTTTTGCCAATGGTCCCGCTGGCGATTCTATTGATTCTGTTTTTCTGCACCGTCGGCGGGGTGGCTAAGTTCGATTACCAAGCCCTGAATGAACTTACCCAAAAACCCATTCCGGTAGCCGCTTCCGAAGCTAAAGCCGAAGTTCCAGCCAAAACGGAACAATCCGCTCAACCGGAAAAATCCGCCAAGCCGGAAGACTCCGGCAAACCTGAAGCCAAGCAGTCGGAATCTTCGGCTCAGTCGGCAGAAGCAGCCGGAGGCGTCCCGCCGAAGGTCCTTACTCCGAAGCCGCCGTTGAGCAAATGGGAGGTTATTGCCCTGCTGTGTACTTACATTGTGGGCTTTTTTGCCACGGCCGGGGCAGCCGGAGCGGATTTCGGCATGAATAACCGAGACGAAACGGATGTACGCTGGGGCGGCTTGGTGGGCATTTTCGGGGCCACTGTGTTTGCCGGGGGGCTATCGCTGTTGATCGTAGCCGGGGCGCACGGAGCAGGGTTGACCCACAACAAACCCATCCTTCAAGCTACGGCGCTGATGGAGCCGATGGAAAAGGTGCTCGGTCCTGGGGTGGCGGGCATCTTTATGTATCTGTTGGCCATTGCCGCCTTCCCGCCCGCCTGCTTCTCCTCGTTCATTGCTGCCAATAGCTTCAAAACCACTTTGCCTAAGGTCAATCCGTTTATTTCCTGCGGCATCGGTACTTTGGTAGCTGTGCTGCTGGCTATTAGTGGGCTAGCGGGTAATGCGATAGGGGTATTTAAAATCATTGGCGCTTCGTTTGGGCCGGTCTGTGGGGCGATGGTGGCCGATTATTTGCTGGCAGGCCGAAAATGGGCTGGTCCACGGGCAGGTTTCAACCTGGCTGGTTGGATTTCCTGGGTGGTAGGGTTTATTGTGGGGGCGGCGGATTTCATCCCTGGCCTAGCAGGGCAGGTGCCTTGCCCACCGGTGGCCGCCTTCCTGGTCGGCTTTATCCTTTATGCCGTGCTAGCCAAGCTCGGCCTGGAAAGCCAAACCCTGCCCATGCCCACCAACCAATAGAACTTTCCACTCCCTCCCGGCATCCGGGGGGCCTAGCCGAAGTTGGCCAAACCGATAGAGTTCCTTTTTCCCAGGCAACAGAGCCTCGGGGGGAAGTAGATTTTCTTTGGGTGATGTACAAAAACTCAAGTATAATTTCCGTTCGAGCGGAAATCCAGAAAAACCATCCCCAAAAGATAACCAGAGCATTCCTGGTTTCCCCCGGGTGCGGGGAAGACAAGTGCTGGCCAGCCGGGTTGGAGAGAAGCTGGGCTAACTTGGCAAGGATGCCAAGAGGGTGGCCAGATCAGCTGAACTTTTTATGTCCGGATCAGCGAGACCGAGGCAGTCATGATCCGGTCTTGCAAAAGAATCGTCTCCGACATTTCGTGCTCAAACAGCACACATAGATATTCTAGCCCTCGGATATAGGTGATTTCGTACTGTCGGCCTACGATGACGGAAGGGACCGTAACATGGCTGAAGGCCCAAGGCGAACCAGCCAGCCCCTTTTTAATGCCGCCAGTAATGATATTAGTAAGTTCACCAACGCCGTCGATCACCTGGGGGCAGAGGGCATCAAATTGGTCCTGAAGCAGGGCGCCGACGGTTTTCAGTGCCACGCGTTCGGCCATATTGACCGCCACAAAGCCGGAAGCAGCCCCATGCACGCCAATTAGCCCTGTTACATCGCCTGCTTCCCGCAGCGGGATGCGGGAAATACCCACACACCGGGCTTTGACCCCACACATACTTAATCCACTGGCTACCCCTTCGACCAGGGCGCTCAGTAGCACCGGGTCAAATCCCACGGAATTTCCCAGAACTGGTATATCCGGCATGGGAGGATTCTCCTGAGAGCAGCATAGATAGGACAATCTCCAACCATTTGGTCGGCAACAACTTTTCTCCGATGGCGAACCTATTTATAACTTAACTTATGGAGGAGGGTGGGGTGGCGATGTGGGCGGCAGAGGCAGGGTTTATCAGTCAAATTCATCAGGTTCCCAAGAAGGTGGTATTAGTGGTAAGTGGTGGGGGTAGTGGGGCGTTGGCCGCGCTATTAGAAGTGCCAGGGGCATCTCGTACCCTACTGGAGGGGGTAATCCCTTATGCTGAGGAGGCCATGGTGCAGTTTTTAGGGGGCCGACCAGATCAATTTTGTGCCGCCCCTACTAGCCGAGCTGCCGCCATGGTCGCCTTCCGCCGGGCACTTCGGTATGAAGCCTCTCCGGAGAGCGTGGCCGGGGTAGCGGCCACCGCCAGCCTGATCTCCGACCGACCCAAACTAGGTCCCCACCGAGCGCATGTGGCCATCCAGACTCTTTCGGCCACGAGTACCTATTCCGTAGAACTGCAAAAAGGAGTGCGCACTCGTCTGCAGGAGGAACAGGTTGTTAGTCGGATGGTTTTAAATGCGGTGGCAGAGGCGGCCGGCCTGGCCGACCGGTTGCCGGTGCCACTGCTGCCAGAAGAAACGATCCACTCTTCTCGGGTAGAGGCCCCTGTGGGTTGGCAACAGCTCCTGTTAGGACAGACACCAGCGCTGATGGTCGGCCAACCGCCGAAGCGGTTGGAGGCTTCCGGCCGGGCCATCCTTTCCGGAGCGTTTAATCCCCGCCATCAAGGGCATCGCCGGATGGCTGAGGTAGCCGAGCAGATCTATGGCCTGCGCGTAGAATACGAAATTTCCTTAGATAATGTGGATAAATCCCCACTGGATTACTATGAACTGGATCGCCGATTGGCACAGTTTGGCCCGGAGGAAGTGGTCTGGTTGACCCGGGCTGCCACCTTTGTCGAAAAAGCAGATCTTTTCCCCGGCAGTACCTTTCTGGTAGGTACGGATACGCTCCGCCGCATTGCCAATCCGAAATATTACGGCAGCCAAACCGCTTGCCAACAGGCCTGGCAACGCATTGCTGCCCAAGGATGCCGATTTCTGGTCTTTGGCCGCGATTGGGGCATAGGATTCATTCGCTTACCGGATCTGGATTTGCCGGAAATGCTTCGCACGCTGTGTCGGGAAGTCCCACCGGAACAATTCCGAGAAGATATCTCCTCCACTGCCCTTCGCCGGGCAGCCCAGTGGTAAAAGGCCTTTTCCCACCCACCGAGTTAAACCCCCTAGAATCGGAAAAAATCATCGGGCACCATGGCACGCCGACTGTGAATATCCAATTCGGGCAAGCTGTACCGATCGGGCAGACCACGGAAAGAGGCTCGGTCCGATAAGCCCTGCGCCTAGGGGAGTCAGGTTGTACCGATCGGGCAAACCATCCCAATCTTGTCTGCAGTACGCACTCTGCCAAATACTCCAGTTCCACCTCTGGTAGTTAATCTTCCTAACTGAGCAACCACACCGGCCATATCAACCGTTTCGACCAAAATCCACTCCCTAGCAGTCTCTAGCCGAAAATGATCGGGACACTCTCTCGGGCAATCATCTGTCTGGAGCTTTTTCTACGACTGAGCCGGGGTGATGATTCGTTGGTTGGCAACCTGGGTGGCCGTGGTTGGGGTGGGTACATCGGTTTGGGGTGGACCGATGCCGCCGCCGGTGCAAAATGGCTCGGGGTTTCCCCTGGGCCAACTTTTTTCTAGGCCAGCCCAAACTCCCCATCCGGCCGTCGTTCGCGTGGTGGTACAGGAACGCACTGGCCTGTCGCTGGGTTCTGGCGCCTTAGTAGGAGTGCAAGGGGCCTATGGGTTGGTCGTTACCAATTGGCATGTGGTGCGGGATGCGGCCGGGCCGATTACCGTCATCTTCCCCGATGGTTTCCGCTCCGGCGCCACGATCTTGAAAATGGATCCAGAGTGGGATTTGGCCGCCTTGGCCATTTGGCGTCCTCAGGTCGATCCGATTCCATTGGCGCCCGAGATGCCCCAGTTGGGCGAACCGTTAACGATTGTCGGCTACGGCAGCGGGCAATATCGAGCGGCCACGGGCCGATGCCTCCAATATCTTTCTCCTGCCCGCCATGAGCCGCCAGAAATGATCGAACTTTCCGTAGCCGCCCGGCAGGGGGATTCCGGCGGGCCAATCCTGAATAGCCAAGGCCAATTGGCCGGCGTGTTGTTTGGCGCCTCTTGGGGCCGAACCGCGGGCAGCTCCTGCCGACGAGTGCGCAGTTTCCTAGCCTCCTTATCGCCTTGGTTTCCCCTGGAAGGGGCCGATACCGCCTTGGCCGCCTCCGCAGCCCCATCAGCCCCCCCAGCAGCGCCGTCTGCCCCTCCTCCGGCAATGGTATCCAATTGGCCATCCAACCAGCCTTCTCCCGCCCATTTGGCGGGTGGAAGTAGCATCCCGGTGGGCAACTCTTCCGAGGTCGGCGGTTGGTTGCCTGCTGCCGGCTCCTCCCCACCAGGCACTGCCCAGCAAGCCGACAAACCGCTTATCCCGCCCTGGCCCATACCGAATGAGTCGCCCCGTTTAAGTCCTCATCGATCCAATCCCTCCGAAGCTTCCAGCTTGCCATCCACCTCTGGGCCGAATAGTTTGCCGCCTGCCGCCATCCCTTGGCCCGGCTCCCAGCCGACTCGCAGCCCGCAGGTTTGGGCCGGTTCTCGTCAATCGTCCGCTTCCGGAGCTACAACCACTCTTCCGCCCTGGAATCCCTCTGCGAAGTCCAACGGAGGATGGACAGCTCCCTGGCCGAACACCCCGCCCCCTTCGGCCCTCCCTTCTGCTTCGGTCAGTCCCGGACCGGAGGCTTCTTCCAGCCAAACTAGCTCCCGGTTCGAGGCCATCAAAAACTTCCTCGCCTTTGTCGGAGCAGTAGCATTGTTGCTATTGGCTGTTCGAGTGGTCAGCGCCGCCAGCAGCGAGTAAGTCCACCCAGGCCATCCTTTACCAAACCAGCCTCCGCTTCCCCTGAAAAAAGCTCTTTTGGATAGGGCGCTGGATAAAGATGGTGGGGATGATAAGGCTATCTGCTACGCTGGAGGAAAGAGCTAGCCCCCTGAATGGAACTATGTTGTATAGCTCCTTTGGGCAACCCCCATGATGTTTACCATTCCGACGACCGGTTCCTTCCCGGCCCGGCGGGTATGCGAGCTTCGGGGCCACGCCTATTAGGCTTACCATTCCGGCGGCGTCCACAGAGGGATCCCCTCTTCCCGAAGCTGCTTCTCATACAGGTCGAAGTAGGGTCGGCGTGGGGAAAGCGGCACATTTTCGTTCACCAGCATTGTGCGCACTTCTGCCCACCAGGCCTCATAGGCCGATCGCATCGCCCGAGCGACATCTGGAAATTTGTCGATCACGTTAGTTGTTTCGCCCGGGTCGTTCTGCAGGTCATAAAGCTCCTGGTTGTTGACCAGCCGAAACCGTTGATTTCGCACCGCACACTGCCGATATTTATACTCCTCCGGGTTGGCTCCTTTCGGCCAGCGCCCGACATGGATAAACAGGAATCGGTCCGGCCAGGGCGCCTTGGGATTTTCCAGCAGGGGCACAAGCGACCGGCCGTCCAACTTCTGGGTGTTCGGCGGCAGTTTGGCGCCGGCCAGTTCCACAAAGGTAGGAAACAGGTCCATATGGGCGGCTAAGGCTGGGATGTCTTGCCCCTCCGGCAGCACTCCTTTCCACCGCCAAAAACAGGGTACACAGGTGCCGCCTTCATACGCAGTGCCTTTGCCGGAGCGGAACCCAGCATGGTACAGCTCATAGGGGCGTCCGTTTCGACGGGTTTTGCGGGGACCGGCCTGGCCGTTGTCCGTCATAAAAATCACCAGCGTCCGCTCCCACAATTGCCACTCGTCTAACTTCTGCATCAAAAGGCCGATATTGTCGTCGATGTTGGCGATCATGCCATATCGGCCGGCTACTGTTTCGTCGAAACCGGCTTCCAAGAAAGGGCGTTTATATTTTTCCGGAGCGATCATCGGATCATGTGGGGCGTTGGGCGTAAGATAGACAAAGAATGGTTGCCCGCTATCTTTTTGCTTTTTAATCCAGCCGAGGGCTTGCCGGAAGAATACATCTGTACAGAAGCCCTGGGTCTTCACAAATCGGCCATTGTGCCGAATGACCGGATCGAAATACCGGTTCTGCTGGTTGGGCGGAGCATCCGCACAACTGCAATCATACGCCTGGCCAATGCCGCCCGCTCCATGAATGAACACCTCTTCAAACCCTCGGTTTTGCGGCTGATACGGTTCTTCGTCGCCCAGGTGCCATTTGCCGAAAATGCCCGTATGATACCCGGCAGCCCGAAGCACCTCGGCCAAAGTAACTACGCCCAGGGCCATCCGCTCCCGTTCCAGGATGGTATGGGTAACGCCGTTTTTAAACTCGTGCCGTCCGCTCAGGATGGCCGAGCGGGTCGGCGCACAGGTAGGGCTAACCTGAAAATTCGTAAATCGAGTGCTCATCTGGTAGAGCCGATCCAAGTTGGGCGTTTTCAGGTCCGGATTACCTAAGCAGCTCAGGTCCCCTTTGCCCTGGTCGTCGGTCATCACAAGGATGATGTTCGGACGTCGGCCTGCCAACGGCGCTGGCTCGGCTGGCCAAACCACCGTACTGCCCTGAAAGCTCAGCCAAACCACAGGCAGCATCCAGCCCCAATTCCGGCAGCCAACCACCCAGGCAAATAGCTTCATGCCAATCCTCCTCGGAACAAAAAACATAGTGGAAACTCTGCAAAATCCTGAACATCACGTGAACTTTATGAATATGCGATCCATTCCTTTGCCTATCGGTTCCCATTGCTGGGTACTATATATTGAGTCTCATATTGGCAGTGCCACTATAAGTTGTGGCTTTTGACGGAGGTCTTGAAATAGTGTAAAAATATCTCCTTTGAATTATTCAGAGGTTCCTAGTTCATGATTTTGTTTCGGATGCATCCTCTGCCCCAGTAAGTTCCGAATGGATCATATCATAAAAAAAACCAACGAAACCAGCCAATAACAACTCCCTTTAATCCCTGATGGACAAACTACAAAGACAGATTAATAGGTTAGCCATCAGAAATCCATCGAAAAAAACTGCATTTCCCCGCTTATGCAGGACTGAGAGGTGGCATCAATCGGCTGAAATATTCCAAGACGTGGAATCAGGAGCCGTCCGATCCCGCTGCTGCGGCAACTGGGCGCATGTCTTGGCGGATGGGGTGGAAGACGTCGATGGCTCGCAGACCTTCTGGCCCGGCGATTACCTCATGCGGCATGTTGCCGGGAATCCGCCACATTTGGCCTGCCAGGACTTGATGGGTTTGCTCCCCGATGCGAAACACCCCGCTGCCTTCGACCATATAGCCGATCTGTTCGTGCGGATGCTGGTGTTGGGGGATGACCGCTCCCGGCTGCATATCCACCACGGAAAGGGTCATCGTCTGGCTTTCAAAGGTGTGCATGGTAACCCCTGGGAAGGGGCTCAGTCGGTGGCAATCGGACAAGCTCAGGATCTTCGGTTCCATAGTGGCTATTTCTCCAAAACTTGTAGACAGATGGACAGGCAGATTCCTTTTCGGCTACCCTGCCAGGGCGCTGAGTAGCTACTGGTGTGTACAGGCGGGGGCGGAATGAGCTAGGATTCTTCCGGTTCCACATGGATGATTACCCGCGCTAAGCCGGGCAGGGCGCTGCGGAGATGTTTTTCCAACTGTTCGGCCAAATCGTGAGCCTGACGGATGGCAGTTTGGCCGGGCAGGGTACAATGAAACGAAACGGAAATCCCCTCTTTTGCTTCCAGCAGTTGCAGATCGTGGACCTGGGCCTGGGGGGCACAGCGGTGGACCACCTGGTGCACGATGCCGACCAGCTTGGATTGGTCCAGGGGGCAGGGGTAGGCCGGGGTGGGCTGGCCGGTGTCGGTAGGTTCGAGATGGGAAACGATCCGCCCAATGCCGGGCAAAACTGCTTGCAGTTCGTTTTCGCAGGCCGTGGCTTGGCCATGGGCCTGCTCCAGGCTCAGTTCCGGCGGCACTTCCAAGTGCAATTCCAATGTTTGCTGGCCCTGGTGTTCTACCAGTCGAACGGCATGAGCGGCCAGTCCATATCGCCCCGCCACCGAACGGACCGTACTGACCAGGTCCTCTTGCGCTGGCCCGAGCGGTTCCACATGGACGACCACATCGGCGCCGGGCAAAAGACTGCGCACAGCTTGCTCGGCCTGATGGGCCAACTGGTGGGATTGTTCCAAGGTGCTGGTGGGCAGGACCCGAACGGTTAGATCGGCAAAGACCTTGGCGCCGCTGCGGCGGACTCGGACCTGATCCACTTCCACCAGGCCGGGCACCTGCTGAAGCGCCGCAGTCAGTTGGGCTTGGAGGTAAGCCGGTACAGTATCCAAAAGTTCCTCTATCGCCTTCTTCGCTAACCGCAGCGTGAGCCCGATGACCAACACTGCCACCACCAACGCCGCCGCCGCATCCGCCCCAACTAGCCATGCCGGACCTCCCCGATCCGCCACCGCTACCCCCACCAGGCCCAATAAGACCACCATCGAAGAGAAAATATCGGTACTAAAATGCAAGGCGTCGGCCTCCAGGGCCTGGCTTTGATATTTCCGGGCCGCCCGCGCTAAAACCCGACTCCGCGACCAATCCACCCCGATCGATAACAACACCACTAAAAACGCCCAGACATTCGCCTTCACCTCAGCAGGTTCCGCCACCACAAGCCGATGAATCCCTTCATATACAATCCAGCCGCAGGTAGCCAAAAGCAACACCGCCTGAAACAGCGCCGAAAGGTTTTCCACCTTGTAATGGCCGTAGGTATGACGGCTGTCGGCAGGTCGGCTGGCTAACTGCACCGCCCAAACCGTCATTCCCGCCGCCATCAGATCCATGGCCGAATGCGCTGCCTCCGACAAAATCCCCAAACTATTCGTCCACAAGCCCACCCCCAACTTCAGACCGGTTAAAAAAACCGCCGCTCCAAGCGAACTGATGGCCGCCCAAAGCTTCTCCCTCTGCCCCTCTAAAACCACCTCGTTGTCCGAAAACTGATCCATACATCATCGCTTTGGCAAAAACGAGCTATCGGCCAACCCATCTACCCAAGTAGCACAAGGAGATCCCCGCTGGCGGATTTACGGATAGATAGTTCCGGCCTACCCCACCGACTTCTAGATATTGCCCTGGGGAGCCCCTGCCGGATTTAGGGAAGACGGACATTTGCTACCTACATAGCCCTACCACCCTACCAGATGCTCCCCAGCAGATAGGACTGCTGCCCCTGCCAGATTCTCCTAGCCTCTTCCCGGCACAGGCAAGGCCTATGCCCTACATTTCTTTTCCGGCGTCGGCAAAACCTACCTACTATTTATCCTCCCTACCATTGCCGGGGGGTAACCTTTGCCTGAACCCGAAGCGGCAGCCCTTGAATGCGCAAAAACCCTTCCGCATCCGACTGGTTGTAGTCGCCGCCAGCTTCCATGGTGGCCATGCCTTCGTCATACAGGCTCAGCGGGCTGCTCCGCCGCCGTACCATTATATTCCCCTTGTATAGCGCCAAGCCAACTTCGCCGGTAACCGTCTTCTGCGCCTCCCGAATAAATGCCATCAGGGCATCCATCTTTGCCGAGTACCAAAATCCATAATACACCAACTCCGCTACTTCCGGCGCCAAACGGTCCCGCAGGTGCATCAGGTCTCGGTCCATGGTGATTTGTTCCAGCAGCCGATGGGCTTCGTATAAAAGAGTCATGCCAGGGGCTTCATAAACCCCGCGGCTTTTCATGCCCACGAAGCGGTTTTCGACGATGTCGATTCGGCCTATCGCATGCCGACCGCCGATTTGGTTTAAGAGTTTAACTAACGGGGCGGGGCTAAGCTTTTGTCCATTGACTGCCACCGGTACCCCCCGTTCAAAGGCGATGGAGACTTCCTCCGGCTGATCCGGCGCTTGCTGGGGAGAAACGGTCATCCCAAACTCCACCAGCTCCAGACCGGCTACGGAAAGGTCTTCCAACCGACCGGCTTCGTAGCTAATATGCAGGCAGTTTTCGTCGGAGCTGTAGGGACGCTCTGCCGTGGCTTTGACCGGAATGCCACGCTGATGGCAATAGGCGATCATCTGCTGTCGACCAGGGAATCGCTGGCGAAACCGTTCGATCCGCCAAGGAGCTACCACCCGGATACCCGGCCAGAGGGCCTCAGCGGCCAGTTGAAACCGGCATTGGTCGTTTCCTTTGCCGGTAGCACCGTGGGCGAACACGTCGGCGCCGACCTCCCGGGCAACCTGCAAGCAGACCTTGGCGATCAACGGCCGGGCAATCGACGTACCCATCAGATACATCTGCTCATATTTAGCCTGCCACTGAAGCACCGGAAAGGCAAAATCCCGACACAGTTCCTCTTGGGCGTCGATAGCTCGGGCCGAGGCCGCCCCGATCCGCCGAGCCTTCTCTAACAACGCCTCTCGATCCTCACACGGCTGCCCCAGATCCACATACACGGCATGGACCTCGTAGCCCTCCTCCAACAGCCAACTTAAAATCACCGACGTATCCAACCCACCAGAATATGCTAGTACACATCTGGCCATGGCCCTGGAAGTCCTTTCAAAACAAGAAAAAAAATAACTACCCTAGCAAGCATAGACCCCAAAACATCTATTGTGCTGGAGCCCGCATTGCCTGACAAGGGGAAGGACCAACCTTCTGCAAGCGAGCTATGGCGCCTCGGCAAGCCCTGTCCATGAGCCATCCAATGATGCCCCTCCGCGAAGGAGTTCTCCGAAAGATCTTTCCAAATCTTCAATCAAATCTTGGCCCCCCAGTACTGAGGACCCAACTCGTAGAAGCTCTCAGAAACCGACCTGTCTGCGCCTCTGCCCTTG
Organism: uncultured Thermoguttaceae bacterium; assembly: GCA_938042245.1. Taxonomy (GTDB): domain Bacteria; phylum Planctomycetota; class Planctomycetia; order Pirellulales; family Thermoguttaceae; genus JANXAQ01. Next base: position 40,452 of record CALIRO010000034.1, read on the forward strand.
GAAACCGGCGAATTGGACTTTTTGGCTGTTTGCTTTTTGTTCGTCTGGGTAAATAGCCCCCTTGGCCTCCGAGGCGACCACTGGCTTCGAAGTTATCTGGTGGGCCATGCAGCAGCCAACCGATCTTCCTGCTCATGGGGGTAGGTAGCCACCACTGGAGCCGAAACTCTAGCTTGTGCTCCAATTGTCCTTTTGGCAGCAAGCTCGTATGATAACCAATAGGAAGAATAGTTCTGCCGACACTGCCGGGCACATCTCCTAAACCCTATCCGTTTCAGGGTTGCTTCCTTCGAAGAGGTTTCGCTGAAGCAGATCGGGCCTAAATCCCCTCCCCATAGTCTGTTTATTTGGGGTATTTATACTACCCAAAAGTGTTATTGGAAGATAAGTTTCCATTGTTTTCGTTGATCATTCGCTGAACACTTCAAACTTTTTTTCTTAATGACATACATAGAAGGAAGTTATGGTTCCTGAGCTTGTTCGGCCGTTGGAAAGGTTTTCGGCGTGGATTCAGACAGAGGATGCCCATGCGGCCAGGCATCTGGAGCTTTTGGCCCAGGCCCAACGGGTCTTGGAAGGAACCGAACGGGCTTCTGCGGCCCAACGGGCTGAGCTAGCTGACCGCCTGGAACGCTGGCGCTATCAACTACTGAGCGAACGGCAAGGACAACTTCGCCCCCAGGACCTCCAGTTGGCCGAAGTCTTGGACTTGGCCGCCAATCGTCTGGGCGCTCGGCCAGACCGGCCAGCCCGCTCGGCCCGAAAAGTCCTCTGGGACCCAACCTTCTCCCAGGACCTGATCCAGCAGGCCCAGCAGGCGCTGCAACCGGCGTTTCCTTTGGATCGGCTCGCCCAACAGGCCCAGCAGCTCACCCAGCAGTATTTTGGCCTGCCCTCGGCCAATGGGACCACCCCGTCCAAACGCCGAATGTTCCTCTATGCACCTTTGTACCTGTCAAATTACTGCATTAATTACTGTCTTTATTGTGGATTTCGATATCCCGAAGCCATTCCTCGTCGGCAGCTATCAGCCCACCAGGCCCTTCAGGAGGCAGAGGTCCTCTACCAATGGGGATTTCGCCATTTGCTTTTGGTAGCCGGGGATTTCCCAAGTCGCCTGGACCTTACCTATCTGCTCGAGATTGTCCGCCAATTGCGCCAACGGGGATTTCAACTGGCTATTGAGATTGCTCCCCAGAGCACTGCCAGCTATCAGGCGCTTCGGGCCGCCGGAGTCTGCGGAGTAACCCTGTATCAAGAGACATATCGTGAAGATTTGTATTACAAATACCATCCCCGGGGAGTCAAAGCAGCCTACGATTGGCGTCTGGAAGGGCTGGAACGGGCCGCCGAAGCCGGCATGGGGCGATTGGGTCTGGGCATCCTGCTGGGCCTTGCCCCGCCAGAAGAAGACCTCCTGGCCATGCTCCGACATGCCAAGTATCTGCGAGAGCGGTTTCCGGATCGGCTATTGGCCTTCAGCTTGCCCCGGATTCACGACGCCCCAAGCAGTTTCCAGATTCCGTATCCGGTAAGCGACGAGCAATTGGTCCGCTTTTACTGTGTGCTTCGGATTGCATTTCCTCAGGCGGAGCTGGTGCTTTCGACACGGGAACCGGCCCCGTTGCGCAACCGGTTAGCCCGAATCTGCATTACTCAGATGAGCGCTGGCAGCTCCACCGCCCCGGGCGGTTATCTGGAAAAGGCACGCTTCGGCCAACAAAAACCCGGGGCTTCCGTTTCCGACCTGCCAGCCGGTTCCTTGGACCTCCTTCCAGCCGAGCCGATCCCATCCCCAGGCGCCGAATTCCCCTCCCTATGTGCGGAAACCACTCCGGTAGCCCAAACCCCCACCTTCTCGCTGCATCGTCGGCCTGGAGAACAATTCCCGGTGGCAGATCACCGCAGCCCCGCCGAAGTAGCCCACTGGCTCCGCGCCGAAGGGTTCCAGATCGTCTGGCAAGGCGAAGAACCCGGCCAGTGCTCGGGGCCTAGTACTGGGGGATAAACCTGCATCGCCATCCGGCCTTGGCAAGGAGAAGTGTATAAATTCCCTCTCCCCTCGATGGGTGAGGCGATTTTTTTTGCGACGGCCAGAGGCAAACAGGTCCCCTCTCCCCTGGTGGGAGAGGGGATGCCGGGCGCAAGCCCGGCGGGGTGAGGGGGACAAAAAGCCCCTCTCCCCTGGTGGGAGAGGCAAGGGATGTACGGACAAGACGTCTGCGCTCCCAGCAGTTGCGGGCAAGAGGCCCGTGGTCCCAGAAGTCTCAGCTGGGGGATGTGCCCCCTTGGGGCTTCCTTTACGGACGGGAGGCGGCGTTTTTTTGGGTTTGCAGGATCAGTTGGGCCAGTTTGCGGCGGGCGTTTTCCCAAGCGGTCGGGTCTGCATTCCACTCAAACCACGAAGGGGCCAACTCCACGACGATCTTTTCCGCCTCGGCGGATCGGCCCAAACGCTCCAACAGGGCTAGGTAGTCGTAGTCTTCGATCCCGTCCCGAAGTGCTTTCAATCGCAGGCTTGGCGCTACTCCTTCGAAGCCCACCGCCCTGGCAGGGTAAAGCAGGCTCCCTTCACCGTTAAAGACGGGACCTTTGCCTTCAGCCCGGCGGTCCAGGGTCCAAGGCTGCGTCCAAGGGTCTTCAACCTGGTTCCAGAAGACCATACTCCAATACAGCAGGCCCCGCATCCGATACCGCCAGGCAATCCACGTAGGAATCCGATAATGGAGCAGGGGATAATCCGTATGCCACCAGGGCGTCGGTTTGCCTTGGCACAGGGCCGTGTAGGTCCAGATCATTTCGCCTAGGGCTTGCCGCTTGGCTGCGCTTTCCGGCTTAAAGAGGGAAAACAGGGGGCACCAAATGTCCACAGCACCATAGAGATCGCCCCAGGCCTCGTTTTGCGTCCAGGTTTGTTCGACGACCAGCACTTTGACCTTGCTGTGGAGTTGCCGGATCGCCCGGCCCCAGTGCTGGACATAGCGATATTCTTCTTCGTCGTTCGGTTCGTCCTGAAGGTAGGTGTAAAAAAGGACCGCTCGGTCGATCTTTTGGATGGCTTCGTCCCAGGCTTTAAACCAGGCCCGGAGTTTCGGCTCTTCGGCCAGCGGGTCTTTGACCACAGTGGAAGGATGCGGAATACAGTAAGCGTTGACATGATACCGATCGACAAACTCCTGGAAGGCTTTGATTTGTTGGTCCGGGATGCGGAAAGAGCCGTCCGGCTGGGCTTGGGGAATCAAGGCGCCGGGCGGCGGGGTGGCATTGATTCGATGTTCACTTAACAGTTGGGCGCATTGGGCGTCGATCGGCGCCCAGTCTTTGGGCGCCGGTTCCTTGCCGGCCTTTTCCCGCCGCCCGTAGTAGCCCCGCAGCGAGGCCGTCGGAGAACCAAACGCCGTATATAAACTGGAAACCCTTGGCAAATCAAAATCCCAAACCGTAAGCCGAACCGGTATCTCCGTGCTCCGACCGTCGGCGGCGGCAACCCGGTAGCTGCCTTGATACGGACCGGCAGGCGTACCAGACGGCACGTAAATATCCACCAGAAACCCATGGGTTTGTTCGGCGGGCAGGTCGAACGGCATGGCCGTATAGCGGGCGCCTTCCACCCGGACCGCATCCGGAGGCAATCGGGCCGGAATCAAGGCGTCCGGATACCAATCCGGCTTAAACTGCATATTTCGGTACGTTCCGATAGTAATATGCAGTTGATGTTGGCGGAACAATTGGGCGTTTTGAGCCGGGAGTCGATGGCCGCTCGGCCCGATCAGATCTCCCGGTTCCACCCGTACCCCCGGCACCGACGACGGGCTGCGGAGCAGAATCTGGAAACTTTCCCATTCTCCTCGGCAGGCGCCCAGATCGACCTGCAGGCCCTGCCCTGGTGGGCTGGAGCGCAAAACCCGCTCGGTCCGAGTAAGCGTCCAGACATACCAACCCTTTTGCTCCTGGGGCGTTTGGGAGTCCGCTCCGATGGCCTCACCCAGCACCGTTACCCAGCCCAACAGAAGAACCGTTCCTGTTTTACTGCCCATCGGCGGGCCCTTTGCGAAAAGCAGCGGCTTTGCAGAAACCGTTTCCCGCACCAACCCCAAACCCACCAAAAGCTTTCCCAAACCACCGGGTTGGGCCTTTTGGTATGGTTCCTAACCTTTTACGAGCCATGCGTGGATACATTCATCATATAACCTTCTAACTCCGATGCTTATCCCAAGTTAGAAGATTGCCTTTTCCGGCTCTGCTCTTCCCAAAGGGTTTTACCCTGATTTTGCCTATTCATTTTGGCTCTCCTTCCTGGTTCAGACTAGGTCCCCCGCCCCTTTGCAAACGAGGAATTGGAGATTTTGCCTGTCTACTTTGTCTATCCTTGCCGGTGGTTGGTCTGGGACGAACTAACCCAACCCCATAGAAATTTTGCCTGTCTACGCTGTCTATCCTTTTCGCTTCGGCCTAGCAGGGGGGCAGGAAGGAGTTACTGGGACTGGCTTTGCCCATTCCATTTGGATACCCCCTCTCTGGAGGCATCTATTGCCAGTGGAGTATTTTGACCTGGCCCCCCAAAAAGAGGCCCCCGCCGCCTGGTTGCTCTGCAATTTGCTTTACATCATCCGGATTCGGATTACCATAAAAATTGGAGTAAAGGAGGGTATGTTGGGGGAAGGACCTGCCTTTCCCCACCTACTCCACTCTCTGGGAATCCGTTGAATGGTCCAACCTCCTGCTTGAGCAAGGGGGGAGGTTTTTCGTTTTCGGGTCATATTTAAGCCGAATGATGCAACCTGTCTCTGCTGCGAAAGCCGGAATCCAGTTTTTCCGATGGAGTTCCACACGCTGGATTCCCGCGTGCGCGGGAGTGACACCAGGAGGGATTCTCCCGAAAAGCAGGAAACTAGTTCACACTCGGTTGACATCTTCCGTTTTCGTGAAGGAAAGGGATCGCCATGGGGTGGACTTTTACCGGACCGGTCCGTTTTGGGAAATCCATGGGGAACTGCGTTGAGAAAGGGTTTGCTATGAAACGCTCTGTGTTCTGGATGGTTGGTGCCTTGATGACAGCGATGGTTCTTTTGCTTGGGCCGTCGGCCCAGGCCGGGATGGTCGCTTACTGGAAATTCGACGGCGATTATCTGGATTCCAGTGGGAACAACTACCACGGAACACCTGTCAATGGTCCGGGGTTTGGCACGGGCGTATCGGGTCAGGCCCTGCAACTTTCCGCCGCTTCCAGCCAATACGTTTCCACGGTAACGGCCGACCTGTTGGGCCTGACCGGCAATACTTTTACCGCAGTCGCTTGGGTTCGGCCAAACGCCACCAATGCAACTCGAACGATTTTCGGAACGGATACTGGGGGGACTAACCTAGGTTTGCATTTAGCGATTCGGGATGGCCGGGCCTATTTTGGCTTCTATGCCAACGACACCCCCGGCAATCGGACGATTCCGACCGGTCAGTGGACGCATATGGTCTGGCAGTTCGACAACGGCCGGCAGCGGATCATTATCGACGGCGGATTGGACGCCTCCACTGGTGGGCATGCCAATTTCCAGAACACCTGGGACCCGGTGCTGATTGGCCGATGTTTTTCTGGAAACTATTTCGACGGCCTGCTGGACGAGGTGGTCATTTACAACGATGTTTTAGCGCCCAATCAAGTCAAATATTTGGCCTCCGGCGGCGATCCAACTAACTTGCCTGCGGCCGATCCCAATTCGTTTTATTCGGGGATTCCCACCGGTCCGGTCTTGCTGGGGCCTACGCTTCCCAACGGCAAGCGAAACGCCTATCAATTGGTCTACCACTCCGAAGGGCTTACCTGGGACCAGGCCCGGGTCGATGCCAGCCAGCATACCTATATGGGGGTCCCAGGGCATTTGGCTACCATCCACAGTCCGGTGGAGAACGCCTTTG
>CALIRO010000035.1 GCA_938042245.1 uncultured Thermoguttaceae bacterium
GGCGGTCAGCAGCAACGGGTGGCCATTGCTCGGGCGCTGGTGAATCGGCCTGTGCTGCTGTTGGCCGACGAGCCGACCGGCAACCTCGATTCGCAGAGCAGCGTGGAAATCCTTCGGCTGTTTCAGCAACTCCATGCCGAGGGACTGACTATTGTGCTGGTAACGCATGATCCTCAGGTGGCCGGCTATGCCGAGCGGATTGTCCGTATTGCCGACGGCAGGATTGTCGATGACCAAAAGGTCCTCTCCCACCTTACCGACCCGCCTAGCTCGGGCGGGGCGAAGACCGTCGGGAGCATCTCCATCCGTTACCGTTCCCAGGAGGGCGACGGCGCACGGCCCAAACCGGGCGGCAACCCACAGCAGCAAGCCATTGTAACCCTGTCAGAACGATCCGTCCCGACCCTGGGGGTGGCTGTGGCCGAAGCGCCCAATACTCACGTAAAAATCCCAAGAAAAGCCGGCGCCTTGCAACTGGAGATGACTGCCTCGGATGAACAAACCGCCTCTGAACAGCCCCCTGAGCAAACCGAACAGAACCTTCTGGAACCTTCAACAGTCGGACGAAATTACCCACGGGATATCAGCTTGCTTGGATTGATCCTGCCGGTTACGTGGCGAACGGCCATGACGGCGCTATGGCGGCACAAAATGCGGTCTGTTCTGTCGGCCTTGGGTGTGATTATTGCCGTGGCCGCGGTGATCGCCATGACCGAGATCGGCCAAGGGGCCAAAGCCACTCTGCAAAAAGGCATTGCCAGCATGGGCGCTAATATGATCATGGTCTTTTCCGGGGCGACGACCAGGGCTGGGGTAAACTTAGGTACTGGCACGGCCTTGACGCTTACGCCTCAAGACGCGGAGCAGATCGCTCGGCAATGCCCGGCGGTTCTGGATGTAGCGCCCCTTGTGCGCGCACGAGCGCAGATCGTCTATGGAAACCGAAACTGGGTGCCGGAACAAATCTTCGGCACCACCCCCTCCTTTTTGGTTGTGCGGGATTGGCAACATCTGGAACAGGGCGAGATGTTCACCGATGCCGATGTCCGAAACGCTAACAAAGTGTGTGTGATCGGCAAGACCGTTCAGCGAAATCTTTTCCCCAACGAGTCGCCGGTGGGAAAAGAGATTCGCATCAATAATGTAACGTTCCGGATTGTGGGCTTGCTCCGGCCTAAAGGGGCCAACATGATGGGCATGGACCAAGATAACGTTGTCCTGGCGCCCTGGACCACCATCAAATATCGCGTGGCCGGTACGCCGCTGACCAGCGCCAATCAAAGCGCCGCCAGCAGCTCCTCTTCTACCGGTTCCCTCAATACGCTCAACAATCTTTATCCTTCAGCGACTTCGCGGTATCCGGAACGCTCTGCCCAGCAACAAGCCAATTATCCGCAGCCGGTTCGGTTTACCAATGTGGATCAAATTTTAGTCAAAGCGGTCTCGGCCAGCCGCATTCAAGACGCCATCCAACAAATTACCGAACTCCTCCGAGAGCGGCACCATATCCGTCCGGGCGAAGAAGAGGATTTCACCGTCCGGGATATGACCGAAATGGTAAAGGTGCTTTCCTCCACCACGCAGTCGATAAGCACGCTCCTGTTGATCGTGGCCCTGATCTCGCTGGTCGTCGGTGGGGTGGGCATCATGAACATCATGTTGGTTTCGGTAACCGAACGCACTCGGGAGATCGGCCTGCGCATGGCGGTCGGCGCCAGAAGCCATCATATCCTTCGACAGTTTTTGGCCGAGGCGGTGGCCCTGTGCCTGGCCGGCGGGGCCATCGGAATCCTGGTGGGCCGCGCCGCTTCGATCCTGGTTCGCTGGAACCTCCATTGGCCCACCCAGGCATCGCTGGAAACTATTCTGGCTGCGGTAGGAGTCTCGGTGAGTGTGGGGGTGCTTTTTGGCTTTTATCCGGCTTGGAAGGCCTCCCGATTGGACCCGATCGAGGCCCTTCGGTACGAATAGGCGGACCGGGGCAGGATACCACTTTCGAACAACGGCCAGTTGCCAAGGCCAAGGCGATGGTAGGACTAAGGAGACCGGCTGGCGATGAAGATTGCCCCTCCGATTCGGTTAACCTCCGAGGAACGGAGTAGGCTTTTGATTTGGAAGCGGCTTAGGGTCTCAGGTAGGTTAGCCTTACGGGCGGAGATTATTTTGCTGGCAGCGGAAGGCAAAACCAACCAGCAGATAGCCCACCAGTTGCACACCTCCCCGAAGACCGTGTCTTTATGGCGGCGTCGGTTTCTCCAAGGGGGACTGGATGCTATAGAACGGGAAGCACCTAGGGGAAAACCCATCCGGACAAAAATTCTGAAGTCTTACCTATCCTGATCACATTTTCTATTTTATGTATTTTGGCTATCTGACGCATCTTATCGATTCTAAAAATCCTCAGGTTTGTATCTCACCTCCTCAGGTACTAAATAGAACGCCCTCTGTCTAGACGGTACCCGGCTGTAACGCCGTCTGTCTAGACTGCGGATTAGCTCACTCTGCCCAGACTACGTTACGCGCCGGGTCAGTCTGGACACTCAAAGCTCCGTCTGGACAGAGTAAGCTACAACTCCCGCCCCCCAAACTGGGGGAAATTCGGCCCATAATATCCCATTAGCCGAAAGTCCCCAACTGCGCAAGTTCTGCTAGGCAAACTAGAGAATCTGTGCTTATGGAAGCAAAAATGGCGATAAATCCGAACAGTCCGAATGTAACGGATATGACTGCCCAGGAGGTTTCCAGATGAGCAAGTTGGCAAGGAAGCCAATCACCAGCACAACCGGGGATGTGATTTGCCCCGCAAAGAAGTTTACAAGGTTTTTTTGGGTTATTGGCCCCCCTAATGAGTGTTTTATGTGGAGGTTGTACCAGTTTTCGGGAGTATGTCCAGAACGGGTTTAAGGTGGGGCCGAACTATCGGCCGCCGAGCGTCTATATTTCAAAACAGTGGATCGAAGCCGACCGACTCCACACAGAAGAAAATCCTGATCTATTAAGGCACTGGTGGATTGTATTTCAGGACCCCACCCTCAGCGAACTTGTTGACCGGGCGTATCGGCAAAATCTCAGCTTGCGAGAAGCGGGCTTTCGGATTTTGCAGGCCCGGGCAGCCCGGGCCATTACCGCCGGGGAGTTATTTCCCCAGCGACAAGATGCTATTGGCAGTTACAGCCGGAGCGGAGCGGCCGTGGAGCCGGGAAGCCATCCCCCAAACCGATTTTCCGACTCTTGGAATTTTGGCTTTAGCCTATCCTGGGAGCTGGACTTTTGGGGCCGGTTTCGCCGAGCTGTAGCTGCCGCCAACGCCCACCTGGACGCCTCGGTCCTGGCCTATGACGAAGTCCTGGTGACCCTGCTAGGAGACGTGGCAGCTAATTATGTTACGGTACGGACCACGCAAGAACGGCTCAAATTGCTCCAGGCCAATGTGGAGTTACAGCGGGGGATTTGCCAGTTTATTGAACAGCGGCTCCAAGCGGGTTTCAAGCAAACGGAACTGGACCTGGACCAGGCATTGACCACGTTGCGTCAAAGCGAGGCGGCCATCCCGCAGTTAGAAATCACGCTCCGACAAGCTCAAAATAACCTTTGTGTGCTTTTAGGGATGACGCCTAGGGATTTATCGGAGACATTAGGGGAGGGGGCTATTCCTAGAGTGCCGCCGGAAGTGGTGGTGGGAATCCCGGCGGATCTTTTGCGGCGGCGGCCGGATGTACGTCGGGCCGAACGACTGGCCGCCGCTCAGGCCGAGCAAATCGGCATCGCCCAGGCGGAGCTTTATCCGGCGTTTTTCATTAGCGGCACGCTCGGCTATACGGCCAAGGATTTCCCGGATCTTTTCCGCAGTTCGGCGTTCCGGGGAAGCGTGGGACCCTCCTTTTAATGGAATCTTTTACATTATGGAAGGATTACCAATAATATCTGGTACCAAGACATGCGATTCCAGGAATTGGTGGTGGCTTATCAAAATACGGTACTTCAAGCCCTCAAAGAGGCGGAAGATGCTTTGGTGCGGTTTTTGCGTGCTCAGGAGCGGGTCCGCCTGCTGGCCGAAGCCACTCAGGCAGCCCGAAAAGCCGTCCAGATCGCCATCGAACAATACAAAGCCGGCGCCGCCGATTTCAACCGATACGCCTTGATCGAAGAAAACCTGGTCAGCCTACAAGACGTAGCCGCCCAATCGCAGGGCGAAATCGCTCAATCGTTGATTGGCGTATTCCGAGCATTAGGCGGCGGCTGGGAAATCCGACAGACCGGCGGGCTGGCGCCGGCAGCCGGCCCCGCCTCCCCAGAAACCGAAACACAAGGTCCATCCTCCAAATCGGAATCGACTCTGCCCGCCGCTCCGGAACCGCCTAAACTCCCTTAAAGCCTCTAAACTCATCCATGGGAAGCCACTCGCCCAGCATTGTTCTTGAATCGCCTAACCTGCCTTAAAGCCTCAAAACTCCCTTAAAACTCTGGCCTGGCGGGAAGCTCGAGAACCAGGTTCTGGTTTTATCAAAAGACAGACGAAATATTTTATCCGCTGAAATTTTGAAGCCACCTTCTATGGGTGATCGAATCGCCAAGCAGACCCTCGAAACCTGGCAATTACTTCCCTTTTTTTCGAGCTTTTCCGGACGGCCTCCGTTCACGTAGTAACTCTCAGAACCTATCTCCGCGGCGGGAAGGACAAATATTTAGCCATCTGCATTACCATGAGCATTCCTGCCAGCAGGGCTAGGCAGACGGCCACAATGGCCGGGATCCACCAGCCAAGCAGAAAATAGCTCTGCGCCTTGGACCAAACGGTCTGCCAATGGACCAAAACCAACAAGGTGGCTAGACACAGGAACGGTCCATAGGGGATTTCTCGCTCGCTGCGGGTGAGAAACCGAAACAGACCAAAAATTAAGCCAAAAAACGGGGCCACCAAAAAGATGATCAGGCAGGGTTGCCAACCTAAAAAGGCGCCGATCATGGCCAGCAGGGTTACATCGCCAAAGCCCATTGCCTCTTTGCGGAGGACATTGCTGGCGATGATGCGGACCGACCAGACCAGCAGTCCTGCGGCAGCCAGACCCACCAACGAAGAAATCAGGCCGATCCAGCGGAAAGCGGGGCTAGAGGGGTGTGCTCCGGCAGGCAGATCAATCCAAGGCCCCTGGCCGGTCCACAGCCAAACAGCCAGGATGGCCAGGGTCCCCAGAGCACCGAGGATCAAAATGCGATAGGTGGCCGGATGCCGCCAAAGCCTGGCCCAACAGAGCCCGATCGCTCGCCGCAGCCCATGCCGGGTGTACCACGTGCGAGGCATGAGCGCCACAGACCACAGCCACCAGCAGCCCAAGGCCAACAGCAATCCGCCCAGGTTTGGGTAAGGCCGAAGCCACTGCGGCCACTGGCCCGCCCAATAGGGGGAAGTTACCTGCAACGGACTACGATGCAGCAGAAGGGAGTTCGGCGCCGGAGTGGGCTGTTGTACGGTAGGTATTTGGACATCCATAACCCTTGGGAAAACGGCCGGGTATGCTACAGCCAATAGCAGGCCTAGCAGGGTACCGGGTACGGTGATTCTGTCCGGAATGAGTCGTTCGTCCAGGTCGATCATCGAGGCCACCAGCATAAGCCAACAAAGGATGGCATGGGCGAGAAACTGGATATGAAGTAGGTCGGGGGGAGCGTTTGGAACAGCCTCTGGAGGCGGCAAGAGCCGGGCGCCAACCACTTCCCACCAATACAGCCAGGCTATACCTAGCCCAGCCAACAGCTCCAGCAGCATCGGCCGAATCCAAAATCCCGGTCCCCATAAGGGGCTTTCTCGGCGCAGGCCCCACCAGCCCAGCACGGGAATCCGATCCGTCCACCGACGGGGTAGGCCCGGCTCCGGCGCCGCAGACCAAGGGCTGATGGGTCGGCTGTTCCATGCCCAACGGTAGATGGCCCAATTGGCCAAACTGCCGCCCAAAACACCTAACAAGAAACATCCTCCGAGGCGAACGGGCAACGGAATACTCATTAATGCTATCCATATACTCATTATGCTACCTTTCCCGCCAGCTGCCTCAGTATGGCATCTGCAATCCATCCTATTGTAGCGAAATGGCGGAACCTGTCATTCCTATACACCCACTGAGAAACCGAGCCCCAACCTGTTCAGGGCCTGACTAATAGGCCACAGGAACCTGTCGTTCCGGGCCACCCATACAGAAACTTCTGTTCAGCTTGGCAGTAAAAACCGCTGGTGCTCCTCGGGCAAGTCCTGAGGATTGCCCACTAGAGAAAGGGAAAAAGCGGATTCTACTGCCTTGTCCCCTTGTGGTTCGGGAGTTGTCCGTCCTGGCCGCTTCCCAGACCCCAGAAGTGCTAGATTGTCCAGAGGGAAAAGCCCAAAGGTCCAAATTGTATCTGGTGAGGGGAACGGAGGGGGCCAGTTGGCTTCGTTTCCGGCCAAAAAGAGGCCAGGTGGGGAGAACCCTGGTTGCGGAGGCAGAAAAAGGCAGGCGATTGGGAGACAAGCGGGGAAGCCAAGTTCTTACGTTGGGCAGAAATGTTGCGGATCCGGCAGGGGAGAATTAGTGGCTCCGTTTGAAGGGAGGTTTATCCCGGGGTTTCTTTTCACGGGGTTCGGGTTGCTGATTGTCTTCCGAAGGCCGCTGTTTTTTCTTTGGGCCGAACGGTGGTTCCTCGGAGGCGACTCCCGGAGGGGGTTCCGAAGGGGTCCCAGGAGGATATTTAGGAGGAATACAATAGGCTTCTAGCTCTCCGGCCTGGAATTCTCGGTCATTGGGGTCTCGAAAGCCGATCAGTTGGATAGCTCGCACCGGCCGGGCGGGAAACCGGATCAGCTGCCAGCCCATCCATTGCCCTTTGCTGCGATCCACCAAAGGCACAAACCGCTTGCCGTCCTTAGAAATGGCGAGGATGTATCCATAATTCCTAGGCCGCCCTCGAAGAGTCTCGGGCAGCAGAAGCCGAATCTCCCGGAGTCGATATGTCTTTGGGAAGAGGATGGTCCAGCTAGCCGGAGGATAGGCGGCTGCCAGATCGGACTCCGAGTTTCGTCCATCAATCAGATAGGTGCCAGTGGTATTGGTACCGGAGACCTTGGCGCCGGCGATTTCCAGGGCCACATTGCCGGGGAGCACTTCGCCTCGGTCTCGAGGGGTAAATAGCGGCGGAGTGGTGGGCAGTTTTTCTAATTGCCGTTCCGCACTGATTTTGTCTAAACCCGACAGGCCTGGCAAAGCCTGTCGATACCAGTAGGCCGCCCGGAGTTGGATATGGCCTTTGGCCTCCTCGGATTCGGAGTCGGCGTATTTGAGCCAACGCTCTGCCAGAAGGAGTTGTTCTTTGGGATCTTCAGGGGCGGCCAAATCGGCCTGGGCCAGGGAGGCCAAGTCGGCCGGCTGCGCCCGGGCCAAATGTTCAAGCCCCTTCTCCCAGAGGCCTTTCAAAAAACCATGCCAGCGCCCCAGCATGGCATGGGCGGCCGGATCATCCGGATTTGTAGCTAGTTGCTTTTCAGCAGCCCGAAACGCCTCGTATTGCTTTTGAAACACATGCACACAATGATTCCGACTGAGCACCTCCTGAATCAGGTCATTATCTCCAGAACGTTTCACAATGCCAGAAGCCAGTTTATACGCTTCGACCGCCTGGTCGATTTGATCGGCCAGGATGGCCTCTTCCATAACACTAAGGGCCAAATCGGCCAATTCGTAGGCTAATAAAGCTGGCTGCGGCGCCGTACGCAGTGCGGGCAACGCTTTATTGAGCACGTCGAGTTTCATCCTGGCGGAATGGATGTCAAAGCGGGCTGCCGCCGCCTCGATCATTTCAATACTGGTGGTCCAATCGCCGCCGGCGGCCGCCAATCCACTAGCGAGGCCAAACAACACATACGCCGCCGCTGGATCGTCTTTGGTGGCCAGAGCCTCTTGAAGGAGTTTGTCGGCCAAGGCCAGTTTTTGCGGCGGCAGTTTGGCCTCCCCCAACTCCTTTTTAAACAGATCTCGGACCATCGTTTCCGCCCGTTTTTGCTCTTCGGCACTGGGCACAGGCTGCCGCTGCGGTTCCGATTTTTTCGAGGAGGATTTTTCTTCGGAAGGCTCTTTTTGGCCGCCAGAAGGCGATTCGGTCTGGGAAGGTTGACCTTCGGGTTTCTCGGAAGCACCAGGAGCAGGACCTGGCGGCTCCGAACCAGGAACAGCAGACTCTTTCGTGTCTTTTTCTTGCCCTTGTTTTTCTGCGGCCGATTTTTCATCCTCAGATGTTGGGGCCGGAGTTGCTGAAGCCCCCTTGTTCGGAGTGTCGGGGGTTTCCGGTGTAGAATTGGGCAGATGGACCTTTTCCCCGGGCAATTCTGGGAACCAGACCTCAGCAGAAGATTTTACCCCACCAGACGCTTCAGAACCGGATTGGAGTCCTTCTGTCTTAGAGGCGGCTTGAGCAGGAGTGGAACCAACGGAAAGAGCGTGCTCAGAAGGTTGGGCCAGAGAGTTTTTTTCTTCTTTTTTCAGCGAACCGGCGGGGGGAATATCTGTTTTTTTCTCCCAACCAGCCGAACCCGCCGCCTCTTGATCTGGGAGGCCCTGCTGGAATGGGGACTGGTCGGTTTGGGCTACTTCCGAGGTACTGCCGCCCTGCTTCCCCAAATAGCCCACCAAAGCTCCCACCAAAATCGCCCCCAATAGGACCACTGCACTGCTGATCCAGACCAATCGGCTTTTAAGGAGCTGAGTCGGCTGGGGCGGTTGTGGTGCAGAGGCAGCAGTGGGTTCTTCTACCGGATTGGCCCACGCCTCGGTTGATCGGGGGATATTCTGGCCTGGCAGGGGAGGGGGACTGAGCGAGGGGGCTGTGGAAACTGGCTCCCCTTCCTTATCCAAATCGGCCCGAAGTTGCTGGTCATAAGATGCCTTTTGGACCGGATCCAGCAAGGCGGCTTTGGCCGTCTTGAGCTCTTGTAAGATTTTTTCAGCCACGGCTCGATGGGGACCTGTCAGAAAGTTTCTTATATGCGCGATCCGCGCATCGGCCGCATGAGAAATCACATCCGGGTCCGACTCAAACAGTTCCAGCCCTAACAACCGATAGTGATTCGGCGGACGGCGGAGCGAGCGGATGCCCAGCCATTTCAAATAGGGATCAAACTCCGGCGATTCCATAGCAAAGGCCGCCTTTACAAGGGGGAATGGGAAGGAGGGAGCGAAAAGGTCCTAGGCCTTGGCAGGGATCAAACAAAAGCCACAGGATTTTTCCAAAAACATAAGGAGGCAGGTTCCCCCCCAACGGCTGCCGATTTACTCCGGTGCTCACTCGCCCAGCAGGAATATCCAATCCTTGTACACCGCCTCTTTTGAGAGAATAGACTCTCCTTGCCGGTTAGTCCATATATTCCCCAAAGGGTGGGTGAGGGGACTCGAACCCCCAACATTCAGAGCCACAGTCTGACGCTCTAACCGATTGAGCTACACCCACCATCCAAAAAACCAACTCCCGGACCACCCAACCAGAACTTTTCCACCAGCCGGGCTGCTCCCCCCAGGCCCCGTCTCTATAATTTAATGTAATCCCTCTCTGTTCGTCAATCAACCCTGCCGCCATCCCCCCCTTACCAGAGGCTTGACGAAATATACAAAACAGGATATGAATAATCTTTCGATCTTGGAGAACCCAGAAGCGTAGAATAAAGATATTTCCTTCTATACTCCATTAGGCCTCGCAAGGGGAACTTCTGAGATCAGAAAGGAGCAATGATGGCACATAAAAAGGGTCAAGGGTCTAGTAGAAACGGTCGGGATTCTAACCCCAAATACAGGGGGGTCAAAAAGTTCGGCGGAGAATTTGTCCGAGCCGGTTATATTCTGGTCCGCCAAGTCGGCACCAAGTTCATCCCCGGGCGAAATGTGGGTATGGGCCGAGATTTTACGCTGTTTGCCCTTCGCGACGGCTATGTAATGTTCGACCGAGGCGGCCGGCGCGTCAACGTGGTGGACTCGGTCAACTGACCGAGCCATGTTCGTCGATGAGGTCGAAATCTACGTCGAAGGAGGCCGAGGCGGCGACGGATGCATTAGCTTCCGGCGGGAAAAGTTCGTGCCCTATGGCGGCCCCGATGGCGGCAACGGCGGCGACGGCGGCAGCGTTATCATCCAAGCCCGCGAAAGCCTTCATAGCTTGGCCCCCTTGGTCCATCGCAAACATTGGCGCGCCGCTCGGGGCCAACATGGCAGCGGTTCCAATTGCCACGGCGCTAGCGGCCAAGATCTTGTCATCCCTGTGCCGCCCGGTACCCTAGTCTATGATGCGGAGCGAAACTTCCTTCTAAAAGATCTGGCCCATCCGGGCGATCAGGTGGTGGTAGCCCGTGGCGGCAAAGGCGGTAAAGGCAATGCCTATTTCAAATCCCCCACCAACCGCACCCCCAGGCAACGCACCCTTGGACAACCCGGCCAATCCCGACGATTACGCCTCGAACTAAAACTCATCGCTGATGTCGGCCTAATCGGAAAACCCAACGCGGGCAAAAGCACCCTGCTGAGCCGACTTAGCCGCGCACGGCCTAAAATCGCCTCTTATCCGTTCACCACCAAATACCCCCATCTGGGCTTAGTGCAGGTCGGCATGGACCGCTCCTTTGTTCTGGCCGATCTGCCCGGACTGATCGAAGGGGCCCATGCCGGCGCAGGCCTCGGTCATGACTTTCTCCGCCATATCCAACGGGCCGGCATTTTAGTCCATCTTCTGGAACCTTATCCGTTCGATGGTACCCAGCCGCTGGACAATTACCACGCTATCCGCCACGAATTGGAAGCCTTCGACCCGCAGTTGGCCCAACGGCCTGAAATTGTGGTGGTTACCAAAGCCGATCTGCCTGGCGCAGAACAAGTCCACCACCAACTCCGGGAAAAACTCGGACGAGAGGTGCTGTTAATCTCTGCTGCCACCGGCCAAGGGCTGAATCAACTGGTAAGTACCATCCTGCAGACTCTGGACCAACATCGCTCTCATGCTGCCAAAGGGGAGGGGGGCATCTGAAAGGTTCCTATTCTTTCCATCTTATCTATTTTGCCTCACCCGCTTTTCTGTTTTAAGTCTTTCTTTCGCTCCATCCGATACCATCGGAAAGGGCTCATAGTCTGCCCCTACGTAGTCCCTCCCAACAACAAAAAGAGAAAAGGGCACTCCTGACAACACTTTTGAGGGGCAAAGACCCATAAATGGGAGGTATCGCATGAAATATCCGGCCATCCTTGCATTAGGGTTTCTGATCCTTGCAGGGAGAGAAAACCCATCAGGGGGAATACCTCCTGGGTATGGGGCTCCTTATGAACAAGGCAATCCTTCGGTTCATTCCCCCATTGGTGGGGGCGCAGGATGGACTGGTTCCGAAGACCTCCCCCAGCCCATCGTTACCCGCCAGACTGTCTTTGCCATTCCGTTTCATCTGGTACCAGCCCAAGAATCTTCCCAACAGGCGGTAGAAGTGCAATTGTATGTTTCTACGGATCAAGGCCGGCGCTGGCAGTTGTATCAGCGGGTTCGGCCCACGGAAGGCCAGTTTTTGGTGCGAACTACTGGGGAAGGAGAATATTGGTTTTTAGTGCGGACGGTGGATCGGGCAGGTCGTGTCCGGCCCCAAGGGCCGCCCCGGCCAGAAATGCGCGTCCTGGTGGATCTTACCCCCCCGGATTTGGTTCTGGCAGCAGAACCCACTCCCTCCGGCCCGGTTACCCTCCGGTGGAAAATGACCGACCAGACCCTTCGGCCAGAAAGCCTTCGGATCGCCTATCGGATCATGCCGGATGGACCTTGGTTGGCAGTCCCCATGGAAGCTGCTCAACTGCAACCCCTCCCCCAGGGCCAGGAAGGACGGCTAGTATGGAACCCCCCAGTTGGGGCTACCCGAGCTGAACTCCGAGCTGAAGTGGCGGATGCAGCTGGCAATCTGGCTGTTGCCCATGCCCAGGTCCAGGTACCCCCGTCCTCTGACCCGGCGAATTTTTTGAACCCCCCTGCCAATCTGGTGGAGCAATCCCAATGGCGGGCTACTCGGCGAGAAGCACCCAGTCAACCTCTTCTGCCCGAGCCGTCTTTCAGCTCTGGTGGGTTGCAGGCTGGAGAAAGTTCCTCTTTTTTCGGCTTAGGGGTCCAGGGGAGGCTTCAACCGGCCGGTGGAACCGATGCATCTAACCCGCTGGCCAGCCCCGCTCCCCTGACTAATTATCCTCCGGTGCGAAGGGAGGTTTCGGGTCCAGGGCATCAGGGGCCATTTCCCGCCCCCGGTGGAGCGGATCAGGGGGGACCCAATAGCTCAAGCGGCGATTCAGCCACACCCGGTAATTCCCTGGGCACTGGGGCATCCTCTTCTGGCCCCAGTGTTGGTTCATCTTCTGCAAGTGCGTTTCCAGGCCAGGCGGGTGGAGGAACAGCGCCGGGGGCTTCCTCGGCCAGTGAGCAGCCGAAACCGCCCCCCTCAGCTAACCTACCCAACAGCCCAGCTAACCCATCGACCAGCTCAGCTACCCCACCGAACAGCCCGTCGGCCAAGTCTCCTCCTCCGGCAGCCAAACCCTCGGAACCATCAGGTAAACAGGCTTCTGGAGCGGTCCGATCAACCGAGAGTTCTGGCAACCCGGGGGCTGCGGCATCCAAACCGGCTCAGAACGCCCCTCCAGGGGCCTCTCCGGGAACTACCTCGGCTAATCCCTCTGTCAAACCGGCCCCAGCCTCTCCGACGCCGGCTGCTTCCTCTGGCAAACCGGCCCCCAACCCCTCGCCCAACCAAGCCAACGGGGCGGCGCCGCAGCCCAACAGTCCGGGCTCTGCCTCCGGTTCGGAGAGGCCCGTGCGAATGATCAACTCTCGGATTTTTGAATTGGAGTATGAATTGGGCAGTGGCACGCAGCCGGGGCGAGTGGAGCTATGGGCCACCCGAGACGGCGGCCGAACCTGGCATTGTTGGGGACCAGATCCCGATGCACGCAGTCCGATGATCGTCTCGGTGCCGGAAGAAGGCATTTATGGATTTCGGGTGCTCGTGTCCTCCGATCCCCGGACGCCCACTTCTGGCCCTCAGCCGGGCGAAACACCCGATGTCTGGATCGGAGCGGATTGGACCCGGCCGACCGGAAGGCTTCTGGCTGTCGAACCCAACCAGACTGATCAATACGTTCAGTTGCTCATTCGATGGGAGGCGACGGATCGGTACTTGGCCGACCGCCCCATTAGCCTCTTTTACAGTCCCACCGGCGCTGGCGGCAGTTGGACGCCCATTGCCGCCTCGCTAGAGAACACCGGTCAGTATCTTTGGAAGGTGCCGGCCCATGTACCTGATCGAGTGTATATTCGGTTAGAGATTCGGGATCAGGCTGGCAATCTCAGCGTGGATCAAACGCGGGAGCCCATCCGCCTGGGTTCCGGCAGGGAACGGGCTAAGATCCGGGAGGTTCGGCCCGTCAATCCCAGCTCCAAAGCCTTCCTGCCAGGCCGGCTCAGCTAAAAAACCCATTCTTCCCTCCTGCTGCCACTCTAGAAGTACCTAAGGGTTCGTCAATTCGGCTTTATCCGCTTCCTCCAGCCGCCTGTTCCCTTAACTTAACTGATTATGACTCCACTGGTCTTTCATCCCTGCTTTTGGTTTCCCCCAGTTACGCCAAAACACCATGTACTGCAAACACCCATGTCTGTAACCACGAAGATTCCCCGTACGGGGTGGCATTCCAAATGCCCGAAGTCGGCTAACGCTGATGCAGCATCGCCGACGCCGAGGGAGAAACGGAGGTCCAGGGCCTTTGCGGATCTTTTCCGGTTAACCGAATCGGAGCAGGGCGTAATTTTTTTTACCGGTTCGCAGGACCAGAATCGTTTGGCTAGCTAGGTGCTGCGGCCCAAGCCGAAGTTCCAGATCTTCTACCCGCCGATTGTTTAGATACACCCCGCCTTGGCTGAGGAGGCGGCGGGCTTCGCTTCGGGTTTTGGCCAGCCCCGCTTCGCACAGAGCTTCGACGATCCAGAGGCCTTCGCCCAGCAATCGAGTTTTGGAAAGAGTTCGGCTGGGCACATCGGCAAAGATGGCCTCTAGTTGCTGGTCCGATAGATGCTCGATTTCCGCGCCGAAGAGGATTTCGGAGGCCTGCTGGGCTGCTGCGAGGGCTTCCGGCCCGTGCACCAGCCGAGTCAGTTCCCCAGCCAATAGCTTCTGCCCCTGCCGACGGGATGGGTCTTTGTGGTGTTCGACCAAGGCGGCTTCGATTTGGTCGGCCGCTAGATCGGTAAAAAAGCGTAAACATGGTCCTAGATCGGCGTCTGGCAAGTTGATCCAGTACTGATAGAATTGGTAGGGGCTGGTGCGCTGGGGCGAAAGCCAGATGGCGCCGGCTTCTGTTTTGCCCATTTTGGCCCCGTCGCTTCGGACCAGCAGGGGGCAGGTCAGCCCATACAGTTGGACGCCGCAGACCCGCCGGGCCAAGTCAATGCCGGCCGTGATGTTGCCCCATTGGTCGCTGCCGCCAATCTGAAGCTCACACCCATAGGTCCTGTACAAATATACAAAATCGTAGGCCTGCAGAAGCATGTAACTAAATTCCGTATAGCTCAGCCCCCCTTCGCTCCGCTCCAACCGACTCTTGACCGATTCCTTCGTCAGCATTACCGATACCGGCACATGCTTGCCCACATCCCGGAGAAAATCCAGAAAACTGATCGGCCCAATCCAATCGTAATTGTTCAGCAGCAAAGCGGAGCTCTGTCCCGACTCGAAATCTAAAAACCGCCGCAATTGCGGTTCCATGCCAGCGATGTTGGCCTGGAGGGTTTCTCGGCTCAGCAGTGGGCGCTCTTCGCTCTTGCCGCTCGGATCGCCGATCATGCCCGTCGCTCCGCCGATGACGACAATCGGCCGATGCCCTGCCTTCTGAAACCGCCGCAGCGTTATCAGGGCCACCAAATGCCCTACATGGAGGCTGTCGGCCGTCGGATCGAAGCCGGCATACACGGTGCGCGGCTTCTCAAGAAGCCAAGCCCCAAGATTCGGATCCGTCGTCTGATGGATCAGTCCACGCCAGACCAACTCTGCAAAAACGTCCTGCATCGGTTCCCCGTACTGTTTATAACCCCGAATAGTTCCTCTTGCCGCAACATAGATAACTCTTGCCTTCTCCTGTTCCAACCAGTGCAACAACTAAGCTAAACGGGCCGGCCCGACCAGATGCCCGGACGGAACGAATTGGCCCTATACGTGCGCCCTGCCACCAACCCCGCTGTTCCGCTGCCCCTTCGAGAGCCCCTCGTGCGTTTGCCGCCCGATGTGATCCTGCCGCCCGTGGGTTTAGCGCCACATGTCGTCGTCGGCAAACGGATGGGCCGGTACGTCTAGTTTTGGTTTGGGCAGGAGTTTGAGGGCCTGCTCGGCCAGCCGAAGGTCTTCCTTCGTAGTAATCTTAATATTTAGCGCGGAGCCTTCCACCACCTGCACCGGATGGCCGAGCCGTTCGACCAATTGGGCATCGTCCGTAGCAGCCAGCCCCTGCCGGTTCGCATACGCCTCCAGCAGCCAACTGCGGCGAAATACCTGCGGCGTCTGGGCTTCCCACAGATCCGTGCGAGAGAGGGTTTCGGTAATCTGGCCCTTGGGACCAACCCGTTTCAGGGTGTTTCGGACCGGCAGGGCCAAGATGGCTGCCCCGCTCTTCTCCGCCGCCGCAAAGACCGCATCGATCCACGCATCGCAAATGCATGGCCGGGCCGCATCGTGCACACAAACAAAATCCGCTTCCGCTTTCAGCCGACTGAGGGCTGCTGCCACCGAATCGGCCCGCTCCTGACCCCCTTCCACCAGTTCTATGCCCAACAGGGCCGCATTGGCCCCAAATTTCTCCTGGAAAAACTCCCGATCCTCCTTGGCAATCACCAAAATCACCTGCACCACGTCCGAACGGTTGACAAAGCGCTCCGCCGAGTGCATCCAAACCGGCCGGTTATCCAGGGGAGCAAAGACCTTTTTGTAGTGTTTGTCATGGAACCGGCTGCTTCGGCCCGCCGCCGGCAAAATCACCCCAAACCGCGCCATTGGGCCATCCTTTCTTCTCCAAGGTCCCCCCTCGGTCAGGTGACGGGTAACTTACTCTGTTTAGACTGAGCCAGCCACCGCCTAACCGACAACGTTCCAGTCAGCGCCATCTCCCAGCCGAGGTTACGACGCCGTTTCAGCAAACGGCATTCCATTGGCTTTGGTGAATAGTACCCGGTAAATGGAACAATCGGAAGGCCGGGTGGTTTTAAGTTATGTGAGAAACCCTCAGAAGAGGGAGTTCCTTTGGGGGGTGTTGTTCTACCGTGCTCCATGTAGAGGAAGCCTATCCCCCAAATGGGGAGCAATTCAGAAAAATTTGGTTTTGCTCCTATGATAAAGACATTCTGAGGGCTATCCCATTATTTGGGGGGATTTAATGCATCCAGATGGGGTTTTACGGCTGCCCGGACCTGCTCGGCGGATTCATAGGGCATATACAGCGCCCGCAGCACAAACTGATACCGTTTTTTGAACTGAACTTCAGGGATCAGAAACTGAAAATCCCAGGCAGGATTGCCGGTACCCCCGCCAGAGGGGGACTGGCTGAACCGAACTCGCTCCAGCCCCCGAAACACCAAGGCCAAGGCCATCCCGTGGCTAACCCCAAAATACCAAGGTTCCGCATACCGATATTCCGACAGGTTGAAGACCAAAGTAAGTGGGAAAGGCTCTTGCCGGGGAAAATCCCGGTGGTCATCCCAGCTTGGGTGGGTTGCTAGCAGACCATGCGAGGGACTTTTGGCATGAATCCATTGGGCTGCTGCTGACGGTACTTTCCCGCCGCTCTCCGACACCAGCCGGGCTGGCCAACCGAGAAAGTAAATCCCCAACTCCTCCGGCTGATGGATATAACTGGCCCAGAAAAGCCCCATATATCCGAACCGGAATGCCCTTTTGTGGGGGATCACTTCAATCGTCACTTGAATGGTACCGTCTTGGAGCAGCTCGAACCGCTGACAGCTTTCTACCCCATAGGTAGGGGTGGGGGCTTGATATAACTCCACCGTGTGGGAATCGATCTGCCGAAGCTCCATCGGCCAACTTCGAGGCTCAAAAAGCAGCTTCCGCTCCTGATGAGCCGTGCCGTCGATAATGTGCTCGAAGTTCAACCCCCCATACGCAGGCACAAAGAGATTTTCTTTGCGTTGGGTATGGCTGAGGCGGGCCAAGCCGCTGTAACCGGCCCGATGCCCCGGCAAAACCGCATCATCCACCGCCTGATTATTGACCACCACCGCTTCAATCGGTCCCCGGCGTAAGACCACATAGGGTTTGGCCGGCACCACATACCGAACCTGGGGATCAGAAAGGCTGGTGAGCTTGGGAGGTTCATTGGTGCCCTCGGCACTACCTATTACCAGCACAGTCCCCAGAATGGTTACCAGAGAACCCATGATTGGCCTGTTTTTTGAGTTGGGATGGAAGGGGGATTAATTATGGCTTGCCGGACACTTCCTAAAGTACTTATTTTGCCCAGTTTACCAGAAAACACTGACCCACCAGCCTCTTGCCGTGCCGGAAAAAGGCGGTTGGGGTTTCCTGCTTGCCCAGGGATGGCAAAAACCTGCCCGTGCTCCCTTCGGCAGAAGTACTTTGTAGTTTATTCAGGCCGTTCAGGAATTAAAACCCGCAGTTCGCCTATGTTGCCAGGCGCAGATGCCGCGAAATCGCCCGCTCGGATGTCCGAACCCCATGGAAAACAAAGGGTTAGGATTGTTTCATTCCCGGAGACCCTCCGTTTACCGGGAGGGGTCGGCTGGAATTGGGTTTTTGTCGAGCATGGTGCGTAGATGCAGCTCGATGCAATCGGTGAGTATCTCCGGGTTGTAGCCGCCTTCTAGGACGCTGATGACCCGGCCCTTGGCGTGTACCTGAGCAATATCCAAGACGATTTCCGTCAGCGTCTGGAAGTCTTCGGTTTCCAGGCCCAAGCCGCCCAGGGGGTCCAGCCGATGCGTGTCAAAACCTGCACTGATAAAAATAAGTTCTGGCCGGATTTGGTCGGCAAACTTTTCCAAAGCGGAGCGGAACTTGTCGATATAAGTGGTTCTGGGCGTGCCGAAGAAGATGGGCACATTCATTGTAGTGCCCAGGCCAGGCCCAGCCCCCCGCTCGTCCTCCCAGCCGGTGCCTGGGTAGAAGGGCCAGCGATGGATGGAAAAAAAGCCCACCTGGGCGTCTTCCCAGAAGGTGGCCTGGGTGCCGTTGCCGTGATGGATGTCCCAATCGACGATCAGGATCCGCTCCAGCCCTAGCTCCATTTCGGCCACTCGGGCGCCGACGGCCACATTGTTGAATAGGCAAAATCCCATGGCGCTACTGGTCAGGGCATGGTGGCCCGGTGGACGGACCAGGCACAAAGCCCGGTGATCTTCACCTCGCAGAATTCGCTCCACCGCATCGCAGACAGCACCGGCCGCCATCAGGGCTACATCATAGGAGGAGGGGCTGACCACGGTATCCACTTCGATATATCCGCCGCCGGACTTGGCCAATGCCCATACCTGATCAATATAATTGGGCGAGTGGACCAATCGGAGCCGATTCATCGAGACCGGCTGCCAAGATGGCCGACGCACCTCGGTTTCCAAGCCGGTCTGGGCCAGACGATCCGGGAGCAAGCGCAATCGGCCTGCATTTTCAATATGCGCGCCGGTTTCGTGTTGCAGAAAGATCGGTTCACTGTAAAGCAGCATGATCGCTCTTTCGACTTTCGGAAAAACCAGAACGGACAGGTCGTGGCAAATAAGGAGGCATCATCTTCCGACGATAGAACTTTTGGTTTGTTAGCTGGCGTATAGTCAATTCTACCCTTTTATTTTATGAGCCAAGGCCATTTCGAAGAGCCTCTGCAGCGGGCAGGCCGAGCGAAG
Organism: uncultured Thermoguttaceae bacterium; assembly: GCA_938042245.1. Lineage (GTDB taxonomy): Bacteria > Planctomycetota > Planctomycetia > Pirellulales > Thermoguttaceae > JANXAQ01. Next base: position 18,937 of record CALIRO010000035.1, read on the forward strand.
AGCCGGGCTGAAAAGCCGACTGACCGGGCAAAGCTCCTATACCCCCCAAAGTACCTCTAGCTGGCAGAGGCCGCTGGGTAACCATGCTGGGTCAGCGGTCGGGCAAGCCCATGTGCAGGCGGTTTGCCTTAATCTTCCGGGACCGGTTCGATGGTGGCCCACATGGAGCCGGTGCATTCCTCAATCAGCGCATCTTTGCCGTAGGCAAGGATTTGGTCCCGTTTGAGTTCGGCATGTTCTTTGGTGGTTACGCAGACGACGGCTCGGCCTTGGGTATCAACCTGGCGGGCGATTTGGTAGCCTTTTTCTGGCGGATAGCCAAACAGATCCATCAGCATCACAATGACATAAGCATATGTATGTTCATCATCATCCCAAAGGATCACCTGATACCGAGGTTGCCGCTTGGGCTTTTGCTTCTGTTGTTCCTCCTCCTCCAGACGGCGGCGAGTAAGGGTTTCTTCCAGAGGTTCGATGGCCGTAGTTTGGCTGGGTCCGCTCATGGCCTCTGCCTCCTTTGGCTAGGCTAGGAGGGATCGCTTCCTTCCTACTACTTCTTTCATTATAAAAAGGAAAAAGAAACCGGAGCAACCCTGGGGCGGTGGGACTTACTCTGTCCAGACTGAGCTGATTGTAACTTAGAGTCTGTCTACACTGAGTCGGCACCGTCTAACAGGCGGCGTTACAACCGGCGCCGTCTAAATAGCCGACGCTACAGCGCCGTCTGACAGACGGCGTTACCAGACGATGGTACAGTGAGGCATCGGGTGGGAGCTTTGTCCATGCAGCAAGATTGGCAATCGGAATTGCAGCAGGTACTCAGGTATTTGGAGTCTCACGAGGTGGATTTTGTGGACCGATGGGCCCAGTGGCTGCGGATTCCCAGCATCAGCAGCGATCCGGCTTATCGGGCGGATCTGGAGCGGGCCGCCGACTGGGTCTTGGGGCAATTGCAACAGATGGGTCTATCGGCGCAGAAGATTCCGACGGCTGGGCCGCCCCTGGTATATGCGGAAAGCCCGGCAGTGCCGGAAGCACCCACCGTATTGGTCTATGGCCATTACGACGTGCAACCGGCTGAGCCTTGGGAGGCCTGGCAATCGCCTCCGTTTGAGCCGACCGTTCGGGATGGGGCTATGTACGCCCGGGGTGCTACCGACGACAAAGGCCAATTGCTCACCCATCTTTGGAGCACGGAGGCTTGGCTGCGGGAGGTAGGTCGGTTGCCGGTTCGGCTGAAGTTCTTGATCGAGGGCGAAGAAGAGGTTGGCAGTGAACATTTGGAGCAATTCCTCTACCACCGGCCAGAACCACTGGCCTGTGACTGTTTGGTCATCAGCGATGGCACCCAATTCGGTCCGGATCAACCGGCCATCTGCTACGGTCTGCGGGGCATCGCCTACTACGAGCTGCGCCTGCGCGGGCCGAAGCGGGATTTGCATTCCGGTTCCTTTGGCGGAACGGTAACCAACCCGGCCAATGCATTGGCCAGGATTTTGGCCAGTTTGGTGGATGATCGGGGGCGGATTCAAATTCCCGGTTTTTATGAGCAGGTCGAGCCGCTCAGTCCGCAAGAACGACAGCGTCTGGCCCAGTTGCCCTTCGACGAACAAAGGTTTTTAGCCGAGTTGGGCCTGTGCAGTACCAGTGGGGAAGAAGGATACACTCTGCTGGAACGCCGCTGGGCCAGGCCAACCTTTGATATCCACGGTCTCTGGGGCGGCTATCAGGGCGAAGGAACCAAAACCGTGCTGCCGGCCGAGGCGGGTGCGAAGTTCAGCTTCCGGCTTGTGCCGCATCAAGACCCGGCCAAAATTACTCAGGGCCTTCGACAACGCCTCCAAGAGCTTTGCCCCCCGGGAATCCAGATGGAACTTTTGGAAACCCATGGCACGCCGGCGGTGCTGGTGCCAGTTGAGAGCCCTTATGTGCAAGCAGCCTGCCGGGCTATTCAGCAGGCCTTTGGCCGGGCGCCAGTGTTTATCCGCGAAGGCGGTTCCATTCCGATTGTGGCCGCCTTCCAACAGGCATTCGGTGTGCCGGTGCTGCTATTGGGCTGGGGCCAAGACGACGATAACACCCACGCTCCGAACGAGCGATTCCGACTGGCCGACTTTCACCGGGGCATCCGCGCCAGTGCCTACCTGTGGGCCGAATTGGCCCAAATGCGCTGATCCCTCAGCCAATCCCCCGCCGCCATTTATGGGATCGTTCCCGCCCAAACAGGACTCCAGGCACCTGGGAGCGTGGAAGACCGTCTGGCAGACGCTGCTCCCTCCAGGGGTGTGTCATTCTCTCGCACGCGCCAAGGCGGGTTTCCTTGGGCTGCCCCTGGTGGCATTGCTGCGCAAGCAGGAATCCCAGCTTCCTTGGGCCGCTCCATTGTTTATCCCCTCTCCCCCAGCCGAGAGGCAAATGCGGATGGAAGGTCCGGGCTGCTAGGGAACTTTGTTCGGCGGAAAATGCTCTAGCAGCGAGGGAGGTTGTTCGGTCAGGATTTGGCGGATGGCTTGGATAAGGCTGTGTGCGTCCGGTTCTAAGGGGAGAGTTTGTTGGGTTTGGCAGCGGAGATCTTTCAGTTGGCACCGGCCGGCGGCAAACTCCTCCGAGCCAGCAATTACCGCCAGCCGAAACCCCCGCCGATCCGCATACTTAAGCTGCTGGGAAAGTTTCTTGGGTTCTGGATAAAGTTCCACGCCTAGGCCGGCCTGGCGCAAGCAGGCGGCCAGGCGGAGATAGTCGGTCAATCGCTCCTTGTCAAAATAGGCAATAAATACCGGTGCCGGAGTACCGACTTTCTGCAGCCGACCAAGCGCTTCCATAGCCGCTATCAACCGATCCAAGCCCAGTGAGCCGCCTACCCCGGGCCAATCCTGAGCGGTGTAAAGCCCGGCCAAGTTGTCATACCGGCCGCCAGAACAAACGCTGCCAATTTCGGGTAATTCGTCCAGGAGGGTTTCAAAGACCATGCCGGTATAATAATCCAGGCCTCGGGCAAGTGTCAGATGCACCCGCACTGTCTGCTCCGCCAGGCCAGCCGTGCGCAAACCCTCAAGCACTTCCTGAAGCCGAGCTATTGCCTCTCGGCCGACCGCCGTGCCTCCCACTAAGGCTGTGACCTGGTTTAAGATATCCTGATTGGCGCCGGTAATGTGGGCCAGGGCAAGGATCTGTTGAACTTGGTCGGGGGAAGCATTGGCCGACCGAGCCATTTCCTCGGCCACCCGCTCCGGCCCAATTTTGTCCAGTTTATCCAAGGCCCGAAGTACGGCCGTTTGGCGATCCGCCAATCCTAGCCGTTCTAAAAGCCCGCTCAAAATCCCCCGATGGTTGACGCGGATCGTAAACCGTTGGAAACCGATGGCCCGCATCAGCTCATCAATGACCTGAATGGTTTCGATGTCGGCCACGGGGCTGCGAGTGCCGATGGTATCGAAATCACACTGCACGAACTCTCGGTATCGACCTCGCTGCGTGTTTTCGCCCCGCCAAACCGGCCCAATATGATAACGCTTAAACGGTACGGGCAATTGGGCGCCGTGTTGGGCCACAAACCGCGCCAGCGGCACCGTCAGGTCAAACCGAAGTCCCACCCACCGGCCTCCATGGTCCTGAAACCGATAAAGCTGCTTGTCGGTCTCTTCACCGCCTTTGCCGGCCAGGATTTCTAAATATTCCAAAGCCGGTGTGTCAATCGGCGAAAACCCATACCGCCGATACACCTGTCGGGCTATCGCCATCAAATGCTCCCGAGGCATCATCAGCTCGGGCAAATAATCCCGAAACCCTTTCAACGTTCGGGGTTGAATCCGCTGGGAAATACTCACTGGACTAATCCTTTTACTATTTGACACGACCCCCAATGCTTGTGCTCTATCCGGCGGGGGCATCAAATATATCTGGCTCCATACCTTTATTAGAGGATAGCCCTTCTAAATAAGGGAGTATCCAAAACTTTTAAAACCTTTCCTTTCCAGATTATCACATGCCCCTGCCTTCGACCAGGGAAGTGCAATGACCAGCGGTTGTTCCGAAAGGTGGGCACCTAGATTTTCTGGATGGGCTGATGGTCAGAGATACGAACGGAACGCCATGCGAAGAGGTACCGAAAAGCTTTTTCCGTCCGGGCAGCTCCCTCCTTAAGGGGGCCATATTCAAAGAACTTTTTCCTCTTGACGAAAAGAGCGGTTCTTGAGACACTGCCCAGCTCTTAATGGCACTGGGTCTTAGGGACGTTTTTCCAGGCTTTTTCTGGAAAAGTGGATTGGGTGCCCAAGAAAACGCCGGTATTGCCTTTTTTCTTGGTGTGAATTTAGGAGAAAGAAGATGCCAAAAAAATGGGCATGGATGGTTGGTGTTGGGGCGATCTGTGGGCTACTGATGGGTTGTGGGGGATTCTGGTCCTCCAATAGTGGGGGGCAGTCGGGTTCCGACTCTGCCCCTGCGGCTTCGGCAACGGCCCAACAGACCAGCAAACCCACGCTACAACCCCCTGCGCAGGCGGTCTATGACTTCTTGGAGGCGGTTCGCAAAGGGGATGATCTTGGGGCCGAGCGAATGCTGACCAGCTTGGCCCGCAAAAAGACCCAGGAAATGAACATGGTGGTTGCCCCTCCGGGAAGCGATACGGCCAGTTTCGAAGTCGGCAAGGTAACCATGCTGGACGAAAACCGAGCCGAAGTCTTGTGCAGATGGACCGACCGGGAAGCGGATGGCTCTTTCCGGACGGATGAAATCATCTGGCTAGTGAAAAAAGAGCCGGAAGGCTGGCGCGTAGCAGGCATGGCAGCTACCGTGTTTCCGGATCAGCCGCCGTATCCGCTTAATTTTGAGGATCCGGAGGATATGCTTCGGCAGCAGGAGAAGATCAAGGCGGAACTGGCCCGGCGGGAGGCAGCCAACCGGGCTGCCACTAACTCACAACCCAGTCCACCCCGTGCTGGTGATTCTCCAGAATCGCAACCCTCTTCTGGGGTACATGAACCTCCCCCACAGACTGCACAAAACCCCGATGCCACTCTCCGCCGCTAACAAGATCAAGCTGGACATACCGGTCAGGACTGGCAAAGGGAATCTTGGTTTCCAATTCTACTTTTACCACTCTACTATTAGCAGTATAGAGAAATTTTTGGCTACAATATCTTGTATATCAAAAATCACGAAGATAGAATACTCCCGGTCCATAAAATACCGCAGGAGGCAGCAGACCGGGGATAGCTTTTTAATTTTGGGAAAACCGCTAGGCAGAACCACCCGAAATAGTGGTTTTATATACCTTAAATTAGTTATCCCCATGAGATTCCCAACGTGTCTTTTTCTTCCGGGGAAACACTAAGTAGTTAATTTAAAAAGAGTTAGATCAAATCAGACGGGAGGTTTTCCGGGAGGGAAACCTCCCTTTTTATTTTTGGCTGGGGATCCAACGATAAGCTAAAGTTTTTGTAGATTGGCTATTCAATCTATTTTACCTAAAAGAAAAAATTTTTCTGCCCGGAGGCTTGACAAACACTTTATCTATGCTAACCTAACATACCAAGTTTCGTATTTCCTCTAGCCCCACTGGACGGGCAGCTTTCACAGGGCAAGCGGCTCGTTCCAGTGCTAAGGGCAGGTGGCCTCGATGAGCCGTCCGTCGAGGAATCACCTTTCCCCCCAGACGGCAGCCTACAGCGAATCCTTTCCCGTATGGTGTCCTTCCTTGAATGAATGGAGGAAGCGTCGATGAATTGGACCCGTGTGATTTCTTTAGTAGCAGTCGTGGCGGTGTTCGGCCTGTTTGTGCTGAGCACGCAGGCGGATGCCGCGCTGACTTGTCGGCCGAAGACCAGCGTGCCGGTAACTACCTGTGCGCCGAAGACCTGTGAGCCGGCCACTTGCGAGCCGGTGACCACTTGTGCGCCGCATCGGGTGCATCGGCTCAAGGTCCGGACGTGTGTGCCGGCCACCACCAGTGCCCCGGCTACGACAGCAGCCCCGGCTACGACCACTGCGCCGAAGACCTGTGAGCCGGCCACTTGCGAGCCGGTGACCACTTGTGCGCCGCACCGGGTGCATCGGGTTCGGGTCCGCACGTGCGCACCGGTAACTACCTGTGCGCCGAAGACCTGTGAGCCGGCTACTTGTGAGCCGGTGACCACTTGTCGGCCCAAGCGGGTCCGGGTTCGCACCTGCGTGCCCGTAACTAGCTGCGCACCGGTTACTTCGGCGCCGGCTGGAGATAAAGCGCCG
>CALIRO010000036.1 GCA_938042245.1 uncultured Thermoguttaceae bacterium
AGGCTTGTTGAACCGGGTGGAGATGGCCTTCCGGGCGTATGATCCGTGTTTTGGCTGTGCGACGCACAGTTTGCCGGGCCAGATGCCGCTAGAGGTAAACATTCGCTCCGCCGACGGCACCCTGCTACAAACCCTCCGGCAAAACCTAGAGTAGTCGCAAAGCTTGCCTCAGAAGCTGAGCTCCTTGGAGACTCCCCGCCGGAGTTTGGAGTAATTGCAACCCCCTGCCGGAGAACCTGGCCAAATCGGCCGCTAGGAGATCGCACCACGCAGCTCGCCGATTGGCGCTCATTTTTCGACAATCCCAGATCGCTTATTAGGAATCGCCGATTGTGCTGGTTGGGGGTGGGGCTTGATTTTCCTGCGTTTTGGCTTCTGTCGTTTGTTTTCTGCTGGCTGGGAGTTTTTGGGCTGGTTTGCTTGAGGGGCGGAGTGGGATATGATATAGTGATCGAAATAGGGGCGGTCTGTTTGCGAGGTAGAGGGGATCCCGAACAAGCAGCGCAGAGAATATCGGACTTTCCTGGAAGGAGAACGCCAATGGTGTCGCCGGAATTGTTGCGTCGGTTTCGTAGTTTTTCGGGGCTGAACGAGGGGTTGCTGAAACAGATTGCGATGATAGCCGAGGAGCGGACCGTGCCGGGAGGTACCCGGCTTTTTGACGAGGGGATGCCTGCCACGCATCTATATGTGATCGTTCAGGGGGAGGTGAACATTCAGTATCTTCTTGGCAACGGCCAGATGCGGACCGTGGATACGTTGGTGGATGGAGATTTGTTGGTTTGGTCGGCTCTGGTGGAGCCGTATCGCACCACAGCCTATGGGACCACCACCAAGGAGACCCATCTGATTGCGATTCAAGCGGATCGGCTTCGGAGCCTTTGCGGGGAGAATCCGATATTGGGGTATCGGCTAATGACGGAGGTGGCCAAGCTGCTAGCGCATCGGCTGGAGAATGCTCGGATTCAACTGGCTGCTACGTAACCGACGAGTTTTAGGAGGGTTAGAAGGGGAAGCAGGGTAGGCAATACCAGTCCGTGGAGGGAGGCCAGAAGAAACGCCAGAACGATAAGCAACTGCAGGAGGAAAGGTAGTTGGAATTGAGCCAAGGCTGACCTGCCGGAGGCAAGAGGACCATGCACCCACATCTTAATGATCAGAGGCGGATTCGGTGGCAACCATCTCCTTTTGGAGGCGGACTGGGTGGGATGGGGTGGAGGATTTTTGGGATAGCGGCGGCCTGGGGGATTTTGCTGGCAGGCATGGGGCGGGATGCTGTGGGTGCGGAGGAGACCCGGCGGGCAGCCGCCTACCGGACCGCAGTAACCGACGCTCGGCGCTGGATGTCCAAACGGGATTTGGAGCAGGCTGCAGCCGCTCTGCGCTTGGCCAAGAACAATGCCCGCAGCCAAGAAGAACAACAAGAAGTGGAACGGTTGGAAACCCTGTTGGAGTATCTTCGTCAGTTTTGGCAATTGACGATTAAAGGGGCTCAAAGACTAGAAGCCGGGCAAGAGATCGAAGTGGAAATAACCCGGTATCGAAGGATCAAAGTCGCGGTGGTAGAACCCAACCCGGGTGGACTGACGCTGCGGGTGGAGGGGGTCAATCGGCTTTACCGGTGGGAGACGATGCCGACAGAAATTGTTTTGGCCCTGGCCAAACGCACGCTAGCCAAGGACAACGTCTCGAAAGTGATCCTGGGGGCGTTTTTAGCGGTAGATGAAAAGGGCGACCGGGCGCAGGCCCGAAAACTTTGGGAAGAAGCTCGCCAGGCTGGCCTAGACATCGGGGATTTGCTAGCCGAGCTGGATGCAGCGGAAGTGGCAGCCAAAAAACCGCCCCTCCCAAACGAAGCGGACCTCCAGGAAGCAGAAAAGGCGATCAAAGAACAATATGCTCGAGCATACGCCCGTGCGACCACCGCCCCGGCCAAAGAGGAATTGGCCAGAAAACTTTTGGCCGATGTGCAAAAGACGACCGATCCGCTGAAGCGGTTGGTCATGTTACGAGAGGCCCGAGATTTAGCAGCTTCCATAGGTGAGGCGCGCATAGCCAGCTCGGCCATCGAACAAATGGCGCAACATCACCAGGTGGATATAATCTCGATGAAACTTCAGATGCTCCAAAAGGCGGTGGAGGGTGCTCGCTCCCCGCTGCAATACCGGGACCTGACCCTGCTGAGTATGAATCTGGCGGAGGAAGCGCTGCGCAACCGGCGTCAAGCTGACGCCCAGGCCGCTATCCGCTTGGCCAAAGAGACGGCTCGAAATTCCAAAAGCCGGGATCTGATGCTTCAGACCATCGCCGCTGAAGAAAAACTCCTGGGAACCCAACAAAAGAAAAAATAAATCGCCCCTTCCCCTCGGATGTGCCATTTTCGTTGAACGGAGCGGGCAGGATTTTTACCTCGGATGCTAGGCGAACGGTTCCTTCATCCCAGGGAATGGCTGCTAAAGATCGTTTCACCACGTGCGATTCCATGCCGCAGGTTCGTTGTCCCTATTGCTCGCATGAGCTGGTCTATGAGGCCTACAGGCCAGGCCAGGAACTGGTTTGTCCTCGGTGTTTGGGGCGATTTTGGGGGCCTGAGTCGGCCAACGGGGAAAAAAGTTCCCGTTTGGAGGCAAACCTCCCAGAAGGGCAAGCCTCCGAACAAATCGTGCTGGCCCAATCCGAGCGCCTACGTCGATGGATCTGGATTTTGAGTGGGGTGGCCGTGTTTTTGATCGGTCTGATTGTGGCCGTCTCTACGGGCCGTTATGTGCGAGCTTTGCGTGCCGTCCGGAGTGAAGGTGGAGGGGGCGCCGAAGCGTCTGGAGGAAGAAAATCGCAAACGGCTGGGCACGAGGAGTATGCCAAATGGATTTCGCAGCTCCGCACCGGCAAAGACCCAGTGGCGCGGTATAAGGCACTGGAAAATCTGGTGGCACAGGGACCAACGGCGGTGGCAGCGGCGCTAGACGATCTGGTGCAGGCCAGTGAAGATGGCAACCTGTTTCAGATGCCGGAGGGGGCAGTAGCTGCCTGGGTGGAGATGGGTTCGGCTGGTGTGGAGACGCTTCTACCTGCCTTGCAGTCGGAGAAGGCGAATGTGCGGGCTGGGGCCGCCTATGTGTTATCCCGCTTAGGCGGGCAAAGCAAGTCGGCTTTGAGGCCCCTGGCCAACCTCTTGCAAGATCCGCATCCTCGGGTGCGCTGGTATGCCTTGGAGGCGATGGCGGGGCTGGGACCGGCTGGGGCAGAAGTGCTAGAGAAACTGAGTCCTTTGTTGGAGCATCCGGATCGGCTTACCCGGCGTCGAGCGCTGTTGGTATTGGCTCGGATCGGACCGAAAGCCAAATCGCTTTTGCCCCAGGTGCAAAAGTTGGCCAAAGAAGAGCCGGATACTTCAGTGCGTCAAATGGCGGAATTGGCAGCCCGACAACTGAATCTAGAGGCCCTAACGGAGCAGGCAGCCCAGGAGGCCTCCGAAGAGGTCAGGCCATTGATCGAGCGCCTTCGGGGGGGTAATTCCTATGAGAGCGTGGCGGCGGCGGAGGCGCTGGCCAAATTGGGGCCGAAAGCTGCCGAGGCCCTGCCGGCCTTAGCCTTGGCCCTGTACCACCCGGACAAATGGGTTCGGGAGGCAGCAGTGCGTGCGTTAGGCGCTGTGGGACCAGAAGCCAGGGCTTATCGAGATTCAGTAGTGGCGGCCTGCTTGGATGCGGAGCCGGAGGTCCGCCAAGCCGCCCAGCAAGTACTGGATCAAATGGACAGCCGAAAACCTCAGCCAGTACCTTAACTCTTTCTAGTGCTGGCCGATTCGTTCCTCATCGTTTTTTGCATCTGTGGCCTTTTCGCAGGGGCGATGGCATAAAAACTTGCTTCAATTGGTGGTTAGGGCCAGCCTGAGAGAATTATTTAAACTTCCCAAAATCTCCAAATTTACTAATTAGTTTATTTTATGTAAAGTCCCTATATTCTCTGTGTTGCTGCCAATGGGATACCCCCCTATTGCTTTATCCTATGGTCAATTTTCCTGAATAGTGGGGGATTCCCAGGCGGAAAATGCGCTCTGGTAGGGCAATTTTTGCCAAAGGAAGGACTTTTAGACGGTGTGATTTTGCCGAGAACTCACGAAACTGCCCGGGTAAAAACAGGCGAAAGGGACGAGAAAAATCCGCTGAACCGGGAAAAAGCTACCAGGGTTGTCGTTTTGGATTTTTTGGCACAGTATCTGCTAAGGGAATAGGTTCTTCGGAATTTCACCTAAGGGGAGATCCGAGGACTAAGTCTCTTCGTATTTTAACCAATTTTTCTATTTTTTGCAAAATTGCTATTTTATCTCTCTTTTCCAGAGGAACGTGCTTATGCTTCCCTTCACGGCACTGCTCAGTGGGACAGAGCTGTTAACCACTTGGTGGAATGGCCTTCGGACGGCTAGCCCATCGACCGGGGCAACTCTTTCTAGCAGTTCTTCTGGCAGCACTGCCCCAACGACTGGATCGAAAGCTGGTGTCTTAGCCTTGCGGGAAATAGCGGCTCGGTATGATGTAACAAAGATTACTCCCAGCGAGTTTGCCCAGATGCTCCAGCAGATCGAGCAGACCGGGGCTTTATCGGAAGCGGATCGACAGCTACTGGCCCAAATCTTGGTGGATCTCCACCAGGAGGGCATCGCCCCGAACGAAACGATCGATCTAGTGCGGTTCTACACGAAAAAGGTGGAAAAATTTCGAGACTCTCTGGAGAACCGGAGTTTTCCCCCTGCTGGCCACCGCCACCTGGAAGCCATGCTGGCGGCAATGGAGAAACGACTGGATTGGCTTCGGCGGTTCGCCCTGGTGCATACGCATCCCGAAGGGGCCAGCCTGAATCTGCTCTCCTAAGCAAACCGGTTCGGGCCTTTGGTCAGAAGCGTTGGGTTGATCCGGCGGTTTTCGGCTGGTTGAGAAACGGGGATCCTGGGGACTTGATTGGCTGGCGGGTCCTTTTATAGTAGAATAAAGTCGGTGCGGGGGGGTGGGAAGACGTGGGCTGGCCTCGGGGAGCCATCCGGTTGGGAAAAAGCAGGCACCGCCACGGATTTTCACGCTGGAATTTGTCTCCCAGGAGGATGGAGCTATGGCGATGGAGCTTTCTAGTTCTGCGTTTCGTTCTGGCAGTGCGATCCCCCGGCGTTATACGGGGGAGGGGGAAGACCTTTCGCCGCCTTTGGAGTGGACAGGTGTACCGGAGGGAACGAGGGAATTCGCCCTGATTTGCGACGATCCGGATGCTCCGACCGAGGAACCTTGGGTCCATTGGGTGTTGTACAAAATTCCCCCTGATGTTACCCGTTTGCCCGAAGGCCTGCCGAAAACCCCCCAACTGTCGCAGCCTCCTGGCGCCATGCAAGGCAAAAATTCTTGGACCAGTGGGCAAACCATCGGCTACCGAGGGCCTATGCCTCCGCCTGGCCACGGCGTGCATCATTATCATTTCACCCTCTATGCCTTGGACAGCCCTCTGAGCATGCAGCCGGGAGAAACCAAACGAAATCTACTGAAGAAAATGGAAGGCCATATCCTGGCCACCGCCACCTTGATCGGAACCTACCAGCGATAACCCTCCTAAGCAATCCTGCCTCGAATACCCGATTACCTTCCGTTTGATCCTGCGGACCGGTTCGGGCCGGCGGTTCGATGGGGCTTTCGGTGGAAGGGGCAACGAATGCAAGGGGTAGGAAGAACCGGCCCGTGACTTGTTTTGAGCACCTAGGGGATGGGTGCCGGAGGCCGCTGCGGATAATGAATAAATGTACCATTCCCGTGAACCTCGGGATAAAGCGAACCTTGGGGTATAAGGAGCCACTGAATAACATTTCAGCCGAACCAAACAACCTCTGGCTGCTGCGAAAGCAGGAATCCCGTTTGTTCCATGGATGGTTGTTTTCTGGATTCCCGTTTCCGCGGGAAGGACACGCAGCGGCGTCCTCCCTAAAAAACTAGAACCGACGTCACTCGGCGGAAATGGTACGCCACCCAAAGCTAAGGGCAGCCATGGGGTTGCCCTTGGCGGAAGTGGCGTTACAATGGTTTGGGTACAAGCTCTTTGTCGATTGAACCATCGAAGGAGGCCAACTATGCACGTAACACGTCGAAGAGTTTTGCAAGGGGCGGCAGTTGGACTGGCGGTGCCTTGGCTCGTACCCAGCCGGGTGTGGGCGCAAAAACCCAGTCAGCGGTTAACCATGGGTTTTATCGGTATGGGGGTGCAGAACAGGCATCTGATGGGCGCCTTTATGGGTCATGAGGTGCAGGTGGTGGCGGTGTGCGATGTGGATACGACCCGTCGGGAGGACGCCAAACGACGGGTGGACGAACGCTACGGTCATACAGGCGCAGGCGGCTGCAAAGCAGTGCGTGATTTCCGCGAAATCACCGAGCGGGACGACATCGACGCCGTCTGCGTGGCTACGCCCGACCATTGGCATGCTCTGGTGACGCTATCGGCGCTTCGGCACAATAAAGATGTATATTGTGAAAAGCCGCTTACCCATAACATCCACGAAGCCGTCGAAATCATTCGCACCGTAGAAGCCACCAAACGGGTGCTTCAGACCGGCAGCCAGCAGCGATCTAGCAAAGAGTTCCGCATTGCCTGCGAGCTGGTGCAAAACGGCGTGATCGGTAAGATCCAGCGGGTTGTATGCAGTTTTGGGGGGCCGCCCAAGCCTTGTGATCTGCCGGAAGAACCGATGGAACCTGGGCTGGATTGGGACATGTGGCTAGGACCGGCGCCGCTGCGTCCGTACAACTCGGTGTTAAGTCCGCGGGGCGTGCATAATCATTTTCCTGCCTGGCGGAATTACCGGGAGTATGGCGGTGGCGGCGTGGCCGACTGGGGCGCCCATCATCTGGACATCGCCCAATGGGGGCTGGGCATGGATCGGAGCGGCCCCGTGGAAGTGATCCCACCAGAAAAACCCGGCGCCGGCTCCGGAGCGAAACTGGTCTATGCTAACGGCGTAGTGGTGGAACATAAAGGTGGTTTCGGCGTCCACTTTTTCGGTACCGACGGCGAGGTGGCCGTCAACCGCGGCCGGTTCAAATTGATCCATCACGGAAAAGTCATCGCCGAGTTCAGCAACGCGAAAGAGCAAAAGAACACCTCTTGTGCCGCTCAGGTTCAAATTGCCGAACAACAGTTCTTACAAAACGCCAAGATTCGGCTTTATGAAAGCCGAAACCATATCGGCAACTTTCTGGAATGTGTACAGACGCGCAATCTCCCCGTAGCCAGCCATCAGGAAGGCGCACGGACCGCCATCTGCTGCCATCTGATGAACCTGGCCTATCTGTATGGCAAGCCGATGAAATGGGACCCAGAAAGCTTCTGTTTTGTCGGCGGCACAGGCGATCCGAAATGGCTCAGCCGAGACTATCGCCCGCCGTGGAAAGTGTAGAAATATTCATTTAAAAGTGATTTTCGCCCCACCAAACACTTGCCTTCAGAAGATCTCTGCCCGGCAAGAAAAGGAAGACCACGTTCTGTCTCCGAGACAGCGGGGGAAACTCTCTGGTCCCTCCCGAACCGGTTAGCGTCCCCGAACCCGGGACGCTCAGGCCAAGGACTGCGTGTTTGGAGAACCGTTGCGTCGGGCTTTTTGGGGCCAGACGTTCCAGATCGCTTTATCCGATGTCCAAGCTCATCAGATAGTCGTCCAAGTTCTTTTTGGCGGCTTCGATTTCTGCACCCAGAGTCCCTAGCTGGGCTTGTAATTGTTCGATCTGGTCTTCCTGTATGGTGAGCTTTTGGACATAACGTTGATACAAATCACTGGTCTTATCCACCTGGGGCATGTTCTTGCGAATCCGAGCCTGGTCCCGGCGAATCTGATCGATCTGTTTTTCCAAATCGAACCGTTTGTGTTCTAAGCTGTTCACCCGATCTTTCCTCTGTCTTGCCAGCCGGATAGCCTCTTTGACTTGTTCGCTAGTGCTCTGGGAGTTCATCACCATGGCTATCAAATCCTCGTTCATGCTAGAAATGGCCATGACGTGTACATTTTGCAACTCTTCTTCGACAACAAGGCGAACGGATTGGCCTGGATGGACTACGAGGAGGAATCGGTACAAGTCCCTGGTCTTTTCAGAGGGTTCCCTTGGATTGAGTAGGGTCCAGTCTGCATGATATGGATGTTTGATCAGTACGTGGCGGAGTTTCTCGGAGGAGTTTTTGACCTGATAGACACAAGTTCGGAGGAATTTTTGGCTGATGTGGGCCACCCCTCGAATCAATTGGACGTGGATGGTTTCGGCCGGCATGGATTGGTTTTCTGTAGCCACTTCCACCTGCAGGTCTAGGCCGTAGCTAAGGAGCCGCTGGCTACCTGGGGGAACGTCCTGGGCCTTGGCTTCCCCGGCATACACCCCGTGGTCAAAGATAGTCACAGGCCCTTGGATGAAATAGTAGGGGCTGGTGTTGGTGATCCGGACCCCTAGCAGGGGATGTTTCGGATGGACCGAGGGGTTATAGATGGAAACTTTTTCAGCCGGGATTTCAGCCCTCAGGAGGGGCAACATCGCCGACTGCTGTCGGGCTAACCGCACCGGCGTGAGAATCTCATACTGGAATGCTTCGCCCACTTGGGCCGCTTCCGACGCCGAAGATGGATCCCGACGAAACGCCACTGCCCGCCCCGTTTTCTCCGCTTGAATCTCTTCCATTGCCGGGGGGACAGATGGCGACACACTGGCTAATTCAGACGCCGACTCTCCCGGAGGTAAACTCGCTCACATTGCTTCCTTCTGTTCGGCGCTGTGGGGCGCCGAAGCCAGTTTGGGTTGGCTGCGCAAGTCTTGCTCATGGGTCGGGGGACGAACCGATCGGTACAGTTCGAGTTGTTCCCATGGCCGAGGGAGATAGACCGGCTCATACAGCTCCATCTGGAAAGAAATAGGCCGACCACTCACCAGGGTCAAGTTCACCTCGTTCCAGTCCTGTTCCGTGGTGTTTTGCACAATGGCCCAGCCTTCCACCAGAGCAGGTTGCCCCTCTTCCAACATCAGCCGATAACTAGTCTTCCAAACCGGCGTTTCCAAAATGTATCCGATCCGGCCTTGCCGTTTGCCTTCGCCGGTAAATCGAATGAGTACAGCCTTTTTATCTCCATCCCGAGCGTTTGCCAAGACGGCCAATGCCCCTAGGAGTTCCCTATTAAGCTTTTAGCTAACTAGCGTAATGGTGCGAACATCTTTGGCCAAGTCAAGCGAACGAATCCCTTTGTCGGTAACCAAGGTCAAAAACTCCGTCTTTTTGAATTCGTTGTCCTGTTTCACGTTACGAACCTCTACCCCCAGGATAAGCCCGTCAATCTCTTGGGCGCTATCCTCACCGGGGTCCCGCCCCACCCCAGGGGCAGACACCCGAACCCTTTCCCCACGCAGTTGATTGAGCAATTCCCCTAGGGTAGGATTCGCTGTTAGGTCCACGGCAAAACTTTTTAGCGTCCTGCTAATCGGATCCTTGGAGGCATAGGTTACTACTGGCACGTTGCCTCCTTCATCGATAACCACCATACTTTTCAACAGGTCGTTGATGTTTTCGGTGCGAAAACGGAGTTCCACTTGGGCTTGGTCGATCAGTTCCCCCTGGTGCTCAAAAAACCCCACTCCCGCCGTAAAGAGTACAATTCGTTTTAGTGGCAGATGGGCCGAGCCAGTCTGACCCTCTGCAGTACCCCGTCCCGGCTCCTGCGCCCACATCCATCCAGGCCATCCTAAACCCTCCCAACCAATCAATACCCTTCTCCACCAATCCAGAACGCTCATCCGAACGTCTCCTATCCGAAAGGGAAAGGAAAGTTCTGTAAAATAAACATCTGTTACTAATGGAACCCAAACGCTTTAAATTTTCATTGTAGCATGCGGGAATCCCGAAACCCTACGTCTCCAAAACTAGCCCCCGCTTTCCCAGGCAAGATAAGTCAAAGCCTAACACCCTTCGGGCGAAAGGTTACCAGGCCTACTTTACCTTCAGGACGATGTTTTCGAGGCTGTTCAACTCCGGCGCATACCATGGACCGGATATGGGCCAAAGCGGTCTGATGCGGGCCTCCAAGCCGGACCCGGCCTGAGGTACTTAAACACGTAGGTACCCTTGGGGAAGTGGTCGGAAAGAAAAGGGGAGCCGTATTCCAGGTGGATTCATAGTAGCAGAAACCGACCCGGCATTGGTACTGGGAGAGTAGGTTGCCCGGTTAGAGACCGGGACCTCCGGAATCCCTCCGGTGGAGATACTGCATCAGCCGGGTTCAATTTTTCGCCTATCTTAGCCGATTGGGCGAGCCCCCCGGCGGGCCAACCACAGCAGACTGCCCAAGCCGATCCATCCGAGGGCCAAGCTGCTCGGTTCCGGAATCACGTTCAGCATAAAATTGTCGATGATGATCTGATTGTACAAGCTACCGCCGGTGCCCGCCGTGAAACCGAAATAGCCAAAGAACGGATCAAACCGGCCGTTGCCATTCACATCGACATCGCCCACGTCCAACTGGTCGATCAGCAGGTCGCCCGGCCCGAAATTAAACCCGGTCTGATTCATCCAGACGGAAATCAGGCCGTTGTCGAAGCTGATCCGCACGTAGGCCCAATTGCCGTCTTCCATATCGAAACTAGGAACATACGTGCTTGGTCCGGCGCCGACGTAATTGTTAATTCCATAGTTTCGGTGGACGGCCACATGGTTTTCGTTGGTTTCGCCGGAGGTGCCGCCCTGGTACATATCGAATTCCACGGCGAAGCTGGGATATAGTCCGGCTAACGTGCCGGTGTTATCATAACATCCCAGATAACCGCCGGAAGCTCCTAGATGATAGGGCACATCAAACACGCCGAAGGTGAATCCATCGGCGCCGGTGCCGGTGGGCACTCGGAACCGGAACTGGGCGTCCAAGCGGCGGACCTCGGCTCGCTGTTGCAAAATGGCCGAGCCGGCTAAATTGGTATAACAAAAGGCCAGGCCCAAACTCGGAGACACGGAGATGGAGTGGATTGTCGCCCATAAGGCGCTGTTGGCTTGGTTAGGGACGGCCTCGGTGGTGATGTTTTTTGGCACGTTGGCTGCTGTGCCGTGGGTGGTGGCCTGGTTGCCCAAGGACTATTTCCGCCGGCGTCGGCGCCGGGAATTACTGCAAGCAAGTCGGCATCCGGCGCTTCGGGTAGCCTGGTGGGTGGTAAAAAATGTGCTGGCGGTGCTGCTGATCCTTTTGGGAATTGCCATGTTGGTTTTGCCCGGCCAAGGGATTTTGACCATTTTGCTGGGTTTGGTGCTTTTGGATTTTCCTGGCAAACGGCGGATGGAATTAGCCCTGGTACGCCGGCCCAAGGTGTTGGCCACGCTCAATTGGATCCGGCGTAAGATGGGCCGACCACCTCTCCAGGTCTAGCCCCCCGGGCTGTGCTTGAAAGAAGCCAAATACCAAGAGGGTGTTGTCCGAGGGCCTCCTCCTTGGATGGGGCGGTTAAAATAAAATAGGGAAGCCATCGGGTTGATGGGATACCGGAGTCTGTTTAGCCGGAGGCAGAGGCCGTCTTGCCAGAGGAGGTTTCCGATGGCGTTCTTGGCGGCGTTGGCAGACGGCAGGCAGGAAAAGAAGAGCCTTGGCCATGCCGCTTTTGATCGACGGATACAATCTGCTGCACATGTTGGGCTGGATTGACAGCCGACGGGGGCCGAAGGCGACGGAATTGGCACGTTGGCGTTTGGTGCGGTTTCTGGCCGCCGTGCTGAGCCCAGCGGAGCGGGCCCAGACGACGGTGGTGTTTGATGCGGCTCATCCGCCGCCGCTGGCCGCTCGGACCCTCCAAGCCGAAGGAATTACCATTCGGTTTGCCGTCGGCTACCCCAGCGCCGACGCCCTGCTGGAAGAGCTGATAGAGCAGGCGCAAGGGGCTCGCAGTTATGTGGTGGTTTCTAGCGATCGGCGGGTGCAGCGGGCGGCGCTGCGCCGGCAGATGGAGGCGGTGGATTGCTGGACGTGGTATGAACGCATGCGTTCCAAGCGAGCGGCGTTTCGTCGGCCCACCTTCAGCCCCGCCCCGGGCGCGGAAACCCGTCCTGCCTGGACCTATCTACCGCTTTCCGAATCGGAAGTCGATCAGTGGCTCCGGACCTTCTACGGCCCCCAGCAAGGCGAACCCGGAAGCTGCGAACAAAACCTATCGTCCCAACTGCCTGAGCGAATCGACAGTCCCTTTCCCCCAGGCTACGCCGAGGATATGCAAGAACCGTAAAACCTCTGGCAGATGCCAAAGCATTTCTAGCCCTTAGGAAGACATTGCTGGCCAGTAGGAAGAGGGGTGTTGCTGTATGCGTCGATGGGTGAGCGGGTTGTTTTGGTGGATTTGCTGGTTGCTATCGAAGATTCGGTATCGGGTTCGCCTGGTGGGGAGGGAGAAGTTGCGGGGGCTGCGGGGACCGGTGCTAGTGATGCCCAATCATCCGGGCAACATTGATCCGCCGATGGTGTTGGCCTATTTGCGATTGCCGGGCGGACTGAGGCCGACGGTCTATTCTGGTGCGTGGCGGATGCCGCTTTTACGGCCATTTTTGTGGTTGGTTCGGGCGATGGAGGTGCCGGAGATTGTGCAACCGAGCCGACAGGCTTACCAACAGGTTCATCAGGTGCTGGAGCAGATTGCCGAGGCGATCCGTGGCGGAGAGAACATTTTATTATATCCCTCGGGACGGATTCAGCGGCGAGGTGTGGAAGAGATCGGAGCCAACCGGGCTGCCGCCGAACTGCTCCAAAGATGTCCTTATGTTAATCTGGTCCTAGTGCGGACCCGGGGGTTGTGGGGGAGCATGTTTACCTATGCGGCTACAGGGCGAGCGCCCCGGCTTGGCTGGTGTGCCCTGAAGGGGATCTTTTGGGGGTTGGCTAATTTAGTTTTTTTTACCCCCCGGCGAGAAGTAACCATCACCATCGACGTGTTTCGACCGGAGCAACTTCCCGGCCTAAGCCGCCACGAACTGAATCCGTTTTTAGAAGCTTGGTATAACCAGGAGGGCCCGGAAAAGCCGACCTATGTACCGTACCATTTTTTGGAAAAGTGGTTTGGCCGAAAGGAACATCGCTTCCCATGCCTTCAGGAGCCGGTGCTGGTGGATGAGGGGCGGATTCGGCCTGCCACCCGGCAGGCAATCCGGAGCTTGCTGGAAGATCGGCTCCACCGGCCTTTACGCGAAGAGGAAGATCAGGGGGCAACCCGACTGGATCGGCTGGGGCTAGACAGCCTAGATCGAATGGAATTGACCCTGGCCGTTGAAGACCGCTTCGGGTTCCATTCGGATCAGATTATCGAGACGGTAGGCGATCTGTGGGCGCTGGCCGAGGGGCTGCGCAGCGCCACGGCGCAGACGCCTCTGGAAGTGCCGCCGCTTTGGCAAAAGCCGCCCAGTACCACCGAACCACCTGCTGTCTTGGCCGAAACCATCCCCCAGGCCTTTTGGCAACGGGTGCACCGGCATCCGGATGATGTCGCTGTGGCCGACCAACTGTCCGGCGTGTTGACCTACCGACGGATTTGGGTGGGGGTGCACCTGCTGGCCCGCCGATTCCGAAACTTGCCGGGCCAGATAGTAGGGCTGATGTTGCCTTCGTCGGTGGCGGCTGATGTAAGCTTCCTGGCCTTGCAGATGGCGGGCAAACTGCCGGCCATGCTCAATTGGACCACCGGCCCAGCCTACTTGGCTCATGCAGTCAAGACCCACGGCATCCGGCAGGTGATCACATCGCATCGGCTGGTAGATCGGCTGCATATCGAAGTGCCGGGTGCGGAGTACGTTTTCCTGGAAGACGTGCGGGCGGGAGTAAGCAAACTGGAAGCCCTGGCCGCCCTGCTTCGGACCTATCTGGGCTTCTGGCAGCCAGAACTGCCTCGGCCGAACCCAGACGACGATGCGGTGATTCTGTTTACTTCCGGCTCCGAAAGCGCTCCGAAAGCGGTGCCGCTTACACATGGTAATTTGATCAGTAATATCCGTTCTTCCTTAGACGTGCTGCAGGCGGCCCGAACGGATGTGGTACTGGGGATTTTGCCGCCGTTTCATAGCTTCGGCTTGATGGCTAATCTGTTGGCGCCCATCTTGGCTGGAGCAAGGATGGTCCATCATCCGGATCCGACGGATGCGGCTGGATTGGTGCGAGTCATTGCTGCCTATGGCGCCACCATCGCAGTAACCACGCCCACCTTTTTGGGTTATATGCTTAGTGTAGCCCGGCCGGAGCAATTGCGAACGGTTCGCCTGCTGATTACTGGGGCGGAGAAATGTCCGGAAGCCGTCTTTGCGGAGGCCCAGCGTCTGGCCCCTCAGGCCGTGGTGTTGGAAGGCTACGGGATCACCGAATGTTCGCCGGTCGTGTCGGCCAATCGGCCAGGCCGAATCAAGCGAGGCTCCATCGGCCTGCCGGTCAAAGACGTCCAGGTCTGTGTGGTCGATCCGGAAACCTATCAGCCTCTGCCGCCGGGTAAAACCGGTATGTTGTTGGTCCATGGGCCGTCGGTCTTTCGGGGGTATCTAGCCCATCCGGGTCCGCCGCCGTTTGTCCAACTGCAAGGCAAACGGTGGTACGTTACCGGCGACCTGGTCCAGCAGGACGAAGAGGGATTTTTGTTTTTCCAAGGTCGGCTGAAACGGTTTTTGAAGGCGGGCGGGGAGATGATTTCGCTGCCGGCGTTGGAAGAGCCGTTGGCCAACCGCTATCCGCCCACCGAACAAGGCCCCCAAGTGGCCGTCGAGGGCGTCGAAACGGCCGACGGGCCCCGAATCGCCCTGTTTACCACCAGAGCGATCTCCCTTCAGGAGGCCAACGCCATCCTGGCCGAGGCAGGCTTCCGAGGCGTTATGCGCATCCACCAGGTCATCCGATTGGACAAACTGCCCGTGCTGGGGACCGGCAAAACCGACTACAAAGTGCTCCGTTCCATGCTGGCCGAAAATTCGGCCGCCTTCTAATCTCCCTGCCCTCCTAATATTACAGCGCAGGGTGGCAAAATAGGCAAGAAGCCGCAACGGTCGGCAAAGGACTGACGTCATCCAAACCTTACCCAGTTTCCCACCTTGCGCAGTAGCACTAAATGGCTTCCTGCTTACCGAACCAACCGGCCTCTGGAAAATACTGTCCAATAAAAAGAAAGGCTTCCCGACATCTCTGCCGAGAAGCCAAGTACGTTCCTTTATCATCACTATGCTGACCATGAATCAACCATAGGAGACGGTCATCCGGGAAGGAACCTCCGATGTTGGATTTATCGGTTTATTTGCCGGATGGGGCCTGTTGGACGCAGGGACAACCGTCGCCGCAGGGGCAGTTTCCCGGACAACAGCCATTTTCCTTACAAGCACATGCCTCGCCGCAAGGACAAGAGTTGCCCGACAGGCATGGACATGCCGAGCCACATTGGCAGGCTGGCCCACATTGGCAGGCTGGCCCGCACGAGCACGACTGGCCGCAGCAACAGGCCGCTTCACACTCCCAGGACTGCCCACAAGTTCCTTCCTCCCCCCACGGGCAGGTTTGCGGACACTTGTAGGCCGATCCACAGGGAGAAGCCGACGGCTTGGCGCCTTCGGTCCCGGCAAATACAAGCGGATTCATTGCTAAGACCAGAATCGCAAGCGAGCAGGAGAATATCTTCGCATACATAGGTCGATCTCCTCAGAAAAACAGAGCTAAAGAAAATCCTAACCGTTGACCGGAGGACTGCCTGTGGGATTATTTCCGCCAGATACAGTAGAGGCTTTGCAGGCGAGGCTTCAACGGCGGAGGCGTCTGTAACCAAAGCCCGTTCAAACCACTAGAAGAGCGATCCAGCAGCAAATGGGGCGGGCTTGGATTCCCCGACGCCCAGATAGAAGGTAAAAAGCGGACCGACGAGAAAGTCGCCAGATATTTTTCTATCGGCCAACACTGGCACATCCCAGCCGGGGGCAAGACGTGCGCCGCTTCCTGCGAAGTGGGCGACTCTGAAGTCCCTTGAGGAGGACAGGACGGACAATGAGCAACCGACCAAACCGGTAAGCAACAGCAAAGCTGTGGTTTCCCTAGCGCTGCTGGACAACCGGGCAGAAGACTTCCGGACAAGTACCCAGCCCACGCAGCCAGGACTAGCAACCCTCCAAAGAAGGCCCAGCGAAGACTCTTCATTATCCGGTCTCCTTTTTGGGGACGGATTACCTCGGTGCAAGAACTGCGCACTGTTTTGTGGGTAGATCCAGTAGTCCGACTCGAAAGCCCGAACTATCGGATGGATTATTTTTGTTAATTATATCTGTCAAAAAATAATTTTCCTAGACCCTTTTTGCCAATTTCTCCGCTGGAGCGGTTTCCCAGTAAAAACACCGCCCCAAAAGTGAAGATTCGGGGTTTATACCCGTGAAAGCCAAACGCCCCCCTCCGAGGAAGTAGATTAGGAGAGCGGGGTCAATGGGATTTTGCTGGCACATTTTCCATAAATCTTGGTACAATGAAAAAAGATACGTCGAACGTGGGGCGCTGCCCGACGTAGGTGGACTATTACCCCCCACAAGTTTTACATTCGCCCCCAAAAGTTGCATAAATGGCCTTTATCGGAATATCTTTCTGGATCAGGCATGGGCAACTATCCCAAATTAAGATGGTTTATCTTTTGAGCGATCTGAAACGCCCGGAATTCTTCTCTCCATCCTTAACATGAGTAGGAGAGCCGCTGTGAAGATAAAGATTAACATCTGGTCCCAAAAACAATCGGGTTATTGGAAAGGCAGTTGGTTAAGGAAACTTATTGTAGCGACCCTGGCCATCGGATCGATTTTGGGCATGTCAGGACCGGGCTGGGCCGCCGAGCCGACCTTTGTCGGCATCTTGGCCTTTCTGGACGATCCGGAGGTGGCCAACCAGTTGGCCCTTTCGGACCAGCAACGGCAAAAGCTGACCGCTCTGTTGGAAAGTCGGGAAGCTGAGGCCCTGGAACTGGCCCTGCAACTGCGGAACCTTTCCCCAGGCGAGCGGGCGGAACGGCTTCTGCCTTTCCGGCAGGAATCGGAGCGGCGAGGGTTAGCCCTGTTAACTCCCGAACAGCAGAAGAAGCTCCAGCAGATTCGGCTTCAAAAGCTGGGCCTAGCCAGCTTGGCCGAAGAGGATGTGGCCGCCTGGCTGAAGCTTACTGAGCAGCAGAAGGCAGAAGTGGCGAAGATATTGCGGGAGCGGGCGGATCGGCTGGCCGTTACCAGTAAGGAGCGGGCCCACATCGTCCGGGCCGAGACCGAACGCCAATTGGCCCAACTTCTCAGCTCAGAACAAAAGAGCCGATGGGAGGCCATGTTGACCAGTTCACCGCCTCAGGCCAGCCCACCTAATGAACCGGCCGGTACTCCGGAGTCCAAAATACCCGCTTCTTCCTCTGCCGAGGAAACTGCCCCCCGGATGGCAAGCAACTCAGAATCGGAGGCCAGCAAACCGGCCAGTGAACCCAGTAAACCCGAACCGGCCTCACCCAGGAAACTGGAATCGGCCTCCGGCAAGATGGGCGGGGAACAGAGTCCCATAGAGCCGCCCGGTAAACTACAGCTTCCGAAACCAGAATCTGTCCCGGCCAAGGCGGAATCGGCCACAGAGAAAGCCGAACCGGTCCAGCCCACCCTAGGGCCGACCGAGCCCGCTAAACCTCTAGAACTTCCTAAACCTGGGGAACTTCCTCCCGCGAAACCTGGGGAAATACCTGGAGCTGCCAAAGTCGGCGAAGCCCCTTCCGCCCAAGCCGCTTCCAAACCCGAACCCCTTACCCAGCCCAAACAACTCCCTAAATCAGAACCAGTTTCCCAACCGGCAGAAGTTCCCCAATCGGCAGGAGTTCCCTCATCCGATCAGCTTCCTAAACCATCAGAGGAGCCCAAATCGGTCGATCTGGCCCCCCAAGCACCGACTAAAGTCGATTTAGCCCCGGAATCATCCACTCAACCAGAACCCAAGGCGTCGGAGGTCCCCTCTGCTGAACCAACCAAGCCGGACTCAATTCCGCTGGTGCCACTGGATCAGGTGAAGCTCCGGTTCCATTTCCGCTATCAGCCGTGGAAGGATGTTCTGGAGTGGTTTGCTCAACAGGCGGGACTATCGCTCATCATGGACGATCCGCCGAAAGGCACGTTCAACTATACGGATGACAAGGCATACACGCCGGCCGAAGCCATTGATCTTTTGAACGGAGTGCTGCAAACCAAAGGGTATGTGTTGGTTCGGCGGAACCGGATGCTGATGGTCATCAACTTGGAAAACGGCATTCCGCCCCTGCTGATCGATACGATTCCGGTCGAGCAGTTGGATCAGCGAGGCGCCTATGAAGTGGTTTCGGTGCTTTTCCAGCTTCAGAAACTGGCCCCGGAAGAGATCGAGCCTGAAGTGCAACGGATGATCGGGCCTCAGGGGTCGGTCATTTCCCTGCCGAAATCCAGGCAGCTTTTGGTTACCGAGACGGTAGGCCGACTGCGGGCTATCCGCCGAGCCATCGAACGGGCCGAAGACCCCGAAGGCGTGCATCGGCAACATCAACTTCGGCAAGTGGCCTTGCAATATGCCAGCCCGCAGGAGGTGCTGCCTGTTTTACGGCAGTTTTTGGACATTCCGGCTGACCAGGCGGCCGCGCCGGATGGCTCCATCCGAGTGGTCCCGGATCCAACCGGCAAAGCGCTCCTGGTAAGCGGCAAGGAAGAAAAGCTGAACCGCCTGATGGAAGTGCTCAAGTTCTTGGATGTGCCAGAAAACGCTGCGAAAAGTCAATTAGACCAGACCCCGCAGTTGGAAGTCTATTCCGTGACGCCGGCGGACCCGAATTCGGTCTTGGCAGTGATTCAGACGTTGCTGGCTGGTTCACCGGACGCCCGAGTGGCCATCGATCCAAAGACCGGCAACCTGATCGCCCTATGCAAACCGACTGAACATGCTACCATCCGAGCTACCTTGGAACAGATGCAGGCAGATCCTCGAACAATCGAGGTCATTCCGCTTTCCAAGGTGGATCCGCAGACGGCGGCCACCTCGCTCAAAAAGCTGTTCGGTATTGGCGACACCCCCGATCCGAACAAACCGCAAATCGAAGTGGACAGCACAGCCAAACAACTTCTGGTCCGGGCCACGCAGTCCCAGTTGGAGCAGATCAAATTGCTACTGGAGAAGATGGGCGAAACCGGAGAGGCTGGGCTGCAGACAAGCCAGGGCGGCAATGTGCGCATGGTACCCCTGACCGGTCGAACCGCCCAAGACGCCCTGGATCGGGCCTTGGAAATCTGGCCGACCATGTACAAAAACCGCATTCGGGTGGTTCGGCCTTCGGCAGTTATTCCCACCATGCGGCCCAGCAGCACGGAGGAAGAAAGCAATCGGCCCGGCAGCACCGGTGCCGGGGCTGCTTCTGGCAGTTCGGCTTCGGGGCCAATGGAAACTCCGGAGGCGCTTTTGGAGCAACTTTTTGGGCCGTGGGGCCTGCCGGACTCGGGCACCCCGTCTTCTGGCGGGGCGCTTCGGACCCGGATCATTCGACCACCTGATGGAGCTGGACCTGCTGCTGGAGGCCCACCCAGCGGCACTCCCCCGGCAGGAGGCCCAGCTAGTCCGGTGCCACCAGGAAGTCGTCCTGGCGGGACTGTTCCGAAGGGGCCTTTTCCGCCGGGCCAAGCGCCCCCCAATCCCCCTGGCGCTGCCAGCGCTGGGGCTGAGGGTTGGCATCCTGCTGGCACGCCGCCGGGAGGTTCGGTTGGTAATCCGGCTATGCCGGGCGGCGCCGTGGGCAATCCTTCCATGCCGCCAACCGGCCCCGCTAAACCGGACAGCAACCCTTCCGGCAGGGGTGAAAAACACGATTCCGGAGAAACTCCTCCGCTAAGCCTTCCGAAACCTACCCGGGAAAAAACCGCTGAGCAATTCCGTTCCTTTGTGTCCCCCACCAGGATACCTATTTTCCTAGCATCTTATGCGGCTCCGTCGGGAGCGGAGGAAGAAAAGTCGGCGGGGGAAGCCTCATCGTCGCCTCCAAAGCAGAGTGCTTCTGTGTCTGAGCAGCCCGTAGCTTCGCCTCCGGCCGAAAAGCCGATCGCTCAAACCCCGCTTTCCGACCAGCCCGTGCCTGAGAAACCGGCCAATGTGCCAACCGTCCTGAAGTCTTCGGAACCCCTCCCCGGCCAACCCGTTCCGGGTGGTTCGAGCAGTCCGCCAGGTTTGGTTGATGATGCTGGAGAGGGGATGGGTGGTCCCAGTAGGGGGGAAAAACCGGCGGAATCGGGTTCATCTTCTTCTGGTTCTTCTAGAGGAGCGACGGCTGGTTCTTCTGCTGGAGGAACTCCTGGGACACCCAGCCGAGCTGCCGAAGAACCACCGGTCATTGTGGTAGCGCCGGGTCCGGGCGGGATTATGATTGCTTCAGAAGACCTGGAGGCGCTGGATGCGTTTGAGAATCTTTTGAACAGCATTGCCTCGAATCTGCCGGAAAGCAATGTAACGGTGTTTTACCTGAAATATGCCAAGGCGGAGGCGGTGGCGGACTTGCTAGAGCGGATCTTTGGGGCCAGTTCTGCTTCGAGCGGTGGGGGGCCGCCCATAGGCGGCGGACGGGGCCTTTTGGGCGATATTGCCGGCGCCGCTTTGGGCGATGCAGGCGGCGGCATTCTGGGAGCGCTGTTGGGGCTGGGGGGGCCAGGGGGGCCCACACCAGGGGCATTTACACCCACTGGAACCATCCAGATTACACCGGACCCCCGACTCAACGCCCTGATTGTGCAGGCCAACCCTAAAGATACCGAAATGATCGAAGAACTTTTGAAAATTTTGGACCAGGAAAAGGGGCCAGAACCAGTAGCGGTCCAGCCGAAAGCCAGAGTCATTCCAGTCATCAATACGGCGGCCGAAGATATAGCCGAATTACTCCGAGAGGTCTATACGGATCGGTTGATTGGCGGAGCAGGGGCCGGCCAACGGCCTCCTACGCCGCAGGAGTTTATCCAGATGCTTCGAGGCGGCGGAGGTGGGCGAGCGGGCGGCCGGGGATCTACCCAACTGGATATCCAACAAAAAATGGCCATTGGCGTCGATACCCGAAATAATGCCATCATCGTGGTAGCTCCAGATCAACTGTTCCAAGAGGTAGAACAATTGGTTAAACAATTGGATGCGGCAGCGGCGGAGAGTAACCAAACGATCCGGGTGGTTAATCTCCGGAATGCGAATCCAGCGGCGGTCCAGCAGGCGCTGTCGGCCCTGATGGGAAGCAATGTTCAGTTTGGTCGGACAACCGCTGCCAGTCGCTCCCGCCAGCCACAAGGCCAACCTGGCCAACAGCAGCCCAGCGCCCAAATGCAGATGCCCTTTACGATGCCCGGGGCGCAGGGTTTTCAGGGGTTTGGAGGGCAGTTTCGCCAATTTCAAGGATTGCAGGGGCAGTTTTCAGGCCAACGTGGCTCTACCACCTTCCGGGGGGGTGGAACGAGCCGACAAGGCCGATCCGGCCGCTAACCCCTGTTTCCTTTCGGATAAGCGAACTGGGCCAGTGCCCAATGGGGGGTATTTCTGCGGCTAAAAGCTGGACCGGTCCGGCTTAGGTGGTAACCCTGGCAACCGAGAAAATCGGTTTGGGTTAAACCGATCGGCTTAATTGTTCCGAAGAGAAACAGGGGAGTTTTTGCTTCCGCTGCCTAGGGGGCCAATCAGTTGGGGGGTTGGCGTCTGGGGAGTTCGGGGCGGGCAGTTGCTTTTGCTGGCTGAGGAAAGTAGGATTGTAACAAAGCGGATACGCAAAAGGACGCTTCCGATGATCTGGTGCTGGGCGATGGCTGGGTGTCTGTGTTGTTGTCGTCCGGAGTAACTCCGGACGCCTCTTGCCCATTTACCCAGCATCGTGGTGATCTATGGCTTGTTGCCCAGCCTGCTTCGGCTTGTTACGCTGCCGGTATTGCTCTTCTGCCAGGCGGGTAAGGTGAAAGGTGGACTTTGGGGAGGTACGGGATGGCTATTGATATTTATTTTAAAGAGAGATTACCGATTTTGACCCAACGGCTGGTAGA
This sequence comes from uncultured Thermoguttaceae bacterium, assembly GCA_938042245.1. Taxonomy (GTDB): domain Bacteria; phylum Planctomycetota; class Planctomycetia; order Pirellulales; family Thermoguttaceae; genus JANXAQ01. The sequence goes on from CALIRO010000036.1 coordinate 22,057, forward strand.
GACGTATGCGGAGGTTTCGACCATTCGGCATTTGGGCTATTTCCCGCTGCCCAACTATGAGACGATTATCGCCTGCACCGAGGATTTGAAGGAGATTTTGTATCCGGGGTATCGTCGGCGGGATCATCTGCACTTGGCCAATGTGGAGTATTACGTGGGAGATTTGATCGATCGGATTCATGATCGACTGACGGCGCAGATTGCCCGGGCCTTGTGCCATGCTGCTGGCCAAACCGAACCGTGCGACCTTAAACAGCGGGAATATTTCGAGGGTTTGGCCCAGGCGAAGACGATAGCCTTTTTAGAACGCTTGCCAGAGTTGCGCAAGATCCTTGCTCTGGACGTGCAGGCGGCCTACGACGGGGACCCGGCGTGCAAATCCTACGATGAAGTGATCTTTTGTTACCCTGGGTTTGAAGCCATTACTATCTATCGACTGGCCCATATCCTTTGGGAGCTGGACGTGCCGCTCATCCCCCGCATGATGACCGAATGGGCCCACAGCAAAACCGGCATTGACATCCATCCCGGGGCCAAGATTGGTAAATATTTCTTCATTGATCATGGAACTGGCGTCGTCATCGGCGAAACCTGCGAAATCGGCGATTGGGTCAAATTGTATCAAGGTGTTACCTTGGGAGCCCTGAGTTTTCCTACCGACGCCGAAGGGAAACTTATCCGAGGAAAAAAACGCCATCCCACCATCGAAGACCGGGTGGTCATCTATGCAAATGCCACCATCCTCGGTGGGCAGACGGTCATCGGTCATGATTCGGTGATCGGCTCGAACGTGTGGCTTACCCGTTCCGTGCCGCCCCATACGACCGTCTCCCTGGAAAAACCACGCCTGATGATGCGCGGCGCCGAAGTGGAACCAGAATATCAAATCTGAACGTGTACCACCCTTTCGGCCCTCTTGGAGGCGCCTCAGCCCGGCCATTTCCGAATCCCTCGGAAATCCGAGGTTAACAGACCATCGGAAGAACAATGTGTTTCTGGCTAGGTTTCGGAAAACAAAAAGAGTTATGGAACCTCGGAATAATTCAAAGGATATATTTTTTCACTATCCCAAAACCTCCCTCAATAGCCCCACCATGTAGTGGCCCTGCCAACACGAGACCCAATATATAGCGCCCACCAATGGAAACCGATAGGCAAAGGAACAGATTAAATGTTCATATAGCTCACGTAATGTTCAGGATTTTGCAAGCTTCCTTATGAAAATGGCAAACGCCGACTTTCAAAGCGTTTCCCAAATGGTCTCTAAAGGAGAACGGCCATCGTCTGGCTGTTATCGGATGAGGCAAGAAGGCTCATTTGGGTAGGGGCTCTTCGTGGCCTACTGGCGTATCCAAACTAGCACCGGTGGCTGCTGGTTGGAGGTTAGATGACCGAGCGCCTGCGGTCTGCTCTTCAGGCAACTCCAAGCTGGTGCGAACAAACTGGGCCAGACTGTCGGTCAGGGTTTGGTCTTTGGGCGGCTGGGTGGGCAGAATCCACGGAAGCCGAACCGTAAAGGTGCTCCCCTTGCCCAATTGACTTTGTACCGAGACTTCGCCTCCCATCAGGCGGCACAATTCTTTGACGATCGACAGACCCAAGCCGGTGCCAGAATAATCTCGGGCCAGAGAATCGCTTCGCATGACGGTGCTGCCTTGCCGGAATTTCTCGAAGATGATCTGTTGGTCTTCTTCGGCGATCCCGACGCCGGTGTCGGCCACCCGCATCAGCAGCCAATCCTCTTGCCGCTCAATTGAAACAGTAATCTGTCCCCCTTCTGGAGTGAACTTAATAGCATTAGAGAGTAAGTTGTTCAGTATTTGCTGAACCCGGGCTTGGTCCTGAAACATCGGAGGCAAATCGGCCGGGATATGGACGCGCAGATCCAAATGCTTCTTTTCCGCTAAAGGCCGGGCCAGATCACACTGCGCCTGGACGACCTGGGTAATGTTAAAATCGGTGGGTCGAAGCTCCATCCGCCCGGCTTCGATCTTGGCTAGATCCAAAATATCGTTGATCATCTCCAACAGGTGTCGGCCGGATTTCTGGATGTTCTGCACATAGCGGCGATGTTTTTCCTCCAGACTGGCTACTTCCGCCAACAGTTCGCTAAAGCCGAGGATGCTATTAAGCGGGGTGCGAAGTTCATGGCTCATTGTGGCCAAAAAATCGCTTTTGAGCCGGTTCATCTCGTACAATTGCATGTTCGCCCGCGCCAGGGCATCTACTTTGGCGTCCAGGTCGGCATTGACCCGCCGGAGTTCCTCCTGAGTAGAGACCAGGTGGCGGAGCATCCGGTTGAAGGCGACGGCCAGAGCTTCAAACTCATCGCCGGTGCGGATTTCCGCCCGCATGGAAATATTCCCCCGGCTGACCGCATCACTGACATCCCGAAGGTGCTTCAAGGGTTTGACGATCACATACCGGATGATCGCATAGGAGGCTAACATAGCCAAAAACATCGTTACCAACGCCGTGGTCACCAAGATGGCCCGATTCCAGTGCATGGCCGCCAGCGTTTCTTCATTCGGAATGCTGATCCGAATCACGGCCATCAGATCCCCTTTGCGCCGGGCGGTCGAATTCCCTAGGGCTTTTAGCTGGTCCGAAGGAACCCCCGCATCAATATCTAAAGGCAACGGCTGATGGCAGGCGGTTACACAACTGGAGTCCGCATAAATCGGTTGATAGTAAAAATAGGTTCTACCATCTTCGCTGAATCGTTCCGCATAAAGCTGTTCCCGCGAAGGGGCTGAAGAGGCTTCTTTTTCCTTTGGTTGTTGGGCTTCCTCGGGGCCTTCCAATTGCAGATAGTATTTTAGCAACTCCTGTTCGAAGTCGTTTTGGGGTTTGAACTTAGCGTCTGTTTCTCGAAGATTGCCCCGCCGATCCGGTAAAATAAACTCAAAATCGTAGTTTCGCCCCTTCACCTTGCCCAACTGTTCGGTTAACCAGGGCAAATACACCTCCCGAAACGCCGGATTCGTCTCTAATTTGGACCAATGAGTTTGAAGCATAATTGTATTGACCAAATTCCGGCCCGTAGCCTGGTTTTTCATATGTACCAATTTTTCTGTTTGGCTGCCGTACCACCAAAAACTAGCCGTCAGCAGCAAAAACAAACAGATCCCAAACAGCAGGCGGCACTTCCGCTCCAGATTCGTCTCGCCTAAAACTCGTTTTAAGGACCGGTACGACATGGCTCAGGCCAGTCTCATCAGCAGCCCACGAATCCGCCCCAACCTCCTTCCTCTGGGCAGGGCATCCGGCAGGGAGCCTCCAGGAACCCCTCCTCTGGTTGGTCTTCTTTCCATTGTATCAGGCCCCGCCGGCTTGTACTACCGAGAAATGGGTCTCAGACCAATCCCCCCAAAAGAGGTGCTCCTCCTATTCGCCCTTTCGTCTGGACTTTCCAAACCTCTAGCTGTTCCAGGAGGTATCTTTTCACCAACCGGGTGGAGGCACAGGCTGGCAGTTGATCCGGCTTCGAACACCTAACGGGGTGTTCCAGGAGTATCCTTTCGCCCGCTCCCCATAGGCTTGCTAGTCCGGCATCTCTAGATAGGGATCCAGGCCGAGGCGATGCTGCATCTGCGCCCGCCGGCGGTGTTGCCAAAGCAGGAGTTTTCGCATCCGGTAATGGTGCCGTTCCACTCGACGTTGCGCCTTCCGAAAGAGGCGCAGCGTTCTTCCGGTGAGGCCGGGATGGTGCTGGCCCCAGTGGGCCCATTGGCGAGCCTTTTCTTTGCCCAGCCCCAGTTCCAACAGCTCATCGTCTAGGGCCACAAATTGCCGGAAGGAGCCAGGATCCCCTTGCCGCCCTGCCCGGCCTGCCAATTGACGGTCGATCCGGGCCGACTCATGCATCTCCGTGCCAATCACATGCAATCCGCCTCGCTCAGCTACGCCAGGACCCAATCGGATGTCGGTACCTCGACCTGCCATATTGGTGGCTACAGTAACCCGGCCTGCCTGCCCTGCTTGAGCTATGATCTGGGCCTCCTGTTGCTCGTGCAAGGCATGCAGCACCTGATGCGGAATGCCCGCCGCCGTCAAAAGCCGCGACAGATGCTCGGATTTGTCGATCGAGCGAGTACCGATTAAGACCGCTCGGCCCTGTTGCCAAAGCTGCCGGACCTCTTCCACTACCGCCGCCCATTTGGCCTCCGAGGTGCCGAAAACCTTCGCCGGCCAAGTCTGTCGAATAATCGGCCGGTTAGGCGGAATGACCACCACTGCACATCCATAAATCCGCCGAAATTCCCAGGCCGTCTCCCGGGCGGTGCCTGTCATTCCCGCCAAATGGGGATACCGAAGGAAATAATCTTGGACGGTAATCTGAGCGGCTTGGCCAGTTGCTGGCCGGACCGCCAACCCCTCCTTGGCCTCTACGGCCTGATGCAGCCCCTGTTGCCAACGCCGGCCTTCCGCGAGCCGGCCGGTAAATTCGTCCACCAATACCACTTCCCCATTCCGTACCACAAAATGCTGATCCCGCCGCAGATGCTGCTGGACATAAATAGCCCGTTCGACGAACTGGTAGATTTTCGGTAGGCTTAGCCCGCCCAGGAGAGCTGGTTTATCTAGTCGGCGAAGCTTGGCCCGCCCCACTTCGGTAAGCTGGATCCATCGGCTCCTGGGGTCCTCCTGATAGTCGATACCCGGCCGGAACTGACCGGCCACCTGGGCGCTCCAATGGAAACAGGCCAATTCGGCAGGATCGGTACCTGCTTCGGCCCCACTGGCCAGAATCAACGGCATCCGGGCCTCGTCAATCAGGACCGAATCGGCCTCGTCGATCAGGGCGAAAAACGGCGGCCGTTGTATGGGACCCCACCCACCGGATTCCTTGACATGTCCCGGCTCCCAACCTCCACCCCCGAAGTCTGAGGAGCTAATTTCTATGTTAAACATTTGTCCATATATCCGATCCCGTAAAAAATCAAACCCAAATTCCCGAGCCGTACCGTACGTAATGTCGCACGCATACGCCTGCCGTCTTTCCGCAGCCGACATCCCAGCTTGAATCACTCCTACCGAAAGCCCCAACATCTGATAGATCGGCCCCATCCACTGGGCGTCCCGACGGGCCAGATAATCGTTCCCCGTGGCCAAATGAGCCCCTCGGCCCGAAAGACCATACAAATACAATGGAAGAGTGGCCACCAGGGTTTTGCCCTCGCCGGTTGCCATCTCCACGATCGTGCGATGGCACAAGGCAATGCCCCCCAGAATCTGCACATCATAATGACGCATACCTAGCCTGCGCCGCGCCGCCTCCCGCACCAAAGCAAACGCTTCCGGCATTAAGGCCCATAGGGACTGGCCGCTCCGCGCCCGATACCGAAGCCCAAGACTGACCCGCCGCAATTGCTCATCCCCCATCGGCCGAAACCGCTCCTCCCACAAAGCAATAGGCCCAAGCAACCGCCGCCACCAGGCCAACCGGATCCAACTCGGCACTACCCCCCATCGCGCCAGCTTATCCAAGAACGTATCTAGCTTGTCTGAAATGAAAAAAAGTTCTCCCGCCATGGCCGCCAATGCAAAAATCCCCACCTCTTGCCGCTCCTTCTGGCCAGATTGCGCTGGAGTCGATGGAAACGAACTCTGTCTAAACCAAGCTGCACCTCCAAGCCAACCCACTTCCCTCTAACAGACGCTCTTACCGACCCATCCCCTTCTCACAGAGCCTGTTCCAAAGCGCTGAGCGTCCCAGGCAAAGGGTTACTAAACAACCGGCCAGGCCCCTGTCCCCAGAGGCCTGGCCGGCACGAAGGAGGGCTGTTGGCTAGACCTATTCATAAACCCGCGTGCTCTCTTCTTTGAGCACCGGCAATTCCATTTCGTCGGCCACCAGTTGCACGCGCATCCGGAGGTCTCCGGGCTGGAGACACTGGACCCGGATGCGGAACGTGGCTTCGGCTTTTGGCGCAAGCTGCCCCAGAGGCTCAAATCGCACTCGCCCCTCTTGGACGACGTGCCGGGCAGGACCTTCGGCGGCTACCACCCGCATTTGCGGCGTAAGGATCGCCTCCAGTTGCACATTCCGGGCTGCCTTCGACCCCTGATTGAACACACGTATCTCATACGTCGTTTCCCCTTCTTTTTCCACCGGATCTACCGTATCGGAGACCTGAAAGTTCAAGGCCACAATCCCTTCCACTTCCACCGGATGTTCCTTCTCAATTGTGGACGTCCGTTCCGCACTGCAACTAATCCGCAGCACCTTGGGACCAAGTTCCTCCGGCAAAACCACCAGTTTGACTGTGCCGGTTGTTTGTACCGGCAACTCCGCCAAACGCCACGACACGGTCCGACTGCTCTGCTCGTAATAGCCGTGATGGTCTGCTGAAACAAAGTTCATCCCAGGCGGGAGTTCTGCCAAAAGAACGAGCCCCTTGGCTGGTGCCGAGCCAACGTTGCTAATCGAGATCTGAAAAACAGCTTCCCGCTCCAGATAGCGGCGCCCTGCTCCTGCCACGGCAAGCTCCAACTGCGGCGCCAGGACTTGCAGTTTTTGCCGACTCTCCATCCGAAGGTTCCCCTCCGCCCGCCCAATAATCACATGATCATATACTCCGGGCCGAGCTGCTGTCAGAATCAGCTCCAAATTCCGGCTTTCCCGAGGCCGAAGTGTGCCCACGTCATACTCCAACTCTCGGCCTGCCGGGTGCTGAAAGCCTTCCGGCACATGGGCCTCTAAGACAACCCCCTCGGCGACCCCAGTGCCTGGATTCGACACGGTAATACTCAGGGTAGCCGAATCCCCAATGACCACCTGCTGGGGATGGGAGACTTTAATATCCAGCAGAGGCCGGGTAGCCAAGCTTCGGGCGGAGGCTTCCGCCGCATACCGCACCCGAGCCACACTGCCGATCTCGCCTTCAGTCGTCGGCACCACTTCCATTTCCACAGTAATTTCCTGCCCTGGCGCCATGGTGCCTAATTTCCAGACCAATTCACCGCCCACCCCCCGCTGCGCGGCTGGCTGGGTGCGCACAAGACGAGTCCCCCGAGGAATCTGATCCCACAGTTCTACATCCGCTGCCGCCACCGACCCTGTGTTGACGACCTTAATCTGAAACTTCGCAGGCCGACCTACCTGGACCTCCTGCGGCGCCAGTTTATGAATAGTAATCTGAGCGGTTTGAGGCCCTTCGAGCTGTTTACTGCCCGGCTGGCCAGTACCCTCTTCCCCGGCCGTGGCCGAAGCGGCCCCAGGGCTGCCTAACCCCCTGCCCGGAGCCTGGCCCGACTGGACTGCCGTGGGCAAAGGCCGGGCTCCAGGAGCCACCAATACCCCAGGGGCATTCTCCGGCACCGTCGGTAACGCTGCTGCCCCGCTGCTGCCACTACCCTGAGCTGCCTGCGACAGCCCCAATTCCTCCGCCAGCCTTCCATGGCCTGCACCATGCGGTTCTACGCTCCGAGGAACAGACTTTGTCCCTCCCGACACCTCCGAAGGAACCGGCACACTGCTAGGGGGGAGGAATGAGGGATTCTGAGCCTCTCCAACGCCCGAGGGGGGGACAGTGGCTACTGGGAGGCCGAAACTGGCCGGTCCCGAATTTTCTTTCCCCCCTGGACTAGGTCCTCGGCTTGGGCCATCGCCAAATGGGTCCAACATGGGCGGTAGTGCCGGGCTCTGGGAGGCGCCCCCGCCCCCAGCTGCAGAAATGCCCCCCGAAGTCGGCCCCAACGAGCTTCCCCCCCCACCTGCAGAAGATACACCCCCAGCATTCCTGCCCGTACTCCCTGATCCCTCCGGATGGAGCCCGCCTGGCTGCCCAGAAGCAGAAGAACCGGAGTTCGGACCTCCCGATACCGCAAATACCGTGGGCCGAAGAGGGTTCGGACGAAGAAAAAGCCCATCCGATCCTCCGGAGGGGGGGAAGCTGGCCTTAGGTCTAGCGTCTGGGATGGGTTGGATCGGCCGCGAAGAGTCCGGGGGGGTAAAAATATTCGGAGCCGCCTTCCCAACAGAAGAACCTGCCGATTGCCCTGGCCTCTTGGCCTCAGCCTCTGGATGAAACATCCCCTCCGAAGAACCCTTCGGAGAAGTTTGCTCCTGCCCTGGGTCTGTGTCGGAGCGTTGGGCTTGGGCAATGGCTATCGCTCCAAGCAGTCCTAAGCAACCCACAACCACCACGCACATCATCACCCGTTTCATTTTTCTCCCATCCTCATCCGCCAGGAGGCCTTTTCCTACTACTCACCCCCTCTTGCATTTGTGTGGGCGAAGGCCTTGGGCAGAAATCTGACACTGCAGCCAAAGGGTTTACCACCGCATTCCTGCGAAACCAGGAATCCAGTTTTTTCGAGGGATTTTTGCTCGCTGGATTCCCGCTTACGCAGAGATGACACTCGGGCGCGTTGTCCTAAAAAACGGAATTTCCTTTGCTCGGCTGAAAAGGTACAACCCTTTCTCAAGGCCACGTTTGGGACTAAAGATTCGGGGGCTCAGACAGCCAAGGAAAAACCTTCTCCCTTCGGAAGGCCCACTCCCGCATGGCCCCCTAACTACCAAAACCCGGCCGATACGAAAAGATCATTTCGAACAAAGAAGCAGAAACCCGAAGAGCAATGTTTTAAAATAGACAATATGAGCAAAAGGGAGCAATCAGAAAACATAAAGAAAATAGGTTGTTTAAATAGAATAGAAAATCCAGAAAATATTACTCTCCCTTCGCTCCGAACACCGAAACGCCTTATCCGTTCCACACTCCCCCTCTAAGCGATGAAACACCCAAGCAATCCCCCTTGCAGGGGTAACCAGATTCAGGGATGACGGTTAAGGCGAATAAGCCTAATGAAAAATCGGAAACATTTCAGCCCTCTAGCTTACCAAGGCATTCCTGGGCACAGGAAGCCAACTTTTTTCTAATAGTTTGCTTTTTCTGGCTTCCCGCTTGCGCGGGAATGAGACTTGGGGCGCCGTCTAACAAAGAGCAAGCTCCTTTACTCGGCTGAAATGTTAGTTCATTTCTACCAGGCTTCCAGGAGCGTTCTCTATCTTTCCCCCGCGTCTGAAGACGTAGAGAATCCACCATTGTTCTAACCCTGGAGGGGGAGCTGTTTTTGTCAAAATCCGGGGCTTCCTTGTTGTCTGGTGGGGGCTATTAGATTACACTAAAAAGCTATACCGGATGGGGTCCGTGTAAAATAGATAAAATGGGTATTTTGAGAAAACTTCTCCAAAACTCAGAGCTGGGCACGTAAGCAAAAAAAATTCCGCACGCTTGGTGCTGGGCACAGAACTGCTGGGATTTGGTCCTTTTGAGGCAGGTTATTTTTTTTCGCTTGGAACGGGTTATGTATGTATTAGAAGCCAAGGGGCTCAAAAAGGTCTATGGGGAAGCGGAGGCCCGGGTGGAAGCGCTGCGGGGGGTGGATTTACAGGTGATGGCCGGGGAGATGGTCGTCATTATGGGACCGTCGGGGTCTGGCAAGAGCACCCTATTGGCTCTTTTGGGGGGGGTGGATGTTCCTACAGAAGGCAGTGTTTGGCTGGAAGGCGTGGATTTAGCCACTCTTTCGGATGATCAGCGCACCCTGCTGCGGCGTCGGCGGATTGGGTTTGTGTTTCAATCGTTCAACCTGCTGCCGATCCTGACAGCCGTGGAAAATGTGGCTTTACCGTTGGAATTGGATGGGTTGAATTCTGCTGAGGCCCGCCGGCGAGCCACCGAGATGTTGAAACTGGTTGGCCTGGAGGATCGGCATCATCATGTGCCCAGCCATCTGTCAGGCGGCGAGCAGCAACGGGTGGCCGTGGCCCGGGCGTTGGTGATTCAGCCAGCTCTGCTGCTGGCCGACGAACCAACCGGCAACCTCGATAGCCAGAGCGGCCAGAAGCTAACCGCCCTGCTCCGCCGATTGGTCGATGAACATCATCAAACGATTGTTCTGGTTACCCATGATCCGGAAGTGGCCTCTCATGCGGATCGGATTATTCATATTCGGGATGGCCGGATTGAGCGAGAGGAACGGTTACGGCCCGTTCGGTCTGTGTTGCCATCGAAGCTGTCGGTAGCGGAGTCGGCGGGCGAGGGGATCCGGTTGTCTCGGCCAGTTCCGGTCGAACCCCTCGGCCGAATACCTCCTCGCCATCCCTCCTAAGTTCGGATGGTTCCTTCTGCTCTGGATAGGCGGTTTGTGCATGGTGCTTTGGAAGTTTACGGTTCGGGGGATGTGGAGTCGGCCAGGACGGACCAGTTTGACCTTTTTGAGTCTTACCATTGGCGTGGCCATTGTGGTGGCCGTTAGTATAGCCCGGCAAACCACCCGTGCCGCTTATCAACAAATGTTTGCTACCCTCTCGGGCGGCGCTGCGCTGGAAGTGGTGGCCGAGGGTGGGGGAACCTTCGAGGCGAGCCTTTTGGAACAGATGGAGCGGACAGCCGGGGTGCAGGCGGCCGTTCCCGTCTTGCAGCAGTTTACCGTGATTCGCTTTGCCGACAAGCGGGTATCGCTTTTGGTCCTGGGCGTGGATCCGGAGCGGGATCAGGCCATCCGATCCTATCAATTTGTTCAAGGTTCCTTCTGGGGTCCCGAAGGCGGCCTGATTCTAGACGACGAGTTGGGGCGAAGTCTCGGCCTTTCCGTAGGCCAACAGGTACGAATGACCACTGGCCGAGCTGGTTTGTATCACATCCAGGTCGTTGGGATGATCGTCAAGGGGCGTCATCCGATTAGTCTCGGCTATATGCCGTTGGAGGAGCTGCAGAGGGTATTTGGCCTGCTGGGGCAGATTAGTAGTATTCAAATTGTATTGCAACCGGGCGTGGATCGGGAGGCTGTTCAGCAGGCTATTGCCCACCGGCTGCCTACCGGCCTATCGGTCCGGCCGCCGGCTACCGAAAGTGCGGTAGCGCGAGAAACCATGGAAGCTACCGAGCAGGGGCTTCGGCTTGCGAGCAGTTTTTCCTTTCTTTTGGCCGCCTTTATTATACTGAATACTTTTTTAATGAATGTCGGCGAACGGCGTCGGCAATTAGCGGTGCTTCGGGCCATCGGTGCCACCCGCTGGCAGATTGCCCGAATGATCCTGCGGGAAAGCCTTCTACTGGCTCTGTTGGGCATTGCTTTAGGGGTCTTGGTGGGCGTTGGGGGTGCGCGGCTGCTGCTGGCTGCCTTGAGCCAAATCATGATGGTTAGTTTTCCCCCCGTGGGAGTGCCGATGCAGAGCATGGGTTTGGCCACTCTATTGGGATTGGGCATGGCGCTGGCGGGCGCGGCGGTGCCCGCTTATCGGGCCAGTCAGCTTACCCCTCTGGAAGGCATGAGCGCCGTAGTCCGCGGCGACATCGAAGCCGGCAGCGATCATTCGGTCCTGGTCGGCGCCGGGTTGACCCTTTTGAGCATTCTGGGACTGGCTGGGGCCATCCGGGGATGGATTCCGGTGGATTTTGCTATCTGGCTTGCGATGTCTCTTTTGGTGGGTGTGGTGCTTCTGACCCCGTTGGGACTGGGACTATTTTCGTGGATAGCAGTCCAATTGTTCCGTCCCTGGCTCCGGGGGGAAACGCAACTGGCCTATCGGCAACTGCTGCGCCATCGGTCCCGATCCACGCTGACGGTGGGTGTGCTGTTTGTGGCTGCCGCCACCGGTCTGGGCATGTCCAGCACGATCCTAGATCACATTGAAGACCTTCGGCAGTGGTCCCGCACCGTCATTGCCGGCGACTTTTTCATCCGGGCCGCCATGCCCGATATGTCCACCGGACTGTCGGCCGCCATCCCGGAGGAGCTGGGCGAGCAGTTTCGCCAAATCCCAGGAGTTCGGGGCGTGGGCACGGCCCGGTTTGTGCGTGCTCGGGCCGCCGGTCTGCCAGTGATCATCGTCGCTAGAGATTTTAACCTCAAGGCTCCCCTGTACTTGGACTTGGTCGCTGGCAATCCCCAGGAGGTTTGTCAACGGGTCCTCGACGGCGAGGTGGTCATTGGGACCGTTTTGGCCGAGCGGACAGGCCTCCGCCAAGCCGACTGGATCGAAATCGAAACCCGCCAAGGCCCTCGAAAGTTTCGCATCGCCGCTTTGGCCAACGAATATTTGGTGGGCGGCTTGGCCATCTATATGGACCGACGGATCGCCTCCCAATGGTTAGAGGTCCGGGGGGTCGACGCCTATGTGATCCTTTTGGATCCGGATCGTCGGGAACAGCTCCACGAGCAAGTCCGCCAACATCTGGAGCCGATCTGCCAACAGTACGGCCTGCTGCTGGAATCGGCCGCCGAACTGAATCAGATCATCGACAACATGTCCAACGGCGTCAACGCCTGCCTGTGGGGGATCTTGATTCTGGGCTTTGTGGTGGCCGCCTTTGGCACGGTGAACACCTTGACCATGAACGTGCTGGAGCAGACTCGGGAGTTTGGCCTGCTGCGCATTGTGGCAATGACCCGGCAGCAACTGCGTAAAACCATCCTCACCCAGGCCGCCATGATCGCCCTGATGGGCCTTCTGCCCGGAACGGTGGCTGGGGTGGGCGTCTCTTGGCTGATGAACCAGGCCACGGCCCGGGTAACCGGCCATCCGGTGGAGTTCGGCTTCCATCCGATGCTTTTGCTCGGTTGCCTGGTAGCCGGTTTTTTCATCGTCCTGGCTGCCGGACTGATACCGGCCGAACGCGCCGCCCGACTCCAACTTGCCCAAGCCTTGCAATATGAATAAATGAATAATCCCCCCTGCCGTTTTCCTCCATCCGGCCGCTGAAATCCAAAGGAAGTACCCAGACCCCGTCCTACTCTGCCCACCTAACCCATTTCCCAATCTATCTGGTAGAGGATGGGTCATCTTGTACGCCACTGAAACATAAAGTAAGCTGGCAAGAGGAGTGATTGGTAAGGGAGGGGCGCCGGCAGTGACGCCGGGGCTGAGCAGGCCGGGATAACGGTTACAAAATAGGACACACAAAATAGGACACAGTGGTTTCGGAAAACTTCCGGAGAAACCTGACGATGGAACAAAGAACAGATCGGCGGTGTTTTTTGGCCCGAGGGGTGATGGGGGCCTGTGGGTTTGGCTTGGCGGCCAGCCTGGAAGAGGGCATTCTGCTGGCGGCGATGGAAGAAGGCAAAGCCAAACCAGCAGAAACCGAAAGCGTTCCTCCGCCGCCGGACAAACCGCTGACAGACATCCCGCCGGGCAGCCTGCCGTGCGGCAAAATCGCCGGTGTGTCGATCAGCCGACTGATCATCGGCGGTAACTTGATTGGCGGTTGGGCGCATAGCCGAGACCTCATCTACGTCTCCCGACTCTTCCGAGAATATAACACCGAGGCCAAAGTGTTCCAAACCCTTGATTTGGCCATGGCCTGCGGCGTCAACACCATCCAACTGGACCCGGCCTGCTGGGGTGTGATCAGCAAGTACAACCGGCATCGGAACCCAAAAATCCAGACCATCGTCTGCGTGCCGTTAGTGGAAGACCGAAACAAGATGAAAGCGGTCATCCAACGGCAGGTGGATATGGGAGCTACGATGATCTACTCGCACGGCGGGGTAACGGACAACCATTTCATGCACGGCGGTTCCATCGACGTGGTGGCCCAGATGGTCGATCTCATTCATGAACAAAAGCTGCCTGCCGGTGTGGGCGGCCATTCTCTCCAAATCCCCAAGGCGTGCGAACAGGCGAAGATTCCTGTGGATTTCTACATGAAGACCTTTCATACGGATCGGTACTGGTCGGCCACGCCAAAAGACCGCCGCAAAGAATACGACTGGCTCCAAGGGAACGCCAACGACCATGACGCCAATTACGATGCCATGTGGTGCAACAATCCGGAAGAAACCGCCGAATTTATGGAAAGGGTCGAAAAGCCGTGGTTGGCGTTCAAGGTCTTGGCGGCCGGGGCCATTCATCCGAACGTCGGCTTCAGCTACGCCTTCCGAAACGGGGCGGACTTTATTGTGGTGGGCATGTTCGATTTCCAGGTGGAGGCAGATGTACGCATTGCCATCGAAGCTATTCAGAAAGCCGCCAACCGCAAACGCCCCTGGCGCGCCTAACCGGCCCAAGGTTACTTCCCACTCCAGCAAGGCGCACAACACTCTGCCGGGCATTCATCTGGACTAGGCCCTAGCGTCCCTAGGGCAAGCCGAGGCATCTGCGCTTCCAGCCGCTCTAAGACCAACTCCCGAATCATCCGCACAAACCGAGGATGTACGCCTACCGTTCCTGCCCGGTGATAATGGAAGCCCAATTCTTCACACACCCCGGCTGTCTCGATATCCAGGTCGTAAATCACCTCCATGTGATCTGACAAAAAGCCGATCGGTACGAACAGCAGATGCCGGATCTGCGGTTGCTGACGCCGGAGCTGGTGGAGATAGTCGGGCAGTTCGGGTTGGAGCCAGGGTTGGCTGGGCGGGCCGGATCGGCTCTGATAGACAAGTTGCCACTCTGACCAGCCAAGTTTCTCAGCCACAAGTCGGCACGCCTCTTGAAGTTGCTGCTGATAGGGGCTTCTGTTGGCCATCTGGAGCGGCAGGCTGTGGGCCGTAAATAGCAGCCGAACCTCCTCCAAAGGGACCGAACCCAGTTGGTTCAAGGCAGTTTGGACCCGGTCAGCCACCGCCTCGATAAAACCCGGATGATTGAAAAAGAGCCGAAGTTTGTGAATCTCTGGGGCTTCTGGGCCGACGGCAGCCCGGGCCTTTTGGATCGCCTCCTGGTATTGCCGACAACCAGGATAGGAGCCAAACGCACTGGTTACAAAAGCCAAAGCGCGTCGGCAGCCGTCGTCGGCCATCTGCTGAACGGCTTCCTCCAAAAAAGGCGGAGCGTGGCGATTGCCCCAATAGACGGCTAGCGGCAGGCCGTGGGTGTGCAGCTCTTCAATCAAGGCGGCTAGCAAGGCCCGATTTTGGGCGTTGATGGGGCTTTGGCCGCCAAAAAGGTAATATGGCTCGGCCAATTCTTCCAGCCGTTCCGGAGGCAATTTCCGGCCGCCTAGTACACTTTCCAAAAATGGAATAACATCTTCGGGCCGTTCGGGTCCCCCAAAACCTACTAGTAAAAAAGCATCGTAAGAGATGCCTGGTCGGCTGGGAGAACCAGCAGAGCCTGATGTTCGCCCCTCACCAGGTGGCAACAGAGAACCGGAAGAATTCATCGGAAAAGAAACCCTCGGCTGCCTGATTGGTAGGGATTAGCTCTAATGGGTACTAACGGATTCCTCATTTGTGGGGAATCAGAGGGAATGGATCGGCACGGGGAACCCAGAGAGGATGACTTTTCCTCGCTCGATCGCAGGGGAGTGCCTTTTAAGCGGCAATATAGACAAAATACACAAAATAGATAACCTGAATTCCCGGACTCCGCAGTTCCCCCTTGCAATTTCTATTTTTCCCTCCCTGAGATATAATAATTACTTTACCTTTTTCGCCAAGAGACGGAAACCCGGTCCTATTGCCATCGGCAACCCCCAGGATAGTCAGATTCCAACAGCGGGCGTCGGCAAACCGGCCTCCCACGGAAGGCAAAACCGACCCGGCTGCTGGCTATTTTCCCGGGAGGAGAAGTTTTTGTAAAAAATAAGGAAGGCTTTTTTGGTAAGGAAATCCCTCGGCGATGAAAAGCGACGAACTGCGAGAGGCATATTTAAGTTTTTTTGAGACCAAGGGGTGTGTTCGGCGGCCCAGCGATGTGCTGGTACCCAGGGGCGATCCGACCGTGCTATTTACGCCGGCCGGAATGAACCAGTTTAAGGACGAGTTTTTAGGGAGGAAAAAACCGGAGTTTACCCGGGTTACCACCTGCCAAAAGTGCCTGCGGACAGGCGACATCGACAAGGTAGGCCGGACCGCCTACCATCATACATTTTTCGAGATGCTGGGCAATTTTAGCTTTGGCGATTATTTCAAGCGGGAGGCGATTCACTGGGCATGGGAATTTTTGACTAGCAAGCAGTGGCTGGGGCTGGAACCGGATCGGCTTTCGGCCACCGTCTATCTAGACGACGACGAGGCATACGAGATTTGGCACCAGGAGATTGGGCTCCCGGCGGAACGGCTCAGCCGGTTGGGGGAGGATGAAAACTTTTGGCCTGCCAGTGCGCCCAGTCAGGGGCCGGATGGCGTCTGTGGGCCTTGTTCGGAGATTTATTGTCAGACGCCGTTTGGGAAGGTGGAAGTTTGGAATTTGGTCTTTACTCAGTTTAACCGGGTGGGGCCGCCCCCGAACAACTTGCGCCCTTTGCCGAAGAAAAATATCGACACGGGCATGGGCCTGGAGCGAATGGCGTCGGTGTTGCAGGGCGTGGAGAGCAATTTTCACATTGACATTTTGCGTCCGATTGTGGAGGCGGCGGCCGAGGTATGTCATGTCCGGTATGAGCCGGCCTCGGAAAACGGCTGCCGACTCCGTCGGATTGCGGATCACGTAAGAGCATGTACATTTGCTATTCACGAAAATGTTTATCCGAGTAATGAGAAACAAGGCTACGTGGTGCGTCGGCTTCTGCGTCGGGCGATGCTGGACGGGTTTCAGGTGGGCGTGCGGGAGCCGTTCCTCTATCGCCTGGTGCCCGTTGTCGTTCAGATGATGCGCCTGCCGTATCCGGAGCTGGAAGAGACGGCCCAACGGGTGGCCGACGGCATCCGCCATGAAGAATCGCAATTTTTGCAGGTCATCGAGGAGGGGCTGCCCAGGGCAGACCGGCTGCTGGAAGAACTGGCGGCCAGGGGAGAAAAGCAAGTGCCGGGCAAGGCGGCCTTCGACCTGTTGCAGACGCACGGCTTTCCGCCGGAACTGCTGGAAAACCTGGCTTCCGACCGCGGCATGGAGTTGGATTGGGAGG
Source organism: uncultured Thermoguttaceae bacterium (assembly GCA_938042245.1). Taxonomy (GTDB): domain Bacteria; phylum Planctomycetota; class Planctomycetia; order Pirellulales; family Thermoguttaceae; genus JANXAQ01. The sequence goes on from CALIRO010000036.1 coordinate 38,865, forward strand.
GATTTCGGCAGGCCAAGGAGGCTCATGAGAAGGTTTCTGGCGCCGGCCAGCGTCTTGGGCCGTTTGTCAGCGGGCCGTTGGATGTGCTGAAAAAGTCCTATCCGGGTACTGATTTTTTGGGCTACCAGACCGAAGTAGTCGAAGAGGCGACGGTCATTGGGCTGCTAGTGGGCGGGCAATTGTGCTACGAGCTCACGGAGATCGACGCGAAGGAGCCGGCCGCCCTCATCCTGGACAAGACCCCCTTTTACGGCGAAATGGGCGGTCAGGTGGGCGATACCGGCCAGATTACCTGGCCCGGCGGACGCTTTGAAGTGGTCGATACCCAAATCGAGTCTGGCTTTACATTGCATGTGGGGTATCTGCGGGAGGGGAAGATCGGGTATAAAGACAAGGTCCGTGCAGAGGTGGACAGCAAACGGCGGTCAGCTATCCGCCGGGCGCACACAGCCACCCATCTATTGCACTATGCCCTGCGCAAACACCTGGGCAGCCAGACCCAACAGCGAGGTTCCAAAGTAGAACCGGATCTGTTGCGGTTTGATTTCAACTATCCGAAGGCCCTGGAGCCGGACCAACTGGCCGCCATTGAACGGGAAGTCAACGAAACCATTTTGGCAGCCCAACCGGTCCGATGGGAACGGATGCCGAAAGCCGAGGCCCAAAAAATCGGAGCCCTCATGCTTTTCGGGGAAAAATATCCGGATCTGGTGCGGGTCGTTTCGGCCGGAGAGTTTAGCAAGGAACTCTGCGGGGGAACGCACCTGGACAATACGGCCCAGGTAGGTCTTTTCAAGATCATTGCCGAGGAGAGTATCTCGGCCGGCACCCGGCGGATCACCGCGGTAACGGGGTTGGATGCGTGGCAATATGTACATCAGATGGAGCGTCTCTTGAGCCAGACGGCCCTGCTTTTGCGCAGCTCGCCGACGGAACTGCCAAGCCGGGTCCAATCTCTCCTGCAAGAGAATAAGCAGCTCCGCAAACAGGCTGCCGCGCCCAAACGGGAACTGGTGGAGGCCGCGGAGCTGATCCACCGTGCGGTCCAACTGGCCGACGGCCGACGCCTGATCACGGCCGAAGTGCCCGGGGCGGATGCGGCCACGCTGCGAAACCTGATCGACCAAATCCGTCGAAAAATCTCTTCCGTAGCGGTGATGCTGGGTTCCAAGCAGAACGGAGAAAACGTGCTCCTGGTGGCAGGGGCAAGTCGGGACCTGGTCGAACAGGGGTTTGACTGCGTATGGTGGGTTCGGCAGGTAGCCGCTCTCCTGCAAGGCGGCGGCGGCGGACGGGCCGATTTGGCCCAGGCAGGCGGCAAACTGCCCGACAAACTCCCTGAAGCCCTCCAGGCCGCTCAGGAACTTTTCGCCCAACTTAAGCCAACAAAAGCTTGAAAACATGCTCTGGTTTGCCCACACCATGGCGTCCTGTGGCCTGCATTCCCGCTTGGCTGGGAATCCCAAAAAGAGTCCTTGCTTGTCCTTCCACCGAAACCGGGCATGGAGGGCAATTGCAATGCCGCTTCCTTCTCATGAGTGGGCACGGGACGTCACACGGCCTAGGGCCAGGGAGCCTGGATTCTTGCTTGCGCAAGAATACCAAAGGGCTGTGCGGGGAGACATAGCCCGGCTAGGGGCATACCATACCAGGCCAATTCACCTGGCGGAAGGGTTCGCTGCCGGGTGGTTCCCTTCGGGGAAGACTGGGAGTTGGGGTTTTGTTCAGTGAATCTTGAATCAAGGAGGAAAACGCATGGGTACCCGAATTCCTCTGAATCGGTCAGAACTTGCCCAGCAAGAACTGGAAGAAAAGCTGGAGATGAGCATTGCAGAAATTGGGCTGTCGGTCCGGACGACCAATTGCCTGGAGGAGCATGGGATCTTAACGGTTCGGGAGCTTTTGGCCCGACATCCGAAGGAACTGTTGGCTATTCCGAATTTTGGCGAAAAGACGCTCGAAGAGGTATATAAGGCGTTAGAGGGGATAGGGTTTTATCGGCCATTTGCTCGGCCTTCGGAAGGGCCGGGATTTTCCACCGGAGGCCTGCTCGGAGCCAATCCTAGGCCGACGCCTCAATCGGGGGCGGCCGTCGCCTTGGAATCGTCTGGACAGATAGATTCCCAGGGCTGAGTGGCCAGGGCGGCGGAGGCAGAGGTCGGCTTACCTAAGACGGCCCAGCGGGTAACCGTAACGTAGAAGCTCTCCAGATCGATCGGTTTGGCCAGATAATCATCGCAGCCCGCCTCTAAACATTTCTGCCGATCTTCTTTCATCGCATGGGCCGTTAAGGCGATGATCGGCCCCTGGTAGCCTTGCTGGCGGAGTTGGCGAGCGGTCTGATAGCCATCTAGCACCGGCATTTGCATATCCAGCAAGATCAGGTCAAAACTTTGAGCTGGGCGTTGCCCTTCCTCTGCAGGTTCGCCCGGTCCTGGAGTGCCCAACAGCTTCTGGAGCACCTTTTGGCCGTCATCCACAACTTCCACCTCGGCACCAAGCCGATGTAACAGGAAAGTAATCAGACGTTGATTGTCTTCGCCGTCCTCGGCCAGAAGGATGCGGCATCCCAGTTGGGCCCGGGGATTAGAGGGATGAGGAGGTCGGGGCAGAGGGGGAAGCGTCGGCAAGGGGCTGCTTTCGGCCACAGATTCCACCAGAGGGACGCCTTCTAGGGGGCCTGTAGGAATAGTTACAGTAAAAGTGCTGCCTTCGCCGGGGACACTTCGGACGGTAATATCGCCGCCGAGAGCTTTGACCAGATGTTTACTGATCGCAAGCCCCAGCCCCGTCCCACCAAAACGGCGGGTGGTGGAGGTATCGGCTTGTTGGAAGGGTTGGAACAGGCGAGCTAGCTGCTCCTGGCTCATCCCAATGCCTGTATCGGACACCTCGCATTGGATCTGGGGATTGGGACCCTTCGGGTGCACACATCGGACCCGAATGCGCACTTCGCCGGTATAGGTGAACTTAATAGCATTTCCTATTATATTCACTAGTATTTGCCGCAACCGCACTGGGTCGGTCTGAATCGTTTGCGGCACTGGGCCGGAATACTCGAGTTTTAAAGCCAACCCCTTAGCTTGGGCCCCGACCCGCATCGTCGAAACCACCTCCGCCAATATGGCCGGCAGGGAGCAGGCGGATATATCCAGCGACAATTTGCCTGCTTCGATCTTCGAGAGATCTAGAATGTCATTCAGTAGCGCCAACAGATGGCGGCCGTTCCGTTGAATGATTTCGACGGCTTCTTGTTGCTGGGGCGAAAGGCTGGAGTCGGCCAGGATCTCCGTATAACCGAGGATGGCGGTCATAGGGGTGCGGATTTCATGGCTTATATTGGCCAGGAATTCACTTTTTGCCCGGTTGGCCGACTCGGCGGCTTGGCGAAGCTCTTCTAACGTCTGATTGGCTTTCTCCAGAGCCGCTGCATATTCTTGCAACTGGTCCCGAGAGCGTTTGCGCATCAGGGCCTCCACGAATATCCCACCCAAACGAACTACTTGCTCCAGATCCTGCATAGTGTAAGGAGTTTCCTTATTCGCCAAAGCAATCATTCCCATCAGCCGATCGCCCTGATACCATGGTACCCCTAAAAAACGACGAATCGGCAGAGGGCCAGGTGACACGCCGACTCGGGCAGGATGTTCCTGCGGGTGATTGACAATCAGCGGTTTACCTTGTTGAATCACTTTTGCCCAGATGCCTCGGAGTTCCCTGTTTTGGGTGGCTTTTTTGGCCTCGTCCGGATCCATTTGGGAAAGTCGCCCATTAGGTGTACTGATAGCTAGTATATCCAACTGGCCTTCGGTGTTCACCTGGCCGATCCATCCGCCGGCGCTGCTGGTAATCTCTTCTAACACGCGCAGCGTCTGTTCCCCCAACTGCGCCTCACTGCTGGCGGTCAGTCCTGCTTGCAAGATGCGGTTCATCCCCTCCAGAAGCTGACGATGCGCCTGGTTTTCTTGTTCGATCCGTTTTCGCTCCCGGATATCCTCGGCTACACACATCCAGGCGCCACTCGGTTCTGCCATCCTGGATACAGAAAGAAGGACAGGAATCTTTTGCCCATCTTTGGCTAGAAACGTCTTTTCAACGGGACCTAAGGAGGGATCTGGTCTGCCGGCGGCCAAAAGCGTCTCGAGCTCATCTGGGTCTGCCAGCACCTGACGCCAGTTTTGGCCCAGGAGCTCTCCCTCCGCATATCCCAGCAATCGACACAGAGCGGGATTAACGGTTCGGATGAGTCCGTTGGGGCTTACCACTATCAAGGCGTTGCTCATTGACTGGAGGATTTTGTCCAGATAGGTGCGGGAGACGGTAGTGGTTTTCAGTTGATGGGCCATCTTTTGGAACGCCTCGGCCAAAAGGCCCACTTCATCCTGAGCCTTGGTATCCAATTTCAGATCGAACTGTCCTTGACCGAGGCGGATGGCGGCGTGGGTCAATTGGGCAATCGGCTGGACAATCCTTCGGGTGGCCAGCCAGATGAGCCCTACTCCGCCCAAAACAAACCCAGCGCCCGTCAGAACATTAGCGAGGCGGAGGGCACGAATTTCTTGTTGCATCGGTTCGGTCGAAAGCCCAATTCGCACGCCGCCTACTTTCCTGGCGCCCAGATAGATGGGTGAGCAGACCTCCAAGAGATCGGGCGTCCGATATATGGAGATTTGTTCTGCTTGCATGGCCTTTTGGGCCAAAGGGTCAGCAAGGACCATGTTTCCGAAGGGATTGGCTGCGGTGCCGTCTGTCAAGATTCGGCCCTGGGCGTCAAAGAGATAAATATACATTACCTCAGGATAGGAGGCAATATCCCCAGCAATCAACTGAAGTGGCTTGATGTGCAGCGAGTGGATGAAGTCGGGACATGTTCGGGCCACTAGCGAAGCCAACATCCGCCCCTTCTCCTCCAACCGAGCCCGAATTTCCTCCTCCTGCCGATGAGTACTGATATACATTGTTACTAAACAAAAACTTACCAACAGGGCGGAGGTATACCCTGCAAACCGCCACGTCAACCGACAGTTCCTAACCCATTTGCCAGCATTCCGTCCCATCAGCTTCTCTTTTCCCCCTCCAGGAACCTTCCAGACAAGAACCTGTGTTTTGCTAAGCTGTTGCGCTCATAGACCTGATAGACTCCCCTAAAGGGGCACCCGAGAATACTCCTCGTCGCCAAACATCTCTTTTCGTAACCATTCCGGCCAACGAAACCTCTTTCGTGCCATCGGAAGCGAAAGCTCCCGATCCAGGCGATGAGGAAGAGGCTCCGTTGCACGCTCGGGAGGTTCCGGAAAACCAACAAGCCGTCCCAGACAAACCCAGATTCTCCCTTGTGCGGCACTGCCCCGGGGGCTTCTCCTGAAAGAAACCAGCCAATTTACTCCGACCGGCTGAGATGGTACCGAATTCCTAAACAAACATAGAATAAAGCACACCGAAGGGAGTTTCAGAGGTTCGTACCAGCCTCAAAAAGCAGCCCTTCTCCAAAAAGGGGAAAAAATCTAGCCATTCCCAGAAGTTTTCATGCCAGGGCATTTTTGTGGCATTTTTTCAACAGCGATTCTTTGGTGGCCGCAGGTGGGAGACCTGGAAGGCTGTGGAATTGCCCCCCTTTGGGGGATGTTCCGCTCTTCCCTGATGAAAACCGAAAGCTTCTTCACCCTCCGGTTCTCCCACCAAACAGGTACCTACCCGACAGCCTCCCCTGTCCTCAAAAGGGGATGCTTTTTAATCTTTCCCATATTCCGGAACCGATCGGTAGGTCATGATCCGCGCTCAATCGCAACTGGGCCAAACGACCTTTTTACCCCTCCGATTGTCCAGTACGGATTGGGAGGGCGTGCGGGAGCAATAGGCCGGTTTTCCCAGATCCTGGCGCTAAAGGTTTTGGTAGGCTTCGGGGGCGGGGGAAATGGTATGCCACGCTACAATCCCCTCTTACGGGGGATAGAGCGAAGAAAACGCTTCTTCCCCAAATTCTCAGCACCTTGCTAGTATTCCAGAGACTTGCAAAGTATAATATCAAAAGTCGAGTCGAAGGAGTTGCACCGATGAGCCAGCCAGACCGTAGCATTTCTCCGGTAAATCCGCTGCTACCCGGGCCTGAGCCTATGCAGCAGGACGTTTTGCACTCGGCCGAAGAGCTTCGGCGCCGGAGCCGACGCCATCTGTTTCGAACCGGCCTGGCCGCAGCCCCTTTGATCCTGACGCTTCGAAATCGGGCCGCCTGGGGCCAATCGCCAGGTAATGGAACAGTTGTGACTCCCATTAGTGAGGCCAAACGCAAAGGCCTTTCTGAGGAAGAAATCGAACAGCTCCGCCGCCAACTCCAACAAGCCGAGGGCCGGGCCGGCTACGGTTGGCCGTCCGACCAGCCCGAAGGTTTCTAGCCGAAATGAGGCGGCTCGGCAGCTATGTCAGCAGTCTCTAATCTCCAATGGCGTTGGGCAGCGGGGGTAAGCTTAACGTTTTACGCTTGGCAAGAGGAACCTTTCGTTCTGGTCTTTCAGCCCGCCAGTGGGGATACCCACCTGCTGGATCGACTTTCTGGGGAAGTGCTCTGCCTGCTGGGTTGCCAACCTCGGACCATGCAAGAAGTCTGGCAGCAGCTTTTGGCGCAGACGGGTCTAGCAGCGGAGGAGTTGCCTTTGGATCGGCTGGAGAAGATCCTCGGCCAACTGGAACAGTTGGAACTGATTGAACGGGTGTCGGCGTGATTGTGTCGGAATGTTCTCCAAGGCAGCTCCGCTCTCTGCTCCGCCGAACAGGCCTATGTATCCGCACCGGCCCCTTTATTTGCCGGATTCAATCCCCACTGCCCGAAATTGCTCAGACCCTGGCCGATTATTATGCCCAGTTCCCCCTGCTGCCCGAAGGAACGTTTGCCGACATGGAGCTCCGAATTTTTGCCGGGCGGCGCCTGCGCCGGTGGATTCGCCCCCAGGCGATCTGCCAGTGTGAAGATCAGATCCCCTTTTATCCCCAACCGCGTGGCCTGGCCCCGGCCCTGTTGGAATGGGGCCTCAATTGGGCAGTAACCAATCTAGCCCATTGGTATCTGATGGTGCATGGAGCCGTGTTGGAACGACATGGAAAGGCCTTGCTGCTGTCGGCCAAGGCGGAGTCGGGCAAAAGTACGCTCGCAGCCGCCTTGACGCTGCGGGGCTGGCGACTGTTTTCCGATGAAATTGCGCTGATTCGGTTGGCAGACAGCCAATTGGTTCCCCTGGCCCGTCCCATCTGTCTGAAAGGACCTTCCATCGAGCTGATTCGCCGCCAGGACCAGCAAGGGCTTGTCGGTCCGACAGTGGCCGATCCGGTGCGCGGCGGCATCGCTCTGGTTCGGCCAACTGCCGAGTCGGTCTCTCGGATGGAGGAGCCGGCGCCGGTCGGCTGGGTGGTCTTTCCAGAGTTTACGCCTGGCGCCGCCACCCAATGGACGCCGTTGGCCAAAGCCTTGGCCTTTATCCGCCTGGCCGACAACTCCTTCAACTACAGTCTGCTCGGTACTACCGGTTTCCAAACCTTGGCTGCTTTGCTGGATCAAGCCCAGGGATGTTATAAATTTCGATACAGCAACTTGGAGGAAGCGATTGACTGGTTGGAGCATCTGGCCGACTAAAAAGCTAGGAGTGCGGGCGTCCCGCCCGGAACTACTCGGACAGCGGAGGTCCTAGGCGCCAAAATTCCCCCTCACCCTCTCCCACCAGGGGAGAGGGGACTTGTTCGCCTCTCCCCTCCGCAAAAAATCGCCTCTCCCCGCCGTGGGAGAGGCCGGCTAGAGCCTCGCCTGCAAGGGCGAGTGGCGCTAGCCGGGTGAGGGGGCCTTCCCTCTCCTTTCCCTCACAAGCAGCAGTCCAAGTATTGCCTCACCCAAAGCATACAATCAACACAAAGGCACTGGAATATTGGTCATTCCCGCGCACCCCGACATCCAGAACAAATAAACTAGCACAACAAATCGGATTTTTGCTTTCGGAGGAATGCCTTGGTACACGATTCGGCCGAACTGTTACAAAATAGCGCCGGTTCCTTCTGTCAAACTTTTACCCAGATCGTTTGGGATCTATGGTGCGATGGCTATCTGCTCGGCGGCTAAAAATCGGCTTATTCAAGTTCTTCGAGAGCCGGAACATATGGCCAGTTTAGGCTTGGCCGATTGGGAGCTTGTGGTCCGGCAAGCCCGGTGTGCTCGGCTGTTGGGCCGATTGGCCTTCCAGGCCCACGAGTTGGGGCTTTGGCAGCGAGTGCCGGCGCCGGTTCGGCCGCATCTAGAAGCGGCAGCACGGCTGGCAGAAAAACACCGGACGGTCATGGAGTGGGAAATCCGGCAGGTGCAGCGGGTGCTCGGCCCGATCTGCCAAAAGGTGGTGCTTCTGAAAGGGGCAGCGTATGTGGCAGGGGGGTTGCCGGCTGCTTTGGGGCGGCTGTTTTCCGACCTGGACATCCTGGTTCCCAAAGCGGAGCTTGCCCAGGTGGAAGAGGCGCTTTTGGGTGCCGGTTGGCAGCCGATCCAACTGCACCCCTATGATCAACGCTACTACCGGGCCTGGATGCATGAATTGCCGCCGCTCGAACATCGGGTCCGGCACACCACCCTGGATGTCCATCATACCATCCTACCGGAAACGGGCCGGCTGCATCCGGATCCTCAGAAGCTCTTGGCCGCTGCAGTGGCCTTACCCGAAAAACCCCTGTATATCCTTAGCCCTCCGGATATGCTGCTGCACAGCGCTGCGCACCTATTTCAAGACGGCCAGATTGGCGGAGCACTGCGGGACTTGGTGGATATGGCGGATTTGGTTGGGCATTTTGGGCGGCAGCCTGAATTTTGGTCTGCCCTGCTTCCCCGCGCACGCCAATTAGAGTTGGCCCGACCGCTTTGGTATGCGTTGGCCCATTTGCGATGGAGTTTTCCGGGCCTAGTGCCGGAGGAACTGTTTCAGCAGGCCCGATCGGACCGGCCGCCGTGGCCGATCCGGCCGCTGATGAACTTGCTTATCCGCCGGGCACTTCCGCCGGAACTGCCTCAGCAAGCCAGTTGGCTGGGGCAGACGGCCCGTTGGCTGCTGTATGTACGTTCCCATTGGCTTCGGATGCCGCCCCGCTTGCTTATCAGCCATCTTGTCCATAAAGCCCTTCGGCGCTGGCGCGGTGAAGACACCCAAGCATAACCATGAGGGTCCTTTTTTTCAGAGGGCATACCAGTTCCGCCCAGGGGAAGAAGTTTCTCTTTTTCGCAGGAGAGCCTCTTCGGAGGATTCCTATATGGAGGGGACTCCAGGGAGTAAAAGATATCTTTCCCGAGATCCTTGCTTTTCCGTGGCTGGCCGCAAAGAGGGTTAAGCGGAATATATCCCGCGTCCAAAGCAGCTACGGGCATTGGACCAAGCCGGCTGCCCAAAGACAAGCGCCACAGGTCGGCGCCTGGTTGCCTAAGCAATCGAGTTGGTTGTTGGATCGTAGATCGCACCCGCCGCAGTCAATACAGGGCGGAAACGCAAACGTGCGCACCCGCCGCCGAAACTCCTGATAGGCCGGGCTGCTCCAAATCTCCTCCAAGGACTGTTTGTGGATATTGCCGAAGCTGTACCGCTGGATTTGTCGCTGCTGGCCCCGGAACCAATACTGGTAGGAATGCAACAAGGCCAAGCAAGGGCTGACTTCGCCGGTCGGATCCACCGCCGCTTTGCCTTCCACTACAAACGGGCAGCGCATTGTGCCATCATAGCGTTCGCTTCCGGCAATTCGGAGCGGCGTCCCGTGCATGCGTAGGCGCTGAATCAGCTCCAAAATCTCCGGCCTCGGGTCCATCCGGGGCAAATCGACCAGGGGATTCCAACTGCTCGGCGGCAGACCGGCCGGTACGGTGCTCCAATGCCGATACAAAATCTCCTCTTCTACTTCCGGCGTGTACGGCACCAGATTGCTTACCAGGATGCCTTGCAGGCCCAGGTAGGGGGCCAGACGTCTAAGTTCCCATAGTTCGGCCAGATTGGATCGGCCGGCCACAAACAGGGCATAGACTTCCGGCTTGGCGGATCGGCTAGCCAACTTCATCGCATAAAGCCGACGCAGGTTTCGCCAAACTGCTTCAAATACATCGGCATGGGTGATCGTTTGCGGCATGGGCCGAGCACTATCCAAGGAGACGAAAAGCCGATCCACTGGCGTCCGAATACACAGATGGGCCGTCGCTTCATCCAGCAGCAGCCCATTGGTGATAAATTCCACCTTCCAACCCGCCTGAGCCGCCTGCTGCACCCAGCGACGAAACTCCGGATGCACCAACGGTTCGCCAAACCCGCCGAAATGCAACGTCTGTAGGCCCGGCGTCTGTTGGGCTTGCTTCAAGATCAGTTCAAATGTTTCTGTGTCCATTTGAACGCCGGTGCCCGACCATTGCCGACGCACACACATCGGGCAATCCATGTTGCAATCGGTCGTAATCTCCAGATAGAGTTTCCGGAGCAAGTCTTCACCGGCGGTAGGGGACTCGGCAGGTTGGCTTTTGGGATAGGTTGCCTGAGACAATTCCGGCGACGGTCCCCCGGTCGGGTCCCCCTCGTTGGGCAAAGCCTGAGCCGAGGGAACCATCGGGAAGGGAAACCGTTCCGCTTGGGGGGGCTCCTGGTGTTCTACCGGTGGTTTGGCAGAGGGAATGTCGGCGCGATTGTCGGTGCTGTTACTGTTCATGGAGTCAGTTCAAATACATAGACGAGCGTAAAATAGAGGCCCAGTAGGATGAATATCCAGCCGGTGGCTATCCGGACCACCCGTTCCACCAGGCCTAACATATTATACGCCTTTCCCACCCAATGGGTCCCATAGGCCAACAGACTCGCCATCAGCACCACTGGCGCGGCCGTGGCAACGCCATAGACCAGCGGCAACACCACCGTGCCGCCCGGCAAAGGATTTTGAGGAAACGAAAGACCGACTTTTTCCAAGGCTACCGATACCGCCCCACTGGCGGACCCAACCACCAGCGCAATGAGTCCGAAAAACCATGCTGCTGAAGTAGGGCAAAACGATAAGGCGAACACCACGCCCATGGCAAAGGCCCCCCAAAGGCCCATCTGATCGATGCGTTGTTGCCATTTTTCGCCCAGCAGGCTGCCGCCGCCCGTACTCGTGATCAGGCCTAGCAGAAACATGCCCATCAGAATAAAGATCGGCCCCAGCACCAGATGGACCGACTTCTGGAGTACCAGCGACAGACCGCTCATCGACAGCGCCATGCTCGTAATAGCCACGGCCAAGAGGAGATACAATACAGCCCGGCCAAGCGTATAAAGCACCCCTGCCCACAAAACCGACCGAGGACTGCCAACCTTTCGGCCTACATACGAAATAGCCGCTATGTTCGTCGCCAACGGGCAGGGACTGATGGAAGTCAACAGTCCTAAGTACACGGCCGCCGCTAAACCGACTCCATACGCTGCCATCGACGCCTACTCCTGCGAGGATGAGTGGTTCCTGGAGTTGTTCCTAGGGTGAGCAGTGGGGCTGTTGGGGCCTACCGGGAGGCCGTCTTTTGGGCAGTCCTAGGGAGATACTCGGCCACTTCCGTCTGGACGTATCGGAGAAACTCCTCCTGCCTTCTGATTTTAAACCAGATCTCTTCTAGGTTTTTGAACTCCACTCCTTTATTGTTGACCACTTTGACCACAATGAGCGAAGGTTCAACAATTCGATAGACTTTGGTGAATCGGGCGTTTCGCTCGTCCTGAAAGTCGATCGAATAGAAGGCTACTTGCCCGTTTTGCAGTTGCTGAGCAAATGCCTCTTGGAGAGCCTGCCGGGCGTACGTTTCCATCCGGAGACAGGTCGGGCATCGGAGGGTGCGATGGAAATACATGACCACCACCCGATCCGGCGGCGGCTCGGCAGCCAACAGGCAACTCCCACTAAGCAGACTACTCAGCAGCACCACCAGACTCAACGGTTTCTTCCACATCAGACGATAGCTCCTTTCACAAAGTTCATGGAAAGGAAATCCGGTTCAGGACTATGCACTGGCCATCCGCTCCCATTCCGAAAGGAGGCGCCGTCTTTAGATTTAATCGTGGGAATTCCTCTAGAATTTTACGGTTTAAGGCAACGGCAATTCCTGCGACCTAGGCAAGGGAATATTCTCGGACGGCAATTTGGAGGATTCGGGTTCGTCGCTGCCGGGGGAGGGATCGGTGGACGGCTCTGGCGGATTGAGCCGAAGCAGGTTCCGGGGCGCCAACGTCGGTTCCCCAGACGGAGACGAGGGTTCGGAACCATTCCGCTGGCCCGGAGAAGCTGCCACAATCGGCGGCTGCCCACAGCGGGCCAACATCTGCCGAACCTCCTTTTGGAGAAAATCTCGGAACCGCGATCTATCCCGCACCAATCCCCAGACTTCTTCCAAGGGTTTGCTTTCCCGCAGTTGATCGCCTTGCATCCGGGCTAAGACCACCACCGGCATCCGCACCTGCATTTTTTGCGCTAAAGCGGAGTAGATCGGCTTTTCGTAATTGGCCGTCTTCCACACAAGCCGCCCCGAGGCCAACTCCTGGGCAAAATCCGTCTGGACAATCTCATGGGCCAATCTCTCAATGGACTGGCAGGTGGGACAGCGCATCGTGCCGTGGAAATACCAAACCACTAACGTCTCCTGCACGCCCTGGCTTGGCAAATTGGGGGAAGCTGGGGAGTTAGCTGCTGAGCCATCCGCTCCGGCCACCAAACTACCTAAGCTCCCCTGGGAGGTGGTTTGGCCGACTGACGAAGCTGGGGGGTCGGCTAAGGTGGGCGATCCAGCGCCAACAGAGGGGCGTCCTTGCGCCAGGAGATGCCTAACCGTTTGGAGTTCTTCGGCGATCTGTGCCAACTGCGGCTCCAGCCGGCTGGCCGTCTGCAAATCCAAAGCCCGGGCTATCAAAAGCACCAAACTTGCCGCTACCACGGCGATCAAACTGACGGCCAACGCCTGCTTCAAGTCCATACCGAAGACTCCTTTTTGCCACAGGGGGAAGCAACCAAAATCCGCGATTTTGTCCAAATAAAGGTTCTTGTCAAAAATAAAGGATCTTGTCAAGACGAAACAGGCGGAATTGAGGGGTGCCCTGGGGGCCCTTCCCTACATAAAGGCGTCAATCCCTCCCCAAAAAGGTGGAAGGAAGCGCTTCTTATGGATTCGGGACTTTCAAAGGCTGGAGAGGCTCGAATTTAGGATGTTTTTCCGAAAGCGCGGTATGACAGGTCTGGCATCGCATGGCGCCACGGATGTCCCGTAACTGTTTTTCGCTGTGGCATGAAATACACGTCTGGGTTTCTGGAGGAGCTTCTCCCAGGATGGATTGCCCGGCGAAGTGTCGATTGAGGATTTCGACCGTTTTCATTGCCCCATCACACGAAACCCGTCGGCAACGTTCCCTTTTTTCTATGCAGTAGGCGTCCTTGCCGCTTGCTTGAGTCCAACGGAGCACCGAAATATGGCACAAAATGGAATCTGAGCGGGAAGGTTCGACCTCGGGCGCCCACTCGGGTTTTTCTGGACGAAAGATGGGCAATTCGGTGGATTCGTACCAGAAAGCTAATTCACGAATTAACGAGTTTCGCACCTTTTGATCTTTTTCTCCAACAAACAAAGAGATCAACAACGCTCCGCCGCTAATCACGCCGCATACAGAACCCAAACCGCCTATGCCCACGCTACCGAATCGCAGCACGTGCATGGGGAAAGAGCTATAGGGCTCGCCAAATCGCTCGGCCAACACGGCCAACGGTCCGCCCGCCGTCGAATAGGTACAACTCCCTTCCGGATAAAGCGCATAAGCCTTTTTGCCCACTTCCTCGGGGTCCAACGGATGCCATTTCCAGAGGGCCATCTGGTCCGAACCAGGATTTCCTTTTTTCTGCTGGGGCGGTGCAGACGTGGACGCCCCAGACGGACGGTTCGTCGTTTCTTCGGCAAGGGAAGAGGGCACTTCCCCACCCAGCCTCTGGCAGCCTAGCAATAGACTGCCCCCTCCCAAAAGGCCTAGACTTGCTAAAAACTCCCGCCGCAGTACTTTTTCCCTACTCATGGGGATCTCCTTGATGATGGGAAAGCCAACAACATAAAGACCCAAACATAAACTCGGGCTTCCAAAGATTTCTCTGGAGGTTAGCCGCTGGGGGACATGACTTGGCTAAACTTTTTGGCGGCTTCTTCCACCACCACTTGAATACGTTCGGGCGTCGGGGGCGATTTGCCCCGCTCCAAGCCCATATCGGTCATCCGGAGATGGACAAAATCCCTAAAACCAGCCTGTTCCATCGTGCGCCGACCGCATTCCAACGGGCAACCGTCTAGCACCAATACCCCAGCGGCTGCTTCCACCGAAGCCATAAAACCGCTCACCCGCCCCCCAATAGCTGCTAAACAGCCCATCTGTCCGATCCCCTGTTTTGCCAATTCGCGGGCTGCCAAATCCGCTAGATGCCCCACATCCGACGCCCCAGAACAAGCCAATATGATCCGCGGCGCACTGGCACAACTACATTGCACTGCGGATTGCCCCATCTCTGGTCTTCTCCTTTGTCGGTGAATCTATTTCTGGCGGTAGGTCCATTCTGTTAGATTCGTCTGGACGCCATCTAAACAGACGCTGTTACGTAGCTTAGTCTGTCAGACGGAGTGGTAACTTAGTCTGTCTAGACTGAGCCAGTCTAGCTTATGCTGTCCAGACTGAATCGTAACTTCATTTACTGTTAGTTATTTAGTTATTCTGTCAGAGCGAGCCAATCGCCGTCGGACAGACGGCGTTCCGGGCGGTGTTACCGGCAGGCGAGGGCCACTTCGGCCACCCGGCGTCCGAGGTTTTTCAACGTGGCCATGCCTACGTCATCTTGGGTGATATCGTCTTTACCGTTGTTCCAGACCGTAGCGCCCCAGTGGGCGGTGGGTTTGCCGTCGCCGACCACGATCATTTCATGGCAGAGCATGGCATTCCGGATGGATTGTAGGACAAGCTCCTGGCCGCCATTGCGGGCCGCTCCCACCGCCACCGCACCGCCCACCTTGCCGGACAAGGCAAACTGTTTTCGCAAGACGATCCATCGATCCAAAAAGGCCTTGCAGAGGTAACTGACGTTGCCAAAATAAACTGGCGAGCCGATGATAATGCCGGCGGTTTGCTTGTCGGCCAATTTCTCCGCAAGGGGAGGAAAATCGTCCCGCTGGCCTTCTTTCAAGGGGAGGCCGGCAGCCACATAACCGGGAATTTCCAGATCGGCCAGTTCGATCAGTTCCACGTCGATCCGGTCTGGAGCTACCGCTTTGGCCGACTCTAAGGCCACTTGCACCGCCTGTGCCGTGGTCTTGCCTTTGCGTGGACTGCACGCAATGCCAAGGATTTTGATCTTTTGCTCGGAGGCAGTGTTGGCTGATTCGGCCATTGCAACTGCTGGTGCCGCCAATCCAGCCCCCGCCGCCGTCCAACCCGTTGCCTGCAAAAACCGCCGTCGGGACACCCATCGTGCCATGGCAAAACTCCTTGTAATAAATAAAAGGTGTGAAAACCCAAGGTCCCGTAATCGAGATTTTCCTCTCAGCAGGATCCCTTAGATCAATAGTTGCTGGATTTCTTCCGGCGAGAGGACTCGGCCGGCCGCTTTCACTTCCCCGTCAATCGCAATGGCAGGCGTCATCATTACACCATAGCCGATCATCACATTAATATCAGTAATCTTTTCTATGGTGGCTTCGATGCCCGCCCGTTTGACCGCCTCTTCGGCGTTTTGTTTAAGTTTTTCACAACGGGCGCAACCTGGACCTAAAATTTGAATCAGCTTCATGGTATCACTCCTTCTGAAATGATGGATCGCTAAAATGGAACCAACCGTTTTTGCCCAATCGAAGAACATCGCTGCCCCAACAAAAGTATTACACCAACCAACCAAACACCATTCCAACCACCGTGCTCATGACCACCGTCAGGCCTACAAAAGCAGCGGTCTTCCGAAATCCCCAGACGCTATAAATGACGGCAATACTGGGCAAGGATAAGGCCGGTCCTGCTAGCAAAAGGGCCAGCGCCGGTCCCCGACCCATCCCAAGCCCAATCAGGGCCTCCAGGATCGGAATTTCGGTCAGCGTGGCAAAATACCACATCGCCCCGATCACCGAGGCGATCAGATTGGCCCTGAGGCTATCGCCGCCTACCAGCCGACCCACCACTTCCTCGGGAATCAGCGCCCCAACAAACCCGGTTATCAATACCCCGCCAAAAAGCAGCGGGATAATCGTCTTGGCAAACCACCAGGTTTGGTTCATCCACTCGGCCAGTTCTTGCTTACCGCACCATCCCAACGCCATCACTATGGTAGCCACAAAACACACCGCCGCAAAATACCACCGATGTTCATAAATCCATTGGGCCCACTCATAACCGGGCGGCGTGGCCGCTGAAAGCCGGGCAATCTCCGATTTCGGGACGTTCAGCTTTTTGCCCTTTGGCCAGTCGATCTGTTTGGCGGGATCCCGGAACGGCTCCTCCAACTGGAATCGATACATATCGGTGGTTTCCAACAGGACGGCTACCTTCATTGTTGTTCCATCGGTTTTTTCCAGGGTGGTCTGGCTGGGACTGGACCAGTCGCTGAAGACCAAAAAGGCGATCATCACCGCTAGAAACAGGGCGGTCTGCCAACCCTTGCGCCGAGCGGGAGGCGGCTCCGGCATAGCCAAGAATACCTTTTCCCGCTCAGCTTCCTCTTTGCGGAACAGGGCCGCCATGATCAGGCCAATGATCACGGCAAAACTCACCGCTCCAACCACCCGGGCCGCCCCCAAGTCAAACCCTAACACCCGAGCCGTCAGGAAAATGGCCATCACATTGATCGCTGGGCCAGAGTACAAAAAAGCGCTGGCAGGGCCTAGCCCCGCACCGATCCGGTAAATCCCGGCAAACATCGGCAGCACACTGCAAGAGCAGACCGCCAGCACCGTCCCAGCCACCGAGGCCACCGCATAGGCTTCCACCTTATTGGCCCTAGGCCCTAGGTGGCGAAGCACCCCTTCTTTGGAAAGAAAGGTAGCAATCGCCCCGGCAATAAACATGGCCGGCACCACACAGGCCAACGTATGGTTCCGTGCATACCACTGAAGCATGTAGAAGGCTTCGTGGATGGCCGTCTGGATACTGGGTGATGAAAAATTGACCAGATAGGCGAATAAAAAGACAGCAACTAACACGGCAAAAACCGTCAGCTCTTTTCGCATTGTGACGACTCCTTTGGGAAAAGTATATGGTTATTTGGCAAAATAGGCAAGTTTAATCCACTAACACAAGCCTCTCCGGAAACTTCCTTCTTGCGGTCTCCCTGAAATATCCCCAGATCGGTGGGGCATGAGTACCCCATCCGTGCTAGGCAGGAGCTTCCTTGCTTTGGGTCTGGAACCCCTCCATCGGGAGAAGGAACTGCCTCTCACCAAACTGGAGTGAGGCCCGCCTGAGGTTGGTCCCACTAGGGGTGGGGCATACTCAGGCTAGTTCGGTTGAACGATTCGATTCCCCACTTTCGCAGGAATGACAAATCTCTCTACAGCTCCTCTCCGACGTTGTCTGATGCCTCTCCAATGTTCCAGGTAGCCACCAACTGGTCCTTCCGTGCGCTAGAGGTCCTCTATTCTTGCTACGAAAGCAGTTTCAACCGGTCCCCGATGCTCTCCGCCAGCACCGAATCCAAACATTCGAATAAATCCACCATCCAGGGGAGCCGAAGCTGGTAAAAAATCATCGGCCCCTGTTTGGTAGCAGAAACAAGTCCTTCCTTTTTTAGTAAAGCCAGATGGCGGGAAACGGTCGACATATCCGCCCCAACCATCTCGGTGAGTTCACACACACAGCGAGGCCCCTCCCGGGCCAGCTCTTCGACAATAAAAAGCCGGGTCGGATGGGCCAGGGCCTTCAGGATCCCAGCCAATGCCTCGTATTTAGCCCGTTGGTGGGAGTCCATCAAATCGAGTGCACCTTAATTGAAGTGGTTTGCAGTTTGGGAAACTTTCCGAAGAAGGATGCTCTTTATGATATTTGTATATTTAGCTAAATAGCCAAAAAGTCAAGCCCCCATGTTTTCTTTTTTCTTTGATGCGGGGGTGCATGCCCTATCTATTTGTAAATTTAGCCAAATAACCAAAAAAGTCAAGCCTTTAGTTGTTATTTTCGGCTTGTTCCGCGCCTTCAGCTACAAAATCTGCGAAAAATCGCTTATCCTAGCGCCAGACCCCCTATCATGGGAGCAATTTGCCCCCCTATTTGGTTAGTCTTCGGCCTTTCCGATCCCCTCGGGCGCTTTGGAAACGTTTTCGCCAGGCTTTGCTGTCGGATACCGGACAGCAAACCGCACTAGGAAATATCCTATTCCTAAAGCGACGACGACCGCCGCCACTCCAAACATCAGCTCAGGAGGAACTTTCGTATAATCTAAAATGATCACCTTTCTGGCCACCGCCACCATGGCCACCAAAAACACCACCTCCGCATGCACTCGATCCTCTTGAAAATAGGCTTTGATGGTCTCTAGTAATTCCAGTCCGATAACCACCATCAGAAAAAAGCCAAAGACTTCCAGCATCTCTTCCAAGTTCAACAGCAGGATCGGCGGTTTCAGTAGCTCCTGGACCAAGATGACTCCCAATTCGATGGTGGAAACCAACACGGCAATCATCATCATTCCCAGTAGCGAGATAATGATCACTTTTTCAAAAAGCCGAAGGATACGTTCCATGCTGAGGACTCGCTGTCATACCCACAGGAAAATGCCGACCAGTTGCCGCCTGAGGAAGCCGGTTGTTTTCTCGTCGGCGCTCGGGCCGCTTGCGCCGATTTTCCAGCCACGGATCACCACCCACTAAGAAGCAACCTCCTCATCGGCCGAACGTCCGGGATTGGCCATCCGGGCTGAGCAGTGTTGATTTTCTTTTGGATTGGCTGGGCAAGAGGATTTCGCAGGGACAGAGTTGTGTTGGTTATTTTGGCAAACTACTGGGGCAGGAGCAAGAACGGGGCATTATAGGCGCCCGGCAACCCGTAGAACCTATCCTAAATAAGGAAATTGCCTCCGTTTCTAACCCTTCCCATTGTCCAGGGTTTGCTAAATGATGAAGATTCTTTTTGGGATGGGGTTTTAATCCTGCGCCAGGGGGAAAGCCTTCTGTATGGCTTTGGGAAACCGGGGAAAACGGGGTGCAGCATAGGTTAAGGGGAAAAACTAGAGTTATAATGGAAAAAGATAACATTTTGGCCGAATGGAAAACCCCCTTGTCCTCCCTACGAAAGCAGGCAACCGGGGAATAGAACAAACAAACGGATTGTCCATCACGATCTTGGTCGTCCCCAGCAGCTACTATAATCTTGGGAATATGGGGGAAAGCTTGACTGCCGCTTGTGCGGCAAGCCAGTCGGCGTGTATCTACCGGCATTGGTTCCAGTGGAACAGGCAACTAGAAAGTGGCTGGCTCATGGTTGCCGGAAACCCTGTTTTCGCAGGGATGCCAAGGTTCGTTGTTTACCCGAAATGGTATGCAAGACGTTCTCACCCTAGGAGGAATGTCATCTCCCATGAAAGGCCAAGCGGTAGAAAGCACTGGTCGGCCTTGTGCGGGCACAAAAATCCCTTGTTATATTTTTCGTTCGGCCGACGATGCTGGCCGACATGTAGCGCACCTGGTGGCCAATACGATTCGAGAGCGAAACTCCTACGGCCGATATGCGGTTTTGGGCTTAGCGACCGGTTCGAGCCCGGTTTCTGCGTATCGGGAGCTGGTCCGGTTGTACCGGGAGGAAGGTCTGGATTTTTCTCGGGTGATCACGTTCAACCTGGACGAATATTACGGACTCCGGCCTGACCGGCCGCAGAGTTACCATCGTTGGATGCATGAACATTTATTTAAACACATTAATATCCCCCCCGAAAACATCCACATCCCCAACGGTACCGTCCCGCCGGAGGACCTGGAGCTTTACTGCCAACAGTATGAACAAATGATCCGAAAAGCCGGCGGCATTGACCTGCAACTGCTGGGCATTGGCCGAAACGGTCATATCGGATTTAATGAGCCGTTCAGTATTCGGCACAGTCGGACTCGGCTAGTCCGGCTGGATCCGGTTACCCGCAAAGACGCCGCTCAGGATTTCTTCCACGAAGCCAATGTGCCTACCCATGCCATTACCATGGGCATTGCCACCATCCTGGAAGCCAGGGAAATTGTTCTTTTGGCCTTTGGGGAGAATAAGGCGAAGATTCTCCGGGAGGCCCTGGAAGGGCCGATTACCGACCGAGTGCCGGCCAGTTTCTTGCAGGAGCATCGGAATGTAACCTGTGTGGCCGACGAAGGGGCTGCTGCAGAACTGACCGGCCTGGCCACCCCTTGGCTGCTGGGCAACCTCGACTGGACCGACCCACTGATTAAGCAGGCGGTGCTTTGGCTGTGCTTTCAGACGAACAAGGCCCTGCTGAAATTGGAAGGGGATGATTTCCGCCGATATGACTTGCACCAACTGCTGCGGCACTATGGTCCGGCATCTCGGCTTGCCCAGCGGGTATTCCAATGGATGATGGAGACGATTACGGATCATCCGGCCGGCACGGAACCGGCGAGGATCTTGTGCTTTAGTCCTCATCCGGACGACGACGTGATCTGCATGGGCGGCACCCTGCGGCGGCTAGTGGAAGACGGCCATGAAGTGCACATTGCCTACATGACCAGCGGCAATATCGCTGTGTTCGACCACGACGCCCGGCGGATGGCCGACTTTGCGGCCGAGCTGAACCGGCAGTTCGGCATCGATCAGGAAAAATCTTCCACTTTGGAAGCCACGATTCTAGAGGCTCTGGCCAAAAAGGCGCCTGGCGATCCCGACGCGCCCGAAGTGCTCAAGATCAAAGAATTGATCCGTTGGAGCGAGGCCAAGGCAGCCGCCGCCGTCTGTGGATGTAAAGAGGAACATCTCCATTTCTTGAACCTGCCCTTCTACCGGACCGGCATGGTGGAAAAACGTCCCCCCAGCGAGGAAGACTATCAGATGGTCCGGGAGTTGATCCAGCGCCTGCGTCCCCGGCAAATTTACGTGGCCGGCGATTTCTCCGATCCCCATGGTACCCACCGCGTTTGCGCCAAGATCATTTTCCAGGTGCTCCGGCAACTGGAAGCCGACGAAGGCTATCGGCCCGAGGTGCTCCTATACCGGGGGGCCTGGCAGGAATGGCCGCTCCATCAAATCCACCTGGCGGTCCCCCTTTCACCGGCCGACCTGCAAACCAAAAAAGAGGCCATCTTCCGGCATGAATCGCAAAAAGATACCGCCCTCTTCCCTGGGCCGGACGATCCCCGAGAGTTCTGGCAACGGGCCGAAGACCGAAACCGTTATACTGCTGATTTGTACAACCAGATCGGCTTGCCAGAATACTATGCCATGGAAGCCTTTGTGCGCTGGGACGGCCGGATGATCTAACTTCGCTACTAGAAAGGACCTAGGGGATGCGTGTTTTCTTTTTAGGAAACAGAGACGGAGCTGTCCGCATGGTTTGGCCGCTGTTGGTGGCCGTTAGCGGTATAACGGGGATGGGAAGCGGCGTGGCCGAAGCGGCAGCGCCCCAAGCGGGCCGAGTAGAACTGGTCCTGCTGATCTCGCCTCAAGCCGCCATTACCGATCCGCAGACTTGGGCCAGAGCGCTGGGCGAAGCCGGGATCCGGCAGGTGCAGATCCGGCAGGCCAGCCCCGCCGATCGACCGGGCATGGAGCGGATCGGCCAGACGGATCCGCCTCTGTATCGGGTAACCGGCATCTTGAAAGGTCAGGAGGTGGTTTTGCCGGGGGCGAAGTTTCGGCTTTCGGAACTGCGGGAATTGGCCCGTTGGTTGGACCAACTGGCCGTGGAAGGCCTACCAGAACAGCGCCCGGCTACGACGGCTTTTGGACTCACCGTCCCGCAATGGGAAAAGGTTCATGCGGATCTGGCCCAGCCCGTAGCTTTTTCCACCCGAGGGATGGATCGGGCCGAGGCGGTTGCCCGCATCGGTCAGAAACTGCAATTTCCCCTGCAACCGGCGCCCCATCGGTTACAGGAACTCGGTGGCGATAAGGTGGCCGAAGAGCTCTCCACGCTTTCCTGCGGGACGGCATTGGCCTGTCTATTGCGACCAGCCGGGTATGCTTTAATCCCCCGGCCAGAAGGGGGCCAACTTTTGTATCGTATAGAGCGCATGCGAGCTGGGATGGAAATTTGGCCAGTCGGCTGGGAACCAGAAAAACCACTCCTAGAACTCTTGCCCAAATTGTTTGAGTCGGTAGAGGTTCGGGTACAGAACGTGCCGGCTGCGGAAGCGTTGCAGGCGATTGCTGATCGGCTCCAAGTGGTGTATCTGGTGGATCACAACGCCTTGGCCCGCCACGGCATCGAACCGGAAAAGGTGCCGGTTTCTTTACCACCCGGCCGTATTTCCTACGGCAGAATACTGGACCGCGTTTTGTTCCAAGCAGGTTTAACATACCAGGTCCGCCTCGACGAGGCAGGCACGCCCCTGCTTTGGATTACCACCATTAAACCCCTGTAACCGGCCTTAGCAAACCGGCCCATTCCCTCGGTAACGCTGCCTGTGTTTACACGGCGCCCAGCGTAGCGTCGTCTGTGGAGATGGCGCAGTGGCTCAGTCTGACAGACGAACCGCCGACTCAGCCTAGCCCGACTGAGTTTGAAGATGGTATCCGGTTTCGGCTTTTTAGGAGACGCTGTAATGAGAAACAAATTTTTATTATCCGATGGGCTGCTCCGGTTCGGTCTTTTGTTGGCTTTTTGGAGCTTGGGAATTTGGGGTGATTTGGTTTCAGCCGGATTGCCGAGGCTTTGGGCCGCCGAGGAAGCTAAACCGATTCGAGTGGGCATCATCGGGCTAGACGCCCATGCCGTGCCCTGGACCGAAATCATTACCAGCCCGGATGCCCCGCCCGAACTGAAATGCCTGAAGGTTGTGGCGGCGGTGCCAGCCTATAGCCCGGACATCCCATTTAGTGCCCAGAACATCCAAAAAAACACGGAGCGGATGCGGCAAATGGGCGTAGAGATCGTCGAAACCATTGAGGCGATGCTTCCGCAGGTCGATGCGGTAATGCTTCTGAGCATTGACGGCCGGCCGCACCTGGAGCAGGCCAAGCCGGTCTTCCGGGCCCGAAAGCCTTTGTTTATCGACAAGCCGGTCGCTGCCTCGCTGAGCGATGTGGTACGGATTTACGATCTGGCTGCCAAGAGCGGAACCCCCTGCTTCTCGAATTCCTCGCTCCGGTACAGTCCCGGCATTGCCCAGATGCGCAGCGACCCCCGAGTAGGCAAGGTAGTCGGCTGCGA
The DNA here is from genome assembly GCA_938042245.1 of uncultured Thermoguttaceae bacterium. Taxonomy (GTDB): domain Bacteria; phylum Planctomycetota; class Planctomycetia; order Pirellulales; family Thermoguttaceae; genus JANXAQ01. The sequence goes on from CALIRO010000036.1 coordinate 62,232, forward strand.
CGCCTATGGCCCGAACCACCCTTTGGAGCCAACCCATCCGGATCTATTCTACTATGGCATCCACGGGACGGAACTTTTGTTTACCATCATGGGACCTGGCTGCAAGACGGTTAGCCGGGTAAAAACTCCTACCGCCGATTTCGTGGTCGGCGTGTGGGCAGACGGCCGAGTGGGTACGCTGCGCGGCATCCTCCAAGGGCAAACGGGCTTCGGCGCTACGGTCTTCGGCGACAAAAGCATCGCCCCAGCCGGTAAATTCGAGGGATATACCCCGCTTCTGGTGGAGATCGCCCGCTTTTTCCAGACCGGCAAACCGCCCATCAGCGTGGAAGAAACCTTGGAAATCTACGCCTTCATGGAAGCGGCGGACGAAAGCCGTCGCCGAGGCGGCTGCCCTGTGTCGGTCCAAGAAGTCCTAGACCAGGCCAGAAAGGCCGCCCAAGCCCAACCAGCTAAATTGTAAATTTGTTACGTATGATTTCCTCCCCCGCCAGCCAAAATCATTCACGCCGCTCTCTACCCGCCGTGCACCCATCCTCCCCCAAAGAAATACAATTGCCCCCGCTTTTTCGCCTGCTTTGCTAGTTATCCAACGGACTGGAAAACGTCTTGCCAGGCGGCCCAAATCCGCTCCGGTGAAGCTAGGTTTTCTTCCAGGTGTTTGCGGGCGGCCCGGACCATAAATTGCCGAAGGCCCTCTTCGTAGGCAAGCTTGGCTGCATAATAGGCCATCTCATCTTCCGTATCCGCCAAAAAGCCGGTCCGGCCGTGGACAATCATCTCCCGCCATCCCCATTTGTTATGCGCCACAATCGGCACTCCAGCAGCCATCGCCTCTAGGCCGCTGCGGGGCCAATTTTCCTGCGCCGCATCGCTTGCCTGAATCATTACGTGCAGACGACTAAAAAATTGCTGGGCCGTTTCGGCTCGGCTTGGCAACACCTCAGCCCACGAGGGCGGCGGGCCTACCTTCTTTTCTACCTCCGAACTCCAGGCCATCACACGCGCACGAATCGGGTGCGGAATCCGCTGGTATATTTGCCATGTTCGGGCATGGTATTTATCCGGCGCCGGTCTACTAATACGGCCCACAATAAGCGGTTCTCCTTTTCGGTGCGGCAAGGGGCGAAATTGCCAGCCGTCTTCCTGCGGCATAAATGCTCCCCGTACCAGGTGCATCTGTTCCGGCTTAACCCCATATTGGGCAAGCTGCGGTGCAAGAGTATCCAGCTGATGTTGGCTCTGGAACACGTAGGCGTCAAACGGTCCGCGTCGCTCATAATGGCGGCGTTCTGCCTCAAACAGCCAACACATACAACCTGCCCAGATAATCCGACAGCCCAGGTCGCGGAACTTGTCCGCATGGGCTAGGAATTGGCT
>CALIRO010000037.1 GCA_938042245.1 uncultured Thermoguttaceae bacterium
TGGGCAACGCCTTTTATCATAACCCCCTTCGGGAACACTCACAAGTAAGCAGGTGGACCTAGGCCAGGTACTCATCCCCGGTAAAAAGGAGTTTTTCACACAGCCCGGCCGCCTGATCTTTAGGACCGATTTGACACCTATTCCCGATAAAAGGAGGGTTTGACACTGGAAGGATCAGGCTGGCAGGCGTTTTGCTTATGGGAGGTGGGGTGGAAGAGGGGGTCGGCCTGGTCTTAGTGGCCCTAGAACCGCCCCCTGTTCCGAATGGACTGAGGCGTGGTTTTTGGGATTCGGTTGTCTTTATGCCGGAGCGTTTACCTTCGGTCGCCGCTTTTCTTCCTTCGCTTGGAGGCTTGCAGTTCGGTTCCATCGGAGCTCCAGAGTTTTTGGAGCATCTGCCAGAGCCGGGGCTGTTTTTTCGGCGGAACGGGCGCTTCCGGGTCGGGTAATGCTTTGGGTAGGAACTTCCGTTCGGCCATTCCCCAAAGCGTCGAAGCAATGAAATACAAGCACAAGCCACTGGCCACCTTGTAGAAAAGCAACCCCATAAAGATCAGCATCCAGCTCATCAGTTTCTGCTGCATGGCCGCCTGTTCGTCGGCCGGCGGCGGCATCATCTTCTTCTGCTGCCACAAAAACAAGCCAATCGTCAAAATGGGTAATACGTTCAAATACGGCCCCAGGCCAAAAAAGCCCTGGCCTCGATTGACAAACTCTGGCATCAGCCAGCTCCAGTCTAAAAACATATCCGGCGCCGATAAGTTCGAGCACCACCGAATCTTCTCAGAAAATAGCGGCGCCTGCCGCAGTTCCACATCCACCATCAATGCCCGATACAGAGCGATAAAAATCGGCAATTGCAGCAGCAGGATTAAACAGCCGCTCATCGGATTGTAATTATGTTTACGAAATAGCTCCTGCTGCGCACGGGTCCGAGCTTGCAAGTCATTTTTGTACTTTTCGTAGATTTTTTTCAGCTCCGGCTGGATCTGTTGCATCTTCAATGCATTGAGCGTCTGCCTTTTGCTCAACGGAAACATCGCCAGGCGAACCACCACCGTCAATAGCACAATAGCAATCCCGTAATTGCCCACCAGGCGGTAAAACAGGTGCAGCAATCCGGCCAGTGGTTTGGCTATCCATCCATACCACCCGTAATAGACTAAATCACTCAGCCCATAATGGGCCAACAGGGTCGGCTGTTTCGGCCCGATAAACACCGTAAACTCCTGGCGCACCGATTGGCCGGGTTTTAATTCATATCCAGCGCCGACCAACCGGAAGCTTACATTGGCCAATTGTTTATGATCCGGCGCCACCGGACCGACCAACATCGGCCAAGACTGGGCAAACCAATCTTCCTCCGCTTGCTGGTGGGGCAACAGGACGGCCGAAAAATACTGGGCATCTACGCCGATATACCGGATCGGCTGCCCCCGCCACGGCAAGGCATCCACCGCATGATCCGCAATCTTCTGACAACTAATCAGTCCTCCTGTCCCACCAGCAAACCAGACCACCACATCTCGCACCCCAACCGCTCCCCAAGATCGGCTCACTTTGGCCGCATACCACCACCCCTCAATCGGCAACCCATTAGGCCCGTCCAATTGGTAGGCCACCTGGTGCGCCTGGCTGTCCAAGTTCCGAAGCTCGATGGCCAGTTCCAGATGATACGCCTTGGCCGGGGGGTTTTCCGAAGCTTCCTCTGGTACCTCGGCCAATCGGTATGTTTTCCACACCTCCAGATTCCACCGGAGCAATCGGCGTCGAAAAACTACCTCGCTACGAGTATGGCGTACAATATCCCAGGTGGCATGGCGCAATCGAACCCCAGGCAGTTCCTTATCCAAATCTGCCGGCGGACGCCCTAGCACATCCTCCCGATTTGGGGGACGGGTGGGCAGTTTTGCATCGTCCACTTGCGCTAAGGTGAGTAAAAAGGAAAGCGGGTCCACCCCTTCAGGGCGTATGACTGCCAACGGTCGAGGGGCCAACGTAGCTTCCAGATTTAATGGGTTCCCCTCCCGGAGCACCTGAAGCCGGATGGTCTGTCCAGGCCGGGTTCTCGTCAACGCCTCCCGGAGACCTTTGGGCCCCCTAATTGGGGTATCATTGACCGCCTGAATGATGTCCCCTACTTGCAATCCTGCCCCCTCTGCCGGGGTACCAGGTCCAACTACATCTACCCGGCAGCCCTTTTCATTTTGGTTTTCCCAAAGCCAAACCCGGCCTAAATACCCGCTCCGATCATAAAACATCCCGGTCGGGTCGGTCAGGTCCTGGTAGCGAGGCGTATTTAGTTCTACCGAAACCACGGCCGCCCCCCGATTGGTCAGCGTTACCAACATCCGATATGGGCTTGCTGGATCCGCAGAGCCCAAAGTAACCCCTCGTTCTGGGGGAAATACTTCCTTTTCCTCTACTTTTGGGGGAGGTTTTTTGAGTGTTTCAGCTGGCTTGGGTTCGGATGGAGGCGTTTGTACCTCTTTGGAGGGTTTTTCTTCCCCACTTTGGTTTGGTTTCTCCTCCTTCTCCCCCCTCTTTTGGGCTAGGTCGGCTTGCCCTGGGTGTGTGTCTCTTGCTGGTACCGGCTCTGGTTTGGCAGCCGCGGGTTTTTTTTCTCCCGGGGGAAACAATAGCAACATCACATACTGATAGCCCACTAAAATACAAAACGAAAGCACTAAAAACAGGATAAAACGCCGTTCCATAGGACCCTTCCGTTTCCAAAGGGATTTCCGGGGGGTTTTGCTAATCTGAGTATCCTTAATCATTCTGCCCGAACTGTGAGAATATGCAATCCCAAAAGGGTATGCTCCCCAAGGAACTTTTGGCGAATCTGCTGCCTGTTTTCTTTGCCGTCCCCAGTGGGAGGCGATTTCCTGGCCACCAGGAGGAACTTTGGTCAGATTCGGTTCTCGTTTTCTTTACCCCTTTGGGGTTAGAATATTGGGTTTAGCGGCTGAGGAGGATTTCTTCACGCTCTGCAAAACCATTGTATCTAAAAGTTAGGGAAAAACTTTCTATGCCATACGATGCTTTGGATGCAAGCCGGATTCGGGTGTTACCGCTTTCGGAGCGGCGGGACCTGCTTCGGTTGGAGGAGGAGGTGGAAAAGGCGGTCTCAGTCCAGCTGCCCGCTGAGCCAAAGCTGCGGGAGCAGATCCATCGGTTGGCCGGATGGATTCGGCAAGCCAGGCAGAAAGGGGCGGCTGTTATGCTTACCTATGGCGCCCACGTGATTAAAAATGGCGCTGGCCCGATGCTCAACTGTTTGATCGAAGCGGGTTGGATTACCCATCTGGCCACCCAAGGCGCAGGCATCATCCATGATTGGGAGTTTGCCTATCAGGCCGCTTCGGGCGAATCGGTGCGGGAAAACGCTCCGGCAGGCAGATTCGGTACCTGGGAGGAAACAGGGCGCTGGCTCAACCTGGCGGTGTTGGTTGGAGCGGCGGAAGGATTGGGTCTGGGCGAAGCCGTCGGCCGATTGATCGCCGAAGACCGGCTTGGGATTCCTTCGGCCGAAGAGCTTCGGCAGGCGATTCAGGCGGATCCGGCCCATCCGCTAGCCGCCGCAAAAGCAGATCTTTTGTACATTATTCAAACTCATCGTCTTCCTACCGGGGAGGTTACTGTCCGGCATCGTTGGAAGGCCTGTTCGGTGCCGGCTGTTGCCTATCAGCATCGGGTACCGCTGACGGTGCATCCTGGGATCGGCTACGACATCATCACCAACCATCCGCTTTTTCATGGCGGGGCTATGGGCCGGGCTGCTGCCACCGATGTGCGCATCTTTGCCGCCTCGGTGGATCGGCTCGATGAAGGAGTGTACATTTCCATCGGCTCAGCCATCATGAGCCCCCAGGTCTTTGAAAAGGCCTTCAGCCTGGTCAATAACCTTCGGGCAAACCAAGCCCGCCCCCTTCTGCGAACCCACCATTTGGCCATTGTGGATCTGCAAGATGGCGGCGGCTGGGATTGGAGCCAAGGCGAACCTCCCCCTACCAACCCCGCTTATTATTTGCGATTTTGTAAAAGTTTTTATCGAATGGGCGGCCAGATTGACTATATCCGCTGCGATAACCGAGTCTTCCTGGCCGAATTGATGCGCCGCCTGGATATGAACCCTACGGAAGCCCTCCGACGGCTGGAACCAGATTCCTGAACCCCTAGCGCCAATGCCTGCCTGTTCTGCCTTTGTGGCGCCGTCTGTTAGACGGCGCCGTCTCAGTCTGGATAGACTAAGCTACCAGCCATCCGCCCATACACGCCTCTCCCACTTGAACAATAGGAGAACAGGCGGTATGTTGATTCCGTAAAAAGTGGTCAAGGGAGTTAGCTGTTGTTAGCTTTCTGGTAAACGCACCCTGGGCGCATTTTCCGGAGGGGTTTTTCCGATGAAAGCCGAGGAAAAGAAGCGGTTTCTGAGCCAACCGGTAGAACATATTGACATTACCCAGTTTGATGCTCGGCCTTTGGTCGAAGCGATGGGCCGCATGGCTTACTCGGCCCGAGATCTAGCCCGGGCTGCCGAGATTTACAACCGGATGTTGGCCGATCCGGACTGCGGCATTATTTTGTGTCTGGCCGGTTCGCTCATTAGCGCGGGGCTGAAAAAAGTTTTTGTGGAAATGATCCGGTCCAATATGGTGGATGTGGTGGTGGCCACCGGAGCCAATCTGGTGGATCAGGATTTTTTCGAGGCCCTTGGCTTTCGCCACTATCAGGCCGAACGGATCCTCAAAACAGGCGTCTATGACGATCAGCTTCGGGAGCTTCATATCGACCGGATTTACGACACGCTGATCGACGAGGATCAACTTCGGATTTGCGACGAGACGGTTCGGCACATTGCCGACTCTTTGCCGCCAAGGCCGTATTCTTCCCGGGAGTTTTTGGTTGTGATGGGGCAGTATTTGGCTGAGGGCCGGGCCCAATGCGAACATAGCATTGTCCTGGAGGCGTATCGGCAGGGGGTACCGTTATTTTGCCCGGCCTTTAGCGATTGCTCGGCAGGCTTTGGGTTAGTGATGCATCGGGCGGCCCGACGAGGCGAACCGACCGTGGCCATCGACTCGGCCAAAGATTTCGATGAACTTACCCAGATCAAAATCCTCTGCAAGCAGACCGGGCTGTTTATGATTGGCGGCGGCGTACCGAAAAACTTCGCCCAGGATGTGGTCGTTGCCGCCGATGTGCTCGGAGTGCCCGCCCCCATGCATAAATACGCTATCCAAATTACTGTGGCCGATGTCCGCGACGGCGGCTTGTCTGGCAGCACCCTGGTGGAAGCCAGCAGTTGGGGCAAAGTCGATAGCAGCTTTGAGCAGATGGTCTATGCCGAGGCCACCTTGGCTGTGCCCCTGCTCGTCTCCTGCGCCTGGCACCAAGGCTATTGGAAAGCCCGAACCCGTCGCAATTTTAATGCCGTGCTCGACCAATTGGCCCCGGTGGAACAATCTCCATAACCTCCAGTCCGGTTTGCCTGGGAGTGGCAGCGGCTTTGCCCTTCTTATAGGAGGGCAAGCCGGGGGGCGTCTTTACCGCTCGCAAAGATTCGCGCAAAGGCAGAATTGTTTAAAGTTAGCAGAAGAGCACATTTAATTTATAGTTGATGGCTTTCATGGATCGCTTTTTATTTTTCTAATTTGCATAAATTACCTATATTGTCTTCCAATTGGGGGAGCTTACTCCTATTTTGCGGTTATATAGCCCCTCTTCTTGGGGTAATTGTTCGGGTAGATGGATAGACAAAATTGGTTTGACCGATCTAAAATGTTAGTTTTGGAGGGCTGTTGGATCAGGCAAGCGGTTTGCCTGAGCCTTCAAAGATGGTGCCTGTTTGGATGAAGGAGGTCTGAGTGGTAAAACTGATTTTGCGTCAAAATGAATCGATTCAAGAGGCGGTCCGTCGGTTCCGGAAGCTAGTCGAACGGAGTGGGATCAAACGGGAAATGCGCCGGCGGGAGTATTATGAAAAACCTAGTGTGATTAAACGTCGCGCCCGTCTCCGCGCCGAACGCCGGGCCCGCCAAAATCGCATTCCGCTCGCCTAGAGGTTTTGGGAACCTGCTCGGACTGCCTCTGGGTACTGCCCTGCCAGGGCGGTACGGTGCCAAAGGGTCGGCAATTTTAACTGGCTTAACTCGGCCATATCGGCAATAGGACCTGGTCCATTCTTTTTGGGCGGACGCCTTTGTTCCCTTTGAGAAAGACGCTTATTTTCCCCAGCTGTCCCCCACAGGGATTGGTGTCGTGTGGGGGGTTTATTCCCTTTGAGAAGGACGCTTATTTTCCCCAGAGAGTTTGTTGCGCCTGTAGCTCAGGGGATAGAGCATCGGTTTCCTAAACCGGGGGTCGCAGGTTCGAATCCTGCCAGGCGTACCTTTCCAACCAGGCCGCAAACCCCGCTACCCGGGATTTAAAATCCTACCGAGCCGCGACCGCCCGGGAGCGGCCCATCTCGGCCACGATGTAAGGCACATTCCGGCAGTCACTTACGACCATCCAACTCTCTCGGCCTGTCTCTGGAATTATCCTCGCGCGAGTCTCTCGCTACCGGGGTGCGAAGCGTCCGGCGGCCTTGCCTCGAAAACTCTCCGTGTCTCTGGCTGCGGCCAACCGGGGATTTAGAATCTCTCGTGCGCGGCGCGGGGGATGCAGAACCCGACTGCCGGGTACTTCGAACTGTCAACCGGGGGTTTATGTTCCCGAGACCTCGCGCGAGTCTCCGCCGTTGGTCGGCTCGGACTGGCAACTCCGCTCCCCCCGAGACCTCGCGCGCCTGTCTCTGCCGAGGCGTGCCCGTAGTAGGAAACCCGTCAAATCCGCGTCTCTAGGATGTCCATCGAGATCGCACGGCGCGACTGTCTTTGCCGATGCGTGCCCTAGTAGAAAATCCTTCAACTCTCGACACTTGCGACACAAACGGCATATATAAACGGCAGGTGATCTCTGCCTGGAGCCTGTCGCAATGCCGGATCGATTGCCACGGACGCCGAAGGAGCGGCTTAACGGCCCAGCAGAGCGAGCGGCTCCGAGAGGTGGCAAGAAAGATGAAACAGCAAGAAAGCGGTAACCATGAGCAAAACAAAAGCACGCCGACACAATGACCATGCACCGTACGATCAGCAACCGCCGCGTACCGTGGCTGCCCGATCGGCAAATCGACCAGGAGGCCGAGGTCCTTCTGGCTCACGCCGCCCGCCGCATCCGCCAAGCCAAAGCAGCCATCACCCCCGGTAATGTGCTCTTCATGCGCAAAACGCCTCCATCCGAGTAACCAGTAGGCTCAGCCGACGGCGAAAGTACGCAGCAGTTGAACAGTTGGCGGAAGCGTTCTGTCGGAGGCAAAATCCTATTCTAAGTCCATATCGAGACGGAATCCCTTATCGATCATCTGGATGATATACCCGGCTCATAACGACTCTTGAAGGCGCCGGGTTTCTCTTCCATTTCCTGGGAGCGATTTCGTATCTCCACGACTTGTCCATCTTGAAGCGTTATATCTAAAACCGTCTTGAAAGCCATAGGTTTCTGGTATCCCATGTGGATATACAGTTCCGGTATGAAATCCTTCGCCAGGGGTATCTTGCCTGGGAATGGAATCACCACGCTCAGACCGGGATAAGTTGCTTGCCCGGCCCCTATTTCCGGCTGGGTTTCTCCGATAGGTAGGTAATTGCCGTTTCTCTCTAAGGGTGAGTTCTCTAAGATAGAGTGCCTCTTCCGGGAGTTCGTAGGGGGCATAGAATCCCCGAGAGCATCCGGAGTGAAGGATCGCTGGCTCTATGCCGAATTGCTCTGGACACGGAAGGTTCCCTGTGCTAATGCCAATAAGAGAATACTTCTCTCCCTTTGAAAACGAACGTATCTGGGATTTGGGCTGTCATGGTTCTGGCTTTCCATGACTAACAGGGAGGCGGAATCGGCGGCAGGCCCAGCGCAGCAGACCCAAACCCGCCCCGCCTAGCAAAAGCATCAGCCAACTGGCCGGCTCCGGCGCCGCCCATAGGTTCAGACCCTTCCACCCCCCGCCTAAATCCACAATCGCCCAGTTCCATCCCGTATGCGACTGGTGTTCATATCCTGGCAGCGGGCCGCAACTGATAGAAAAACTCAAATTGTTTGTCTGGATGTTAGCCGCCTTGAGGATCGTAATCGCGTTTGCCTGTCCTTGAGGAATCCAATTCCCATGGAGAATTTCTATCCAGTTGGTCGAGGACAAGGAGGCCGTACCGTTAACAACGATCTGATCGTAATTCGCGGCATCCAGAATATCGATCGCTAGGATATCCGCTCCCACGGTCAAATCGCCGCCGATCGTTAATGTGCCTGTAGTTCCTATGTCAGCTGCGGTAATACATCCGTAATTCCCCAGAACCACATTTCCTGCAATGTAGCCAGTGCCTCCGAGAATACTCCGGTTGGTCCAGGAGTTGCTGTTCACATATACTTGTCCGCTGCCGGTACCCGAGTCAGTGGTATTATTTACTAACAGTTTTCCGGCATATACATTAGTACCACCCGCATAGGTATTGGCGCCTGTGAGGATCAATGTCCCACCGCCCTGTTTGGCGAGGGCCTGATACTGGCCGGGACCAGAAATGGTACCCGATATGGTCAATTGACTTTCGGCGGCCACATTGACCGTACTGCCATAGGTGGAGGTGAAAGCCACATCGCCTTGCCATTTATTGTTGCCGGAGATATTCCTTAAAGAGCCGTCGCCAGAGGAGGCTCCGAGATAGAGTTTTTCCTTTTCCACGGTAATAGCGCTGGAGCCGCCCACAAGCCGAATCGCTGCCCAATCAGCCACTCTAGTCTCCGTAACCTGGCCCCCGGGATCGCGTCCTAAGGCATCTCCGTTTTGGATTTCCAGCACGCCGGCCGAGACGGTGGTCATGCCGGTGTAGGTGTTGGCGCCGAAAAGGGTCAGGGTGCCGGAGCCGGTTTTCACTAGGCCGGCCGAACCGGCCAAGACAGCCGAGACGGTGGCATTGTTGGAAGAGCCATCCGTGGTGTAGTTGCCGCCGGCTTTATTGATCGTGCCGTTTTGGACCACGCCGCCTTGGAAGTGGACGACGGCCGAGCCGGTGATGTTTTGCGTGGTGCCGCCCAGATCCAGCACGCCGCCGGTGATGATAATGGAACTAGCTGGATTGAGCCGGTCATTGCCGCCGGAAAGCTGCAAGGTGCCGGCCTCAATTCGCGTGCCGCTAGTGTAGGTGTTTTGTGCGGTCAGCACTAGGGTGCCAGGTCCAACCTTGTAGAGCCAATAGTAAGGAGTCGAAATGACGCCGGAAATGGTTAGAGTGGAGTCGGCCGCCACGCCGATGGAGGTAATATGCTGAAGGATAATCGGGCCGGTCCAAGTGTTATTGCCGCTGGCGTTGTACAAGGCGCCTCTTTGATTTACTCCCTCGCCCCGGATGTATAGCACTTCTGGGGCAAAAGTGATCCCTGGGGTATTTGTGGCCAACTGCAACGTAGCTGGGGAATTGGGGGTTTCATAAACCTTGGTCCATTCAGATTCGCCGCTTGCACCCAGGGCGTTCGGATGGCGGATTTCTAACACGCCTTGCTCGATGGTGGTTGTGCCGGTGTAGGTGTTTTGTGCGGTGAGGATCCATGTGCCGGTGCCGGTCTTTTTCAGTCCGCCGGAGCCGGGGATGACTTTGTCGATCTGGCCGGTGCCTTCGCCAGTAAGGATGAGGTATTGGCCGGGGGAGAGGTTGCTTTTCAGGGGGTAGCGGTCGGAGCCGTCGGCCCGGGGCTGAACCGTGATCTGCCAGGTCTTGCCCGCATCCACAGAGAGAGTTGGCTGGTCGTTCGGGTAGGCACTGTCAACCTCCATGGTAAAGGCCCGTGGGGCGGAAGAATTTTGGGTCATTTGGATCGTGCCGCCGCGGACGATCAGCCATTTGGCACTGCGAGGCAAATTTTCCAACTGGGGATCGCCAAAGCCCCAATCGGTAAGGACCAGAGGACTGTTCTGATAGGGCGGATTAGGACTTATGATCAGCGGATTCTCCGGCGTAGGCTTGCCGTAGGCTATGCCGTTAATGATGACCTGGCCCTCTTCGATCTCCAGTTGGGTTTTGGGGTTGATTTGGATATTGGGATCGTTGATGTACAGGGTGCCGGCGCCGGTTTTAAAGATCTTGCCGGTGGTGGGATCGACGAAGAATTTGCCCGTCAGGGTAACATTGTAGTCGTCGGTGTCGAAGGTGGTTTCGGCCAGTAGCTTCATATTGGCGTTTTGATAGGACCATGTGTCCAAAGCGCCTAAGGTACCGCCGGAAAGATTAAGCACCTTTCGAGTAAACGGCTGGGAAGCGTCGTCGGCCTGGATACCGCCCGTGCCAATATATAGGTCGCCCCTGGAGAGGTTGACGGTAGCCTGCATGTCGCGGCTCTGGTAGCCGAGCACCAGGCCCTTCAGATAGGCGGTTCCGCCGGAGATATTTAGGGTAGCGTCGGCTTTCCAGGATAGATACAGCGGGGAGCCGAGCAAGCTGAGCACCCCACCATAGAGATTATATTGCACGGGACTGCTATTGCCGGTGCCATTAGTGGCCCCGCCCCAGACATTGGCCAACCTCGACATGTCGGTCAGCGAAGGCTCGTTCAAGGTACCCGCATTGGAAACCAAGCCGGAATATTGGTGAACGACCATGGGCGCATTGGCGCCGTTGCCCAGATGGAAGAACTGCTGGATCCGAAGCTGCGGAGAACTGTCGGCGCTGCCAATGGTTAGCCTGACCCCCGCCCCCGTCGAATTGCCGGTATTGTGGAACTTTGCCGGGGCTAAAGCACCGGCGCCAAGGATCTGAAGATCGCCTTCGGTTGCATTGATGGCGGCGCCAGAATAGGTGGAACCAGCCCCCACATCCAGAACCAACGTTCCAGGAGCCAGTTTGATAATGCTGCCAGCGCCGGAAAAGTTGCCGCGAAGGGTGAGCGTTGTGCCGGAAGCAACCGAAACATTGTTCGAACTGTTGAAGGCGACCGGCCCAGCCCAGGTGTTATTGCCGCTGAGGTTTCCCAACGTGCTGCCTTGCAAAGCCAGCAGTTTTCCAGAGATGGTAAGATCGTTTCCAGCCAGGTCCTTGGCCAATTGGACAGCGCCGCTGGTAACCGTAAGGCCGGAAGTCCCAGCCACCGCTTGACTATGCCGCAGTTGCAGAGTGCCGCCGGCAACGGTGGTAGAACCACTGTAGGTATTGGCGGCCGCCAAGATCAAAAGACCCGCATTGACATTGAGATTGCCGCTGCCTGAAACTTGGCGGAAAAAGGCGGCGGAACCGCTGCCAATTTTCGTCAGGCCAGAGTCGGCAATCACGACCTTGCTGTCGATCCGCAAGGCGGCCAGATACGGCAAGCCGGTGGAATCCAACTCACTGGCCTTATACTCAGGAATGGCGTTTTGCGAGTCGATGGCGGATTGGGCAGCAAACGTAAGCACGCTCACCTGGCTATCTTGAGTCGCCGCTCGGAGCGTCAACGTGTCGCTGCCGCGAGACCAGTCGTAAAAAGTAAGCTTGTTCAGCATCAGTTGGATCGGGGCGCCCGAGGCGTCAGCCAACTGGACCACCCGGTCGCCGACAAAATTGCGATTAAACTTAGCCCAAGCAGTAGGGCCATTCGGTACGCCGTTGGACCACTTCATGCTGTCCCACCAATAACTATCTACATTCATATACCATGATGAAATGTATGGAGGAACAAGTGTTCCAGTAACTTCAATGTTTCCCCACGTGATGCTATGTCCGCCGATGGTCGTGGCGTAGGGCCCGTTACCGGCTGAAGCGAATACGTACACCATATTCATGAAGTCGCCGCCGTTGGCTTTAGGAAGAACGCAATAGTAGCGATTGACGCCGTTCCAATTGTAATCGTGCGGATTCCACTTCATGATTCCGTTGGTCCAGATATCCCAGGTGTTGTGGATCCTTTCAAAGGCATACATATGAACGGTACCATCGGCCTGCGGGGCAAACTCCAACATGACATCAAAAGTGTCGTAAGAGGGATCGTTGCGTAACGGTCCGCCTTTAGGATTGGCATTCCAGCCTGCGTCCGGTCCATGGCCGATGTCGCCGATGTAGCCCGCATTGCGGATCCACGTTTGGAAGAGGTACTGGCGAGTACCATCGGACGGATCTCCAAGCGGGGGCCGCGGCGGCCAGCCTGTACCTGTCTGGCTCATATCGTAGATAGCCAGGGCAGCGGCTTTCGGCTGAAGATCATACCCTCCCGTTCCGACTCCCCGGACGCCGAGAAGACCCATCCCTTGGTGCCCGGCTAGCAAATAGTTGAGGCCGGTCAGGTCCACGTTCTTGAAAACCACGCGGAGGGAGATGTTCTGACCATCGTCGCCAGCGTACACCTGCCGACCTGCCGGAAGCGATAGCCAATCTTTGCTCGGATCACCATAATAGCCATAGGCGGAACTGCCCCAAGCCCCGGTGAATCTTGCGCCGTTTTTCACGTCGAAGATAGCAGAGTCATAAAGCCTCCCATGAACGCCAGCATACATCCCGCCGGGAACGAGGTGGCCGTCCCCCCGGGCAAGGTGGATACACTGATACTCCCATGAGCAGCCCCTTCCACCCAGCTCATCGCTGCGATCCAGATCATGACCATTGCCAAGCGTCGCATCGTCAGTCCTCCTTTATCAAAAGCCGCAGTAAGACCAATGGGACTAAATGGTTAAAAAGTAACCACTGGGACGCTCTGCAGGGTTCTTCATTCCCAAAGCCGGAAAATGCCTATGCCCACTGTAAAAAGGCCACTGTAGGAAAATCCGCCGGCTGGATTGCATCTAGAGCACCCAATGGTTGCCCCAGACGCCACTACAACCCTAAGTTTTTATAGAAATGCTCCCATCGAGGCATAGAAAAACCGGCTGGTGGGCCGACCACTGCACCAACCCCGGTGCATAAACTTAGTTGCACATTATTCGGTGCGTACTCCAAGCGGCCACTGCAAGCAATGGAACGCTGCGCAACCGGTTTTCCTATCGACGCAGACGGATCGTTCCGAAGTGTTCGGAACTTTAGGTTTTTGTCAATTTAAACCCGGTTTAAAAATGCATTTCAGAATCTGCCCCTTAGTCCGTGGGGGGAAGGCTATCCGTCCAGAAAGGGGGGTTTCCGAATACGGAACTTATGGTCTTTGGGTCGGTTGTCCCTTTTAGGTGATTTTCAGATCACGGACCTCGATGCAGCGCTATACAGAACGTAGAAACGTTGTGGCCTTGCCCAGTGAGTCGCCCTGCTTTGCCTTAAGGGGTACTTTTACCCCCAAGGGAGGACCCACTACTGGGGGAAGGTCAACATCACGGACCACCCTTACACAATTTCTGGCTATTTTTTCCTTGCCGGTCGAGGCTTGTCAAGAGGCTAGATGAAAAATTTTTTCTGCTGCCCATTTTGTCTAGGATGAGTGTCTTAAAGATCATCTGGCACCCCCCCCTAAAAGGAGGCAAAAATATTTGACATAAGTCTTTTTTTAATAAAATGTTAGAAAAACCCATTGCAAAAGGTTCTGCACCCATATCCCCTATTCGAGCTAAATCTCTTGGGGGGGAAAAAATAGGGAAAAATTTTTCAAAAATTTTTGGGACACTGTTCCGTTCACGATGCCGCTTTTCCCATGGAGAGGAGAAAAATTTTCCAAACTGGTATATTTATGTCAGCTCACTAAAGAGGGCGGTCGGAGTTCGGCAGTAGCAACCCCTGCTGTTGTCCTGCAAGCGGGAAGGCAATCCAAAATGTCATTTCTAGGAAAGCAGGAATCCAGGAAGGACGAGGATGCAACATGCTGGAGCCTGGAAGCCCACTTGGGCGGGAATGACAATAGGCGGGGGGAAGGCAGCGGGCCTAACAGGTGGACGGAGGACGGCCGCACTCCTAACAGTGGCGGGAGGGATGGCCGCGCTCCCAGGAGCATGGAGTGCCGATTTCGCGGGGATGAGCCGGAGGAAGTCTCTCGAAAACGGGAGAGGGGATAAGCAATAAGATAGGAAGGAATAAAGGAATAGTAGATTAAGCAATAGTAGATTAAGATTAAGAAAAGGCTGTGAGAATCTCTACGCGGAACAGGCCATAGTATTGAGGAATACCAGAAGTATAAGTAGATTAGGGAATAAGAGGTAAAGATAGGAGAGCAGAGGAGGCATTTGCGGAAGGCCGGGCTGGAGCAGCTTGTGGGGGGTTGAGCGGAGCGGCTTATTGGATATATTTTTTATATGATAAGTTTCGTCGGATATATTTTTAATATGATAAGTATGGTAAGATTAAGATTACTTGAAGCCGGTTTCAGGAAGCTATTTTTGCGCCTCCTGGTGGGTTTTTCCCGTTTAGGGTGGATTGGCCTTCCGGGGGAACCAGGTTCTCTGAGCGTCTTTGAGATAAAAGCATCCCAAGAATCTCCGACAGGACGATGGAGTCTTTCATGGCGAAGGAGGCCTCTTCCGTTTGAGGAACACGGGTAAAGAGTGGGGTGAGGGAAGCGGGGGCCTCTAACTTAAATGCCACTTTCCTTAGGATCTTCGGAGTCGGTTTGATAGAGAGGGAAAAGCTGATGAGAAAGAACAGTCGGTTAAGGCAGATGCTGTTGAGCCTGGGATGGTTGGCCGGGTTGACATTGGCTGTGCTCAGCCAGGCTGGGCAGCCAGCCCAGAAACCCAAGGTCCCCGAAAAGTTCGAAGAACAGGCCCAGAAGATGCTGGCCGGGCTCCAAGAACGGGGATATTTTGATACGGCGTTGGATTATCTGGAATGGCTTCGGAGAAGCCATTCGTGTCCCGAAGAATTGAAAAAAACCTGGCGTTATGAGGCAGGGAAAATCCATCTGATGGCCGCGTTGGCCAGTCAGGATATGAAATATCGGGTGGAATATCTGGACCGAGCTCGGCAACAGTTTGACGAGTTTTTAAAGGAACACTCAGGACATGCCTTCGCGCAGGATGCCAAATTGCAATTGGGCAACATTCTCGTGGAACGAGCCAAGATCAAACGAGAACAGGCTAATAAACCCACGACAAAACCGGAAGAGAAAACCAAGCTCATCCAAGAAGCCCAGTCTCATCTAGAGGAAGCCTACGAAGTGTTTCGGGAGCTGGAGCGGTATTTTACCAATAAACGGGCTGAATATGGCAAGGTAGTGGATCCGAAATGGCCGGAAAAGAAGAAGCAAGAGTTTGAAGAAGTCGTCCGTAATATGGCGATGGCCCGGATTTACCTAGCCACAGTCGATTACGAACTGGCCCAGACGTACGACAAAAAGAGCGCGGAATATAAAAAGAAGCTCACCGAGGCGGCAGAAACTTTTGGGAGGATCGCTAGCCAATTCAAGGACTGGCTGGCCGGACTGTATGCCTTATATTGGCAGGCCCGCTGTTATAAGGAAATGGGCGATGTGAAAAAAGCGATGGACATCTGCAGAGATTTGGCCGCCCAGCCCGATGACCCTAAGCCGTTCCGAAACATCAAAAACAAGGCATTCATCCTTGAGCTGGAGATCCTTCGGGATGCAAAGAAGTTTTCGGAGGTATGGAAGAAGGTGGAAGAGTGGCTGGGGACGGCCCGGCCGGATGAGGAGGCCTCTGCGGAAGGGTTAACCATTCGGTTTTACGGTGCCGAAGCGGGGGAGGAAATACTGAAACAACAGAAGAAAGACCCGAAGATCTATGCGACGGTTCGGGATTATTATCGGTATGTAGCCCGATATGAGGGTCCCCATCAGATACCTGCCCGAGTGCGGCTCCGGGAACTAGGCCAAGGGCAAGTGCAAGTCAGCAGTTATGAAGAGGCGCGGGATTATGGCCGGGCGGCTTTGGAGGAGCTGCAGGCAGCGGATTTGGAACTTCGGCTTTCGGCCAGCCAAGGCGGCCTGGAGGAAAAGAAAAAGCAAGAATTGGAGCAACGCATCCAAAGCGCTCAAGAGGAGGCCAAGATGTACTTTACCCAGGCTCTCCAATTGGCCGCCGGACTGGCGCCGGAACGCCGAAAAGAACTGCTCGACGAGTTGAACACGTTGCGGTATTACCTGGCCTATTTAAATTACCTGTCGGACGATCTATATGAAGCAGCTATTTTAGGAGAATTCTTGGCCCGTAAATATCCCAATAGTGGAGGCGCCCGGCCTGGGGCAAAAATTGCCCTGGCCTGTTGGCTAAAACTACGTTCTGAGCTTCCCAAAGATGTGGATCGAAGCTTTGAAACTACCCGAATGACTAATTTAGCGGAATATATCGCTGGCCGATGGAAAGATGCCCCAGAAGCCGAAGAGGCCATGGTCATGCTCCTGCGTAGCGCCGTGGCCGATCAAGACCCCAAGAAGGCTCTGGAATACTTGAACCGGCTTCCGGCCAGCTCTGCCAAACGACCGGAAGCGGAGGTGCTGATTGGGCAGGCATTATGGTCGGCCTATGTGCGTGGGGTTCGGCTTCCGGAAGACGCCCGCCCCCCGCAGCAGGAGCTCGACCAAATGCGTCAACAGGCCCAACAATACTTGGAACGAGGCATCCAAGGGCTTCGCAAACAACTAAGCGATCAGGCATCGATTGATTATACCTTGGCCAGTGCGGTGCTTTCTTTGGCGCAGATCTACATCGAAACTGGGCAGGCCAAAAAGGCCCTGGAATCTTTGACGGACGCTCAGATTGGGCCGCTGGCCCTCGTCCAGGCCAATCACCCGGTAACCGACCGAGGTACCTTCCGGGCCGAAACCTATAAAGCCGCTTTGCGTGCCTACGTGGCAGAACGCCAACTCGAAAAAGCGGAACAGGTTATGAATACGCTGGAGAAAGTCATGGCTGCCGATCCGGAAGGTTCGACCAAACTAACTAACCTCTATATCGGCCTTGGCCTGGAACTGGAGCGCCATTTGAATCGGCTCCGCCAAGAACGGAAAGACGAAGAAGCCAAACAAGTGCTGGAAGGATTCGAACTTTTTCTGGACCGGATTGCCCAACGGCCTGATAACACGTTCAATTCGTTATATTGGGTGGCAGAGACGTTCCAAAGTCTGGGAGCAGGACTGGATCCGGGTGGCCTGCGGAGTTGTCCGGCGGAGGTGAAACCCTATTACGAAAAAGCCGCCGCCGCCTTTGAAAAACTCCTCGAACAGGTCGATGAAAAACTGGAACAAATCGTCCAGCAACTCCAACCATTAGAAGAAAAACTCAAACAAATCAAAGACGAAACCGCCCAAAAAGCCGAGGAAGAAAAAATCCTCTCCCTCCGCGAAGAAAAAACCAAACAGGAAACCATTCGCAGCAGCATCCTGCTTCGGTTGGCCAAAGCCAACCGCCGACTCGGTCAATACAAAGAAGCCCTCAAATGGATCACGGTACTCTTGCAAGATAAACCGATGATGATCGACGGCCAAGTAGAAGGCGCCTATATCTGCCAAGCCTGGGGCAGCGAAGAACCGAAGTATTATCTGTATGCCATTCAGGGAGGACTCAAGGGCAAAGGAAAAGACGGAAAAGAATTCCAGTTACCTATCTGGGGTTGGGGCCGACTGGCCCGTACCGTCCAACGCTTCATGATGGACCCCCGCATGGACAGCCCAGAACGCCAAGCCGATAAACAGCGGTTCGCGAATTATTTCCACGAAGCCCGTTATAATCTGGCCGTGTGCCGATTTGAATACGCCAAAACCCTCTCCGGCCAGCGACGCACCGATGTTCTCAAACAAGCCGAAGAAGATATCCTGATTGTCCATCGCCTGATGCCGGAATTGGGCGGACCCGAATGGTTCGCCAAATATAACGAACTTTTGAAACGAATCCAACAAACCCAAGGCAAAACCCCCACAGGCCTTTCCCAACCCAAACCCGTTGCCGCCAGCCCGACCGCTTCCAGATAACCAACAGAACAATTCCCTAGGTTGGTTCATGCCAACCGGTTTTTGATTTCTGGTAGAGCAGGAAGGGGTGCCATTCCAGGAAAGTGAGGCAAAATCCACCGTTCGTGTAAAGAAAAGGAGAATCCACGATGCGTAAAATTCATTTGGGAGTAGGAACGTTTTTGTTGGTTGGATTCACGGGCCTTTTACCCACCGGGATTTGGGCGCAGGATTCCATTCGTCGCGTGGGCGCCCCTGTCATGCAGGCTACCGTCAAAAAGATGAGCCCTCTGGAAGTAGTGGTCGAACAAGCTGGCCAAGAGATCAAAATCCCCGTCAATGAAATTCTGGGCATTGTTTTTCAAGGGGAACCGGCGGCGTTAAATACGGTGCGAACGTATGCGACGGCTGGCCGATATCAAGACGCCCTGGACATCCTAAACGATCCCCAAAAGATTCCCCCGGAGGAACTGGATCGGCCAGTGCTGAAACAGGAGGCGGAGTTTTACAAAGCCTACTGCCTAGCTAAATTGGCCTTGGCCGGCTCCGCCGACATCCAGGAAGCCG
Organism: uncultured Thermoguttaceae bacterium; assembly: GCA_938042245.1. Classification (GTDB taxonomy): domain Bacteria; phylum Planctomycetota; class Planctomycetia; order Pirellulales; family Thermoguttaceae; genus JANXAQ01. Next base: position 18,436 of record CALIRO010000037.1, read on the forward strand.
GCAAATCCTTGCTCAGCTTCGTTCAAAACCATGCAGCCAGTTATCACTTCTACGAAGCGCAGGAATTGCTCGGTAATCTGTTGGTCGCCGCTGGCAAATATAAAGAAGCCGAAGCCTATTATCGAACGGTCGCTAAAACCCCTTGGCCGGATTATCAAATCCGGGCCGGGGTAGCTCTCGGCAGGCTGGCCTTAGCACAAAATCGCATCGACGATGCAGAAAAAATTTTTGAAACGGTGCTCTCTATTTCTGCTTCTGGCGGCCAGGCCGAACTGTATCGTCTGGAAGCCCAATTGGGCAAAGCCCGGTGTCTGGCCGAAAAAGGCAAAACCGACGAAGCCCGAAAAATCGTCGAAGATATCATCGCCCTGGCCGATCCAGAACACCAAGAACTCCATGCCCGGGCTTATAACACCTTAGGCGCCATCGAAAGAAAAGCCGGTCGCACCAAAGAAGCTCTCTTGGCTTTCCTTCATGTGGATGTGCTTTACTCGGCCAACGGCGAACAACATGCCGAAGCCTTGGCCAATCTGGTCGAATTGTGGAATCAACTTCATAAACCCGAACGTGCCACCCAAGCCCGTCAAATCCTCGAAACCCGCTATAAACAGAGTCCCTGGGCGAAAAAAGTGGTCGGCTCCTAACTCGACAGCGCTAAGTTAAGGCCGATGTTAAACTGAGAAGCACAATTGGCTTCACGGGCTACCTATTCTTGTTGCCCATTTTATCTGGATTAACTCTCCGGACCACTTAACGCGGTCGTACTAACAAACACCCTTCAGCGGCTTCGGGTAATCGGCGGCAACGGCTCCGAGCTATCCGCCAGAACCCGAACTACCTGCATCGGAACATACAGCCGTCTGCTCTGGCTGGCGTACAAGCATAAGCCTTCCAGTTCCACCGTCCGGTCTGCCAGTTTTAGCACGTTCTCTTGCAGGGCCAATTCCACCTGCTTCTGGCCATACTCTAGCCGGACGATTTGCGGCGCCTGTACACCCTCCGGCAATAGTGGGCCGTTGCCTTTCGGCATGGCCTTTTCGGAGGGAGCCGGCAACGTTCGGGCTGGAGCCGGTGCTGGCAGTAGTTCCACCTTCAGGCCTGGGAGCACCTTGCTTGGCTCCACAAAGAGCCGGGCGTTCAGCTTTTCCATATCCAGACCCAACGCCTGAGCAATGCATTGGCCCACCTCCGGAGAGTCCAAAACACCGGCAGGTTTGCCTGGCCCCATCGTAAATAGCGGCACATCGTCGCCGGTATGTCCATGGGTCGTCCAGCCGACTACCGTATAACGGCTGCACAGGGCAGAAAGCAAATGTTCAGCACCCCGGTGAGCCTCGGCTAGCAACTGGGTAGCCTCTGCTGGCGCCATCTGGATGCCCCAGTTCTCCTGGAGCACCTGGCGAAGCCGGTCGGCCGTCGGTTCTTTGCCCAGCTTCTTCCACAAAGCGGAAAACGAACATTTCATTCGGCGGATCGGCTCAACCACCGCCTCCACAGGAACGTTGCCTTTACTCAGTGGCCCCGTATTGCCGATCGACAAACCGCCGGTAGCATGGTCCGAAACCACGATCAGAAGAGTCTGTCCATCCTGCCGGGCAAATTCCACCGCCGCCGCCACCGCCCGATCAAACATGAGCACCTCGTGCACTAAATAGGCCGGGTCGTTGGCATGGCCGGCCCAGTCGATCTGGCTCCCCTCGATCATCAGGAAAAAGCCGTCCGGATCGGCCTTCAATAGCTCGATGGCTTTCCGAGTCATTTCTTCCAGGCTGGGCTCGTGCGGGGCGATGGTAAGTCGGTCGATTTCCGGCGCTAAGTGGCCCTCGGCAAAAAGGCCAAAAACTTTGCCACTGGTTATCTGGGCTAGTTCCTGCCGGGTTGTGGGCATCTGATACCCTCGGGCCTTTAACACCTTTGTTAGATCCCGGCCATCGGTGCGTTTGCCGCCGGAAGCTTTGGGCAGGAGCAATTCTCGGCCGCCTCCTAAAACGACGTCAGCATTTTGGTGTACAATTTGGACCATAAGATTTTGTTCATCATCCCGAGCGGCAAGATGCGCCAAGAAAGCCGCCGGCGTGGCGTGGGTAACCCGACAGGTAACGACAATGCCGGTCGATTTGCCCAGAAGTTTTGCTCCCTCCAAGACCGTCGCTAACGGCCGATACGGCAAATCCTCCGGCGGCGGCTCGAAAATCGATAAGACCTTCGCCTTCGGCCCGACACTCACAAAGGCATTACTGGTACGCACGCCGGTGGCATACGCCGTAGCCGCCGGCGCCGAATCCGTGATGACCGAATCGCTGCTATGCGTGCGGACCAAGCCCACCCCCAGCGAATCGACGGCCAACGGGTTGCCTTTGACCCATCGAGCCAACGTATAGGCTTCGATCCCACAGCCGTCGGCAATCATCACAATCACGTTCTTCGCCTGCAGATCTACGGGAGACAGACTCTTCTGAGAGACTGCCGCCGGTAGATGGTCTGCTCCCCATGCCCCAGGTAGCCTCGCACTGACTGCGAAACTTACCAAGCAAAGCAACGGTCCCCAAAGTAGCACGCTCCTGTTGTTGTGGCGATAAGTGGCGGAGGGACTTTCCTTTTTTCGGGAAAAAGCTGTCATCTAGATGCCTCCTGGTAGAAACAGAGCAATGGCCAATCTGAAGCAGTTATCCTCCCACGGCATATCCGCGTGGAGGGGCGAACAGACGAAGTTGCCGTTCTAGATGCCCTTTCCGACGGGCCACCCCATATAAAGAGTTTTCTTCTACGTCCTCATTGCCCCACTGGCTCCAACCAGGCCGGGGAAATCGGGCAAATAGTTCCAAGTACGGGCCGGGCGAACATGCTTCGATAATATCATAAAGTTCGTCCGGTTTTCGAGAATGTTCTCGTTTTCTGGCGAGGATAATGTTGACTTGTTTTCGGCCCGGCGGGAGTGTGCGCAACTGTCCACGTACACCGAAAAGAACAAGTTCGGTCACATTCCGAAAATAAAACCCAACACCCCGTCCGTCTGGCCCCCCGTCTTTACGAATCTTATACCAGACGAGGTTTGTCTTATAGGTAAACCCCCATGCCGCCATCACCTGCAGGCCTTCGGCCAACAGAGCGTTCGGGACCCAAAGATAAAGATGCGACTGGGCTGCTGCCAACTTTCCTACCGGAAGTTCTAAAATCTCTCTCAGTTCCATCGTAGGATACCGAAGCAGACGCCGATGTTCCGGCGCTACTTTTCCTGTTCGGTTTTGGAACTGCCATGGGGGATCAACCAAAATGGTTCCAAACTGACCGCAAACTTTCGCCAACAAATCTTCCGCTGGATTAACCTGTGTCAGGCTGCCCTCCGGCCTGTTCATTTCCGTTTCCTCCGTCTATTTACGTAACTACCGCTTCTTTAGGGATTCCGATGAAAAGCAGGGGACATGGACTGCCCACTCCTCGGTTCACCCGTTCCTGTAACTTTCGCCAGTGCGTGGTAGCTTCCCCGAATTTGTCGGCCACAAATACATGCGCCCATGCCTCCGCAAAGGATAGCCCTGACGCGATTGCTTTCCGGATGCTCTCAAGCTGCCGCTCGGTAGGCTGATAGAAGCTTCTTATCTTCTTTACTGATCTGATGTTGTGCTTGCGAGCAAATTCTAACACTAGCTCATTAAGGGATTCTTGAAGGGTTGGACCTCTAGTAATGATTCCCCCAACGGAAATGAGGCCCTCCGCATGGAGTCGTTTGAAGTTTTCTAAGTCCCGATCAAAAAACGGGCCTTATTGTTCCATTCTATCTCCAAAGCAAACGTACCTTGGGGGAATTTTTTCACATGATCAATTTCGTGCGAAATCACCTCTTTTTCTTCCCCGTCCACGATTTTTCTGATCTCAAACCGATGTTTTACCCATCCATGTTCATACAGGGCATGCCGGAGGCGTTTAGTAACCGGAGCCTCCCCACCCCCCCCAGAGATCAGTTCTTCTACCGGTATGGTGAGCGATTCGAGTACTTTCTCTAAATCCCGAACCGCTTCCGGCATATCATGTTGTAGAATGGCTTCGGCATGATGCAACGCCATGATCTCAAAGTGCTTCGTCCGTAAGTTGTCAAAGATTCCGCTTGCCATGGTCGAGACGTCTCCATCGCCTTCATTCCCCCGAAATTCTATCTCTCATCCATGGGGATGTTAATGACCCCCAGGGATCCAAGGGGGCGATGGTTGCTCAAACTCCTGGACATCCAGCTTCTCTTAGACCGGCAGGTGTTTTTGGAACCATTGGCGGATTTCTGTCCACATCGCTTCGGAAAGGACATGGCCTGCGCCGGGTTCGATGAAAGCACGGAAGTTTTCCGGGGCCCCTGCGGCCTGGTAGGCCTGGGCAATCCGCTTGATGCCTTCTCGGACCTCTTGGATGGGGCTGCCGGCGTCCTGCTCTCCGAAGGTCATTAGCAGCGGTTTCGGCGCCGTCAGGGCAGCTATGTCCGGCGTATCGCCATACTGAAACCAGCCGGGGATAAAGTTCGGAAAACAGTGCAAGATTTTTGTCCGGTGGATGGCCGCATAGGTGGGCAGACAGCAGTTGGCTGCCAGGCAGCGAAGCCGATCTTCCCACGGCCCGAGCAGCCAAGTATGCGTAGCGCCCATGGAATGGCCGTAGCAGCCGATCTGGCCTTTTTGTACCTCGGGACGGCTTTCCAGGTAGTCGATGGCCCGCCGCATATCCAGGATGTTTTTCCAGGCCATGCATTTGCCGCTAACTACATACCGGAGAAACTCAAAGCGTTCGTAGTCGCCGCCGCGAAGGACCGGGTCCTGCCGGTCTTCAAAGCAGAGGGCATCTGAACAAATAACCACATAACCCATCTTCACCAAGGCCACGCCGGTATGGTGCATGGGGTTACCGGCCAGGCCGGCCGGTTCCGATTTGCCCAGGTGCCACTCGCCGTTGTGCTGATGCCAGACGGCCACCGCCGGGGCTTGATGCTGGCCATCTACGCCGTCGGGTACAAGCAGCAGGGCGGGCACCCGATCGCCCGGTTCCGCCTCGTAGCTTACCCATTCGATCCGATAGCCTTCTTTTTGTACCGTTCGATGTAACTGCGGCTTGAGCGGGCCCGGTTTCGGCCAAGGCCCACCCAAACACTCCAACAATTTCCGCCGTAACTCTGCTGGTCCCATAGGAGAATCCTTCTTGGCGAACCTCCGAAACAATCCGAATATCTCGCAAACTTCTCTACCCGCTTCCTGTTCCGTAATATTTCACTCCAGTGAAGTACGTTACTGTTGGTTAGGGAGAGCGGCTGCCAGTCTCATTGCCGCGCAAGCGGGAATCCAAGCTTCGTTGACTCTGCCTCTTGCACACAGTCTCATTCCCGCAAAGGCGGCAGTCCTGGCCCTCCTCACCCGGTCAGCGGAATGCTCACTCGGCCTCGCCCGCAGCGCGCAGAGGCGATACTGGGTCCCCGCTTTCGCGCGGATGACAAGAAAGACGCTCCCTCCGGCCGAAATGATGCCATTTTCCTAAACAAGGGAAGATTGTAAGAAGGCATGTTAGAGGATGTTTGGAAAGGCTTTGGGGATCCGGAAGGATGCGCCTCTTTCCCTTGGGCAGAGTCGGCTGAGCTGACGCCGAAGCCGGGCGAGCATAGGGTGTTGTATCTTAGTCTGTTAGACGGACTGGAGGGCCCATTCACCCAGCCGACCTACCGTCGGACGGACGGTGCTCCATGGGGGCCCGCTCGGTCGGTTCCTCCAGCCTGCGCCCGTGCCCGGTTACCGAAAGGAAAGGGCCTTTCCAAACAAGGTCTTAGAAAGGGGCTGCACCGGAGCTGGGATTCGGTTTTTCCGGCAAGTGCGCCTGGAGTTTTTGTAACACAAACTGACGAACTTTTTAAGGCCGACTGCCTGCTGCGTCTCCTCCAACGTAGGAACATAAAAATCTTCACCATACCGAATGGAAGCGGCGTATCGGCTCAGCCGATCAGCCCCCCATTCCATCAAGAGTTGAAACTCTGGATCTAGCTTTCCACACAGGTAGATCAATACCTCTAGTCGATGAGTTCGCGGATACGGCTGGTCATGGCAAATCAAGAACGCCTTCAGATATTTTTCGCAGCATTGCTGGAGATGGAAACAGACCATGTCGGCCACTGGTTGAGGGGTCGCCAGTTCATCCAGGGCAATTTTCCAATCATGCTCCGCTTTTTGAATCCACTGCTGCAGTGTAGCGGGATTCACAGATCGGTTCCTTCACGCAAAGCATAATAGGTTAGATACCCTGGATCGTGCTGACGTTCTGCGGCCAAGCGTTCGGATCGGATGAACACATCCGCGAAAATCTCCTGTTGGGCCAAACGCCAACAAATGGCCGAGGCCAACTCCTCCCGTTCCGAAAACGATAAGTCCCGGTCCACGATGACATAGAAATCCCAGTCGCTAGTGGGTTGGGGGTCCCCCCGGGCCCGACTTCCAAACAGCACGATCCGGCGCATTCGACAACCGGCCCGTTCGATCTCGGCAGTAATGATCCTTTTGGCCTGCTCCAGCGACGGATCGCTCATCGCCATGACCTTCCGGATAGGCTCTGGGATTGCCTGCCGTCGGAATAATCCTCAACATTTTCATCCATTATAGAATTCATTTTTATACAGTTGCTTTTTCTAGCGAGTCCTTCCATGAGGGGGTCCATCCGGCAGTTACAGCCATCCCCTTCGCCCCCAGAGTACTTCAAGCGGCTAAAAGAGGTAGGGGCTTGTCGTTTTGTGTCTGTCGGTTCCGGCGGTGAAGAAGGCGGCCTTTCCGACGACGAAGGTACAGGACCATTACCAGGTTGCTACCGGCGGCGAACAGCCAAATGCTGGCAGGTTCGGGAATGACGATTGGCGGCTCCATCAGCCCGGCCACGCTGGCCAAATAGCCGACTACACCCCGGGTCATCTGCGTCGCATAGGCGTAGTCGATATAAAGATACGGCTGGCCTCCATACATCCATGTTTGCGCCTGGCCCAAGCTGTTGAGGGTATAGTCGTTCGAGCTATGGTAGTAAGGATTCTGATAGGCGCTCATGGCGTATTCGATTAAAAGGGCCGAGCCTTGGCCAAAGCTAGCAAACGGCACATGGTCGCTATAGCCCATGATGCCGGTGATCGGAGTGATGGTCGAATAGGTGCTCAGGGCATTGGCTAGGGCGGTTTGGGTGCCCGCCGGCGCCGCTGTATAGGCCCGGGTAACCCAGGCTTTATTCTGATAGGCCGGATCCACATGATTAAAGGCAATCATATCCAACGAGAGCATCCCCCGGATGTCATCGCTTGCATGAGCGGTTGCATAGCCGTAGCTGCCGATCAGCCCGTCTTCCTCTCGGTCAAAGGCGATAAACAGGATGGTGCGCTCGAACTGGTATTGGGACAAGATGCGGGCCGCCTCCAGCACCGCTGCTACGCCGCTAGCATTATCGTCGGCTCCAGGGCAATCGACCGAATCATAATGGGCGCCGACGATGTAAATTTGCCCTGGATGGAGTTGGCCGGGAAGCGCCGCCACTACATTTGTATAAGGGATTCCCCCATAGGTGCCGGTGTCGTAGCTGGTCGAAAGGCCGAAGCTCTGCAGGGTGGTATAAATAAAGGCTTTGGCGTTTTCATGGTCCGGCTGGCCGTCGTTTCGGTTATTTCCCTGCCGGGTATAAAGCCCGTCCCGAAGGAAGCTCGTGTAGTAGGTTTCGCTGACCTGATCGACGATGGCCTGAATAGGATCAGCCAGCAGCGTCCCGGCCGCCGTCAGCCACAGCCCCACCAGCAAGAACACTCGTCGGAACAGCCGGTTCATGAATGGGCCTCCCAACTTCAGAGATTCACTTCATGCGTAGTCCAGCTGACGGAATTCATTCCTATTATTGTTACGTCTGCCAATCCAGGCAAGACTCTAGCCGCTCGAAAACAAAGGAGTATTCGTTTTCCCTTTGGCCGGAGCACTGTTTAGATACGTCGTTAGATACGTCGTTTCGCCAAAATTACCGGAGACCTAGCTGATCCATCGTACCCAAAGCGGTACTGCCGGGAGAAGCTGGCTCAAAGGCAAAGCTAAGGGAGGCCATGCTATTTGGGAACCGGCGTGCGGCAGAACGGATCAGCGTAGGGGGCTCGACTAGGCCCCCCTCCCCCGCAACATGCTATTTGGGAACCGGCATTTGGCGGAACGGATCGGTCCGCCAAAAGGGATTCGAGCCAGAGGGCTTTGGCAGGCCGCTAAACGGATCGGTTCGCCAAAGAGGATTTTGGGAACTCGGGACCGGCGTGCCTCGCAGCGGGTCGGTACGCCAATAAGGATTTTGGCTGGTCGGAACAGGGATACGTCGAAAAGGATCCATGCGCCAATACGGGTTGTTCAACGTGGGCACTGGCAGGCCGGTAAACGGATCGGTCCGCCAAAAGGGATTGGAGGTGGTCGGCCTTGGCAGGCCGGTAAACGGATCGGTCCGCCAATGGGGGTTATCCACGGTGGGGTCGGAAGGTGGTTTGGGACTCCTTGGGAGCTGGTTGGCGCTGCAAGGCCAAACGGCGCCATCCCGAAGCTGTTGGGCATATCCTGGCGAACTAATCAGCCCAAGCATTCCCGCCAGCACAAGTCCGGCCAAAAATGTTGGTATCGTTCGAGGCATGATATGGTTCCTCCTCTGGGGGGGGCGTTGCCATCGAGAAATCACCCGCCTGGAAAAAACTTTCTTCCCCCGATCCAGGCGACAGTCGCCTCGGTAAAAGGTCCAATGTTCTCTCTTCAGGAAATTATATTCATCACCCGGATTTTGTGAAGATGCCTTCCTGGGCAATACCCCCGCCGGATGGAAATCCTCTAAGGAACCTGTCCAGCTTGGAGAAAAAACTCCGGGCAGGATTTGCTATGGTGTGCCAAACAGAGTATCCTAACGAAGAGAGTTACGGATAAGCGGTTGGGGTGTTCAAAGGAACCTCAGAAAAAGGTGCCTGATTCGAGGCCTCTAGTATGGCAAAATCATTAACGTTCTCAAAACGGAGAGTATTTCCTTTCATGATCAGGAGGCGATGCGCATGAGACGAAAGCAGGGTGCAATTGGTCGAAGGCAATTTTTGCGGTGGGTAGGTGCGGGAGGGTTGACCGGTTGGGCGGTGCCGTATCTGGTCCCAGGCCGGGCTTTGGGCAAAGACGGCGCCGTCTTGCCGAGCGAACGGGTGGTGCTGGGCGGCATCGGCATTGGCGGCCGGGGCAGCTATGTGCTAGGCTGTTTTCTTCGGGAGCCGGACGTGCAATGTGTGGCCGTCTGCGATGTGCGGGCCGATCGTCGGCAGCGCGTTAAGCAGATGGTTGATTCGCATTACGGCAACCAGGATTGCGCCGAATATCGGGATTTTCGGGAGCTGTTGGCCCGGCCCGACATCGACGCCGTGCTGATTACTACCGGATCGAATTGGCATGCGCTGCTATCGATCTATTCGGCGAAGGCTGGTAAAGATGTTTATTGTGAAAAGCCTTGCACCAAAACTATCATGGAGAGCATTGCCCTGGCCGAGGTCTTCCGACGTACTGGTCGGATCTTCCAGGGCGGGATGCAGCGGCGCAATCTGCCGCATGTGCAGTTTGCCGTCCGCTTGGCTCAGGAAGGCAAGCTAGGCAAGTTGCATACTCTGTATGCTCATCCAGGCGGGTTAGGGACGGGTTCGAGCGGTTGGGCGCCGCCGGAGCCGGAACCCCCAAAAGAACAGGTCGATTGGGACATGTTCCTAGGCCCGGCTGCGTGGCGACCGTTCAATAAGGGACTGCTGAACTCCGGTTTTGAGAAGGGTGGCGGCATGGTCGGCGGCGGTTGCCTCGAATGGGGCTCCCACTGCGTGGATCTGTGCCAATGGGCCAATCGGGCCGACGATACCGCTCCGGTGGAATACTTTCCGATCGACGACCAGGGCCATGCCCGCGCCCGCTATGCCAACGGCGTCCTGTTGGTCTTGCGGAACGACGGCTGGTTGCCGTTGGGTTCGTGTCCGGTGCGGTTTGAAGGCGACGCCGGTTGGGTGGAAACGGGCGATAGCGCTAAACTGGCTCTTAGTTCACCTGCCTTATTGGCTGGCCGGAAGATTCCGGAAATTCCCGGCTATCCGGCCACCTTCCATGTTCGCGAATTTATTAACTGTGTGAAAACTCGTTCTCAGCCGAAGGTCAACGCCCAGGTGGCCGCTCAATCGCATATTGCCTGCCATGCGGCCAACATCGCCATTTTCCTGGGCCGAACCCTTCGCTACGACCCGGTCAAAAACGAATTTATCGGCGACGAGGAGGCCAATCGGCTCCGCGGCGAGGCCATCCGAGAACCCTGGCATGTATAGGCCCGGTCGGAGCCGCTGGCCGTCTGGCATCCACGTACCATGTTCTTTTTTTTCGGGTACTCTGTTGTTGATTCGGGAAAAAAATAGCAATCTCGATTAACTTTTATATACTCACCGGCAAAAGGAGGCTCTTCGATGAAAAAGGACCTTAAGAATCTCAAGGGATTTTCCCTGTTGGCGAACCGAACTTTTCGGGTTGCTTTCGGCATGGGGGTTTTGGCGGCAGCGGTGGCCTTGGCGAACCGGGGGATCGGGTTGGCGTGGGCGGGCCAGCCTAGTCCAACTGATCCCGCCGCTCTCCGACAGGCCGTTCAGGAGCAGATTGCTCTGTTGCAATCCGAAGCACCCAAGGCGCAGAAGGCGATGGCCTGTCGGCTCTTGGCCCGGTGGGCGGATAAGGATGCGGTACCGGCTCTAGCACCGCTTTTGACCGATCCGGAGCTTGCCTCCTGGGCGCGGATTGCCCTGGAGGTCATTCCGGGGCCGGAGGCCAGTGCGGCTTTACGGCAGGCGATGGATCGGCTGGAAGGTCGGCTTCTGATCGGAGTGATCAATTCCCTTGCGGTTCGTCGGGACAAAGAGGCGGTCGGCAAGTTGCAGCTGCGTCTGCAGGATTCGGATGCCGAGGTGGCCGCCGCCGCTGCGGTGGCTCTTGGCCGAATCGGCACTCCAGAGGCCCAGGCCGGCTTGCTGGCCGCCCTAAAAACCGAATCTCGTCTGCCGGTCCGGGACGCCATGGCCGAGGCTCTCTCCCTGATTGCCGAAGGCCTTCTCCTGGAAGGCCGGGCCAAAGAGGCTGCGGGAATTTACGACACTCTCCGGCAGCTCGAATTGTCGAAACCTCGCCGGTGGGAGGCAATGCGGGGCGCCATCTTAGCCCGGGGCCAACAAGCCGGCCTACCCCTGTTGCAGCAACTCTTGCAGTCCAACGATTCGGATGAGTTTGCCCTGGCTTTGCAGACGGCCAGGGAATTGGGCGGCACTGGCGTTGCCAAGCTGCTAGTGGAACAGTTGGCCAAATATCAGTCGGCAGCCCCGCCGCCCAAACCCCTGCTTACCATCCAGAAGGCCCGGTACGGCAAAGGGGACCGATGGGTGGATGTAACCGACCGGCTTTCTGCCGCCATCAGCGAGAACACGTTGAAAATCACCGCCTCCAACGAGCTGGCTGGCGATCCCGCACCCGGTATTGTCAAAGAGTTGCAGATCACCTATCACCTGGGCGACCAGACCCACCAGGTGGTGGTGCCGGAGGGCCAGACCATCCAGCTGGGCCAGGCCAGCGAGCCGGCCCATCCCCGCCTGGTCCTTTTGGTCTATGCGCTGGGCGATTTGGGCGATCCAGTAGCGCGGCAGGCGGTTTTAGAGACGGCCAAAACCGGCGCTTGGGGCGCCCGGCTTGCTGCCATCCAGGTGCTGGGCCGCGTCGGCGATGCCTCGGTCGTGCCACTGTTATGGGAGGCGGTGCTGCAGGGGGGTCAGATCGGCCAGGCCGCCTTGGAAAGCCTGGAGCAGATGCCCGGCCAACAGGTTGATCAAGCCTTGGTCTCCCAATTGGCTCAGGCAAAAGGGCCACTGCGAGCCAAACTTTTGGAGCTGGTTACCATGCGGGGCATTCAGTCGGCTTTGCCGCAGGTGCTGGCCGACCTACAAACCGAGGATCGAGCGATTCGCCTGGCCGCTCTGTCGGCTCTGGGCCGGATTGCCGGGCCAGAACACCTGCCGCTTCTGCTCCAAGCGCTCCGCAGCGCCTCTGATGCGGAAGAAACCCAGACGGCCAAAAATGCCCTGATCGACGCATGCAGTCGAATGACCGATCGGGAAGCCACCGTAGAAAAACTTTGGCAATCGGCCCAAGCGGCGCCCCGGGACAAGCAGGTGGCGTTGCTGGAGGTGGCGGCTTCGATGGGCGGCCCAAAGGCCCTTGAAGTGGTTGCCCAAGCCGCCCGCAGTCAGGACGACACGCTGCAAGATACAGCCACCCGCCTTCTGGGCGAATGGATGACGGCAGATGCCGCCCCGATTCTCAAAGAGTTGGCCACTGCCGGGCCGACCAAATATCGCATTCGCGCCCTGCGGGCCTATCTGCGCATTGTTCGCCAATTGGATCTGCCTGTGCCGCAGCGGATGGCCTTGTGCCGGGATGCCCTTCCGCTTTGCCAGCGACCAGAGGAAAGGAAGCTGCTTTTGGAAATCCTGCGGCGGTATCCGACCGGCGAAGGGCTTCGGATAGCCGTCGGGTATTTGGCCGACCCGGCGGTGCAGGAAGAGGCGGCTGCCACGGCGGTAGCAATTGCGGAAAAAATTGCCCCCCACCAGCCCAAAGCCGTTGCCGACGCCATGACACAGATCCTCCAGGCCGGCAAACCCGACGAGGCCGTCCGCCGTGCCAAACAACTGCTCCAACAGGTCCAGAATAACTAGAAGCTTTCGATCCTCTGGATAGACCGGTTGGCTGAGCGTCAGAGAGGACCTTGGCGACAGCGGCACACGCTCAGGTAGTCCGAAGAACTTAGGGAAGGTGAAGTTCATGCAGGTCAGCGATCCGATCTATTCCCTTAGGCCTGGGGATATTCTCGAAGGGGAAGTGTTTCCGGAATCCGTGCGGGTCCTGCTGATCCAGCCAATCGGCAATGCCTGGAAGATTGGTGGCCAGGGGGTACGCACCAGTCTTTACCATGAGCGGGTGCTTTGGCCGGACCAGATCCGGGCTTTGAAAATCATCCCCGCGGAGGCTTCCTTCAATCAGAGTGCCCTGCGGTTTCGGTTGGGGATCGAGGCCGCTCGATTGGGTTTGGCCTATGAATACGATCCGTATTTCTCTCTGTCGATCGCTCGCGTGGACCCGTTACCTCACCAACTGGAGGCCGTTTACGATTACCTCTTACCGTTGCCGCGGATTCGTTTCCTGCTGGCCGACGATGCCGGGGCCGGCAAGACCATTATGGCCGGCCTGTTGCTCAAAGAGCTTAAGCTCCGGGGGCTTGTCCGTCGAACGCTGATTGTGGTGCCGGCCAATTTGGTCTTCCAGTGGCAGCGGGAGCTTCGGGACCGCTTCCGGGAGCGTTTTGACATCATTCGGGGCGTGGACTTGAAAAATGCCTACGGGGTCAACCCCTGGGAGGATACGCCCCAGGTGATCACCTCGATGGACTGGGCGAAGCGGCAGGAGGTATTAGAGAGCCTTCAGCGCGTCGATTGGGATCTAGTCATTGTGGACGAGGCCCACCGCATGAGCGCCAGCGACCCCGAACACAAAACGGATCGGTACCAGCTGGGCGAGGTGCTTTCCCACAGGGCCCACCATTTCCTGCTTCTTACAGGAACTCCTCATAAAGGGGATCCGGTCAACTTCTGTTTGTTCTTGCAGCTTTTGGACCGGGATGTCTATGGGGATATTCGCAGCCTGGAAGAGGCTATGCGCCGGAACCACGCGCCCTTCTACCTGCGTCGCACCAAAGAGGCCCTGGTCACTTTCCCGGACCCCGAAACCCACACGGTGCGCAAGCTGTTTACCAACCGGGAGGTCCGCACGGTGCGGTTTGACCTGGACGGGGAGGAGTTCGACTTCTACGACACTCTGACCCGTTACGTGCAGGAGCAATCCATCCTGGCTGCGGCCGACGATTCGGTTCGGGGGCGCGCCTTGGGCTTTACGATGGCCATGTATCAGCGCCGGTTCGCCTCTAGCATCCACGCCTTGCGCATGAGCCTGGAGCGGCGTCTGCAGAAGCTGCAGCGCCCTACCCAGAAAAACCAGACCCCCCTGGTGGATATCTCCCGCATGGAGGACATCGACGAGCTTCCCGACGACGAGGTCGCCCTGTTGGAGGAGGGGGTCGAAACGGCCTCTCTGCCCTCCCAACAAGAGCTGATCCGACGCGAAATCGCCGATCTACGGGTTTTGGTCCAGAAGGCCAGGCAGCTTGAGCAGCGCGGCCGATCCACCAAGCTCCAGAAGCTCCGGGAGATCCTCTTGGATCAGAACATCTTTGGCGATCCTCGGATGAAGCTCATTATCTTCACCGAGTTCAAGGAGACACTGGATTTCTTGCTGGAACAACTGCGGCAATGGGGGCTGCGCGTCACTCAGATCCACGGTGGGATGAAGATCGGCGATCGCGACAGTCCGGGCACGCGCCTTTGGGCGGAGCGGCAGTTCCGGGAGGAGGCCCAGATCCTGGTGGCCACCGAGGCCGCTGGCGAAGGCATCAACCTGCAGTTTTGCTGGCTGATGATCAATTACGACATCCCTTGGAACCCCATGCGCTTAGAGCAGCGCATTGGCCGCATCCATCGCTACGGGCAGGAGCGGGACTGCCTGATCTTCAACTTCGTGGCCGCCAACACCCGGGAGGGGCAGGTATTGGAGCGGCTCCTGGAGCGCCTGAAGGAGATCCGTAAGGAACTAGGCAGCGACCAGGTTTTCGATGTGGTGGGCGAACTGATCCCTGCCAACTATCTGGAGCGCCTCTTTCGCGACTTCTACGCAGGCCGGGTGAGCCAGCAGGCCGTCCTGGAGCGGCTGGTCACGGATCTGGATCGCGAGCGCTTCGCCCGCATCTGCCGTTCTACCCTGGAGGGCCTGGCCAAGAGGGAGCTGAATCTTTCGGCCATTCTGGGCAAAACGGCCGAGGCGAAGGAGCGTCGGCTGGTGCCCGAGGTGGTCGAGGAGTTTTTCCTACAGGCCGCACCGCTGGTGGGGTTGCCTGTTTCGGAGGGCCATCAGGGGGTCTATACCTTGGGTCGGATTCCCGCTGATTTGCTGCAGGTGGGCGAGCGGCTGGAGGCGCGCTTCGGCCCCCTGGGCCGGGAGTATCGCCGCATCAGTTTCGACAAACGCCGGTTGAGCCACGACCCCCCGCTCGAGTGGGTTACGCCAGGCCATCCCCTGTTCGAGGCGGTCCGGGAGCTCCTTTGGGAGAAAACCCAGGCGGACTTGCGGGGGGGTGCCGTCTTTTACGAGTTGGCCCGCAAAGTTCCTGCTCGCCTGGAGGTCTTGGCCGCCTCGGTGGCCGACGGACGCGGGAACACCTTGCATCGCCGCCTCTTCGCGGTGGAGATCACTGAAAGCGGGGAGAAGCGGCTGCGCCAGCCAACGGTGTTCCTCGATTTGATCCCTCCCGATCCGCCGCCGGCGGAGAAGCCGTCGATCCCGGTGGATCCCCAGGAGCTGGAAGGGTTCCTTTTCCAAGAAGGGCTCGAGGGGTTTTTGGAGCAGGTGCGGCGGGAGCGCCTGAAGGAGCTGGAGACCATTGCCCGGCACGTGGAGCTGAGCCTGAACACCTTGATCGACCGGCAGCAACAGCAGGTGGTCGAACTCCTCCTACGCCAGCAGAGCGGCCAAGAAGTTTCTTTGGCCTTAAGCGAGGCCCAGAAGCGCTTGGACGAGTTAATCGAGCGCTTGGAGCGCCGCCGCAAGGAACTGGCTCAGGAGCGGCAGCTAGCCGTCGCTGACATCACGCGGAT
>CALIRO010000038.1 GCA_938042245.1 uncultured Thermoguttaceae bacterium
GAAAACGCCCGGCGGCGTTCGGGCGGCTCGCTGCCGGGCGTCGGTGCGGACTGGGTGTTTCCTCCGGGAACCCGATCGCTTTGGGTCCCCGGCGCCAATCGCTCCCTGAAAAGGAACCTTGTTTCCGTAGGCCAAGTCCGAATTTTTCAGTTTTCCCCACCCGGGACTAATCGCCTTTGAAAAAGGAACCTTACTTCCGCAGGGTGGGGGGCCTTGTTGGCTCCCTCTGGGCTAATTTTTCCCTAGAAGCCCCCTATTTCTTCCCGGTAACAGCTTGCTTGTGAGCACAAGGAGTTCTACTACTTCAGCAGGGGGGGTTAAAATACATCCAGGATGAAGTGATGACCTTGGTGGTAGGCACGGGGCTTGGGATAAAAGTTTTGCCACCGCTTGTTATACACCGGAATCCGCATTTCCGGCGGATACCGGTAATACAGGTCTTCCGAACTCCGGTAATAGTCCGGCCCCCAAAAGTTCTGGGGATAATATACGTAGGGATAATGGTAGAAGCGGTTCCAATCTTGGAAGCTCATGGTGCGGGACCATTGCCCTCCGAAGGCCTGCTGGGCGTAGGCTTTGGTGGAAAAACCGGCTAGTGCCAATCCCCCCACAAGCAGCACGGCACATACAATTTTCCAACGTGTCATCGGCTGGGTTCCTGTCCTGTTGGCAGGGTGTCTTCACAACGGGTAAGGTTCTGGTACTTTTAGGATCGGCTTGGGTTTGGCCCCGTATTGAGGGAATATTCCGTACCATCGGACGGTTCGGTACGACTGATACCTAGATAAAAATTGATCATTTTGTGTATATTGCTCATTTTGCGTATATTAAAGGAATCTCCGCCCCATAGCCATATTTTGCACTTCCTCCCTAGAACCCGTATTCCCCCCAACGAGGAGTCCTTACTAATGTCCCAACTCGAACCCAAAGTACCCCCCCAGCCGAGAGGGTGTTCGGACAGCCAACCCAGAGAACTTTCGGAAATCGGTCGAAGAATGTTTCTCGAACAAACGTTGCTTGGCCTGGGAGGTTTGGCTCTCGGCGGAAAGGCCGTTGGAAGTCTTGGCGCCGACAAATCGGATCAGGGAAGAGTTGATTCTCCCAACCCGGCAGCATCTCCGACGGCAGCGTGCCAATCCCTCACGGTCCCAGCAGCCAATCCTCCAGCACCGCCGCTAGAAAAAACGCCCATCGTCGATACCCACCTGCACCTGTGGGACCTCAAAAAACTTCGGCTTCCTTGGCTCCGAGAGGGCGATCCGCTCTGCCGGGATCATCTGCTGGAAGAATATCTTCGGGAAGCCGAGGGGCTAACCATCGTGCAGGCCGTGTATATGGAAGTAGATGTCCACGACGAGGACCTTCTGAAAGAGGCCGACTATGTGCTGGAGCTTTGCCAACAGAAGGGCGGTCTATTGGTGGGGGCGGTGTTAGGAGGTCGGCCTGGAACGGCGCAATTTGCCCCGTATATCCGCCGGTTTAAGGACTCTCCCTGGGTAAAGGGAGTTCGTCGGATTCCCCGCGATGGCAACACCGCCGTCTGGTTGGAAAAACAGTTTATCCGGGATATTCGCTTGTTGGGTGAACTGGGGATGTGTTTTGATCTGTGTATGCCGCCGCAACGATTGCCGGATGCGGTGAAACTGGTGGATGCCTGCCCAGGAACCCGATTTGTGTTGGATCACTGCGGCAACGCGGACCCATTGGCCTTTGCCGCCGGACAGGCCAACAGGGCCGGACAATCGACGGACGAGAAGAGGCCTGCTGGATCGGGAAAAGGCAGGCAGCCCCGTCGGGCGCCGGTGCATGATCCGGAGCAGTGGCGGCGGGACATCGCCGAGCTTGCCCGCCGGGAGCAGGTGGTCTGTAAAATTTCTGGCATTGTGGCTCGTGCGGAGAAAGACCGTTGGCAGCCGGAGGACCTGGCCCCCATTGTCAATCACTGTCTGGAAGTTTTTGGGCCGGATCGGGTGATTTTTGCCAGCGATTGGCCGGTCTGCACCCGGACAGCCAGTCTTCGGCAATGGGTCTTGGCATTAAAAGAGATTGTGCGGGGCCGATCGGACGTGGATAATTGGAAACTTTTTTACCAGAATGCGGTCCGGTTTTACCGACTGCCAGGCCCAAGGTAACCGTTTCGCTCGCAGGGGAGGGTCGGCTTTCTGAGCTGTGGTGTAAGTATTATGGATACCGATTCTGGCCGAACGGAACAGTTTCGGCTTCCGACGGCGTTCCCTTTGCGGTGCTGCTTGAGAAGGTTTGGGAAGAACCCTGCGTCTGAAGCGGGCCGGCTAGCGCTTGGTGGGTGTGCTCCGGCGGGGGAGAAACCTCTGGGTTGGAGGTTTTTTGGACGGCTTTCGGGTTCCGCCTGTGGCAGGCTGTCCGGGACTCTGTGGGTTTTAGCGTGGTTAACAGCTTTTGGGATGCCTACCAGCTTTTTGGACACTTCCCACTGCCCCGTTGGCCAAAGCTTGGTTACTCGAGTGCTTTTTGGAGAGCCTGAGTAAGGTCGTTCCAGAGGTCATCGGGATGTTCCAGGCCGACGGAAAGGCGGACCAGGCAGTCGGAAATGCCGCGGGCGGCCCGTTCGGCCGGTTCGTAACTGGCGTGCGACATCAAGGCAGGCAGTTCGATTAGGGATTCGACGGCGCCGAGGCTGACAGCCAGTTGGATAATTTGGGTGGATTGGACAAACCGCTTGGCCTGCTCGGGGGTGCTATCCAATTCGAAGCTGATCATCGCTCCGAAGCCGCCATGCATCTGTCGGCAGGCAATCGCATAGCCCGGATGAGTTGGCAAGCCGGGGTAATATACCCGGCGGAAGCGGGGATGCTCGGCGAGACGTTGGGCCAGGATGGAAGCAGTTTGACATTGTTCTCGGACCCGCAGCTCCAAGGTTTTCAGGCCTCGGCTGCACAAAAAGGCTTCCAGGGGGGCCATCACGCCGCCGGTGGCATTTTGAATGGTCCATAGGCGCTGGAGCAATTCAGGGTCTCGCACGACCAAGGCCCCGCCCAAGACATCGCTATGGCCGCCCAGATATTTAGTGGCCGAGTGCATGACGATGTCCGCTCCTAGCTCCAGGGGCCGGGTGAGCACCGGGGTGGCAAAGGTACTATCTACCCCCAACAGGGCGCCATGCTGATGGGCCAACTGGGCACAGGCCGCTATGTCGGTAATCGACAACAGGGGATTGCCAGGCGTTTCGATCCAAATCAGGCGGGTATTTGGCCGAATCGCCTGGGCAAACCGTTCCAGGTTGTCCGAGGGAGCGAAGGTGGCTTCGATCTTGTTTCGACTCAAAATCCGGTGCAGCAGCCGATACGTGCCGCCGTAAAGGTCCCAACTGGCCAGCACATGATCGCCCGGCTCCAGCAGCATCATAACTGCATGGATAGCGGCCATACCAGAAGAAAAGGCCAAGGCGCCGCAGCCGCTTTCCAGATCGGCTAGGGTGGTCTCGAAGACTTTTCGGGTGGGGTTGCCGCTGCGGGAGTAATCGTAGGGTCCCCATTGGCCAACCGCCGGTTGCACATAAGTGGCGGCCAGATGAATCGGCGGCACCACCGCTCCGGTGGCCGAGTCGGGTTCCTGGCCCACATGAATGGCACGGGTGCGAAAATGCATCCTATCTTTTCTCCTCCTGCTATTGACAGAAATGAAGAGATAGAGTACGCTGCGGGGGCTTTTAGGATTTGGTAGCCTGGAAGAATTGTATCCCCTCTTGAGCGAAAAGGAAAAGCCCCATGAACAGGATCCTGGTAGGTTTGTTGCTGATGGGAGGGAGCCTAGTTAGCCAGACCGCTTTTGGCCAAGTGGGTGCAAAGCCAATGGCGGACCAACGGGTCGAAAAACTCCTCCAAGCCGCGGAATTAAAATATCGGATCGACGAGGATGGAGATTTTGTGCTGGGCAATCGGATCGACGAGCAACGAACGCAACTGGCGTGGATTTTATCCCGGACCTCACAACTGGGGACGATGGAAATCCGGCAAATTTGGTCTATTGCGTATCGATCAGCGGAGCCGATCCCGCCGAAAATTGCCGCTCGACTGCTCGAGCAAAACGGACAGGTGAAACTAGGCGCCTGGCAGATTCGCAAGATGGGTGAAAATTATGTAGCCGTCTTTGCCGCCCAAATCGCCGCCGATACCGACACCAAAACTTTACTATTGGCCCTCCATGCGGTTACCACCACCGCCGACGAAATGGAAAAGGAACTGACGGGCAAAGACGACTTTTAACCAGCCCTCAGGATATGCAGAGGGCTGGCAGCGGCCTCCAACAGCATTCATAGCAGCAGACCTAGATGAGGTAGGATGCTGGAGTGCTGAGGAAGTTATTTTTCCAGGGCTTGTTGGAGGTCGGCGATGAGGTCCTGGGGGTCTTCGACGCCGCAGGAAAGGCGGATCATGTTATCGTAGATGCCCACAGCGCGGCGTTCAGCAGGCGTAAAATCGTGGTAACTCATGATGATCGGCTGTTCGACCAAGGATTCCACGCCGCCGAAGCTAGGCCCAATCCGGGGGATCCGTAGCGCATCCACAATGCGAGCCGTCTGCTGGGCGTCGGCGTCTTTGACCAAAAAGGTTACTAACCCCCCAAAGCCGCGCATCGTGCGCCGGGCCACTTCGTAATAGGGATGGCTGGGCAGGCCTGGATAATAGACACGCTCAATCCGGGGATGGTTGGCCAGGAATTGGGCGACGGCCAAGCCGTTCTGATTATGCCGCTCCATCCGAAGGGCAAAGGTTTTCAGGCCACGAAGTAATAGATAGATATTCATTGGATCGCTGATGGCGCCGATGACGCCTCGGAGTTTGCGGACCGGTTCCAAGGCCTCGGTTCGGCCGATCACCACGCCGGCCAGCAGATCGTTATGCCCGGCCAAGTATTTGGTGCAGGAATGGATCACATAATCCACCCCCCAGTCCAAGGGGCGCAAGTTATAGGGCGTGGCCAAAGTGGCGTCGATGACGGTTTCAATCCCATGTCGGCGCCCAATCGCCACAAACTGTTCCAAATCCACGACGCTCATGTGGGGGTTGGTGGGCGATTCGCTCATCAGGAGTTTGGTCCGCGGCGTAATGGCCGACTCCATCTTTTGGTACTCGCAGGCGGGCACTAAATGGGTAACCACACCGAACCGTCCAAGCACTTTTGTACAGAATTCCCGCGTCCGATGATAGCACTCATCGAACAGCACAATTTCATCGCCGGCCTGGAGTTTTGCCAACAGAAAAATCGCGATGGCGGCCATGCCGGTACTGAACAAAATAGCTGTCTCACCTCCTTCCAAGGCGGCCAGTTTCCGTTCCACCACCTTTTCCGTGGGATTGCCATATCGGCCGTATTCTTCCCGAGGGACTTTCTTGTCCAGGTATTCCAAGACGGCTTGCGTGTGTTCGAAGGTATAGGTGGCAGCACAGAAGATGGGGTCAGTAATTGAGTGTTCAGCTTTCTGGCGCGCCTCGCCCGCATGAACTGCCAATGTAGCCAATCCCTGAAAGTTTGTTTTCTTAGGGGAAACGGGTTTTTCAAAACTCATCCGCTGGATTCCTCACCAAAGTGCTTCGGAAAAAGGTTAAGAAGGCCAGGCCACTGGCAGACCCTAGGGCCGTTGCTCTTGCCGTTGCCTCGGATAGCATCCGGTGCCTAACCAGGTATAATAAAATTATTCTATTAGCCTAGGTTTTGAAGGCAAGCGGCCCCCTAGGGAATCGATTGCCAGCCTCCTTCCGCTAGCTTGGATGATTCAGTACCACTTCCGCCGAATGCTCTACCAAGGCATTCCTCCGAAAGCAGCAAGCCAGTTTTTTGTGCCAGGTTATTTGTGCTGGACGGGCACCTGGGCGGCTATGACACCCCCAGGCTTTCCTCGGATCCACAAGGCAGCTTCTTCATTCGGCAGAAGAGTTGCGTGAGTCATTGCTTCCCGGAACCGTCTTGGTGCAGTTTCCGAAACCTTTAGGAGAGAATTTTTGGAATCTGTTGGGATTTAAGAGGAGTTGGGGTTTTGCCGGTTTTCCCTTCTTCCTGTTGCAACTTGTGTCCATTTTAGCAGTTAGAACGTTTTTTCCGAAACGGCAGGCCTTGGGGGAGTGGATCGAAAAGGGCCAGATGCGGTCTTACCGAGTGGTTTCGTTCATTTTTTTCAGAGAAAGGAGCGACGTATGGGCAAAACGAATCAGCCCCCTCGGCGAGAGTTCTTGAAGCAAGCGGCCAGCCTGCTGGGCGGCGGAGCGGTGGGGGGGTTGAGGGTGCCCCATGTGCATGCGGCGGACTCTGGCCCGTGGAAATTGGGGCTTGTGGGCTGCGGCGGCCGGGGCACCGGGGCAGTAGCCAATGTTCTGGCTCCCGAATCCAATAAGGATGCCGTCCTGTGGGCAATGGCGGACCTATTTGCCCCACACCTGGAAGCCTCCTTGAAAAACCTGAGCGGCATCTTCCCGGATCGGGTTCAGGTCTCGCCGGAGCGGCGATATATCGGTTTTGAGGGCTATCGAGGGGTGATCGAGACCTGCGATATAGTGTTAGTCTGTACACCACCTCGGTTTACTGCCAAAATCACGCTGGAAGCAGTACGGGCCAAACGGCATGTGTTCTTTGAAATCACCGGGGCCGTTGATGTGCCCACGGTGCAGATGATTCTAGAGGCGGACGAATTGTCCAGGAAAAACGGCACCAGCTTACTGGATGGTCATGTCTATCGGGCGCATCTGGCCCGCCGGGAGGCGATTCAACGGCTGCAGGACGGTCAGATCGGCCAGATCATGGCCATCCATTGCGACTACATGCGCGGCTGGTATCGGCCGTTGCACCGGAAGCCCGAATGGAGCGAACTGGAATATCAGATTCGGAATTGGAATTGGTTCAATTGGCTCAACGGCGGGCATGTAGGCAATACGCTCAGTCATAACCTCGATTCGGCCCTGTGGGCCTTGGGCGACCAGGTACTTCCGGAGGCGGCCTACGGCATGGGCGGTCGAAGTACCCATATCCACCCTAGCCGAGGCACCTCTTACGACCACGAATCGGTTGTCTATGAATTTCCTCATGGGCTAATGCTTTACGGTTTCATTCGGAACGCCGACAACTGCTTCAACTCGAACCGGGATATTTACCATGGAACCAAAGGCCGATGCTCCTTCCGGGCATTTTCCCCGCCGGAGATAACGGATCTGAAAGGCAACGTCGTTTGGCGGGCCGACCCAGCGCTGGCGCAAAAGTCCGCCTACGAACAGGAACAGATCGAACTGTTGGACTCGGTTCGCACAGGCAAACCGATCCATCGGGGCAAGATCCTGGCCGACTGTGCGATGATGTGTGTGCTGGGACAGTTGGCTGTCTTTACTGGCCAGCGGATAACCTGGAAAGAGGCGGTGGCGTCCAATTTTGCCTTCTTGCCGTTGGGCCAGATCACCTGGCAGACCGAGCCGCCAGTAAAACCCGGACCTGACGGCCTCTATCCGGTTCCTGTGCCCGGAGTTACCACGTTGCAGACGCCGCTGGCGTGCCTGGCCCCCCTTAACGGTCCATCAGGGAAAGCATAAAATACCACAAAATTCTCCTTAGGTTTTCGGCCCCAACCGGCCGGAACCGATCCTTTAGCACCCTTCTGCGAAGTATGAGCGTCGCCAGATGATTGCTCTTTGGGAATTGGTAACAGTTCAGCCGAGTGAAGTAGGTTCCTGGTGTTAGGGAAAACGCCTCACAGGGTTATTCCCGCAGGGAATCCAGCACAGAAACCAGGACAAAAACTGGAGTTCTGCTTGCCCAGGTATGAGAGGTTTCACCATTCGGTTGAACAGGTACGAGGCACAAAATCGGCTTCGAGTGAGAGAGGCTCTAAGCAGGGCATCTGGCAGGCGGGAAGGCTTTGGGTGGTAATGGAAACATCAACAAAATGCCATGAAAGGACTTTCCTATGCAGTCGCCTCCGATTCGTCGTGCGATTATTAGCGTCAGCGACAAGACGGGCATTGTGGAATTTGCCCGTGGACTAGTGGCTGCCGGGGTGGAAATCTATAGCACCGGTGGTACTCGCAAAGCCTTAGAGGCGGAGGGAATCCCTGTTCACGACATCTCGCAATACACAGGTTTTCCGGAGATGATGGATGGTCGGCTGAAGACGCTGCATCCGAAAGTCTTTGGCGGCATCTTGTGCCGACATGATCATCCCGACGACATGAAGGCTCTTCAGGAGCATGGGATTTTGACGTTTGAGTTGGTGGTGGTGAATTTGTATCCGTTTGAGGCCACAGTGGCGCGGCCCGACGTATCCCGTGCGGAGGCCATTGAAAAAATTGATATAGGAGGCCCCAGCTTGGTACGGGCAGCGGCCAAAAATTACCTCTTTACCACCATCGCCACCCACCCCTCGCAATACCAGGTCATTTTGGAGGAGATTCAGGCCAACGGGCGGACCAGCCTGGCTCTTCGGGAGCGGCTGGCCGCCGAGGCCTTCGCGCACACCGCCCAGTACGACCGGGTGATCGCCGACTATTTTGCCGGCCAGACCGCTGAGGCCGGTTTCCCAGGCACTTTGAACCTCAGTTACACCCGAAAGATGATCCTCCGGTATGGGGAGAACCCTCATCAACGGGCCGCCCTCTACGCAGAGTCTAAAGCCCAAGGGGCCAACATCGTTTGGGCCCAGCAGCTCCACGGAAAGGAACTTTCGTACAATAACCTCCTCGACTTGGAAAGCGCCCTGGAAATCGTCCGAGCCTTTGCAGACCCGGCCGTATCGGTCATTAAGCACAACAATCCCTGCGGCGCCGCCTGCGCCAGCAGCCTGGCTGAGGCCTGCCGAAAGGCCTTGGCCGGTGATCCGGTCAGTGCGTTCGGCTCCGTGCTGGGGATCAATCGCCCCGTAGATCCGGCCACCGCCGAAGTCTTGGCGGAGCCGGGACTTTTCGTGGAAGCCATTGTCGCTCCTGACTTCCTCCCAGAAGCATTTCAGATTCTGACCACTCGACCGAAATGGAAGGCTAGTGTGCGGCTGATGAAAGTCGGT
This sequence comes from uncultured Thermoguttaceae bacterium, assembly GCA_938042245.1. Lineage (GTDB taxonomy): Bacteria > Planctomycetota > Planctomycetia > Pirellulales > Thermoguttaceae > JANXAQ01. The sequence goes on from CALIRO010000038.1 coordinate 9,020, forward strand.
CCCTTAGAGGGACCGAGAGCAGGCTGGGCCTATCGGTGGCTAGAAGGCGGCCTGCTAGTCCAAGACACCGATATCCAACCAGATCCTGAGCAGGAATGGAAAGTGGTTACTCAGGCCCAGCCCACCGAAGAGCAATGGGCCGATCTGCGATTTGGCTGGGCGATTGTCCGGCATGTGAGGTCCAACGCCATCGTGGTCTGCAAAGATCGGATGCTTCTGGGCGTGGGCGCCGGGCAAATGAGCCGGGTCGATTCCACAGAAATTGCTATCAAAAAAGCCGGCGACCGAGTCCGAGGCGCAGTGTTGGCTTCCGACGCCTTTTTCCCCTTTGCCGATTCGATCCAAAAGGCGGCCGAAGCCGGCATTTCGGCTATTATCCAACCAGGCGGCTCCGTGAAAGATCAAGAAGTCATCGACGCCTGCAACCAGGCTGGCCTGGCGATGATCTTTACCGGCCGCCGCCATTTTAAACACTAAACCCCAAGACCCGCTTCCCTGCACAAAAACCGCCTTTGCCCTTGGGGGGCAGATGGTACTCCAAGATTGGTCCCCCCGAAGGGCTGTTATGGCGCCGGTTTGCATCACCAGGACTTCCCGGATCGGCGGGAAACCAGGAATGTCGGCGTACCCGGCCGCCGTCCGTAGGCAGAGGTGGTCCCATGGGCCGGTGGCCCAGCTGGTGATCTATAGGTTCACCATGGCAGATACGTAGCTATTTCGATCGGTTTTTCCCATGCCGGATCGCCGTTTGCATCGGGGGCCGCATCCAGAAGATGCGGAACTGTTTAGTCCGGCCAATCTGAGTCGACTCCGGGAGGCGACAACCGACCTCTGCTGGCTGGCAAGCCGAGGGTATGCCGATCTCTCCTCGCTCAAATTGGTAGGCGATCGATATCATCTGACAGCCCGGCAACGATTGGCTGTGGCACGCTGTGCCTGCTCCGAAGCCCAACGGGAGCGTCGATTAGCGCACCAAGTGCCTCTGAACAAACCGCAGCAGCCGTCCCCGGACGCTTCGGGAGGATCAGCGCTTCCTGCCCCGGCTGCCGGAGAAACATTCCCGACAGCCCTGTTGGTTGGCCAATCGGTCTGGATCGATGGCTATAATGTGCTGACGACGGTGGAAGCAGCCTTGGCCGGCGGCCTGATCCTCCATGCTCGGGATGGCACGTTTCGGGACATGGCCTCCATGCATGGGACATTTCGCAAAGTGGCCGAGACGGAACCCGCCCTGGAGATCATCGGCCAAACCCTAGCCCAGCTTGCCCCCAGCCAGTGCGTCTGGTATCTGGATCGGCCAGTCTCGAACAGTGGTCGGCTCAAGCAATGGATCGAGCAAGCGGCCCAAAAGTATGGCTGGCCCTGGCGGGTGGAACTGGTCGCCAATCCCGATCCAATTCTTTGGTCCAGCCCGGCCATCGTTGCCTCGGCCGATAGTGTGATTTTGGATCATTGCCAAGCCTGGCTGAATCTGGCCCGAATGGTCGTCCAGCAGTTTATCCCCGGCGCCTGGGTGGTCCAGTTATAACAAGTTTCCAGCAGAGTAACCGTAGCAACCCGATAACAAAAAGGAACCTCGGCGCCCGGGCGTCCGGTTATCACAAGTTCCAAGTATTTTCAGCGTATTTTCGTTGTGCGTTTTGTGTTGTTGATGTGCAATTCCGGCGGGGGTCGGTGCTAGCAACTTTCGCCGTCGGCATGAGGGCGGGATGTTGGGGGAAATCAGCCAACATAAACAGATGATTAGACCGCTTTTTCCCCGGCCAAACGGAACCAATCCACCAGGCGGTCAAACTCCTGGGCCTGCCATCCCACTTGGGCCAAAACCGGTACAGAAGACCACCTGGCCAGTTCTGTTGGATTACTGGCCAAACTTTGATCCTCCAGCGGCAGGTTCGGATGATTTAGCACGATGCCTGCCACCTGAAGCGGCCTTCGGAACGACCGGGCTGCGGCAACGGTAAGCAGCGTGTGATTGATCGTGCCCAGGGCATTTCGGCTTACAATCAAAAGCGGAAAACCAAAGTCGGCGGCCAAATCGGCCACCAGATCCTGCTGGCTGATCGGCGAAAAGAGCCCACCGACGCCTTCCACCAGCACAATCTCCGATCGCTCTACCCAATAGGAAAGCCCGGACCGTAACAATTCCGGATCGACCGTTTTGCCTTCGGTCTGAGCAGCCGCCGGTGGGGCAACAGGGGCTAAGAATCGCTGAGGACAAACCTGTTCTAGATCGCCCGGCCGGCCTGCCGACTCCCAAAGCACCAGGGCATCTTCCGAGATCACCTCGTCGTCTTGCCGACGGCAACCGCTAGCAACCGGTTTATACACCCCGACTTTTCGGCCTTCAGAGACCAACTGCCGAGCCACTAGCCCTGCCACATACGTCTTCCCTACCCCGGTGTCTGTACCCGTAATAAAAAGACCTCGTACCATGATAATCGAAGGCAATCCAGCGGATTGCTGCTCCCAGAACAGTGCGGCCAAAGATAAGGCAACGCCTCGGTGATCCCTAGACAAACAATGGTTCAGGGGGAAGAGCCACCGGGTACATCCCACCTAAGCGGAACTACCTGCACCCTCCCCCGGCTTTGCCTTTGACTCAGCCGACCTCTCCCACGAAAGGAGAAACAGTCCTAAATTCCCATATTCCGGGGAACGAACACCGGGGGCTTATGATTCTACTTTGTACACCAAATCATGAGGCCGGGCGTGCTCTTTCACCTTAATGCCTACGGTTTGGCCGGCAATGGCCTCTTGAACCGGCCTTTTCTCGATCTGCATCGAATCGACCGTTTGAGTAAAATCGCTGGTGTGCCCTTTGATGTGGATGGTGTCGCCCACCCGGAGAGTACCTTGGGTAATTTCAATAGCCGCCACCTGTATGTTCCCAAAATAGTGCGTTACCCGTCCAATCTGTTGTTCTGGCATAGCTGACTCCTTACGCAGGCTGGGAGAAGCAGACGAGAAGATCGTTTGGCCGACAGGCAAAGCCCCTATCTTGCTCCAGCGCCGATGTCCCGACTCCAGATCCACCCATTGGCCGCACTCACACTGCACCGCCCGACCAAACTCAAACAGCGTTACATCCAAACCCGCTCCGCACCGTGGACAGGTCATGGCCATGGCCGCCTCCTCAAATGTATTCGGAACCCGATGTCAGAGAATCTGGCTTCCCCTGTCCGCCCTCCTTGACAGTGCGGAGCGGGCGAATTGTGAATTATCTTACCATATTTTCCTTCCGAAGGAATCACCCCCCTTGCCCACCAGGAATCTCCCAGCCTGAGCAACGCCCATGAAGGCTCCCTCTGCCTTATCCTAGGTTCCAAGCCCATCCCGGGGCCTTGGGGGAAAGGGACCTCCAGGCGCCTGGGCAACGGGGCCCTATCGCTCAGAACCGGGCATATGCACACTCCCCACTCCCCCGAAAATCTTTCACTCGGAGGAAAGGTTCCTTTCCGTAACAAGCCGCGCTCGGAAGTCTTTAATAGGCGTCGGCGTTGACCGGTTGGCCGTCGGCCGACAGCATCAGCCGATCCCACGTGGAAAAGTTGCTCGGACTGCTGGGCCGAACCCAGATGTGGTCGCTGATAAACCGCACGCTTCCGTCAGCCAAGCAGACATGCACCCCGCCGGGATGCATACTGCGGGCCGTCTGCTGAAAGTTCGGATACCCCGGCGTACCCGGCGACGAGCAGGGCATCCCCTTCTTGGCTAGCTCGAATTCGCCGCCAAACTGATCCCAGAGATGTTGGCAACCGACCACATCGTCGGCCCGAGAGTTTCGGTTGTTCGGCCCGTAGTCATCGCCGATCCATCCGTGGGCCCATAGGGCACTGGGGCAGCCGCCGCTCATGGCCCATACGCCACGGGAATCATAGGCCGTCAGCCCAGCCCGGATTTCCGCCACCATTACCGTATTGCTGGTCCCGTCCCGGATTTCTTCAATCGAAACCGACGTATTGGCGCCCATGACGCCCCGGGTGGTTGGGCTTTGCCAACCCTGGCTGCTGGAAAAAGCCGCCGCACTGACCCCCGTGTGCCAAGTAACCGACATAAATCCCAGGGCGGCATTGGCCGCATAGTTGCCCCTTGCCCAACCGTCGCCCATCTGATTGGTCGAAGGACTAGCCGACCCGTTAAATGGCTGCCGATTGTACGGATCGCTGGGACACATCATCACCGACAGTTGTGTACCCCGGGCAAGGCGGTTATTTTTCACCAGGCCGCCGACCACCGTATCCGTATCATCCGTAATCGGCTTATTCAGATCGAACTTTTCATACAGCGGCTGTTGTTCCAAAAAGGGCAAAATCAAAATCACCCAATTGGCCCGAAGATTGGGGTTGTTGGCTCGCTGGATATTGTCGGCTGTTTCCGGATGCCAGGTGGAACTGGGCGGAAAGATTTTATGGGTATTGTGGTAGTTATGCAAAGCCAGACCGATCTGTTTGAGATTGTTCTGGCACTGGGCCCGGCGCGCAGCCTCCCGCGCCGCCTGCACCGCCGGCAATAAAAGCGCAATCAATATCCCTATGATCGCAATGACCACCAAAAGCTCCACTAAGGTAAAACCATGGTCGAGCAAACGAAAAGTAAATATTTGTATCTTTTGCCGAGAATTCTTCATCAGTTTTCCTTTCCTCCTTATCCGTCAGCCGGTTGAAGGAATATCTTAAAGAGTTCCGTTTTGTTATTCCTGCGCAAGCGGAAATGCTATGAGGCCCCCTCACCCGGCGTCGCCTTCGGCGGCGCCGGCCTCTCCCACGGTGGGGAGAGACGGGAATGCCCCCTCACCCGGCCTGCTGCGCAGGCCGGCCTCTCACCCGGCCTGCTGCGCAGGCCGGCCTCTCCTACGGTGAGAAGAGGCGTCCTCCAAATCCCCTCTCCCCTGGCGGGAGAGGGCTAGGCTGAGGGGGAAAGGGATTCCCGCTTCCACGGCAATGACAACCGAGAGGCCTGTTCGGATATAGCCAAACGCTTTTGGTTCGGCGGAAATATTCCCTTGTCTATTCTAAGTCTATCCTAGCCTTTTTCCCGGCGGCGGAAAAGCCCCAGGCCCGCCAGGCCTGCCGCGCCCAAGACCATCAGCCCCCAGGTGCTCGGCTCCGGCACGCTGCCGAAAAACATCACCTCGCCCAGCCAGGTCCATTCTTGATCGTTGTAGAATTTCAATCGGGCATACTCCGCATACACCGGCGCCGGGAAGGTAAAGGTCTTGTAAAACACCCCATCGATGCCGGAAAAACCAGTAATAGTATAAGTGTCCACCAACTGGGTGAATGCCGGGTCTTGGTAAAACTCCACGACCAGGGAATCCGGTTCGTAAATGGCTGGTCCTGCCGCCCGTAAATACTGGACTTGAAGGTCGGTAATTCGCAGGCCCTTCAGGCCGAAGCTGAAGTCGATCTGCGGCTGAGGCTGGCCATTGTCTTGGCCATATCCGAGCGGATCGCGGAAGGCCACCCATTTGCCGTCATCGTAATTGGAGCTGCCGAAAACGCCGTCGGTCAGTTTCGTTCGGTTCGGGTCGTTTCGGGTGGAGCTAGGAGAGGGCTGAATGGAACCGGTGTATTGATAGGTCGGATGCAAGGCCGCCGTAGAGAAAAGGTCCAACGGGCTGATTCCTTGGGCCAACGCAGTAATTTCCGCCGGGGCCAGCGGCCGGCTCTAAACGGCCAACTCGTCCAAAGAACCGATAAACGGCGCTATGAGTCCCACCCGCGAGCCGATGACCAACGGATCGTTATTGGCCGACGGCGACGCCTGGGTATTAGTAGCCTGAAGCACACCGTCAATGTAGAGTTTCATTTGGTTGCCCGCCTCTACATCAAAAGTGGCCACAAAATGATGCCAATTGCCGTCGTTGACCGGATTGGTGCTAATGACACGAGGGGTATTAGAAGTGTCCACCCGGAAACTAATTTTTCCCGGCGGGACAGTTACCGACTCTGTCTGAACTACAAAATGCCGATTGGTGCCTTTTTCTACGACCACCAAATTGGACGAGGTGGTGGTTTTAAACCAGAAGGCAACCGAGCGGCTGAGATTGGAACCGGCCGCGCTATCGAGGCTGGCCGAGTCGGCTACGGTAAGAATCCCGTTCCCGGTGA
>CALIRO010000039.1 GCA_938042245.1 uncultured Thermoguttaceae bacterium
CTTGAGCTTTCCGCCAATTTCCGCGGTGCGAGCGTCCTGCCTGACCCACTGAGGCGGCATCATCTGTTTGTCCCACGCCTGGTAGGCTGCCTGCAACTGGCGGAGTTTTTCCGGCTCCTGGCTGGCCAAGTCATGCTGCTCGCCCATATCCTTGGCTAGGTTAAAAAGGAGGTCTTGTTGGCCTGGGGCAGGAACATGCACCAGTTTCCAGTTGCCCATGCGCACGGCATGTTGTGGCCCGGCGCGCCAGAACAGCACCTCGTGTGGCGAACCCTGGTTCTGGCCCAACAGATATGGCAGGAGGTTCACCCCATCAAGCGCTCTGTCTTGCGAGACCGGTATTCCCGCGGCTGCCAGGGCCGTGGCATGGATGTCGAAAGCCATGACGGGCTTATCGAAGACCGCGCCGGCCGGAATCACGCCTTTCCATTGCGCTACGAAGGGCACGCGGATGCCGCCCTCGAACATTTGCCCCTTGTAGCCGCGCAACGGGTCGTTGCGGCTGGTCGTTTTGGCGGTGGGGCCGCCGTTATCGCTGTAGAAGAAAATCAGCGTGCGTTCTTCTAGGCCAAGCTGGCGGATCTTTTCCAGGAGTCGGCCCACAGCATCGTCCATGGCCATGAGCATCCCGGCATAGGTCCGCCGCTTAGGATCGGCGATCTGGGCCAGCCGATCCTCGTACCGCTTCGGGGCCTCCAACGGTGCATGGACCGCATTGAACGCCAAATACAAGAAGAAGGGCTTGTCTTTGCAGCGTTCGACAAAGCTGACCGCTTCCCGGGCAAAGGCGTCGGTCAGATATTCTTTTTCGTCGGGAACGGGCTGGCCATTGCGCAGGAGGGGCTCGGTCTGCCGGGGGCCATCCGGCCAATAGGTTCGTGCGCCGCCCAGAAAACCATAGAAATAGTCAAACCCCCGCTCCCAGGGGCGCAGGCCTTCCCGGAAGCCCAAATGCCATTTGCCGATCATACCCGTAGCATAACCGGCCTCCTTGAGCTTCTCGGCCAAGGTGGGCGTACTGTGGGGCAAACCGAAATTAGCCGCCGCAGCCGCCTGCGGTCCCGGATTATGCTCAAAGCCGAACCGATGCTGATACATCCCGGTTAGCAGCCCAGCCCGCGAAGGCGCACAAACCGGATGCGTGGCATACCCGGTCGTAAATCGCATTCCGTTTTTGGCCAGGCTATCCAAATGGGGGGTGGGGATGTCTTTGCACCCTTGACAGCCCAGATCGGCGTAGCCCAGGTCGTCGGCCAGGATAATGACCACATTGGGTTTCGGCGGCATGCCTTGCTGCGAGCCCATCTGCCCCTCCGAGACGGCCAGAGACAACAGAGCTGCCCAAAATAACCCCGCAGCAACCATCGGTTTGCCTCCTTAAAATGGGCCGGCCTTGATCGGACTGCCTACTCAAATAGTTCGGACCCCCCTCGAAAATATTGGGGGAAAGAACCACTGATTGCAATATATATTGCGGTAAAAGCCTCTCCAACCACAATATATAGTACAGGCAATGAGGCAAAAGACTCCCAGCCGCTCCAGCGGATACAGACCGACCGCACAACAGCCCCAGGAAAGTTTAACCTGAATAGGTTTGAAAGGTTTCGTCTTAGAGGCTGTCCTGAAATTGGCGTTTCGGCCCTCCCGGACGTATTCCGGAACCGGTACCTCTCCAGAAAACGCCTCAACATTGGGGATTTTCTAGAGCATCACCGGTCCCAAAAGGACCCCACCTTTATGGGGTAAAGCCATTTTTGGGACAGCCTCTTAGGAGGCAGAAAAAACAAGTAGGAACAGTCGGCGTGTGCGGGGGCCTGGGTTGGCCCATTTTCCGGGCGGCTGGAGAAGTTGGCTTTACCCCCAGCGTGACAAAGAGCGAATGTTGAACCTCCAGACGCTACTGTTTTTCGCTAGGGCCTTCTTCTTGGGGTTTTTCTTCCGGCAGGCCGGGGAGTTTGGGTTTGGGTTTGGGTTGCTTTTCTTCCGTTTGGATGAGTTCTCGGAAAGGTTTCCGTTGCTCGTAGCTTTCGAGTTCTTTGCGGAGTTGATCTTTTTGGTCGGCTCGGCCCAATTCGATGGCTTTGGCGGACCATTTTTTGGCCGTCTCAAAGTCGCCCAGCTCGGCATAGGCGGCGCCAAGGGTGCTCAGGATGTGGGCTTCTTTATACTGAGTCAGTTCACAGGCTTTCAGCGCCATTTCCAAGGCCCGTTTGCCGTTGCGGAGCGAATCGACCGGCGAGGTGGCCAACACCCAGGCAAAGTTGTTCAACAGTCCGCTATCGTTGGGGCGAAGTTTCAGCGCCCGTTCGTAGTCGGCGATGGCCTCGGCGTGTTTGCCGATGTTCAAGTAGGCATCCCCGCGGCCTCGCAACGCAGCCGGATTCTCCGGATTTTTTTGGAGAATTTCCGTATAGAGTTCGATGGCCCGGCGGGGTCGGTTGTCGGACACATACAACGAGGCTAATTGAAGTCTGCCTTCTTCGTCATCCGGATGCCGACGAACCCAATCTTCCATCAGTTCGACGGCCTCCTCGGAGCGTTTGAGTTCGGCCAGCAGCACGGCTCGGTATCGGACAGCCAGTCGGAGACCAGGCTCCTCTTTGAGCACTTGTTCCACCTCGGCCAGGGCCTTGTCGAATTGGTCCATTTCTTGAAACACTTCCGCCCGAAGAAGCCGAACTACCGTTTTGTCCGGCGCCTCTTTTAAGGCTTCGTCTAAATCCCGGATGGCTTCGTCGAATTTTTTCTGAAGGACATGAATTCTGGCCTGCTGGACCCACAGTTCGGCCGATTGGGGTTCGATTTTTCTTGCTTCGGCCAAGACCGCTAAGGCCGCTTCATATTTCTCCTGTTTGCTCAAGACCAAGGCTTTGGCGATATAGGTGGGAATATGTTCTGGAGCCAGTTTCAAGGCGGCGTCAAAATCGGCCAACGCTCGATCTAACTGGCCCAATTCCACATAGGCCAGGCCCCGCTCCCGAAGGGCTTCCACGTTCTCCGGAGCCAAACGTAGTGCTTCGTTCAAATCGGCCAACTGCTTCTGGGGATCTTCCTGCA
>CALIRO010000040.1 GCA_938042245.1 uncultured Thermoguttaceae bacterium
GTTGACTTTGTAATCGCCTTCTCGATCGCGGCCAGTGCCGGTTCGGCTTCCGAGCATTTCCACTCGGTAGGTCTTCGTCGGGTCCAGACCAGTAAACTGAATCTGGCCAATTAAATTAGGGTTTTGCAGGAAGTGATAATCGTTGGTAGCCACCGGATCGATCCAAGAGCGGAAGACTGGAGCGCCAGACCACTGGCCCGCATCGGGGTTTCCCGGGCCGTTCATGCTGTCGGTAAACGTCAAACTCACTCCAGAAGCTGAGCCAGTGGTAAAGTCGATCAGGCTATACGGTCCACCCGATGGACTGGCAATAATGTTCCAATTGCCAATGGGATTGCCGGTACTCGAGTTAGCGGCAAAGTCGATTCGGATTTCTAGCGGCCCAGCCCAAACAAAACTAGCCGCTAGAACACCTCTGAGCCCTCCCACCAGCCTGATAGGTCAACCCAAAGCAGACAAGCACCCGCAACGTGTCATGGTTAGTTCCTCCACTCCTCCAAACTGCAAGGCCAAGAGCAGAAGAGCAACTTAGCCGACCAAGTACACCACCCCCCAGAAGAAGGTAAGAAACCTCTAGAGACTACCTGCTTCTTGTTAGTGTAATTGGCCCTGTCCCCCTGGTCAACGTTTTAGCAAGGATTTTTCAAAAATTAGGCCAGGGTGTGAAGGGAAGGCACTATCAGGAGGAAGGTGTTTCCCAAGGTCCAGGGTCGGCGTGGAAGTGGCACTCCCCCAACGACGGCAAAAGAGACGTAACATTGCAGCGGAATGATGCACCCTATCATTTCTCCGAAAGCAGGAATCCCCTTTTCAGGAATCCAGTTTTTCCGATGGATTTTTGCGCTCTGGATTCCCGCTTGCCGGGGAATGACACTTTGGGGGGTTCTCCCTGAAAAATGGGAACCTACTTCGCTCGGCTGAAATCTTACAAAAGAGACTCTCCAGAGGAAGGTATTTCCGAAAAGCCAGTGGGAGTAGGAAGATCGAAGCAGTATTGGCAAGATGCGGTGACCAATCAGGAGGAAGGTGGTTCGGAAGAGCCAGTTGGCGGGGCGGGATGGGTGGCCGGCGGGAGGGCAACAATCTGGGCTTGCCCGATCCGTTGGGGCGTGGGGAGCTGATCGGGCACTTTTTGGCCTCGGCGGAATAGGCGCCGGTACCACGGCAGGCCGGTATTGCTCGGCAGTTTGGCGATTCGATGGCCTTTGATCTTCTCCTGGAGACGCATCAGGCCCTCCAGCAACGCCTCCGGCCTGGGCGGACAGCCGGGCACATACACATCCACCGGGATCACCAAATCGACGCCCCGGACCACATGATAACCGTATTCGAAATATGGTCCGCCGCCGATCGTGCAGGCGCCCATGGCGATCACATATTTTGGGTCGGGCATTTGTTCGTAGAGGCGGCGGATGCGGCTGGCCATTTTGTAGGTTACCGTGCCGGCCACGATCATCAGGTCGGCCTGCCGGGGCGAGGGCCGAAAGGCGCCGGCCCCGAACCGGTCGATGTCGAATCGGCTGGCGCCGGTGGCCATCATTTCGATCGCACAACAGGCAATGCCGAAGGTCATGGGCCAGAGGCTGGCTTGCCTGGCCCAATTCAATACGTCCTGCACGGTGGTGAGCAGCACGCCTTCTTCAAACCGGCTTTCAATCCACGGATCGCTCATCGGGCAACGGACCTCTCGAAGGAGTCATTCCGGTACATACCGGTAGGGGCAACTGTCCGGCCCCCCTGCATGGCTCATACTCCCCGGCCCACAAGGGGCCAGAGAAACTTTCCCACGGGCAGGTTTTTGATCCAACGCCTTTAATAAAATAGGCTTTCCTAGCATTGTATCACTACCAGAGGGCTAGGTAAACCTTGGGATGTTTCTAGGTTGTAGGGCCGGTAGGGGCAATCGGAGGTTACCCCTACTTTTTCCGGCAGAAGAGGTATTGGCCTGCCAGGATGGAAAACACTCTAGCCGAAGCGGGGGGAAGTATGCTATCCTATGATCTTCTTTCTGGGACAAACATGGGAGAAAAAGATGAGCGGCAATAGCGGCGGCAAAGAGGGTTGGGGAAGCCGACTGGGAGTGATTTTGGCCGTTACCGGCAGTGCGGTGGGGCTGGGGAACTTTTTGCGGTTTCCGGGGTTGGCGGCCCGGTACGAAGGCGGGGCGTTTATGATCCCGTACTTTGTGTCGCTGTTGATTTTAGGGTTGCCGTTGGCTTGGGGGGAATGGGCCATGGGCCGATATGGTGGTCGGCACGGCTACAACTCTTCCCCGGGAATCTTTCGGGCGATTGCCAGGCATAACGCCGGCGCCTATTTGGGCATCTTGGGGCTTTTGGTACCGGTGGGTATCTACATGTATTATGTGATCATTGAATCCTGGTGCCTGGGGTATGCCTGGTATTATTTGTCGGGGCAGATGGCACAGATAGGGGCGGAGGCTCGGCAACTGGCCGCCAAAGCCGCTCAGGAGACTTCCCTAGGAACGGCTCAGGCGACTTCCTTACCACAGGCAGTGGCTGACTTAGTCAGTAAAGAACCTTATACTCGATTGTTTGACTCTTTTGTGGGTGAAAGCGAGCATGGAGCGGCTTTTGGCGGACCGGCGGGGGTGTTTTTGGCCCTCTGCTTTCTGCTGAACTTTTATCTCATCTATCGGGGGCTTACCAAGGGGATTGAGCGGTTTTGTATTTTTGCTATGCCCGCTTTGATCATTTGTGCATTTCTCGTGCTGCTCCGGGTGCTTACCCTGCCGAACATCCTGGAAGCCCTCGGCTTTATGTGGAATCCGCATACCGAAAAGGCCGGGTTCTTCCAGGCATTGGCCAATCCACGGATGTGGCTGGATGCAGCTAGCCAGATCTTCTTTTCGTTGTCCGTCGGTTTCGGAGTCATCATTACCTATGCCAGCTACCTGAAGGAGGACGACGACATCGCCCTGTCGTCGCTGACCAGCGTGGCAGGCAATGAGTTTTGCGAAGTGGCTTTGGGTGGTATGATTACGGTACCGGCCGCTTATGTGTTTCTGGGGGCGGCGGCCGTCTTGGGAGCGGTTGGCTCTTCGTTCGACCTAGGATTTAAAACCCTGCCGATGGTCTTCGAGTCGATGCCGTTGGGGTATATCGTGGGGTTTTTGTTCTTTGTGCTTTTGTTTTTGGCGGCGGTAACCAGCTCGCTGAGCATGTTACAACCGGCCATTGCCCTGTTGGAGGAAGGCCTGGGGCTGAATCGGCGGGCGTCGGTGTCGATCCTGGGATTTGTTACTTTGTGCGGTTCGCTATATACGTTTTATTTCTCCCAAGGCCGAATGGCCCTGGCCACGCTGGATAATTGGTTGGGGACGTTCTGCATTTATCTATTGGCGATGTATCAGACGATTCTTTTTGGCTGGGTGCTCGGCCCCCAGCGAGGCATGGAAGAACTCCGCCGCGGCGCAGAAATCCGGGTGCCGGGGATCATCGGCTGGGTGCTAAAATACGTCTCGCCCGTGTATCTTTTTGCGGTATTTGTGGGATTCTTGTATCAGCAACTTGTCCAAGAGCAAGGGGGCATGTTCCGAGAAGCCTTTGAAAAACCATTGGTCGGCGCTACGGTGGTCTTCATCCTAGTGCTGACGGGATTTTTCTACCTGATTATTCAGCAATCGGTTCGCCGCTGGGAACGGCTGGAACGATCGCAAAAGGAAGTGAGTTTGTAGAAAACACTGCCTTCAGGGCAACCTGGCAGGAAATGGTCCTGTATCGGAAAGGAAGAGCAGTATGAGCCTGGGCGGTTGGATCATCATGACGCTGTCGGTCGGCGGAGTAACAGCCCTATTGGCTTGGTGCATTTATAAGGTGATTACCACCCCTGGATCGACCGAGCATCTTCACTCCCAGGCCGACATCGAAACCCCCGATACCAAAGAGCCCTAGAACCAGCTCGGCCAGGAGGGGAAGCCAACGGAAGAACCACCCTTCCGCAAGGGCCTTGTATCCCCCGGATGGGTTCCTGCCCGGATGTTAGTTGTTCGGACTCCTAGCAAGATGCTAACTTCTGTTCAAGCAGCAGGTTGCTTTGGAGGTTCGGATCCGTGCGCGGGGCCCGGATCGGTAAGGGGAAGTTGCTTCTACTCCGGCAGCGGTTTGCCTTTGGTTTCCGGAGCGATCCAGATCAGCACCAACCCAAGCGCATAGACCATGCTAATGGCGCTCATCGCCCGCGCATAGTCGCCTCCAAACAGGCCGACCAATTGTCCCATGCCGAGGGTGCCCATCGCGGCAAGGATGCGCCCGAAATTGAAGCTTAGCCCCTGCCCAGTGGCCCGAACCCGGGTGGGGAAAAGTTCCGGCAAATACAGCGGCAACCACCCGTAAAAGGCAGCAGTTACCGCGCCGACGACCCCCGTCATTGCCATGAATTCCCAGTCGTATTGCTTCAAGTAATGGAACAGATAAAAGCAGCTTACCAATGAGAGCAAGCAAAGCCCAAAGTAGACCGGCCGCCGACCCAGCAGGCCGCCGATTACCGGAGCAATCAAACAACCGAAAATGGCACCTAAGGACAGAAGGACCTGAACGTGGGCTTTTTTGTCGGCCGTGGCCCGGCGGACTTCCATCCACTGTTCCGCGCTGAGGGCCTCCTGGAGGATCTTCTGCCTGGCGTCGGGCGTTTCGGCCTGTTGCAATCGGGCCAACTGTTCGTCGGATAGGAAACTACGGGCCTTGTCCACCTGCGTCATTTGATCCACCCAGGTCGGTATCCAGCCGGAAACCGCCGCCCACGTGCCAATGAGCGGAATGGCCGAGAAAGTAATCGCCAGGAAGGTGGTTTTGCGCAATCCGGGGGCGAAGATCTCCCGAATCGGCCTGGTGACAACGTGCTTGACCGATTCCTTCCACCGCTGAGATTCCGGGACAAAGATGGCGATCAGCAGGGCCAGCAGAGCCGGTGAAGCAGCCACCAGCATGATCCATCGCCACGATTCCGGTGTGACATGCCATTGCATGGCCACCAAGGCGATAAAGAGGAAGCCGAAGTTAGCGGCTGCGCCAATCGCCCCGGCCAACCAGGGCCGGTGGCGTTCTGGCCAGCATTCCATGACCAGAGCCACTCCCAAGGCCCATTCCCCGCCCATGCCCATGGAGGCGATGAACCGAAACAGACCCAACTGCCAAGGCTGCATCGCAAAATAACAGGCGCCGGTAAAAAGCGAATAAATCAGAATGCTTGTCACCATGGAGCGAACCCGGCCCAGCTTATCGCCCAACCATCCGAAGACTACCCCACCTGCCGCAGCCCCCAAAAGGAAACAAGCCACCACCACACTGTTCCACCAGCCAATGCCCGCGTCATCGGTCAAGCCCAAATCTTGCAGCGCCGGGCGCACCACCACCGGGAACAGCCCGATCTCCACCCCGTCGAACATCCAACCCAAAAAGGCCGCCGCTAACACCACCCACTGATCTTTCGTTAATTTCTTTCCTTCGCTCACAGCTCACTCTCCTTCGGAAAAGTTACCATTTGGAAGCTCTGCAAAATCCTGAACATTACATGGACTTTATGAATATTTGCTCTGTTGCTTTGCCTATCGGTTCCCATTGCTGGGCACTATATATGGAGTCTAATGTTAGTAGTGCCACTATATGTGGGGACAATTGACGGAGGTCCCGAAATGGTGTAAAAATATCTCCTTGAATTATTCGGAGGTTCCCTTTTCACTCCCTTGGAGTGAGTCTCTTGTTGTTTCGTAACAAACCGCCTCGGCTCCTCCCCGCACAAACGGCATCGCAGGACAGTAAGGAAACAGCTTCATGGTAGCCTGTTTGCTCGCTCTACGGAACACAGAAAGTCTCTCCCCTCTCCGGGAAAAGCTGGGTTGCAACGCTGGCCCACTAAGACACGGGTTCCCCATTTCCTATAGAGGGGTCCCCCAACGCAGGCTGGCGGAGGCCTTCGCCTCCCCTGCGGAGCAAAACATCCTGTTGGAGGAACCTGTCTGGTACTCTGGGGCTGTTACAGTCCGGGCAAACTCATCAAGTATTTCCCCTTCTGTCAGAGGAGACTAGATGCGAGGGGGAAGAGGGCTACGGTTGCCTCCACGCCGCTCTACCCTCCCTTGGCTGAGCTTGGTTGTCCGGCTTCGGCGCTCATGGGGGCCTGGGGCACGACGACCGGCTGAGCGGTGCTTGGATGCCGAACTAATATCAACTCCGCGGCATAAATTTTCCGAAGGATCTCTGGCTGCATGAGTTGCTCAGGCGTCCCGTCAAAAACCTTCCGTCCTTCCTGGAGGGCCAAAATCCGCTGACTATCTAGGGCGGCGGTATTGACATCGTGGGTAACTGTGAGGATGGTGCGGCCCGCTCGGTTCAATCGCTGCAAAAGGCGTCGGATCTCGGCCTGGTGGCGATAATCTAAAAACGTAGTCGGTTCATCTAGCAGGAGCACTTCCGCTCCTTGAGCCAGAGCCGCTGCCAGAAACACCTTCTGCCGTTCGCCGCCGCTTAAGGTTTCCAGCAGTCGGTTGGCCAGATCGGCCACTTGGGTGGCCTCTATGGCCTGACGGGCCGCCTGCCGGTCCTCCGGTTGGATCGTCGTAAAAGGGCTCAAATACGGATACCGCCCCAACAGGACAAACTCTTCGACACTAAAAGGCGGCAGTCGGCCGTCGGCCTGCGGAACATAGCTGATTCGTTGGGCCAATTCCTTTTGAGGATATTCTTCCAGCATGCGACCGAACCAGCGGATCACGCCTTGGCCGCCCCGGTAAATCCCATTGAGGCATTTTAACAGGGTGGTTTTGCCGGCACCGTTCGGCCCAATAATCGACACATATTCCCCATGCCGGATCTGAAAAGAAATATCCTCCAAGACCCTCTTGTCTCCAAACCAGAAGGAAAAACCCGTTACTTCCAAAGCAATGTCGTGTCTGTCTTCGCTCATCCCAGCAACTCCAGCGAAAGAAAACAATCCAAAACCGATACGCTCAATCCGATTCCCACCAACTGAGGCGTGCCTTAGGGAGTCCAAAACGAAAATTCTAAAATGTTCAAATGTTTCTTTTGCGCTCTTAGCAGCGGTGGTTATGTCCGAGGCTCCTAATTTCTGTTTCTTTCTTTTACCTTGGAAGAGTCCGAGATTGGGGAAGGTTGCCTCGGCGCATTGGCTGGACCTTCTCTTTCTATCTTTTCTTTTCCTACTCTTCAAGAAAGCCCCCTGCCAGAGGAAGAGGGTGGGGGGCTCCGGCCGAGGACGCAGGCGGGGAGGGCTCCTCAGCTGGCCAACCTAGCGATTGGGTGCCCTTTGCCCCCGCAGCAGGGGCAGATATACCCCGAAGCGGCCCAAGGTGTTTGGATTCCCGCTTGGGCGGGAATAACAAGCTGAGCTTCTCCCGTCAGGCAGAGGCCAATGCGGTCGAAGGCTGGGCGCTGCGAGCAGGTGCGGGCGGGAAGCCTGCTTTCTCAGGAGGCTTCCTCAGCCTGACCCTCTCCTACCGTGGGGGGGGTTGATTTGGAGGTGCTGGGTTCTGGAAGGCATCGGTTTGCACATTTTTTGTGCATAAAATGCTTATTTATTGAGCTTTCTGATTTGTTTCCGGACTTATCCCCCGGATGTTTTTCCTTCCTAACTTCTTTTAAAATAGTGTATTACAGAGGAAAAATAGATACTTTCCAAAAATGGTATTCCATTTGCTAAATCTAACTAACATGCTGAAAAACTAAGCGTTTTTTACTTTTTCGTCTTTTAGGAAAGGCATCTATCCTCATGACTCCCAAAGAAGTCTTAGCCTTGTGTCGAGAAAAAGAAGTGAAAGCGGTGGATTTGCGTTTTATGGATTTTCCCGGGATGTGGCAACATTTTACCATCCCTGTGAGCAGTCTGACCGAAGAGGTCTTTCGAGAAGGGATCGGGTTTGACGGCTCCAGCATCCGCGGCTGGCAACGGATCAACGAAAGCGACATGCTGGTCATTCCCGAGCCGGACACGGCCATGCTGGACCCGTTCTGCCAACTGCGGACCCTGGCGATGATCTGCAATATCCAAGACCCGATGACCCGAGAGGATTACACGCGGGATCCCCGGAACGTAGCCCGGAAAGCGGCCAATTATCTCCGAAGCACCGGCATTGCCGATACCTGCTATATCGGCCCGGAATGCGAGTTTTTCATCTTCGACGACATTCGCTTCGAGCAGACCAACCATTACGGGTTTTACTATATCGACAGCATCGAGGGGCAGTGGAATCGTGGGCGAAAGGAATGCCCGAATCTCGGCTCGAAGCTGCGGTTCAAAGAAGGTTATTTTCCGGTGCCGCCCTCAGATCACTTGATGGATATCCGCAACGAGATGATGCAGACGCTGATTGAATGTGGTATTCAGGTAGAAACACAGCATCACGAGGTCGCTACCGGGGGCCAGGCGGAAATCGACATGCGCTACGATCATCTGGTGGCGGTGGCCGACAAGGTAATGATATACAAATATATCGTCAAAAACGTTGCCCGCCGCCATAATAAGCTGGTTACCTTTATGCCCAAGCCGCTTTTTGACGACAACGGCTCCGGCATGCACTGCCATCTGTCGTTGTGGAAGGGCGGAGAAAACCTCTTCGCCGGTACCCGATATGCGGGTTTAAGCGAAATGGCCTTGTATGCGATCGGGGGGATCCTAAAACATGCGCCGGCCCTGTTGGCTTTTTGTGCACCAACCACGAACAGTTACAAACGGCTTGTGCCAGGCTATGAGGCGCCGGTGAACCTGGCCTATTCTCAGCGGAACCGATCCGCCGCCATTCGCATTCCTATGTACAGTCCCGATCCCAAAACCAAACGTCTTGAGTTTCGTTGCCCGGATCCCTCCTGCAATCCCTATCTGGCCTTTGCCGCTGTGCTGATGGCCATGATCGACGGGATCCAAAATAAAATCGATCCCGGCCAGCCGCTTGATAAGGATATCTACAATCTAGAGCCTGAGGAACTCCAGAACGTACCGAAAACGCCCGGCTCTTTGGAAGAAGCGCTGCAGGCCCTTCGCCAGGACCATGAGTTCTTACTGCGAGGCGATGTCTTTACGGAAGACGTCATCGATACCTGGATCTGGTACAAAACAGAACGGGAAGTCGAAGCGGTGCGGGTGCGGCCTCATCCGTATGAGTTTTGCCTGTATGCCGATATTTAACCGGGCCCTCATATACCGATGTTTAACCCCAGGCGTACCATGTCGGTCGAAGGGAAACAACGCCTTCCCCCTGTGGGAGAGTATGAAACTATCGAATTTCTATTCCGGGTTGGAGGCTAGGGCGGCTGGGAGTAACCAACCTTGTCGAACCGCTTCCTCTAAAACCTGTTGGATGCGTTGCCACAAGAGCGGCACCGCTTGGGCGAACGGGCGATTGCGCTCTAGCACCTGATCGATGCGGATCTGATGTTCTCGCCAAGCGGCTCCGCCCGTGTGGTAGTTATTTAGAATGGGTTGGAAGCGGTCCACCGCGGCTACAAAGCGGGCCTCGGGCGTTTTCTGCCCTTCGAATTCCTCCCAAAGGTTCCGCCACTGGGTTGCCTGCTGGGTGGGCAGGAGGCTGAAAAGTCGATCCGCCGCACGCCGTTCCCGCTCCGCTTTGTCCGCCGTCGCTTCCGTATCATAAACATAGGTATCCCCAGCGTCGATCTCCACCAAATCATGGACCAAGGCCAGTTGTAAGACCCGGCAAAGGTCGATCTGTTCGGCAGCATACTCGGCCAAAAGCATACACATGGCCGCCACATGCCAACTGTGCCCCGCGGCATCCTCCCGACGCGTGCGATCCACCAACCACGTCCGCCTCTGTACTGATTTGAGCTTGTCGATCTCCACCGCAAAGCGAATCTGACGATCCAATCGTTCGGGGTCCCCCATGGTGCTTTTCTCCTCCTCGGCATGTTGTCTGCTCTCGCTTAAATCCGAGGTGCCCCTGGTAGCGGATTCGAAGGCATCTGAAATGAGCCGCCTTTCCTCCCCTGTATTGCTAATTAATTAAGAAAGATTTTTTATTATACCCCATAGTGCTAGTACCGGTCTGGGCCTAGACTGGTCTTTGGGAAATAAGAACGTAAAATTTATTGCGTTATGGTCTCTGTTTTTTTATCCCAAGGAGCTTGCAACAATGGCGTCGTTATCGACGGGGGTGGCTTCGATGCCATTGCAGACGGCCGTGGAGAAGAGGGGGCTGGAGGCGCTCCGCCGCTGCTACCAATGTCGAAAGTGCACCAACGGTTGCCCGCTTACGTTTGCGATGGATCTAATGCCCCATCAGGTGGTTCGGGCGGTGCAACTGGGCTTGGATCAGGAGGTGCTTGGCTCGAAAACTATCTGGGTCTGTGCGGCCTGCCAAACCTGTTCCACCCGCTGTCCAAACGATATCGACATCGCCCATCTCATGGACCTGTTACGGCAGGAGAATCGGCGTCGGCAGGTCGAGCCTGCGGAGCCTGAGGTGGTTTTGTTCCACCAGGCCTTTTTGGGGTCGGTGTGTCGGCATGGTCGGGTCTTTGAAGTGGGGATGTTGGCCCGATATAAATGGGCCGCTCTCTGGAGCGGTCTCCGAAAAGGCCGACAAAACCTAAAACAGTTTGCAATCCAGCTTTGGCAGGATGCCCGGCTCGGTTGGGCGATGTTCCGCCGGCGTCGGCTCCGTATCTGGCCTAGCCGGATCCATGCCAAAGACCAAATCCGCCGCATGGGCAGCGCCCCATCGGAAAATCTCTCCTTGGCTCGATCTGATGCCGGAGGTTCCGGAGTATCCGAAATATCCGGCCAAAATCGTTCCACCTCGTCGGTTGGCGATTCCCTGGCCGATGATTATGGGCAAGCCGGAGGAACGCAGCGATGATTCAGGTCGGCTATTATCCGGGTTGTGCGTTGCACGGCACAGCGGCCGAGTTCGACGAAAGTCTTCGGGCCGTCTGCCACGCCTTGGACATCCGGTTGGCGGAACTGCAAGATTGGAATTGTTGCGGTGCCTCGTCGGCCCACAGCCTGGACGACCAATTGGCCGTGGACCTGGCGGAGCGGAACCTTCGGCTTGCTGTCCAGACAGGTCCGGACCTTTTGGCCCCGTGTGCGGCCTGTTTCCATCGGCTGAAAACGGCTCAGAAGCAGCGGCCCGGATATGAAGTGGCGATTTGGCATGTGAACGAATTTTTCTCCCGTCCGGAACGGTTAAGCCAGCTTCGGCGCCGATTGCAGCGGCCTTTGCAAGGGCTTAGAGCGGTCCCCTATTACGGCTGTCTTACTCAGCGGCAACCGAAGATAACCGACGCCCCTCAGCCGGAATGGCCTACCAGTATGGACCTGCTTATGGAGGCTCTTGGCATCCAGGTGCGCCGGTGGTCCTACAAGACCGACTGTTGCGGGGGCAGTTTGGAGGTGGCCCGGCCCGATTTGGTAGAGCATTTATGCAATCGGCTTGTTCGGGCCGCCCAGGAGGCCGACGCCGATTGCATCGTAACCGCCTGCCCCATGTGCCAGGCCAATCTAGATATTTCCCAGGCGATGGCAGTTCCGATGGCCCAAAAGGCTTCCCTCGCCCTTCAGTCGGAACCAAACAGGCCGGAGGGGACAAGCTCGCCTCTGCCCTCTCCGGGACAGGCCGGCCTGTCCAACAGGCCGGCGGAGGGAGCCACAACCAATGGCCATTTGCCGGTCTTTTACATTACCGAGCTGATGGCCCTGGCCCTTGGGGTAGGAAAGCCGGCCCGATGGTGGCAACGCCACATGATCGATCCTCGTCCCTTGCTTGCGCAAAAAGGGTTTCCGATAGAATGACTGCAGAACGCGAAAGTTTTTCGTCTCGGGGGTTCTCCAGCGCGTCTGTGTCCGCCAACGAGCAGAGCGGCGGACGTTCTGCGCCGATGGCCTCGCAGTCCGGCCCGCAGCAATTGACGGCGGCGCATTCGGACTCGAACGGTGCGCCTGTTGGGGCTGTTCTGGTGGTCGGCGCCGGCATTGGCGGGATGCAGGCGGCTTTGGACTTAGCCCAGGCCGGGTTTCGGGTAACGTTGGTGGAGCGGCAGTCGGCCATTGGCGGCCACATGGCCCAACTGGATAAAACCTTCCCCACCAACGATTGCTCCATGTGCACCCTGTCGCCCAGGCTCCTGGAGGTGGCCAAACATCGAAATATCGACCTTTTGACCCAGACGGATGTGCTTAGCATCGAAGGTCAACCGGGCCGATTTCAAGTGCGGCTTCGGACCCAGCCCCGTTTTGTGATACTGGACAAATGTAATGCTTGCGGCGATTGCCTGGCTGTCTGCCCGGTGGAACTGCCCAACGAGTTTGACCAAGGGCTTTCTACTCGAAAGGCCATCCACAAGCTCTATCCTCAGGCCATTCCCGGACCGATGACGATCAGCAAACAGGCCCGGCCTGCCTGTGTACAGGCCTGCCCAGCCGGGGTGAATTGCCAAGGGTATGTGGCCCTGGTGGGTCAGGGCCGCTTTGCCGAAGCCTACGCTCTGATTCGCCAGCAGAATCCGTTTCCTAGTGTGTGCGGTCGGATTTGCCATCATCCGTGCGAACAAGCCTGCCGACGTAGTGAGCTGGACGAGCCGCTGGCCATCAATCCACTGAAACGTTTTGTTTCCGATTGGGTATTTCAGCAGCGGCGAAATGGTCAACCGGCAGCCCCGCCGGAAAAAGGCCCTCCAGCGCGGCAGCTGGGCCGGGTGGCTGTCGTCGGCGGCGGACCGGCCGGCCTGACCGCTGCCCGAGACCTGGCCCTTCGGGGGTATTCTGTTACCTTGTTTGAGGCGGCCGAAAAGTTAGGCGGCACAATGCGGTCGGCCATCCCAGCTTACCGGCTCCCGGACGACGTATTAGACCGGGACATCGAAGAGATTTTGGCCGCCGGGTTTGAAGTCCGCCTGGGCCAAGCGCTGGGCCGAGATTTTTCCCTGGAGGACCTTCGGCAGGAAGGGTTCCAGGCGGTCTTCTTGGCCTTAGGATGCAGCCGAGCGGTACCGCTCCGAACAAACACCGAAGGCAGCCCTCTGGAAGGCCGAGACCTGGAAGGCGTCCAGCTTGGGCTAGATTTTCTGCGGCAGGTGAAACAGACCGGCCAGCCTCGGCTTCATGGCCGGGTGGTCGTGATCGGCGGCGGCAATGTGGCCATAGATGTGGCCATGTGCGCCCGGCGCCAAGGCGCCCACGAGGTGGAAATCGTCTGCCTGGAGAAACGGGAAGAAATGCCCGCCCACAGCTGGGAGGTGATGGAGGCGTTGGAGGAGGGGATTGATCTTCGGCCCGGCTGGGGAGTGTATCGGATTCTAGGCGCCGACGGCAGGGTGAGCGGCCTGGTGTTGCAAGAGTGCCTTTCGGTTTTCGATGCCCAGAAGCGGTTTTCGCCTCGGTTTGGGCCCCATCGTCAGGAAATCCAAGCCGATTTTGTCTTGATCGCCATCGGTCAGCAGGCGGACCTTTCCTTCTTGCCGGACAGGAGTCCGCTTTGGTCGGCCGATGGTCGGCGGTTGGCAGCGGATTCGCTTACCTTGCAGACGCCGGTGGGCTGGATTTTTGCTGGCGGCGATCTGGTAACCGGTCCTACATCGGTGGTCGAAGCAGTAGCCCAGGGGCATCAGGCCGCCGAAAGTATCCACCGATACTTACAGGGCGAAGATATGGCCGCCTACCGGGCGCGCCTGGAGGAACAGAGAAAACGAAAGCCGGAACCTGCGCCCAGGCCGGATCGGTGGTTTGCCCGGCAGGAGCGGGTTCGGCCTGAGCGGCTGCCAGTAGGCCAACGCTACGCCTACGAAGAGATCGAGCAGACGCTTTCGGCCGAGCAGGCCATGCAGGAGGCCCGCCGGTGTCTGAGCTGCGGCCTGTGCAGCGAGTGCCTGGAATGCGTCCGTGCGTGCAAGGCTGAGGCCATCCTGCACCAGATGCTCCCCGAAGAGCGGACCGTCGAAGTGGGCGCTGTGGTGCTGGCGCCGGGCTTTGAGCCGATGCCGGGCAACATCCGTCCAGAATACGGCTACGGCATCTACCCGAATGTGGTTACTAGCCTGGAGTTTGAGCGGATTTTGAGCGCCTCGGGGCCGTTCCAGGGGGAAGTGCGTCGGCCGTCGGATGCCCACGAGCCCCGGCGGATTGCCTGGATTCAGTGCGTCGGTTCCCGGGACGTGCAATTGGGCCATGACTATTGCAGCAGTGTCTGCTGCATGTACGCTCTGAAAGAGGCGATGATGGCGGTGGATCATGTGCCCGGTTTGCAGGCCACCATCTTTGCCAACGACATTCGAGCCTTTGGCAAGGGTTTTGAAAACTATTACACGGCGGCGCAGCGGCAGTACGGGGTGCGGATTGTGCGCGGTTTGCCTTCGACGGTCAAAGAGCAGCCGCAGACGGCCAACCTGCTGCTGAGCTATGTCGATGATACGGGCCGACCGGTTGAAGAAGAGTTCGATTTGGTAGTTCTGAGTGTGGGTCTTCGACCGGTGGCCGGGGCGATGGAACTAGCCCACCGGCTGGGAATCGAATTGGACCAGGCTGGTTTTTGCCAAACGGCGCCGGGGGGTCTGTATCGAACTAGTCGGGAGGGGATTTTTGTGGCCGGTTCGTTTGCTGCCCCGATGGATATTCCGGAAACGGTCATCAGTGCCAGTGCGGCGGCGGCAGCAGTTGGTGAACTTTTGTATCCAGCACGCGGCAGCTTGGTCAGTGCTAAGGGCTTTCCCCCGGAGCGGGATGTTTCCGGCCAGCCGCCTCGGATCGGCGTTTTTGTCTGCCGATGCGGCACCAACATTGCCCGGGTGGTGGATACAACGGCGGTGGTGGAATATGCCCGGGAACTGCCGAATGTCGTGTATGCGGAGGAAAATCTATACACCTGTTCTACCGACACCCAGCGGCGGATCATCCAGGCGATCGAAGAGCACCAGCTCAATCGGGTGGTAGTGGCCAGTTGTACTCCCCGTACCCATGAGCCGCTCTTCCAGCAAACGCTCCGCGAGGCCGGGCTGAACCGACACCTATTTGAAATGGCCAATATCCGCGATCAGTGTTCTTGGGTGCATGGACGTTGGCCGATGGAGGCCACGGAAAAGGCGAAGGACTTGGTGCGAATGGCGGTTGCTCGGGCGGCCCGATTGCGCCCCTTGGCGGATGTGCGCATCCCGATTGAGAAGCGGGCCTTGGTGCTGGGCGCGGGGGTGGCCGGGTTGACCGCCGCATTGAGTTTGGCCGATCAGGGGTTTCCGGTGGCGATTGTGGAAAAGGAACTCGAGCCGGGCGGCCTGGCCCGTCGGCTCCGCCGCACCTTAGACGGCCTGGATGTGCCCCAGCTTTTGGCCGAACTGCTCCAAAAGGTCCAAAACCACCCCAACATCCAGCTTTATCTGGGCGCCCAGTTGGAAGAGTTTGGCGGCCATGTGGGCCGGTTCCGAGTGGTGATCCGTCAGACTTTGCCTCCGCCTGGATCCCTCATCCAGCAGCCTGACCAAAGCCATTCTCCAGCCTTCCAGAATTCCTCGGCCGACCGCCGGGTAGAACTGCTGGCCGGGGCGGTGATCGTGGCCACCGGCGGCGCCGCTTATGAGCCGACCGAATACGGCTACGGCCAAAGCGCCGCCTCGTCTGGCCAACCTCCTGCGGCGCTTAGCCAAACAGCCACCGCCCCTGCTCCGGCTCCCAACGTACTTACCCAAGCTCCCAACATACTTACCCAATTGGACTTGGAAGCTCTGTTGGCCCACCAGCCGCAGCGGGTGCGCAGCTGGCGGCAGGTGGTGATGATCCAATGCGTGGGTTCCCGGACGCCGGAGGCGCCGTATTGCTCCCGGGTCTGCTGCAATCAGGCAGTCAAAAACGCTCTGGCCCTTTTGGAGATCCATCCAGGGCTTCGGATTTATGTGTTGCATCGGGACATACGCACCTATGGGTTTTATGAACGGGCGTATCGGCAGGCGCGGGAGGCGGGGGTGGTGTTTTTACGATTCCTGCCGGATCGGCCGCCGGAAGTAGAAGCCCGCTCAGATGGCCTACTTGTCCGGGTCTATGAAGAGGCGTTGAATCGGCCGGTGGAGCTTCGGCCGGATGGTCTGGTGTTGTCGGCGGGACTGCGGCCGGCCCCGTCGGCCCAGGAGGTCTCCCAACTGTTGAAGATTCCCCTTACAGCCGACGGCTTTTTCCTGGAGGCCCATATGAAACTTCGACCCCTGGATGTGGCGACCGAAGGGATTTTTTTGGCCGGGTTGGCTCATGGACCGAAGATGCTTTCCGAGGCGATGGTGCAGGCCAAGGGGGCGGCCAGTCGAGCCGCTGCCCTGTTGAGCCAACACACCCTGGACCGATCCGGTATCGTCTCGGAAGTGGATCCTCGTCGGTGTGCGGCCTGTCTTACCTGTGTGCGTCTTTGCCCGTTTGATGTACCGAGAATCACTGAAGAAGGGGTGGCCTATATTGAACCGGCCCAATGCCAGGGCTGTGGCCTGTGCGCCTCGGTCTGCCCGCGCAAAGCGATTCAGACCCGTCACTACGAAGACGAGCAATTGCTGGCCAAACTGGCCGCCTTGTGGGCCGCGCCCGCTCCGGCGGGAAACTTGGTCGATGGGGAGATTGCCTGTTCGACTGGTTCGACGGGGGTTTGAGGCATCAGGAAGTAAAGCCGGGCGGCTTCAGAAGCTCTGAAACGAAAAGCGGACGCTGGGGTGCTGGTTCTCGCTGTGGGGCTTCCGGTGGGCGGTGTCCGATGGGGGGTGGAGGAATCAGGAGGCAAAGGACCAGCGTCTGTCGGCGGTTAACCGACTCATCGTCTGCCGGTGGTTAACCGACTTTGGAGTCGGCGGCCATGGCGGTACTAGTCTGGCCGAAGTAGAACTCCCGCAGCAGGCCGTGGACTCGGATTCCGCCGCCGCAGCAGAGGAGTTTTTGGACGGGCGGGCATTGGAGGTGGTTGGCGGCCTGTTGGAGGGTGCTTCGCACGTCCTCGGCCAGGGTTTCGAAGACCGGTTGGATGGCCCCATAGAGTTCATGAAGCCACTCGGCCTGTTGGGGTTGCTGAAGCAGGGCGTCCGCCTGAGTATAAGAGACGCCGCACTGTTGCACCACGGAGCGGAACAGTTGGCTGACGCCAAATCGCATGGGTCGGACCCATAGATTTTGGCGGTAGTGGACCACCAATACGGTCTGCGCGGCGCCGACGTCGAGCAGGGCTTGCGCCACTGGCGGCGGAGGCGGCGTTTGGGGAGGCGGGTCGGCCCAAGGGCCTTCCTCCCATTTTTTCTCGTAGGCCAGGGCGTTATACAGGCCGACGGCGGAATATTGCACTGCCTGAAGCGGCAGTTTGGCTTCGCGAAACAGATGGCAGATGCGGGCGATCGGGCCCCGCTTGACCCCCACCAGAAGCAGATTTTCTTTCATTCCGATGCGCACGCTAGGTTGGCCATCCGGACGATTTGGTTCGGCGGCGCCCTCGCGTTTGGCGGCGGTTTCTCTTGCCCGCAATGGCGAATAGTAGTCCCAGGCGATTTCCTGCAACGGCAGGGAGATGCGTCGGCCTAATTCAAACTGGAGGACTTTAGTCTGTTTTTCTTTAGGCAGGTAGGGCAACGCAAGATTTAGAACAAATGTATATTGCATCGGCGGCGATAGACATATCGGCGTCTCCTTCACCTCCTCCCCGCTGAGAAAACTCTCCACGGCTTGCACCACGGCGTCGATCTGATCTTGGTCGTCGGCTTGCGAAAGATAGGTCCCATACGGAATCAGCACCACGCGGTCCATTTCCACCTGATCCTGTTCCGTGCGGCGCAATCGGACGGCTTTTAGGGCCCAATTGCCGATGTCCACGCCCCAGGCGGCTTTGGCGGGCTCCTTTCGTGAAAACACGTCCATTGTCAAAAGTCCGGTGATTCGGGAGGCCAGATTGGTCGATTCCGGTTTGGGCGTCAGATCCATTTCCACTTCCGCCAAACCGAGCCCTTGCAAGGCTAGGCCGCAGGCCGTCCAAAGCAAACCAGTCAATTGTCCGTACACCTCAGACCGCAGCGATTCGGCCGCTTGAATGCGGCGAAATTGCCAGGTCCACTCCACCGGACAGCCCAGGGGCCACTGTTTGGGTCGGCTTGCCCAGGTGGCGTGGGCCAGCAGGGGATTTTCCCTCGCACGGGCCTGGCGTTTTTCCAGGGCGGCTTTCAAGTTGGCCAGTTGCGGATGCCCGGGCGAAAGCCGCTCCAGACGTTGAATCGCTTCCTCCACTACCGGATCGACCACAGGGCTTTTGGCCAAATCCTGCCACAGCCAATCCGCCTCCGCTGCCTGCCGTCGTAAACGCCTCAGTTTCTCCTCTTGCCGATCCGCAGGCAATTGATCCACTAGGCGCACCACCTCCTGGTACCGATGGGCGGCCAGCAACTTGTTGGCCTTCTGGTGCAGGCGGACGCTGATCCGCTGGAGCACTTCTAAGGCCCGTTGGTGGCCCGGCCGAAGCCGAAGCAGTTCATCGCATTGGCTAATCAATTGCCGAACGGGTTGGCTGTCCAGTTGGCCGTTGAGCGACGCTTCCAAATGCCGAATTCGCTCCAGCTTTTGGCGGGTTTGCAGCAGGAGGGTTTCCGCCTCCTCGTTTCGGAGGCCCGGCGGGATCGGCTCTAATAGGGCTACGATTTGTTCATATTCCGTTGTCTGCGCCAAGGCCAACGCCTGCTCGATCTTTTCCTTCGCCTCCAGCGTCTGCACGGTGATCCCCCGACGCAGCCGATCGAGGGTGCGTTCGGCCAAAGCCGCCAATGACAACAGTTGACTATGTTCGATTTTGGGTATTCGTTCTAAGGCGGCGATCGCCTCGTCGATTTGCCCGTCGCGTTCCAGTTGTTTGATTTGTTCCAGGTCGGCTTCGATCCGTTCTTGCATACGCCGCAGGGCGCCCTGCAGGTTGGCGCCGCAGTGGCCACAGTAACGCTCCGAGGCCGGTTCTAAATGGCCGCATTGGCAGCACGGCTCCCAAAGCCGACTGCCGCATTGCGAACAAAACCGTTGGCCCGGCCCGTTTTCTTTTCCACAACGAGGACATACCAACGCGCGATCTGCCACCTGATGGACCTCCCGGTTCGGCTCGTCTTGGATGATGCTCATAGTCAATACACAAACTCCTAAAAACACGGGGATTACTCGCTCCTGTTCGTAGGATGCCCTTAGTTGGCTGGCTTGTGTTCGTTGGGGATCTCCATACCCAGGTTCCCCCTCACCCTAACCCTCTCCCGCAGAGGGGAGAGGGGAAAGGCCCCCTCACCCAGCCGGGCTTACGCCCGGCGCCCCTCTCCCGCGGAGGGGAGAGGCGATTTTTTTTGCGGAGGGGAAAGGGGAGGTGCGGAAGGGGGAATCGATAAATAATCCAAGGCGAGAAGGGGGTGAGAGGGACCTTCTCGCCTCGACGGGGGCGGACAGGATGTCCTCGGAGAGGGGAGGCATGATCCTGTTTCGTCTGTTTCCACTGGCAGTCGCCAAACGGGGCCCTTGGGTGGGGCAGAAGCCCCACCCAAGAGCTTGTGCTTTCGCCGTTGGTCTAACCTGTCGGCCATCGGGTGGGACACACGCCGGACCAGAACTCAACCCAAGGTTCCGGCTGGTCCGCTAGGCCGCTCAGGAGGGTTAGTCTTCAAACCGACCCATTTTCTTGGTGGCGTTGGTGATGAACACCCGGCTTGTAATCATCGCTTCGGGCAGTTCGACCGTAGCGGTCTTGTAGCCGCGGGCTCGCAAGATAGCCGGATCGTTGGTCTCGGTAACCGGGAAGCCGGGGTTCAGGAACCCGTCGCCGTCCAGGTCGGCAAACTCTTTTACCGAGCCGTCGGCCATCAGGATATTGCAGGTAAGCTGCTTACCCGATCCATGAACGGCCAACCAGTCGCGGGTATCCTGCAGGTAGGTGCCGCTGGTAGCCGTCGGGGGCGGGCAGTTGCCAGCCGCTTCGCAGGCCAATTGGGCCTGGAGCGAAGCGCCGTCTTTGCTGATCAACTTCACGCCGCCGTCGCCATCGACATAAGCCGGGCCGTCGTTAAACGACTCGACCAACTGGTCGCCGGCGACCACATAGGTTTTGGTTTCGGTGGAACCCTGGGCAAACGGGTCGGCGCCGGAGCCGCCGGTGGCCGAGAGCGACGGTCCATAGGCGATCGTTCGGAGCAGGATGGCTTCGTCGATATCGCCGGGGGCCGCGTCGCCCAGAAGCGGGATGTTCGAGCTAACAATCGGCGAGGTGTCCAGAATCCGGCGAGTCAGCGGTCCCAACGTGGTGTTCAACCCTTTGATGCCGTTTTTAGTGCCGCCGTTGGGCAAGCTGTAGGGGTTTTGGACGTTTTGACCGGTTCGGTTTTCCAACCGCGGGCCAGTACGCACAAAGTACCAACTGCTGGCATAGTTGGTGTTATAGCCTTGGGCAAAGAAATACCGAGCAATCAAAGCAGCTCGCTCCGGGGATTGCGGGGCGGTGCTGGCAAAACCGCCTGTGGTACTCCCGGCCAAGCTCGTGCCCGGCCAGGTCTCCGAAGCGCAGATGCCACACTGGATTCGTTCCACCGGGGCGCCTTCGGAGGGTTGGGTCGTATGACCGGTCTGCTTCAAGAGGTCGTTGATTTTTTCGCTGGATTTTAGGGGGTTGGAGGGGCAGAGCATTTCGCCCGGCTTAGCCGCGCCGGTATTGACCAGGTCGGCCACCCAGCCCCAGGTGTCCGGGCAGCCGTCGCGGCGGAAGTCGAAGGCGCCGGTGCAAAGCCGCGTTTCGGGGTCGCGGTCAGCGAACATGGCAAAGCCAACCCCGAACTGCCGCAGGTTGTTTTTGCAACTGGCGTTTCGGGCCGCTTCCCGCGCCCGCACCAGCGCCGGCAACAGCAGGGCCACCAAAATCGCAATAATCGTAATCACCACCAACAACTCAATGAGGGTAAAACCCTTTTTACGCGACATGGAACATTTCTCCTGTAGCATAGGAACTTCGCAACATCAAAAAATCGACAAACCATAGGACTTGCAGCCTCGTAGGAAATAGGGTTGAATAAAAAGTGCTTCCTACGGCAGGCCTAATGGGTGCAAGCAGTTCAGTGGGGGCTGTCTAGGGCCGACAAGCTGAGTTTGGGTGCAAGGCGAACGACCACTCAGCTTGCGGCAGGCGTCCCCATGGGCTGCTTGCTTTTTTCTGCGCTGTGGGGTGGAGGGCGTTTTTTGCGGCGTCGGTGGGCATGGGCGCCGCCGGGTTTCCCTCCCCCGCTAAGGCGCCGCCACCGGCGCCGCGATTCCTGCCTACGCAGGAAGGACTTGCCTTGGGATCTCCCGCGGCAAGCAGGTGGGGATGTCCCAGAGCAACTAAGTTGTGCGGTTGCTTGAGTCTGTTTGGGCCTCCTTGGAACCAGGGAAACAAACGGGGAATTTTGTTTTGTCATGGGAAACCTAAAGGTCCGCTTTGTTTTGCTTGGTTTTTCTTAGAAGCAGGGATTTCTTCTATTTGTTTCGACCTTATTGTACCGAGCAAGTATTAAGTGCTAGCAAAGATTTTGTAAAATCTTGGTAAGTGTTTTGGACTCTTTCTTGGGAGGGGTTCTCCCTCAGAGGGGGAATCTATTTTGTTCTGTTTAGGTTGCTGGCGGCTTGGCGGCTGGTGGTAATCGTTTCAGGAGGCGAGGCGGTAGATGCCGGGTCAGCGATCTGGACGCACAGGGCCTCCAGGAGCAAAGGCTGCTGTTCTTGCGCGCTGCGTGGGATTTCGGGCGTGAGCGATCGGATACGGATTTGCACCATTTGAAGCCGAGCGGTTTCCTTTGCTTTGCCGACGATTTCCAGGACCAGTTCGGCGGGGCCGGGACGGCGTCGGGCTTGGGGTAGGCTTCGCTCTAGCCGACTGGCCAGCCCCTGAAGGCTCTCCTGAAGCTGCCATCGGATAATATAAATATATGTATCCTCCACGGGGACATCCCAGCCGAGCTTTTTCGCCCGTTCCGCTCCATTGCCGGTCCATTCAGTAAGCAACTTGGCCTGAGGGGACAATCGCAGGGCGAGGGGAAACTGGGCCGTCGGCGTCTGGGCCGGCGGCGTCTCTTGCGAGGAAGCGGAAGTCTGAATCGGCCTGAGACCGCTCAAGTCCTGAAAGATGGCCTGGGTCAATCGCACGCTGGCCTGATCCCACAGGCTGAGCCACTCTTTGGCGACAGGCCCCAGCGTTTGCTGGCGGAGCTTGTCATTCGGATTCGGACGCCCCGGGCCAACCTTGCCGGCAGGCGACTTCTGGCCGGCCGAGGGGTCCACCGGCACGATGGGGTCAATCTGCTCATACACCAGCCGACCTATCAACACCAAAAAACCCGGCTCAAAGGCGGATTGATCGACGGCTTTACGAAGGGTATCTGGGCGTTGGGGCCAGCGCTGCGCCAGCCAATCGGCCAACAGTTGCCTGGCCCACGAGGCCGGGATGGTCATGGCCAATTGGGCGGCCGCCTGCTGGAGGTTTCCATCGGCGCCGGGGCCAGGAATCGGGGCCAGCGGACCTGCTAGAGCGGAGGCAAACTCGGGACGCCACACCGACTCGGCTACCTGCCGGGCCTGAGCTGCTTGCTCAGCCGCTGGATCGATTCCCTCCGGTACGGCCAGCATCTGGGCGGCCTGGGCGCTCCAGACAGCCAACTGCCGCAATATGGCCGACCGCACCGACGTGCTGGTTCGCTGAGATTGCACCAGCACCAGGTTGGCTCGGAAATGCTCCCAGCGGTTGGGCAAAAAGGTCTGCTCGATTTTTTGTCGCGTTTGCGGCGATAAAGCCGGTTCCTCCACATACCGGGCCAGTTGCTCCTGAAGCTCCGGTCGGGCTTGATTGCTAAGCACGCGCAGGGCCTCTTGCTGAAGCGATTGGGCTTGCAAAAGGGCCTGACCATGTAAGAGATTCTCCGGCCCTAAGATCGCCTGCAACAGGAGCCGATCGTGATCTGGGGTCGGCTGAGCAGCCAAGGCGGCCAACACACACCGGATGGCCGTCGGATGGTCTTCGGTGGGCGTTTGGCCGGAAAGCAACTGCCGAAGTCCATCCACTGCTTTGGGCGTTTGCAGACTGGCTAGGGCGTCGGCGACAGCCCGAAGGATGGCCTCGGTATGCTGAGTGCGTCCGGAAACGGACTGGGCGTGGCCCGCCGGAGCGGCCTTTTCGGTCCAGACCATATCCAACAACAGGTCCACGAGTTCGGGATCGCTCCGGCGATTTTGCACCAGATAGGCGATCGCCTCGACCAATCGTTGCGGGGCCTGGCGCCGGGCCAGCAGAAAATGCTCCGGCTTCCACTGATCAAAGGCTTCAGGCAAAGTGGTCTTGGGCTTGGCCGGCGGGTTGTCTTCGTCGTCGGAGGATGCAGAGGCGTTGGTTGGGTTGGCGGAATGGCCGGCGGCGGTCGTCGGCTGGCCGCTGGTCCGCTGTTTGCGGTGCGCCGCCGCCTGCTGACGAGCAGCCTCCTCCTGCTTGCGACGCTCCTCCTCCTGACGCCGTTTGGCTTCCTCACGGGCCCGGCGTTCCTCTTCCTCCTCTTCTTTCTGGCGTTTTTCATTCAAGGCCCGCCACTCTGCTTCCGACATGCCGCCCCATCGGCCTTTGTAGTGAGCGGCCCGCCCATCCGAAGAGCCTCCGCAGCCGCCGCACCCGCTCCAACAGACTAACCACAAGACGAAAATCAGCACAAACCACCATCGCCAAGACCCAATAGCTATTCCCCCGTCCACTGTAGTTACTCCCCGTACCCTAGACATCCCAAACAGCCGCCCCGCCAACAGACGCCCCGCTTCATCCGTTGGCCCCATCCTCACCCATCCACCTACGGCGACACAATGTCCCGTAACGACCAGCCGCTAAAGACCTCCTCCGGCGGCCATTCGATCTGACTGTCAGCAAAGCCGTTGCTGCCGCTAGCGGTAAAACCGTTATTGATCAAAAAGTCCTGATTGAGGTCCTTGACCTGTCGGACGCTTCCGTCGCCAAAAAGCACGTTGCAATAACCCCGATGCACGGGGGCAAAACCGCGATAATCTTGGCGAGTGGCGTTCCAGCCCGCCCACCAGCCGTTCGGCCCCGTGCGTGGCGTTCCCGGAGCAAATGTGGGCGGCGTCATCTCCGGATTGCGAACCGGACCTGTAGTGAACGCTTTGGTCAGAAACGTTCCCGCTGGGACACTGCCCATCGCCTGGGAAAGTTGCCCCACCGAGGCGCCGCACCCCATAATCGGCACAAGCGAATTCGGAACCGGCGAGGAGTCCAGTAGGGCCGGCGAAAGCGGCCCCAAGGTCGAGCCGCGAGAAGCCAAAGAAACCTCACACCCGCTGCCGGCACCGGTCAAGTTGCCGCTGGCGTCCAGCCGAACACCAGTCCGAACTAAAAACCAACTGGCCGTGTAGTTGGTGTTGTAGAACTTTTTGTGGATTTCGGTGAACACCAGTTGAGTGCGGGCTTCGCTGCCCGGAGCTAAGTTCTGTTCGATGATCCGACGGCACGGATTGATCTGCTGACTGCCGTCGGGCAGGTCCTTGGGCGGACTGCCCAAATGATCCACACAAGGATCAAGAGAACTCCCCCCTAAAAGATC
Organism: uncultured Thermoguttaceae bacterium; assembly: GCA_938042245.1. Classification (GTDB taxonomy): domain Bacteria; phylum Planctomycetota; class Planctomycetia; order Pirellulales; family Thermoguttaceae; genus JANXAQ01. The sequence goes on from CALIRO010000040.1 coordinate 24,567, forward strand.
CTGATAGGTCTCTGTTAGCAGAGCGGGATTGGACGGACAGAGCATCTTACCTACCGGAATGCCCAACTGAACCAGATCGGCCACCCAGCCAACCTCAGTTACACAGCCGTCCCGGTTCCAATCCATGGCACCAGAGCAGAATTTGCCGTGGGTTTGGGCGTGGGTCAACATGCCCACATAGAACTGTTTGAGATTGTTTTGACAGGTGGTGGATCGGCTGGCTTCCCGAGCGGCATTCAGCGCAGGAAACATCAGCCCCAACAGGATCGAAATAATCACAATCACCACCAACATTTCGACCAGGGTAAATCCCCGAACCGCCAAACGAAACTGGTTCTGCTTCCTTAGAAGAGCCGAAGAGTTATCCCTGCCCCCAAGGTCGGAATAGCTCCCCTTCCAGGCACAGACGGCCAACGTCCAATGCGTTTTGCTCTGCCAGGGCTTGCTTGGGTGATAGAACCCTGTGGTCGGTTTTGCCGTTTGGGCCTGTCGGGCAGGAGTCCAACCGGCGGCAACAGGATTTTGGCAGCTCAGAGCGTTTTCCTTTTCCCTCCAACCTGTGGAAATCTTCATTCTCTACGACCTCCCAAATAAAGGTTTTGCCCCTGCAAACAAGTCCTTCCATTTACTTTGGGCACGATGGCCCTCGAAAAACGCCCTTCCCTGTGGTAGAATCACTCATCCTTGGGGAAGGACATTCCCCTAGCCCGTGTTTGGAGATATTCTAAAAAGGGCACGTAAGGCATAGATCAAAGAAATGTAAAAACTTTGTAAGCGCCGACCGCCCTCAATGGGGATTCCAAATGCACGCTGCAGATGGCCTCCTAAAGTGGGAGTAAACAAAAGATATTCCCGTTTCGGGGGACAAGCCCCTCTAGAGAAAGCCCCGCTTTTTCGATGCGACGCTGCACATAACCCCTTTGCAGCAAAAGAGGATAGGATTTTATGAGACGAGAGAGATTCCCACTAGGCCCGGCGATCGAGCAAGGTTGGAGGGGGACTTTGCCCAATCGTCTATAATTCAGTAAGAAGACCACCTTATGCAAGATTCTTCGGAGTACAATTCGGTTCCTCTTTCCACTGGCCAGACCGAGAAACCATCTGCCCCGGCGCCGTTTGAGCCGAAGGTGGTGGCCTTCTGCTGCACTTACTGCGCCTATACGGCGGCGGATTTGGCCGGGGCCATGCGCCTGGAATATCCCCCCAATGTCCGGGTGGTGCAGGTCCTCTGCACCGGCAAGGTAGAGGTCGAGTGGCTCCTTCGGGCCTTTGAGGAAGGGGCCGACGCCGTGTATGTGGCCGGCTGCGCCCTGGGCGATTGCCACTTTCTGGAAGGCAACCTTCAGGGGATGCGCACGGTGGCATATGCGAAACAGCTTTTGGCCGAGGTGGGCCTAGAGCCGGAGCGCCTGGAGTTTTTCCATATCCCAGCTTCCGCCGGAGTGCTTTTTGCGCAGCGGGCCCAGCAGATGACCGAACGAGCAAAACAATTAGGGCCCAACCCCTTTCGTTCCAAACGCAGCCTCGTCGAGGGGCGGAAACTTTCCTTGCCCCCCGATCCCCATCCGCCGCTGCCGCCGGCACAGTTCGGCCGACGTATTACGGCACAAACCCAAGACAAGTAAGAAACGAACCCGCTTTTTGAGACCAACAGGAGAGCGAATCCTTATATTCCCCTCTCCCGCCAGGGGAGAGGGGACTTGAACGCTTCTCCCCTTTGCAAAAAATCGCCTCTCCCCGCCGTGGGAGAGGCCGGCCTGCGTAGCAGGCCAGGTGAGGGGGAAATTCTCCCCTCTGTCCGCCGTGGGAGAGGGGGGTACGGGTTCCACCTCACCCGGCTCAGCCGGCCTTTCCCGCAGTGGCAAGAGGCGATGAATACGAGAGCAGCCCAAAGCAGCCTGGACTGCCGCTTGCGGGGGAATGATAAGGCGGGCCTGTCCCGCAGGGCAGAAACGTATGTTTTTTAATTCGCCAGAATTTTCCTATGTTTTCGAAGGGGTTTTGCGATGATTGTTGCGGAGCGCAAACCGCTGGAAGAAATCGAGGCCATGCTGGGCGAGGCCGAACGGGTGCTGGTGGTTGGTTGCGGCACGTGTGTGGCTGTGTGCATGGCCGGCGGGGAAAAAGAGGTGGAACTTTTGTCCGGCGAGCTTCGGATGCGCTCCAAACTAGCCGGTCGGCGTCGGCGGATTGACCAGGTAACGCTGACCCGGCAATGCGACCGGGAATACCTGGAGCTGTTGGCGGCGTATGTGGGAGAGTATGATGTTCTTTTATCTACTGCTTGCGGGGCTGGCGTGCAATTGCTGGCCGAGCGCTTCGAGGGCAGACCAGTCCTGCCTGCGTTGAACACTCGGTTTATCGGGGTGGCGGAAGGGCCTGGCCAGTGGAGCCAACGCTGCTTGGCCTGCGGGCAATGCCTGCTGCATCTGACGGGCGGGATCTGCCCAGTAACGATCTGCCCGAAAAACCTGCTGAATGGCCCGTGCGGCGGGACTAACCACGGCAAATGCGAGGTCAACCCGGAAAATGACTGTGCCTGGACGCTCATTTACCGGCGGCTGGAAAAGCTGGGCCGACTGGACCTTTTGGAGGCCATTCAGCCGCCGAAAGACTACCGGCCCATGACCAAACCGGCCCGGGTGGTGCACCCTGCCTTCCAGGCCCAATCGCCGCCGAAATGACCCGCCTCCCTGGTCATCTCCGCAAAAGCGGAGATCCTCCCATGACAGGGGCACAGACACGAAGCTGCCGGGACTGCCGCTTTCGCGGGAATGACAATCAGAGAGGTCATTTTAGTTCCTGCCTCGGCTCTTACCGATTTACTCGGCGCACAGTTCCATCGGGCAAACTGGCTTCAGAAGGGGAAGACCACTATGGTTCGTGCGTTTCGGGATGTATTGCAAGAGAAGGATTTTGTGATTACGGCGGAGATTGGCCCGCCCAAGGGCACTGATTTGAGTCGTCTGGTCCATCACATCGAGCTTTTGCGGGACCGGGTGGATGGACTGAATGTTACGGATAATCAGAGTTCGGTGATGCGGGTAAGTTCTTTGGCTGCCTGTCGGCTGATCGTCGAACACGGTGGGGAGCCAATTCTGCAACTGACTTGTCGGGACCGGAATCGGCTGGCGTTGCAATCGGAGTTGCTGTCGGCCTGGGTGCTGGGCGTGCGGAATGTGCTTTGTTTGACGGGCGATTATGTTACTGTGGGCGATCATCCGGAAGCCAAGCCGGTCTTCGACCTGGATAGCGTCCAACTGCTGCAGACGGTGCAGTGTTTGAATCAGGGACGGGATTTGGCTGGCAACAGTCTGGAAGGGGCGACCGATTTTCTGCCCGGTGCGGTAGTTACCCCGGAGGCTGATCCGTTGGAGCCCCAACTGATCAAGTTCGCCAAAAAGATTCGGGCTGGTGCCCGATTTTTCCAAACCCAGGCTATTTACGATTTGGATCGGTTTCGGCAGTTTATGGATCGGGCCCGGCAATGGTTGGCTCAGGCGCAGACAGGGCCGGTCAAGATTCTAGCCGGCATGGTGCTTTTGACCTCCGCCAAGATGGCCCGATATATGAATGAGCATGTGCCTGGGGTGATGGTGCCGGAGGCGTTGATCCAGGAACTGGCCAGGGCGGAAAAAGGCAAGGCCCTGCAGGTGGGTATTGAGATTGCAGGTCGGCTGATTCGGCAGATTTACCAGGAGCGGCTCTGCGACGGGGTGCACATTATGGCCATTGGCCGGGAGGAACGGGTACCGGACATTTTGGCCGCTGCTGGGATCGGCTAGGCTGTTGGATGGTTCTCCGATCCAGGCTAAGGGAGGGCCAGGTTCGGCTCAAGCAGCGGGGATTGTTTTGTTGATCGGAGGTTTCTCCTGACAAAAAGAGGAGAAGCCTAACCTTATTACCCCGTTGGGGGGGTGGCAAGTGGGGGTGGGGTGTTTCCAAGGCGAGGGATGGAAACAGGTTTGTAAATCTGGGTAATATAGACAAAATAAATAGGGTAATATAGATAAAAATAAATTGCCACGGGAAAACTAGGCAGACCAGGAGTTGTAGATTCTCAATAAGGTCAGTATATTTTAGAAATTTCTGGCAGGTGGCAAAGGAAACGGCTTTCAGAAGCTGGCCAGAAGACCCGCCTATGTCTGCTGTCTGCCCCGGGAAAGGGGATGCGCGTGCTTTGGCCCTCCAACGGGTGGGCTTTAGGCACCCGGTATTCTGCCCACGCTCGGTGGGCCCGGGGATGGACAGGCCGACGGAAGCCTTTCCATTACCTCCCTGAGTCCGAGAAAGCCGATGCATTTTTTCTTAGTGGATCGAATTCTCCAGTTGGAACCCGGTCGGCGGATCGTAGCCGTAAAAAATCTCTCCCTGGCCGAAGAATATCTGGCCGACCATTTTCCCCAGTTTCCTGTCATGCCCGGCGTGTTGATGCTGGAGGCGATGGTACAGGCAGGAGCCTGGTTGGTGCGGGCTACGGAGGATTTCCAGCACAGTATGGTAGTGCTCCGCCAGGCCAACAACATCAAATATGGCCGGTTCGTCGAACCAGGCCATCGGTTGCAGATCGAAGCCGAAATCATCGCACACACTGCGGAGGAAACCCGGCTGAAGGCCCAGGGAACGGTCGATGGGGAATTTGCGGTGGGAGGTCGGTTAGTGCTGGCCCGGTACAATCTGGCCGACAGCCAACCGCACCGAAAATACGCCGACGATTGGATCCGGAAAGAACTACGCAAGAAATTTCGCTTTTTATATCCGGTAGGACTGGAAGGGGCGGTCCGGCCAGAAGTCAATCCAGCACCGCCCGCTTCCGACTCCATATGAGCGGGTGGGCTTCGGAAAGGCAAAACGAGATTTGGAGCCTATCAAGCAGCCTTGAAATTAGAGAGGAGCTGGCAAAATAATCAGGTTCTGTAACATTTCAGCCGAATGAAGCACCCTGTCCCTGCTGCGAACGCAGGAGTCCGGTTAGGCGGAGGGATTTTTTGCTTTTTGGACTGCCACCTAGGCGGGCATGACAGTGGAAGGCATTTTTCTCCTACAAGACTGGCAGTTACGTCACTCGGTTGAAATGTTACCTATTTTTAGTGGCGTTGCAAGAGGAAGGTGGACTGATGCAGTTTCAGGGCAAGACAGCGATTGTAACTGGGGCGGCCCGTGGGATCGGCTTGGCGATTGCTCGTCGGTTGGCCGAGGGCGGCGCAACGGTGGTGATGGTGGATTTGCTGGAGCAGGCCTTACAGGAGGCGGCGGCCAGTCTGGCCCAGGCCCCAGGCGGCGTCCACTCCTTCGTTGTCAATGTTACGGACGAAAAGGCCGTGGAAAAATTATTCGAGGATGTGCTGGCCAAAACCGGCAGAGTCGATATCCTGGTCAACAATGCGGGCATCACGCGGGACGGCCTGTTGGTGGCCATGAGCACCGAGGACTGGGACGCCGTGCTGAATGTCAATCTCAAAGGCACCTTCCTCATGACCAAATATGCCTGTCGGATTATGATGCGCCAGCGGAGCGGTCGAATCGTCAATATCGCCAGTGTGTCCGGCCTGATGGGCAATCCGGGCCAAGCTAATTACTCCGCCTCCAAAGCGGGGGTGGTAGGTTTTACCAAGACGGTAGCCCGGGAGATGGCGGGGCGGAATATCTGCTGCAATGCCGTTGCCCCAGGGTTTATCGATACGGAAATGACTCGGGTCCTGCCCGACAAAGCCAAAGAACGAGCACTGTCCCTAATCCCCTTAGGGCGCATGGGTACGGTGGATGATGTAGCCGCAGCCGTTTGTTTTCTAGCCAGCGATCAGGCCGGCTACATAACCGGCCAGGTTTTGGCCGTTGATGGGGGTATGGCCATGTGAGGAGCGTGCGTGGAACTGCTTGGTTCTGCACGGCAGCCCCAGCCCCATTGCTCCACCAAACAATACAAGCATACAAAGGGACCTGTACACTGGTTTATAAAAGTACATAATCATTCCAAAGCGGTCTGAATTTTTGGGAGGTTCTACATGCCGACGAAAGAAGAAATCTATCAGAAGGTTCAAGCAGCACTAGTGGATGCGTTAGGAGTGGAACAGGAAGAAGTTACTCCGGAAGCCACGTTGGTGGGTGATCTGGGAGCCGAATCCATCGACTTTCTGGACATCGTGTTCCGGCTGGAAAAAGCCTTTGATATTAAAATCCCCCAAAACGAGTTGGTCCCCCAAGACATTCTTACCAATGCCCAATATGTCAAAGATGGTCGGCTAACCCCAGAAGGTTTGGCTGCTCTTCAACAGCGAATTCCGTTTGTCGATCTGAGCAAATTTGCCGAAAACCCTGTGGTCCAGGATTTTCCGAATGTGATGACCGTGGGCGATATCTGCCGGTATGTCGAAATGAAACTGGGCGTGGCATAGAAGATAGCCTGGCCCAGGTCCTTTGGGGTTGATTTTCTGCGGAAAGGCATAACCTGTCCTCGGGACGAAGGGGCCAAAAGTTACCTGCGGCGAACTCCCGCCTAAAGGGCCGAAGCGTTACGCACAACCCGTTACTCTCCCCGTCCAGAGGAAGCAGGTCCCCACAGCCAGGCGCCAACAAACGGGATTTTTCCTTGCTCGGCAAAGACACGCTTTAGTAGTTGGCGGACTGGTTCGGGCGGCGAGGTGTTCCAACAAGGTTTTCCCTCATGCGGTGGTTTTGGATCGATCGGTTTTTGGAATTTGAGTGTGGACGCCGGGCCAAGGCGATTAAAAACATCTCCTTGGCCGAGGAGCATCTGCAGGACCATTTTCCCGGCTATCCGGTGATGCCAGCCAGCCTGATTGTCGAAGGGGCGGCGCAAACGGGCGGTCTTTTAGTGGCCCAATGTTCCGATTTCCGGGAGAAGGTGGTCTTGGCTAAGGTAAGTTCAGCCCGATTTTACGCTGAAGCAGTGCCTGGTGACACGCTCATCTATACGGCTACGATCGAGGCGTTGCAAAAAGACGGCGCTTCCGTGCAGGTTACGGTACACCGGCAGGAGGAGCTTTTGGCGGAACTGCAACTGATGTTTGCCCATTTGGATGGGGAATTTGCTGATAAAACTTTGTTCAAGCCAAAGACATTGCTGTTTTGGCTCCGTGCGTTGGGAACGTTCCAAGTAGGTCGGCTCCCAGACGGCGGCCCCCTCCATGAACCCGACTGGATGCGCCAGGCCGAAGCCGCCGACCCCGATTAAGAGTCCATCCCAAAAAGCCAATCCCGCCGTTTCCAACCCGCCCATTTTCCAGGCGGTGCTGGCTGATGCCGATTCGTTTTGGGATGGGTTCTAAACCGCGGTCGGTCTAGTACCTTCCCAGCGCCAACCTTTTAGGCGGTCAACGCCGTCTGTCAAGACGGCGCCGGCTCCGTCGGCACAGACTAAGTGACAATTCGGGCCGTCTAGACCGACTAAGCTACCTAGCGCCGTCTGTCAGAGACAAACCGATTTGCCTTCACCCGCATCAAGCCTGTGGAATCCACTAACTTCCTAAAACTTCCTCATGGGTTTTTCGCTAGCCAACCGAAGGCATGGTTATGGACCGACGTGTAGTGATTACTGGCATAGGTTGGGTAACCCCCTTAGGGGCCGATATAGAAGGTGTTTGGAAAGCACTTTTGGAAGGCCGATCAGGCGTGGATTATATTAGTCTTTTCGACGCCAGCCATTTCCCCACCAAAATCGCCGCCGAAGTGCGGAATTGGTCGATTGCGGAGGTAGGCGAAGATCCGGAGGATTGGCGTCATCAAGGCCGACACACTCATTTTGCGGTCGGCGCCGCCAAAAAGGCAGTGGCCGATTCCGGCATCCTGGAGACCCGGCTGGACCCTAGCCGATTTGGCGTCTATTTGGGCAGCGGCGAAGGCCAGCAGGATTTTCACCGCTTTAGCCAGATGATGGTGGCTGCTTTGGAAGGGGGACAATTTGATCTGGCCCGATTCATGCGTAAAGGGCTGGAGGTGTTGCATCCGATGTCGGAGCTGGAGCAGGAGCCGAATATGCCGGCCGCCCATTTAGCCAGCCTGTTTGGCGCCGAAGGCCCGAACCTGAATTGCCTGACCGCTTGCGCCGCCAGCAGTCAAGCCATCGGCGAAGCCGCCGAAATCATCCGGCGCAATGAAGCCGATCTGATGTTGGCCGGCGGCGCCCATTCGATGATCCATCCGTTTGGGTTGACTGGTTTTAATCTGCTGACGGCCTTAAGCACCTACAATGAGGAGCCGACCAAGGCCTCCCGACCGTTCGATCGGCGTCGGGACGGTTTTGTGCTGGGCGAGGGGGCAAGCATGGTGATCCTGGAGGAGCTGCAGCGGGCCAAACGCCGGGGGGCCAAGATCTACGGAGAGCTGATCGGGTATGGGTCGACGGCCGACGCCTTCAGAATAACAGATGTTCATCCAGAAGGACGAGGCGCCATTAGTTGCATGCGCCTGGCCCTCCAAGACGCCCGCTTGGCCCCCGATCAAATCGACTACATCAACGCCCACGGCACTAGCACCGCCATCAACGACCGAGTGGAAACCCTGGCCATCAAAGAGGTCTTCGGGCACCAAGCTTATAAAATCCCCGTCTCCAGCACCAAGAGCATGATGGGTCATTTAATCGCCGCGGCTGGCGCGACAGAACTGATCATATGTCTGCTGGCTATCCGGGACCAGATCTTGCCGCCGACGATCAACTACGAAGAGCCGGACCCCGATTGCGACCTGGATTATGTGCCGAATAAAGCCCGGCCCGCCCGATGCCATCGGGCCATGTCGAATAGTTTCGGTTTTGGGGGGCAAAACGTTACGCTTATCGTGGAACGGTTTACCGGCTGAGTGGCCGATGGCTCTATTTCTGCCGAAGGGAGCAAAGACCGGCTCCCCGTTGAGAATCAAAATGATTCCGACTGCCAAGGCCTTTTCCAACCCGCTTTTAGTCTGTGGGAGGCTCTTGCTGGAGGAAGGCCTCTTTTGTAATTTGGTCTTTATCCGTGCTACTCAAATGCTTTCTGAGGATCGGGGGTAGTTGCCTCCGGCATAGGGAGGTTGGAGGAGATTGGTTCTGGCCTTCCGGAAGGGTAGAATAGGTTTGGCAGATGTGGCAAGCCGGAGCCTCCGGCGATGAAGCCAGAGGAAAGCAGAGAAAGTAAATGTACATATGAACATCATAAAGTGGGCCAGGGGGATTCGGCTCCTTTGGAACACCCTTGCCAAGCGGTCCCGCCGGCGGAACTGTTGGACGAATTGGCCTTAGCCTTAGTACCTGGGGTGGGGCCTCGGACTCGGCAAAAACTGCTCGAATATTTTGGGTCGGTACGGGGGGTATTGGAGGCGTCGGCGGGGGAACTGGAAAAAGTGCCGGATATAGGACCCAAATTGGCCTCGGCGATTCGGTCGGCCCAAGATCGGCGTCAGGCGGAGCAGGTATGGGCCCTTTGCCAGCAGCACGGGGTGCGAGTGCTTCGGCTGGCCGATCCGGACTATCCGGAGCTGCTCAAGCAAATTGCCGATCCGCCGGCGGTGCTGTTTGTTCGGGGTCAGCTTTTCCCGAGGGATCGACTGGCCATTGCTATGGTGGGCACCCGGCATCCGAGTTTGTATGGGCTTCGGCAGGCGGAGCGGCTTGCCAGTAGTTTGGCCCGAGCAGGGCTTACGATTATTAGCGGCTTGGCGCGGGGCATTGATGCGGCGGCGCATCGGGGGGCTTTAGCGGGTGGGGGACGAACCTTGGCGGTGCTAGCCCATGGTGTACTAGATATTTATCCACCTGAACATAAAGACCTTGCCGAACAGATTCTCACCCAAGGAGCCCTCCTGAGCGAAACTCCGCCGGGCGCAAAGCCCTTGGCGGGCATGTTTCCGCAGCGGAATCGGCTCATTAGCGGCTTAGCGCTGGGAGTTCTGGTGGTCGAAGCGCCGCACCGCTCCGGAGCGTTGATTACCGCCCGCCATGCCGTGGAGCAAAATCGCGAAGTCTTTGCCGTTCCGGGCCGCATTGATGAACCCACCAGCCACGGCTGCCATCGCCTGATCCGGGAAGGTGCCAAACTGGTCGAATCGGCCGAAGATATCCTGGAAGAACTTGGTCCGTTGGTGCAGCCTACGCTGCGGCAGACCGGCCGACCCATTCACCATCCGGCAGAACTATTGCTCAATCCCACCGAACAAGCTGTCCTGGATGCCATCGGCACGGATCCGACCGACATTGACCAGATCGTTCGGGCTACCGGTCTGCCGGTGCCCAGGGTGCTAGCCACCCTCAGTGTGTTGGAAATGCGCCACTTGGTGCGCCGGGTGAGCGGCAGCAGTGTAACCAGGAGATAAACTTATTTCCATCAATCCACCTGAGGGGGGTGCTTTTTAGGTTTGTCGGCTCCGTTGGGCTTGCAAACTGGCATGGGCGGCATGAACCTTTTCGACCAGCTTCTGCTTAAACTGGAGGAGTTTCTCTTGCAGCGCCGGTTGGCTGAGAGCCAGGATCTGCACGGCCAATAGGCCGGCATTGCGAGGACCCCCCGCATTGGTTCCTACAACGGCCACAGGCACATCGCCGGGCATCTGGACCATCGACAAAAGCGAATCCAAGCCGCCGGCCATTTCCGTGGGCACGGGAATGCCAATGACCGGCAGAATGGTATGGGCAGCTAGGACCCCGGCTAAATGGGCCGCTCCGCCTGCCGCCGCAATCAGCACCTTTAACCCCCGCTGCGCCGCCTGCCTCCCATACTCCGCCACCTCCACCGGCGTCCGATGAGCGCTCAAAACCGACACCTCATACCCAACGCCAAATTGCTCCAGCACCTCCGCTACCCCCTGGACCTTCGGCCAATCATTGGCACTGCCCACCACAATCCCAACCAACGTCACCTGTTCCGCCATGATCCACACACCCTTACTTTTTGCTACCATTTCAGCCAAATGATCCAGACCTGTTCCCGCTGCGAAAGCAGCCATCCAGTTTTTTCGATGGATTTCTCCCTGGAGGACCTGCGGCAACTGATGGCCCGGCCAGGGCCGAAAGCAACAATCCAGTTTTTTCGAAGAATTTCTCCTCTCTGCACAGCCGCTTCGCCGGCAGTGACCCTCCGAGGCATTCTGCCTAAAAAAGGCTCCTACTTTACTCGGCGGCAATAGTTCAATCTTTGGAGCTTATTTTTTGGAAATGTTTACTTGAGCATTGCCCAACAGCCGGGTAGATTAAAAGTAATGTCTCCTGTGGACCATTGGAAGGGGAGGGCAATGAAAGAAGGCCTGTTTACCCCCTCCAAGGGGGAATCAGTGGATAAAAGGACCTTGCCCATAGGATTGTCGGTGGGGCTGGGAGGAGGGGATTGGGGAGGTTGCTTTAGGGGGAGCAATCCCCCCAGAGGGTAGGTTCTGCCCTTCCCGGACAACTCCTTCGGCCAGCAAAACGGTTTTCCATCGCCTGGTATGGCCTGGAGATCCACTGCCACAGGGCGACGGGCACCTGCTTCGGGTAGCAGAACGGTCTTCATATCCCAAAAGAGGGCCCTCCGAAAGGGGAGGGTTAGTTTTGATCTGCTGAGATGGAGCAATGGGAAAGCTCAAACCGATTGGCATTGATTTAGGTACGACGAATTCCTCGGTGGCTTGGGTAGATCATGCAGGACGAACGGCGATGGTCCCCAACAGTGAGGGGGATATACTTACTCCAAGTGTGGTATTTTTTGATGATTATGAGGTGATTGTAGGCAAAGAGGCCCGAGCTGCCGCTATCCTCTACCCCGATCGGGTGGCTGAGTGCGTCAAACGCGACATCGGCCAACCCTACTACAGCAAACCGATCCGAGGCCAATATCTGCCGCCCGAAGTCATCCAGGCTTGCATCCTGCGGAAACTCAAAGCGGATATCCTCCACACGTTGGGCCCGGATACCGCGGTGGTCATTACCGTACCCGCCTATTTCGACGAATTGCGGCGAAAAGCCACGGCCGATGCGGGGGAAATGGCCGGGCTTCGTGTGTTGGACATTGTTAATGAGCCGACTGCCGCCGCTCTTTCGTTTGGCGAAGCTGTGGGATTTTTAACCCCCTCGGGCAGCCCAAAAGAAGAAATGACGGTGATGGTCTATGATCTGGGCGGCGGCACCTTCGACGTAACTCTTCTGCACCTGGCCCCTGGCAGCATCCGAACCATCGCTACCGACGGCGATGTGCAGTTGGGCGGCCGCGATTGGGATATGCGCCTGGTCGATTATGTGGCCGAGCAATTCAAAGCCATCCATGGATTGGACCCTCGGCAAACGCCAGTGAGTCTGCAACGGCTGGTGGAAGCCTGCGTGGAAGCTAAACATACCCTTAGCGCCCGGATGAAAACCAAAGTCCGGGTGGTCCATGAAGGCCGAATCGCCGATATCGAACTGACCCGAGAAAAGTTTGAAGAGCTGACCGCCGACCTTTTGGAACGGACGGCCTATACGTGTCGGCAACTGTTGGCGGCCGCCAAAATGGATTGGTCCCAAATAAGCCGAATCCTCTTGGTCGGCGGTTCCACCCGCATGCCGATGGTCAGCCGAATGCTCAAACAAATTTCCGGCATGGACCCAGATCATACGGTAAATCCCGATGAGGCGGTGGCTCGTGGAGCGGCCCAATATGCAGCCTACATTTTAGCGAAACAAGGCGGCCTCTACAGCCGTCCAAGTTTCGAGGTCGTCAACGTCAATGCCCACAGTCTGGGCGTCGAAGGCATCGACCCGGATACGATGCGCAAAACCAATGTGATTCTGATTCCTCGGAATACGCCGCTGCCGGCTCGGTTTACAGAACGTTTTGCCACCAAAACAGATAATCAGCGTTCCATTGTCATCCAAATCCTGGAGGGGGAAAGCACCCTTCCGTCGGAATGTACTCCGATTGCCCGCACCGTTCTCCGGGACCTACCAGCAGGGCTGCCGAAGGGTTGGCCAGTGGAGGTAACATTTGAATATGGTACCAATGGCCGACTCTCTGTCCGAGCTGTTGTCCCAGGCACCCAACGCGAAGTCCAATTAGAATTGGAACGGGACCGGGGATATACCTCGGAAGGCATTGCCCGGTGGCGGCAGGTAATGGCCGGCAGTCCGGGATTTGGAGATTTTGAGCGACTGTTGCAGGAGATGTTGCAGGGGGGCCCGGCTCAGGCGGGTCTGGGGGGAGCTGGAGGTGCTTGGGTAGCCACTCCGCTTCCACCGGAACCGGCCAACTGGGCCATGCCGATCGGTCCTGCCTTGGCCCCACCCCTTGGGCCGCTCCAGACTGCGGCTTCCTCCAGCAGTTTGCCCCCTGCCGGTCCTTCCGGTTCAACCTCCATAAGCCCAATGGCCATGCCTGCTATGGGTGGTCCTGGCACCAGCTTGGCCGGACCTAGCTTGCCCTCCCCGACAGCAATCGCTCCTTCCCCTAGAGCTACCCCTCCAGACTGGATGGTCAGTGCGGTGGGGCCATCTGGGTTAGGCAGTTCGGCTGGTATGGCTGCATCTACCAGCTTGGCAGCAGCAGGAGGATTTGGGGGGAGCGGTTTAGGGGGGGCGATGGCGGCATCCTTCGTCCCAGCATCTGGGCCTCCTGGGCCGCCCTCGGGTGGCAGTGGCCTTGGCATGGCCGGTTCGCCTGCAGCCCCTCCCTCTGCTGACGCTGTGGCTGCCCAAACGGCGGTGGAACTGTCTGACCAAATGGCCGGTTCAACCACCTCGCTTCGCATAGTCAGCCTGGTGGGCCATGTCCTGTTTGCCTTGTTGGGATTAGCCTTGGGCTATTGGGTCTTGCATCAATGGCATCCAGAACAATTTCCTCTTCCGTGGTAAACAGAAAACGGTACCCCCTTATTTGGATCTTGATATTGGACCCCTATGGCCAAACAACCCCCTGCTATTGGAATTGATCTGGGCACCACCTTTTCAGTAGTGGCTATGCTGAATGAGGCTGGCCAGCCGGAAACCTTGGTCAATGCGGAGGGCGATCGGCTCACGCCGAGCTTGGTGCTTTTCGACAACGATCAGGTCATCGTCGGCAAAGAGGCCCTGAAGGCCTTGGCCACCGAAGCCGAGTGGGTAGCCGAGTGCTCCAAACGGGACATCGGCCATCGGGTCTTCCACAAGGCCATCGGCGGCAAACAGTATCCGCCGGAAGTGATCGAGGCATTCATTTTGAATAAACTTCGGGTGGATACGACGGCCCGGATCGGCGAGTATGAAAAAGTGGTTATTACGGTGCCTGCCTATTTCGACGAGGTGCGGCGAAAAGCCACCCAAGACGCCGGCTACATGGCCGGTTTCGAAGTGATGGATATTATCAACGAACCGACCGCGGCGGCAGTAGCCTTCGGCTATGAAAAGGGCTTCCTTACTCCCGATGGAATGACTCATAAGCCGGAAATTGTCTTGGTCTATGATCTCGGTGGCGGGACCTTCGATGTAACGGTCATGGAGATCCACGGCCGGGAGTTTCGCGCCTTGGCCACCGACGGCGATGTGCAACTAGGCGGTTTTGACTGGGATCAACGCCTGGTGGATTTGGTGGCCGAGGCCTTTGCCCGACAACATTTCTTGGACCCCCGGGAAGACCCCCGGGCAGCGGGCAAACTCTGGCGGGAATGCGAAGAAGCCAAACGCACCCTTTCGGTCCGGCCCAAGACCTTTGTGCCCGTGGATTTTATGGGCCGAACCGCTCGCATCGAAATTACTCGCCAGCAATTTGAAGAAGCCACCCAAGACCTCCTGGACCGAACCCGATTCACCACAGAACAGACTCTGCGAGCAGCCGGACTTACCTGGGAAAAAGTCGATCGAGTGTTGCTGGTCGGAGGGGCCACCCGAATGCCCATGGTTCGCCAAATGCTCCGGAAACTTTCCGGCATGGAACCCGACGCTTCGGTCGAAGCCGACGAGGCCGTCGCCCACGGAGCAGCTCTGCATGCCGGCTTGCTTTTGGCCAAAAGTCAAGGAAAACCTCGCATCTTTAAGATCAAAAACGTCAACTCCCATAGTCTCGGCGTGGTGGGGATCGATCCGCTGACCAAACGTCGGCGAAACGGAATTGTCATCCCTCGAAACACACCCCTGCCTATGACTGCCCGCCGAATCTTCCGCACCCAAAAAGAAAACCAGCGATCCATCTTGGTCGAAGTCGTCGAAGGGGAAAGCCCCTCGGCCGACGACTGCACCCTAATCGGCCGATGCTCCGTCCGAAACCTTCCCCCAGGTCTGCCCGCCAAAACCCCCGTCCATGTCTATTTCCACTACCGAACCAATGGCCGACTGAAAGTTCGCGTCGAAGTGCCCAACACCGACGCTAAAATTGAAACCGAATTCACCCGAGAAAATAGTCTGCCCAAGGAGCATCTAGACGGCTGGCGAAAATACATTTGCGGCAAAGAACCTACTGACTACATGTAACCGTACCATCTGCCACGGAGAAAACAGCCGCATATTCTCCCAGACAGCTCATAGGGTGTGTTTCTCTCGGAAGCGGGAATCAAGTTCCCCTCTCCCACCAGGGGAAAGGGGATTTATTTGCCTCTCCCCGCTGCGGGAGAGGCCGGCTTGGCCAAAGGCCAAGCCGGCCGAAGGGGTAACTTAGTCTGTCAGAATGAGTTTGCTCCCGGTTGAACGGGAGGAAGCCACCGTCTAACAGACGGTGTTACAGATGAGGGGGGATACCTGCACAGCCGCTTTCGCAGGCAGGAGAGGCTTGGCCATTCGGTCACCATATTCCCCTTTAGGAGGTTTTCGATGAGTTACCGACGATCCTCGCCTAAAAAACAAAGCCCGTGTGGAACACAAGTCCAGCTGTCTCGGCGAGCCTTTGTCGGCGGGTTGGTTTCAGCGGCTGCATGGACTATTGTCCCCCGCTACGTCTTAGGCGGCGAGGGCCAAGTCGCCCCCAGCGAAAAGATCACCCTGGCCGGCATCGGCGTCGGCGGCCAAGGCGTCCAGAACCTGGCCATCTTCGCCGCCTTTCCCGAAATCCAAATTACCGCCGTCTGCGACCCCGAACGAGAACGGGAAGGCTATCTCTCGTGGAATTGGGCCCAAGGGAAAGAGACCCACACCGCTGGCCGGGAGCCGGCGCGCCGCATGGTCGAAGAGCACTATGCGGCCCAAAAGCAATCCGGCCGATGGAAAGGCTGTGCCGCCTACGCCGACTACCGTGAACTGTTGGAAAAAGAAGATGTCGATGCCGTCATGATTGCCACCCCCGACCACACCCATGCCGTCATTACCATGGCCGCCCTGAAAAAGGGAAAACATGTATATTGTGAAAAACCACTTACCTGGTCCGTTTATGAGGCCCGCCAGGTAACTGAGATGGCTCGAAAGATGAAAGTGGCCACCCAATTGGGCAACCAAGGTCAGGCAAGCGAAGAGGCCCGCCTGGTTCAGGAATACATCCTAGACGGGGCGATCGGCCCGGTCCATGAAGTTCACACCTGGAGCGGTCCTCGCTTCTGGACCTATCCCGCCTGGGAAGGCCGTCCAAAGGAAACCCCACCGGTGCCGGAAGGCTTGGATTGGGACCTTTGGCTCGGACCAGCCCCCTATCGACCCTACCACTCCTGCTATCACCCTTGGACCTGGCGGAATTGGTGGGATTTCGGCACCGGCCTGATCGGCGACCTCTGGTGCCATAAAGTTTCCACCGTCTTTAAGGCCCTGAAGCTCACCTATCCCAGTAGTGTGGAAGCCTCGGCCACCAAATGGGACCGGGAAAATCCCGAGCAGTATCCGTTGGGCGTGATCGCTCGCTACGAATTCCCCGCCCGAGGCGATATGCCGCCGGTAGTGCTTTGGTGGTACGACGGCGGCCTCAAACCGCCTCGGCCAAAAGACCTCGAACCCGGCAGACCCATGGGCGATGTGATCTATATCGGCGAAAAGGGAACGCTGATGAACCATCGGCTTATCCCGGAAGAGAAGATGAAGGCCTATGGTCGGCCGCCTCGTCGGCTGCCTCGCTCGCCCGGCCATCACAAGGAGTGGATCGATGCCATCCGGGGCGGGCCACCCCCCGGCAGCAACTTCGTGGATCATGCCGGGCTGTTGACCGAAGCGGCCCTGTTGGCCAATGTGGCTCTACGGGTCGACCGAAAACTGTACTGGAACGGCCCAGAACTAAAATTCATTGGCGACGAGGCGGCCAACCAATATCTCCATCGGCCTTACCGCGACGGCTGGAGTCTGTAAGGAATACCGTACCCTTTCCCTTTTGCGGAAGCGAGAGGAAGTTCCTGGACCCCTGTTTTCGCGGGGATCAGACGAAACGTGCCTGTCCATTCGGTCGAAGCCTGGCCTGGCTTTCTATTGGCTCAGGAGGTTTCGGATGCGGCGGAGGCTGGCCGTGCCGCCTAGATAGAGGTCTTTACCGGCAAAAGCCAGGGGGCCGCCGGGGCTGAGTTTCCCGACCGAGCGAACCTGGCCATCTGCCGGGTCGATCCGCACCAAGCAGCCCGCCAGGAATGTCCACACTTGTCCATCCGGTCCCAATCGAAAGTCCCACGCCTCTTGTTGGTTAGAACCCAGGCCGACCGGCAGCGGCCAAGGCAGTTGCTTGGTCCAAACCACTCGGGGGCCGGTTGTTTCAACGCAGTAAAGCCGACTGGCCGACGCCTGCCCAGGTTCGACCGTCCAACCCACAATCCGGTGATTGCTCGCCGCTACGATGGGCCCGGTCCCAGGGGCCTGAGCCACCGGCGTCAATTGCCCAACGATCTGCTGCTTTTCTACGTCCCAGAAAAATAGCACCGCTTCGGATGGTTTGGGCTTTCCGAGCAAGGGATCGCTGACGGCGATGGTAGAGATGACCAAGCGTCGGCCGCTTTCCACTGCCGCTAGATGCGTGATCTGGTAGTTGCTAAACGCTTGCCATGTGCCACCCGCTTGGCCGGTTTTCGGATCGTACCAGGCCAGTCCGCCTGCTGCGCCGTCTCGTATCCATCGGCCGCCAAAATAAATCTTTCCATCAACTCCCACCGCCGCCGCATACATCTTGTGCGTGCCGGCCAGCTTTTTGTCTCCCAAATACATCACAAATCGGGGATTGGCCGATGGAGCCTTTTCGTCGATCCGCCGATCGTGCAGCACGGTTCCGGTGGTCCAGGGCTTTTGCGGATCATAGACATAAAGCGGCGAGGTAGGATACCCACTCATATAAATCAAACCATCATGAACTGCTGTTGCATAATGGCTGAGCGGAATTTTACCCAGATGGCAGGCTTTTCCGGTAGCCGGTTCCACCACAAAATTCCCCTCATAGGCGCCGGCGGTGCCAAACAGTCGGCCGTCCGGCAACTCCCGGAGCCGATAGATCTCCAGCGGATACAAAGGGACCTGAAAGCGGAACGATTTCCAGGTTCCTTCTATCCGGATCCGAATTTCCGCCCAGCCTTCTGGGTCCGGCTCCACATAGGCCAAATTGACCTCCGGTTCAGGGGGAAGGGTAACCAGGGGCTTTCGGCGTGGCCAAGGCGGCTCTGCCTGCGGGCTGGTTTTGCGAATGGCTTTGCCTTGATAAAGCCAATAGTCGATCCGTTGGCCGTCGGTATTCAACTGGCCGGTAACACTGCCGGTACATCCGTCGGGCAATTGGCCCACACTGACATAACCGCCCACTGGCCCGGTCGCAGCCAACGTCTCCGATCGGCCCGTCTGCCTGTCAAAGGCGACCAAATACCAGGGCACTTTGCCGCTGGCAATGTAAATGAAGCGGTCGTCGGCGCCGCCGCTATAGCCCCAACAACCGTGCGGGGCATGACTGGGGCCGATCGGGCCGTAGAAGGTAACCTCCAGGGTGTCGGGATCAATGCGGGCGGCGGCAGCGGCCCGGCTCGGATGGGCGCCAATCGCATAAAGCTTCCCGTCCGTGCCCAGCACCAACGGATGCGTTTCGCCCAGCAGCTCCTCCGGCATCCGGACCGCATCCAGATGAAATTGGTTGCTGGCCGGATCGTAGATGCAAAGCCGTTGCCGAAGTTTGCCATCCAATATAGAAATGAACAGTTTGCCATTAGCAGCTACCACACTCGGACACAGATGGAAGTTCCAGCCGGTTTCGGTGGTCAAGGTTTTTACCTGGCCGGTGCCGGTGTCAATAAACACCAAGGTGTTCGGCCCGCCGTACCGTGGGAAATAAATCTGCACTAGGTCCCAGGTTTTGCCATCTGGATTGGGCGCTTTCAGAAGCATGCCTGGGCGGGTAGTGCGGACCGGCTGGCCCAGTTCTTCCACGGCCAACGTGGGAGCGGCGGCCAACTGCTTTTTCAGCTGCTCGCCGGGGGCTATCTGGTCAGCCGCTTTCGCCAAAATACACAGGCTGCCCAGGCCGAAGCCAATTCCTGCCAGACAAAAACCAACCCCGCCCCCCCAGACCCAAACTCTCCAAATCCAACTCCTGTTAGCCATCTTCCTATCTCCTCAGGCGAACAAGTTCGGACGATTCGCAGCCAGAAGCTCAAATCGCCGGAAGCTCCTGAGGATAATCTACCGGAGTATAATCATGGGGAGAAGTGGGGATAAGTTTTTGTAGGTTTTCCGGACTAGGCGCTTCTATGGGACTGCGGGTATTGCTGACCAGTCACGAGCCGTTCGGCCAAGGGCCAGGCGGGCAGGAAGTGCTTCGGCTTGCCCGGGGCTTGAGCCGGTGGGACCATCAGGTGCGGGTGCTGCTGGCCGATGCTTCAGATCAGCAAGCGGCTTGGGAGAGCAGATTTACGTTTTCGGTACGGCGGGTGACATGTCGGTCCGAGGACCCGAAGGCGGATGTGCCGATCCGGTTACCCTCTTTTGAGCCTGGCCCACAGGGAATGTCCTTCGGCCGATTGAGCGAAGGGCAGTGGCAAATGTATGAAGAGCGATTTCGACAGGCCATGCAGGAAGAACTCCAGACGTTCGATCCCCAGGTGATTCATTGTCAATATGCTTGGATTCATGCTCGGTTGGCCTTGGAGACAGGGTTGCCGTATGTAGTCAGTGTGTGGGGACCGGAATTGGAGACGGCCAAACAGGATGGGCGGTTCCAGAAGTTGGTGGAACAAAGCATGATGGGGGCAGCTCGACTGCTGGTACCGGATCCCGGTTTAGCGTATCGGTTGCCGGCGGAGGCCCGCCGCACTCCTGGCCGGGTAATAGCCGCACCGTTTCATCTGGAAGAGGAGGCTTCGTTGGGGGCTCGGATGGGGGAGCTATATCTTTCTGCCTTGGAGGCGTGGTTTGGACCCTGATTGGCCCCGGAAGGATTCCAGGGGCTAACCCGTATCCCCTCGGTCCACCATTGGGAGTGATACCAGGACTGAGTAGGCCCAGCCGAAAGGTTTCGGGTTGTTTCACGGCGCAATGGGGAAAGATTTCAAATGTTCAATATACACAAATTAAAGAATATACGCAAATTGATAGTTTTACGTAAATTCCGAAATCCCTATTCTCCCCTCCCCTAATAACTTTTCCCTGGGCTTTTTCCTTGCTAAAAGCCGAATAATCCATAACCGTATCTTACTTCCAAAAAGGCCTCGTCTGCGTCCCCATTTAGGAATCCCCTTTAATTACTGATAGATATACCCGAATAGTGGGATTTGGGGATGAAACACCCCCATTCGAGGCAACACTCCATTTAGGGGCCATTTGTGGCTTGGTTGGTTGGTTTCCGGTTATCAGGTTCTTCTTGCAGGTGGGCAAAAGGAAAAAAGCAAGCCTGCCTGGGGCTTCTGGGGTGGTTGCTAGGAATCTTTTTGTGGATACCTCCATTCTTATGGGGGGAAGAAAGGCCCCTGATTTTTAGGATAAAACGTTCCTCGTCCGAAAATCCAGCTAGTCGAGAAGCCCAAGATGCTGCCTTGCAGGCGATTCCATGGGAACGGCTGGACGAAGCTGCCCGGACCAAGGTGGAAGAAGTCGTCTCCGGAGCCAGCCTGTTTCGCCGAATGCCGGTAGAAGTCATCCAGTGCGATCCGAAGTTCTTTCTTTTCTGCCTGCATCATCCCGAGGTGGTGGTGAATATCTGGCAAGTGCTGGGCCTGAGCCGAATGACACTCCAGCCCACCCCCCAGGGTACCTACCAACTCGATGATGGGATGGGTACCCGCTGTGAAGTGCAGTTTCTATTTCAGAGTGCGGACTTACATGTGATCTATGCCCAGGGAAGCTACGAAGGCCCGGTGTTGAAACGAAAGGTTCACGGCCGGGCCGTACTCATCCTGCATAGCCCGGTACGTCGGCAGGAGAATGGGACGAGCTGGATCGCTTGTCGGCTGGAGACGTTTTTGCAAATGGAGCCGGGGGCGGTAGAGGCATTAACCAAAACCTTGCATCCGCTCATTGGTCGGGTTTCTGACTACAACTTCAAGCAAACAGCGCGGTTTGTAGAAGAACTTTGGCTTTGTGGGCAGCACAATCCTGGGCAATTCGAGCGGGTGGTGGGCCGGTTGGAAGCAGTGCCTCTGGAACTGCGGCAGGAATTCCTTCGGTTAAGCCAGCAGGGCTGTCGGCAGCTCAAAGCAATCGCAGCCGAACCAACCCTTCGTCAAGAGGTGGCAGGCGGGCGATGAACCCGTCGGTTGTCGGCAGGCCCAAGCAAACTCCGGAGAATCAACCCCACCGTCCCCCGAATGGAGTCCCCCCAGTCCTGGGCAGGCAGGGCACAAACCAGTCCAGTTTTCCCCTCGGCAGGAGGCCCAGAAGAGGACCTCTGGCCGGTTTGCCCACCAGCAGCATTTTAGGCCCTGGGGAAAGTGGTGAGCATGCTGAGCAGCAATTTTACTGGCCGTGCGAAGTGTCTAAAGGGGCGGAATTCTGAGCGTCCGAAGACATAAAGAGTTTTGCGGCCAACTGGTTGAGTGCTCGCAGATCCAGTTTGCCGGTGGCCAGTAGGGGAATACTTTCCACCTGGCGGAAGTTTTCCGGCGAAGGAATCCAAAGGGGCGGAAGCCCTGCCTGGGCCAAGAGTTGGCAGATTTCGTGGGGGGGTTTAGGCAGCCCCGTATGCAGCACCACCAATTGTTCTCCTTTAGTCGGATGGGGCAGACCGGTAACGGCCAACTGTGGGGCTTCTTCCTCTTGTAAGTTCAGCACTTGGCGAAGCACTTCTTCCACCAGCAGATGTGGCACCATTTCACCGCCGATTTTTGAGAATCGGCTTCTTCGGCCAGTGATGCGGATGAACCCTTCGGGATCCAGGATGGCCAAGTCGCCGGTCTTGTACCAGCCGTTCTGAAGCACTTGAGCGGTTTGTTCAGGCTGGTTCAGGTAGCCTTTCATGACGTTGGGGCCTCGGATCCAAAGCATACCTTGCTGACCGGTAGGCAGTTGCTGACCGGTTTGTTCGTCCAGCACTTTGGCCCAGATGCCGGGCAGGGGACGACCGACGGTGCCTTCCCGAAGGCCTGCTTGGCGGCCGGGCACCGCACGATGAGGAGGAATATTCACCGAAACCACCGGCGCCAGCTCTGTCGTCCCATAGCCCTCTACCGGACGGATACCAAACTTTTGTTCAAATGCATCGGCCAAATCCTTTGGCATCGCCTCGGCACCCAGGATAATAAGATCCAGAGTTTGGAAATCTTCCGGCTCACAACGGCGAAGATAGTTTCGCAAAAACGTCGGGGTCGAAATAAGAATGGTAGCCCGGTGCTGCCGGCATAGCTCTC
Source organism: uncultured Thermoguttaceae bacterium (assembly GCA_938042245.1). GTDB lineage: Bacteria > Planctomycetota > Planctomycetia > Pirellulales > Thermoguttaceae > JANXAQ01. Next base: position 47,181 of record CALIRO010000040.1, read on the forward strand.
CGATGGCCCGAGCTTCTAAAGGGCTAGTATGATAAATCCCTTTTGGCTCTAGACTGAGCACGGTCCAAAGAGTAACCGTATAGCCGAAGGAATGGAAAAACGGCAACACACCGACCAACACGTCGCTGGAATCCAGGCGGAGCACTTGCTGGAAGGCATGGATATTGGAGCCGATGTTTCCATGGGTCAGCATGGCCCCTTTGGGACGCCCGGTGGAACCGGAGGTAAAGATAATGGTCATCAGATCATCTGGCTGGATGCGATCCACTCTTAACAGCCGTCGGAGCACCGGCAAAGGAAGGCAACAGGCCTGGAAATAGGCCACCAGTTTATCTGCTCCAGTCAGCTTTTCCCGCAACTGTTCCAGCATCACCAGTTCGGCATTCAACCGGAGCGGAAACCGCTCGAGCATTTTTTGGCTGGTAATGACATGGCGGATTCCGGCCGGCGCCAGCCAGCCCTCGTTGAGTAGCTCCGAGGGCAACGTGTAATTGAGATTGACTACCACCCGGCCATCCAAGCTTAAAGCGGCATTGACAAGTACCGCCGGCACACAGGGAGGCAAAAGGATACCGACGTTTCTTTCTTCCGGAGCCAATACATGACGTCGAAGCAGCCGATACAACAGCAACGTGCGCATCAGAAGCTCCCGACCGGTCAACTCGATGCCAGTGGAATCGGCCAGTTTGGAGCGTCGGCTTGCTTGCCGACACATTCGTAAAAATCGGCTGGGCAAGTTTTCCGCCAGCCTGGCCCAGGAGGTGGACTGGGAATTTTCTGAGTTAAAAGAAGCAGGCCCCAAAGCGCTAGCCGCCCCATTAACAACCGTCAACCTGTCCGACACCGTTCGTCTCCTTCCACAGCCGGTTTCTTTTAGCACAGATAGGGAAGGCCACGGACCCTGGCCAACCAAAACCGAGAGCCTGTTCGGGGATCTCCGGCTTCCCCAGCCAACCCCACTTTAGAATCATCTGTTTACTAGGTTTTGGAGGTATTGGGCTCTGTGTCAACCTTTTCTGGCGGGAAACAAAAACCCACCAAAACTTTCAAACCAAATGACATTCCAGCCGTTCGGAGTGAGTCTGCGGTTGTTTTCGTGAGCAACCGCACCATGTCATTCCTGCCCAAGCAGCAGTCCAGAATCTGATGCTGTTTTGCCTGGATCGGGAGCTTTTTCGGGGACCACAAGAAAGAGGCTCCATTCGGCCGAATTGTTACTAAACCCCCTTCCATGAGCGACCTGTCCCCCATTCCACAGAGCCTTTCTCCCGAGCCGCTATTTCTTCTGAGGATAGTATATCCTGAGAAGCGGAGCAGGAGGATGGGAGGAAGGGAAAATACCTGTGCAGAGTGGCCGCTGGTTTGGCCTGTAGCGGCCAGGTCGGCTTGAACTTCCGAAAATCCCCCGATGGCCTCTTAAGCTAATTGTGTTTGCTAGCCAGGCAATGGGCCATGGTGTTTTGCAGTTGTTCGGGGAGGAAGGGCTTGGCAATAAAGTCATGGGCCCCTTTGCGGATGGCCTCGGAGATCATCCGAGTTTGATTTAAGGCGCTGATGACCACGACTTTCGCCTGGGGGTCAAACTTTAGAATCTCTTCCAAGGCCTGGATACCGTTGGCCTCGGGCATGACGATATCCATGGTGACAGCGTCTGGCCGGAGTTGTTGATATTTTTCCACTGCTTCTCGGCCATTATTGGCTTCCCCGGCCACCTCCCAGCCAGCGGCCAAGAGCGTCTCGCTGATCATCCGCCGCATCAGCACCGAATCGTCCACAATGAGCACTTTCGGAGGCATCATCCGGTCCTTGTTAAGCAAGGAGAAAGGGTTGCTCTCAGAGAACCTTTCCGAACCCTTGGTTCCTGGCCTGAACCAGAAAGTTTGTTCAAATATAGAATACGGCAAAGGCCTTTTGGAAAATCTGGGGCAAAATTCCGCAGACGGTCTAATTGAGGAAAGCACTTACCAACGAAACCCTTATAAAAATTCCTCTCAGCCCCACCTAAAGAGGTAAATCTGCCCCTCCCCTCATCCCGAACCTGAGCTCCCACTGGCAGACTCTTCAGGCCAGCCTAAAACCTCACTCCTAACCCCAACCAGGAAAAAAACCAAGAAAACCGTTATGGAAGGAATTTTCGCTGTAATGGATGGAACCGATCTTCTGGCTAAAACAAGACTTTTGATAGGGAGTTTAGAGAACCCTGGACGCTTGGCCGATTCCTACTACGGCCACCCAAACTAGGCTTCCCAAAAGGATCGATCCGATGCGCGATATGAACCGCAATCAATTTTTTTTGATTGGGGTGTTGTTGGCCTTATTGGGGGGGCAATTTCGTTTGGTAGAGTCCGTAGTCCTTACGCCAGAGGCAGCCAAACTCTTGATCGGCGAACCGAGGCCTGCGCCGACGGCTAATTTGTCCCTACCTAACCTTCTGCCGGGCAACCGCTCGAATGCCAACCACCGGACGATCCGTCCGCCAGAATGGCTCGGATATGCCCTTCTTTCCATCGGGGCAGTGCTGATCCTGCACGCTATGGCTATGCCCAGGCCGGAAAAAAGCGGGTAGTCTGGGCAAGCCCCTTCGCTTAAGAGGCGGGGCTGGTCTTTCTTTTGCCTGCCTATATAAAGGGATTTGTGTTCCCCTAAAAGAGGGGTTTGCAGGAGCTCCACAGTCCATCCGGTCAGAATCCGGCTGCTAAGTGTGGGGGTATCCAGATAAAATCCCCATGGATGGTAGAATTTGGGGCCCCTTCTTTGGGGGAACTCCTTCGGGGCAGAATCGCCTTCTTTCTGGGCCCAATTCTTCTGGTAAGCCTTCACCCTGTTTGGCTCTCGGATGGAATCTAAGCTATCAAAATAGAGAAGATAGGGAAACAATAGCGGTAGTTTTTCCGGGCAATTGTGATTTTTGCGGATTTTTGGAGAGACTGTTTTTCCCGGCAAGAGTGGAAAGGCAGACAAAATCGAAAAAAAGCTACCATTCCTCACAGCGGTTAACCGAAAAGAATAGACAGGTAGCGACCATTCGGACTCCCATGATGCGCCAGGGGGGCGGCCAGGTGTCCTGCCAGGCCTTTCCCTCCAGGAAGCACCGGGTCCAGTGGCAAGAAAGCTTCGACCGGTTTAGAGCCGGTACCTATGGTAACCCAGCGCGGGTGGATTCTTTCATAGGAGGGAAGGCATGCGAAAAGTAGCGATTGCTTTGGCGGTTGGAGCCATCTGGAGTGGCTTTTCTTTGACCGTTTGGGCTGACAACCAACAAATTGCCGAGCAAATAGCCGCTCATCTTCGTAGTAGTGGGCAATTACACGGCTATAAGATTGGGGTGAAATTCCAAGATGGTACTGCCTGGCTTCGGGGGCGTGTAAGCAGTCCGGAACAGATGCGCCTTGCCTTGCAACTGGCCGCCCAAGTGCCGGGCGTTCAACGGGTCGAAAATGAATTGACTGTGGTTCCGCCGGAGAACAACGCTTCCCCAGAAAACCTGGGCCAACTGGTCAATCCGTTTGGCCATACGGGGGTTTTACCGGCCTCTAAAGAGATTCCTCCCCCGGTGTTGCAGCCTGGTTCCTCGGCCATAGGGCTGGAACAAACTCCTCGGGCTCTGGGGCTGAGCCATTTAGGGGTGGCACGTCCAGAAACATTGGAGCATCAATTCCAACCCCCCACAGACAAACCGCGGTATTCCGAGGGAATTGCTCGGGTTTCAGGAGTGGACACTGGCCGCAGGATAACCAGTCCAGACCAGCTCTCGCTGGCAGCCAAGTATATGGAGCGGTATGAAGAACCGGCCGCTCCCTCGGTTCCCTTGCAGCCAAAGCCTATGCCCCAATCAGGTGCTCGGCCTATAGGGGCGGGTCGGCAGGCCTCCCCGATTACCCCAAAGCCGATCCCGGTGGCTATGGCCCCCTCTGTGGAAGCCCCAGCGCCTGCCGGCCCAGTACCCACCCAACCGGTGGCCGGTTCCCCAATCCCCGTCTCCGGAGTGCCGGTCAGTGCTGGAGTAGCCCCAGTCCGATATGATCAGCCGCATCTACCTAACTATGCTTGGCCAAGTTACGCCGCTTATCCCAACTATGCCGCCGTAACCTATCCAAAACAATATTCTCCCACCGCTTGGCCCTATATCGGTCCGTTCTATCCCTATCCGCAGGTGCCGCTCGGATGGCGGAAGGTAACCTTAGAATGGCATGACGGCTGGTGGTGGTTGGATTTTGACGACGGCGCTGCTGCCAAACCGTTCAACGGTCTGTTCCGCCTGAAATAACCTGACATCCCCCCCACCCTTCCCCAGTTTGCCTACTCCCAAAGCCCTTCCGGCTGCCAAGGCCGAAAGGGTTTTTGGTTTTAGAGCGGGGGGAGAAAAATCAGGTAGTTGGGCCTCGGTTGGGCCTTTTCATGGTTACCAGGGGGGGAACAAAGGCCACTCTTTGGGGAGCCCATTCGACTTAGGCATCTCCTCTAGCAGTCTAGATGCTTTAATCCGGCTAGATGCTTTAATCCAGCGGCGTCGGAAAAGCCTAGCAATTGGGAAGACCACGATACCTATTCTCATTTTCCCAAGGAGCAATCCAGGCAGCCCCAGATCATCCCCCTCAAGAGGGCATCCAGAAGAACAACTTCCAACCGGAAGCGTTGGGATGTTACACCGTCCATCAGGCGGCAATTATTCGCTTCGATGGGGCTTGGATCGCAATCTGCCAGACTAGGTTACGGCTAACAGACTACCTTATCCCAATCCCACTGGATGTTCCCTGGAAGCCCCTACCAATTCGACCCCTTAGGCATCCGATTCAGATATTGTGATTTGGAAATGCCGGGGGATGATAGCCGACCTCTTGGTCCAGAAGGCAGAGGAGAGAAGACGTTATGGGAAGGTGCCAGGGGTTTTCCACCCCAGAAGGTTATATAGAATCCCCCGCTTGACTTATATTATTCCTTCTGATGGGAAAAGTAACTCCAGCGGGAGTTTCTCCTGCCTTTCCAAAAACCACTACTTTCGGAAATACCTGCAAGTCCCACACAATTTCACACGATAACTATTGTAGCTTCCTATTGTGTGGACCTTCCGGTGATGCCGGGAAATTCCCTAGCTAAGAGCCAGGAAGTGGCGGCGGTAGTCCGGCAGAGTGTTCCCACCACCCACCAGACGAGGGATAATTCATGTTGCAGAAAACCTGTTCTCCGATAGCCGTTGGACTTGTGGTCTTGTCGTTTCTGACTGCCCCTGGGTGCTTTAATGTGTATGGACCGAGCCTAGGGTATTTGAGTATTCCGATTCCAGTAAGCCCTTATTTCCAGGATCGGTTGGAGGACCAATTTATCGAACAAGAGCGGTACAATAAGGTACCGATCCTGGGGCCGATCACTGCCGGCGCCCATCCGGTGGCGATGGATCCTCCTTCGGATGATCAGGTGATGCGGGCGTTGGAAAAGGTCCGGCCTGTGGAAGGCGGGATACCCCTGTTACACGAAGTCCAGCGGACCAATGTTCGGATTGTTAAGGAACTCATTGCCGATTATATGGATCCGCCTCGGCATTATCCGCTCATCGGCCCAGCCCAAGTCCATCACTGCCACTATAAATGCACGGTGTATTTTACGGAGATTACGCGAGTGGGTTGGCCCATCCCCTACACCACCAAAAAAGAAGACGCCCAAGAGGTCATCTACATCGACCTAAACCACTTCCATATCGTAGGTAATGTCGAATGTGGGCCAAGCAGCGAGTACTAGCTGCCACCCACCACTCACTCGAGCTAGGTACTTTGCTTTTCAGAGCTAACCAGCCGATCCAAAGGGACTCCTCCCATTGAATGCGGGCTGTGGGGGCCGATAACCGGCCCCTTTTTTGTTGGCCAAACTTTCCGGAAAAGCCCCGTCTTGGAAAAAATCCTAACCTTCCGGAAAATGCGAACCTTCCGGAACCACAAGCCGTACCAAAAGCCCGGAAAACGTATTCTTTCAGCCAAATCGCCTACTAAGGCATTCCTCCCCAACCAGCAATCCAGGTTGTATCGTTTTGTTATTTTGGGTTCCCGCTGATGGGGGAACAGGGTTCTGAACCGCCGCTTTCGTGCGAAGGACAACAGAGCAGGTTCCTTGGAAAGGGGAAGGGGAGTTTTTCAATCGGCTGAGCTGTTACCGGAAAACTATTCCCCCACAACGAAGCTGGGGAGATCTCAAATTAGAGAAAATAGGCGATTTAGGGAAAGCTTTTTGGCCATCAGGCTCCAAAACATTCGGTAGCCTTGAGGTTGCCGATAGGTAAGAAACAGGGAAGGTCTTGCTTATCTAGAGGGTACTGGCTGAGGAGGGCAGTGGCGGGTGCTCTTGAAGAGGCTTCTGCCGGATAGCTACTATACCGCCACGAGAGGGCCCACCTACTCGCAAGGAGGCGGTGCTTTTGTCCAAAGGGGCTTTGCGGATGCTCCGAATAGTTTGGGCCTATCCCTATCTAGGGATAGCTATCCTAGGAGGACTGCTCTGGTGGCCAGACAGCAGCCAAGGTCTGGTTGTATCGGCAGATTTTCCTCCCCAGGCCCCCCATTTTCGACAAGAAGACAGGACATTTTCCCCCTCTGAAGCACTCTCCCCACCGATACGCTCCGGTGGCACAGGCGCAAGCGGCACTTCTGCGGAAGGAGCCCTAGGGCAAACCATCTCCTCGGTGCCATCGGATGCAAGAAAGGGCCTGGGGAGTTCTCAGATGCCATTGCAGCCGTGGGACCCCGGTGACCAACAATATGCATTTGCTGTGGGGCTTTATGACCGGGGGGAGTGGGCCTTGGCTGCCCGGGAGTTTCAAAGCTTTCTGCGTCAATATCCCCAGCATCCCCAGGCCGGTCGGGCCAACTTCCTGCTGGCCGAGGCCCTCCTCCAACTAGGCCAATATGAGGATGCCTTGGTCCGGTTTAAGCAGTATTGGCAGCAGGAACCGGGAAGTCTCTGGGCAGCCAAAGCCCTGTTTCGAAGCGGCGAAGCCGCCTTTCTGGCTGGCAAAACCGACCAGGCTGCCAGCCTCTTGAAAGAGTTTTTAAACCGGTATCCTACCGATCCCTTAGGGGCTTATGCCTTGCTGTATCTGGGCCAACTGGCCCGAAAAGGCAACCAATGGTCCACTGCCTCCGAGTATTTCCGGCAGGGTTTGGAGCGATTCCCGCAAAGTCCTCTCCAGCTAGAGTGCCAATTGGAACTGGCCAAAAGTTTAGAGGCCTTGGGAAAGGCAGAAGAGGCTCTTCGGCTTTATCAAACAGTCGCCCAGAAGGATTCCGGACCGGTTGCCGCAGAAGCCCAATTTCGATCGGCCGCTTTACTATATAACCTCCAGCGGTATCCGGAGGCAGCCGCTGCCTTCCAGTTATATGAGAGGCGATTTCCAAACAGCGGGCAGGCTGCCTATGCCCGACTGTATCGGGGGTTTGCCCTGTTTCATCTGCACCATTGGCAAGAAGCCGAACAGTGTTTTGCTTCCTTGGCCGCCCTGGATTCCAGGCGGGCTTCATCGGGTATGGGGCTTCGAAAGCCCTCCTCAGGGACTCCACCAGCCAGTCCAAGCCCCCTCAGCCCCAGCATGATTGGCTCTGCTGCTGGTCCTGAAGCGCCAGGACCCTCTTTTTCCGGGCTTTTAGCTTTTTCTGGCCTTTCCCCAGAACAACTCCAATCCCTCCAGCGCCAGGGCCAATATTGGCTCGCCATGGTTCAACGTGAAGAAGGTCAATGGGCTGAATCGGCAAAGACGTTTAGCCAATTGGCCCAAACTGCCGCCGAACCAGCCGACCAGGTGGAATGCCATTTTTATGCGGCTGACGGCTGGCTGCGCGCGCAGGAACCTAAAGCGGCTCTCCAACAATTCGAGTTGGCCCTGAAAGTGATCGACCAAAACACCGGCACAGAGCAAGCCTCTTCGGCTAACCTCTCCTCGGCGGGGACGGCAAACCAAGCAGCGGAAACCTCCCGGCCACAGCAGATTTCCCAATGGCTGGACAAAATTCTCCGAGGCAAACTGCAAACCGCTCTGCTCCTGCAGGATCATCAGCTCGCTGATCGCACCGCCAAGGAGTTTTTCCACCGCTGTGGGAACAGTCCCTTAGCCGCAGATGTGGCCCGTTGGCAGGCTCAATCCTTGATCCAACAAGAGCAATTTCAGGAAGCGATCCAGTTGTTGCAGCCCTGGGCGCAAAGGGCCCCTGGGCAGGATTTGGCTTGTCATATTCAGTATTTATTGGCCTATGCTTATCGGGCCACTGGGCAACTCCAGGAGGCTCAGGCCCAAATTACCCTCCTGCTCCAAGCCAATCACCCTCAGTGGAAATTTTTAGCCCAGTTAGCCCAGGCCAACATCCTGATTGCTCAAAAGCAATACCAGCAGGCAGTGCCAGTACTGGAGGCGTATCTGGCTTCTGCCGCCGACCAACCGGATCGCACTACCGCCCAGGCCCAATTGGCTCTTTGTTATGCATGGCTTGGACAAACGGACAAAGCTCAGGAGCTTTATAAGCAACTTGCGCAGAAGCATTCGGCCGATTCTTGGTTTGTCGGCTGGAGCGAGCAAGTGGCCGAGGCCGCCTTAGAAACCGGAAATGTTGCCTGGGCCAGGAATCTTTTTGAGCAATTGGCCAATCAGGCGGAACCAGCCTATGCCCAACGGGCGTTGCTTGGTCTGGGTTGGACCCAATATCGGGCGGGGCAATTTCCAGAAGCCGCGGCTACGTTGGCCCGACTGTTGGCTATGGAGAAAGTTTCAGCGCCGTTGGCTGCCGAAGCCGCCTTCTTGCGTGCCAGGCTCCTGGCCAAACTTCGCCAACCAGATGGAGCGTTGGCCCTGTTCGAAATGGTAGTGGACAAATATCCTGATACCAAGTGGTTTGGCCCGGCTCTTTTGGCGGCCGGTCGGCTAGAGGCGCAAATGGGCCAGCATACCCAGGCAGTCCAACGCTTCCAACGCTATGTGCAAACTTTCCCTCAGGCCTCCGATCTGGATACTGCCCTGTATGATTGGGCTTGGAGCCTAAAAGAATTGGGACAGGCCGACCAAAGCCAAAAACTGTTCGAACGCATCCATCACGAATTTCCCCAAAGCCCTTATTGGGCCGAAGTTACCCTCCGATTGGCTCAGCAGGCCTACCAATCGCACCAGTATGAACGGGCCCGTCAGTTGGCGTCGGCTGTATTGGCCCATTCAGCTCCAGACCTGCGCCCCTACGCCTTGTACTTGCAAATGCAGATAGCGGCTTCCCAAGCAGACTGGGATTCGGTCAGCCAATTGGTCCACCAATTGCTCCAACAGCATCCGGGAAGCCCTCTACAGATCTATGCCGAGTTTTGGCAGGTAGAGCTAATGTTTAGGAAAAAAGATTTTCAGACTGCCGGAAAGCTCTTGGAGAACTTCGCCAAAAAGTATCCTTCCCCACCAGCAGGGCTGGCCCCGCTGGTAGGACTCCGACAGGCCCAACTGCTAGCTCACCAGGGCCGATGGGATGAGGTCATTCAGGCTGCCAGCCGCCTCCGAGACCAATATCCCCAGTTTGACCAACTCTATGAGGCCGATTACCTGCTAGGACGGGCTTTGGCCAGGAAAGCCCGTTTCGACGAAGCCAGGGAAGCTTTCCAACGGGTCATCCGGTCCCCCCAGGGCGCCCACACGGAAACAGCCGCCATGGCCCAGTGGTATATCGGAGAAACCTACTTCCACCAACAGGATTATCAGACGGCATTACGTGCGTATCTGTTAGTGGAGGTACTATACGCATATCCAGAGTGGCAAGCTCTAGCCCTTCTGGAAGCCGCCCGATGCCATCAAAAGCTCGGCCACCAGGAACAAGCGCAACAGCTCTATGAGCGCCTCCTGAGAAGGTTTCCTGATACCGCCGCCGCCCGTCAGTATCGCCAACACCTTGGCGGCTCTGCTGGCCAGCCGCCAAGTGCCTCCTCCGAACCAACTTCGGCTCCAAATCCCTCGGTCCCGGATAGCTTCTCCCCAAAGGTCCCCATCTCAGAACCCCCCTCGGATCGACCTGAAAAAAACCCTTTCCAACTCCAGCAAAACTCCGGTTGGAAAAGCCCCCGTGTGGTCATTACCCCGATAGAAAAATATTTTCACATAAATTTCTTTGATTGCCTTTTCCCACGGAACACGCCCAAGTTCCAAAAAATTCCTATGCCCAGGATGACTCTGGAAGTTTTGAGATTTCCTTCCTTTTCCTTTTTCACGTAAGGACACGGCAGGCCATGGAATACGAAGGCCAAGATTTTTACGCATCTCCTTCCCTCGTGTACCGAGCTGAAGCCTGGATCCTTTTGGGGGGTCTGATAGGGGGCCTGCTGGCGCTGTGGCCTGGCAAAGTCGGAGCTGGGGAGGGAGCAGAGCGGACTGCGCCGCCGGCGGCTTCGTCCCCTTCTGGGCAAAACCCTTCTTGGCAGCCAGCGCCGGCCTCTTCCCCAGCAGGTCAAGAGCCGCTTTTGCCACCCACTCTCCAGCAATTCATCCCCACCCGGAACCTATGGGACATTATGCGGCAAGGCGGCCCCCTGATGATCCCCATTGCGCTGTGTTCGGTCATTATGGTGGCCTTGGCCCTCGAGCGGATGGTCAGTCTGCGTCGCACTCGGGTGATCCCAAAACCCTTTGTCAAACGTTTCCTTCAGCAGATGGAGGAGGGCACGCTGGACCGGGAGACCGCTTTGCAATTGTGCGAGGAAAACGGCAGTCCTGTGGCCGAGGTCTTTGCCGGGGCGGTGCGCAAATGGGGCCGACCTTCCGTGGAAGTAGAACAAGCGATCATCGATGCGGGCGAACGGGTAACCAACGGCCTGCGCAAATACTTGCGGGTCTTTAATGGCATTACCACCGTAGCGCCGCTTTTGGGCCTTCTGGGCACGATTTCCGGCATGATCCAGGCTTTCAATGCCCTAGCTCTGTCGGATCCAGCAGGTCGGACCCGGCCCCAACTGCTGGCCGAGGGAATTGCCAACGCTCTTTTGACCACGGCAGCCGGTCTGTGTGTGGCCATACCCGCCTTAATCCTTTATCTATATTTTTTGGGGCGGGTGGACCGGCTGGTGATGGAAATCGACTCACTTGGTGAACAGTTGGTGCCTATGATCTGCGCCGAAGAAATGGGCAACCGGCCTGCTAAACAACAAGCCAAATCTCGCCGGACCCGACAAGAAACCGGCGTCCCCTAACCAACCCCCAAGCTCCGCAACGCCAAGCGAAAGGGTTTCACCCAAGGTACTGTTTCCTTCCGCTCGATTGGCCGCCATTACGAGGAGGCCTCCTCGATGCCGCTGAAAACCCATCAGGATGAATTGCCCCAACTAAATATGACGCCCATGATCGACTGCGTCTTTTTGCTTTTGATTTTTTTCTTGGTAGCCACTCGCCTGGAAGAGCAGACGCCGCAAATTCCCCTTCGGTTGCCGGAGGTCGTCGATCGGGGGGCTTTAAGTCCAGCGCCGGAGAAACTGGTGGTCAGCGTATATCGAGATGGTTCGATTACCTTGGACAATCGTCCGGTTAGCCTCGAGGAGCTGACTGTCCAACTGGCGGCCCTGCGACGGCACTATCCGGACCTGGCTGTCATGGTCCGAGGCGACGCCCGGGTGCCCTACCAGCAGGTCGCTCAAGTCCTGAATGCATGTAAACAGGCTGATATCCGCCAGCTGAATATCTCCGTCCGTACTGTTTCCCCGGAGAGTCCCTTGCCGGCAACCCCCTGAAACACAAAACCGCCATATTCTCCGGGATGAGTATACTTTATTGCACACAAAAGGGTCTTGAGGAAAATGGAGCGATTTTGGTTTCATGCAGATGGAACCTAGAGAGGTTTTGGAGGTATCAGGGACCAAAACGGTGGCCAAAACACCAGCAGGATTCCCAAGCACGCCTTTGGGAGCCTAGGACGCCATGTGGGCTGTCCGAATGGGAAAATTACTGGAATATCTTACAGGCCGAGGACTTTTGTTTGGTCTGCTTTGGGCTGGGCTAGCCTGCCTAAGCGTAGCCCTTGCCGCATTGCTTTGGACCCGATGGGGACGATCTCAGCCGTTACGCAAATGCTTGGCACTGTCGCTGTTAGCGCATCTGTTGTTTGCCATCTATTCGACCACCATCGAGATTTTCGTGGGAGCCACCTTGCCCGCCGAGGAGCCCGGCATTCAGGTTCACCTGGTAGGCGAAGACAGCCAGGCCCAGACTCCTTCCCAGATCACCGGCGCCGGAAGCACCCCTATTTGGGAACAGCTCGTTGGGGAGAAAGCGCCGGTGTTGCTTCAGGAGCCAGATCGCCAGCCTCCCTCGCTTCCCCAAGCTCAGCGCAGTGTAGAGGTCCAGCGATTCCTTTCGGAGCTTCGGATGCCGCTTGTTCCCGCAAAGCCGCAGCCAGATGCCTCGGTGGCCCGGTTGACGCCGCCTCCAATCCAGGCAGACACTGCTGGGCAGCGGATTCGGCCGCCTCAGCCCCCAGAACCCGTCTCCGTGCCTCCGCCGATGCAAAACCAACCAGCCCCGCACCCGTTGCCGTTGGAAGGCCTGTTCCTCCAGGCTTCTCCTCGGCCAGGTCTTGGCAATCCGGAACGGTTGCCGGCCCCCGGTGCACCGGCTGGTCTACTGGAAATCCATTTACCCAAGCCACCGAATCCCCAGCTCCCTTTGGGCAGTTCTGCTCCTTCCAGTGTACCCCCCCCGAAAGTTGTGCCAGAGCTGAGGACGGATTCCCCTGGCTTGGATTCTGCTGGGTTTGGGCCAGCCGATCGTTGGCTTCCCCAGGCAAGTGCCAGGCCATCCCCGGCGTTTGACCCTTCGATTCCTGGAAATCCTTCCGGAGCCCACCCGGTTGGAGCGTCAGGGATTGCGAAGCCCCCTCCGTTTCTGAATCCTCCGGCACCGCCCGGTCCAGGAGAACTGCCCAAGTTGTATCAGGCCCGAACGGCTCCAGACCGCCAGCAATGGGCCGCCCAACATGGAGCTACCGAACAGACAGAAAAAGCCGTCCAGGCTGCCTTAGCCTGGCTAGCCGCCAATCAAGAACCCGATGGCCGATGGGATGCCGCCCGTCATGGTGCGGGACGAGAACTCTTTGTCGGAGGCCGAGATCGCCAAGGTTCCGGCGCCCAGGCCCACACCGCCACTACAGGACTGGCCCTGTTGGCCTTTCTAGGCCGAGGCTACACCCACCAACAAGGCCAATACCAAAAAACCCTCGCTCAAGGGCTGGACTATCTTCTGCGAAACCAAGCACCGGATGGCCACCTGGGCGGACAAGCTGATTTCTACGCCTTCATGTATTGCCATGGCATTGCCACCTTGGCCCTGAGCGAAGCCTACGGGATGACCCAAGACGTTCGGCTCCGCGAACCCCTGCGTCAGGCAATTACCTACAGCTTGGCCGCCCAACATCCCGAACAAGGCGGGTGGCGCTATCGGCCCCGAGAACCTGGCGACACCAGCCAATTGGGCTGGCAACTGATGGCCCTCAAAAGCGCCGAACTGGCCGGCCTAGGGATTCCCCACGCCGCCAAACAAGGGGCTTGGCGATTCTTACAGAGTGTATCCAGCGGACGGCAGGGCGGCTTGGCAGCCTATCGGGCTTTGGAAACGCCCAGCCCCGCCATGACCGCCGAAGCCCTGCTGTGCCGATTATTCCTCGGGCAACCACCCACCGATCCTGCCTGCCAGGAAGCCGCCCAGTATCTCCTCCAGCACCTGCCTGGCCAATCCGAAGCCAATCTTTACTATTGGTACTACGGCACTCTAGCCATGTTCCAAATGGGCGGCCCCTACTGGAAGAGCTGGAACGAAGCCCTGCAAAAGACCCTTCTGCCCCGCCAGCAAACCACTGGCCCCTTGGCCGGCAGTTGGAACCCGGACACTCGCTGGGACAATTATGGCGGCCGGGTCTATGCGACCGCTCTGTCGGCCCTGTGCCTGGAAGTCTATTACCGGTATCTGCCCTTGTATGTGCATGCGGCCGAAGGTGCGTTAGGACCGGGAGACTCTGCCAACCGGTAACTTCCCGGTGGGCAGCAGATCGAAGGGCTTTCCCCCCCTAACTTGAGGGCCCATCTCCACCTACGCCTACCCCCCTGCAACCTCTGCAGGGGTTTGACAGGCTTGCGCCCGTTATTAAAATAGAGTTAAGCCCCTGGGTTGTCCGGCCAACCTGCTCTAGGTTTTCTCCGGCCAATGCTCGTATATTTCCCTAACAGCGTGTTTGCCAAGGCCGGAGGCAACCAACCATTTCGCCTCTGCCCTGGCAGTGCGGGCTCCCGTATCCGCTTCTGCCCACTATGGGCCAGACCGGTTGACCCGAAGGCCAAAGCGGGTGAAGAGGTCTTTTTTGCCATTCCCACGCAAGGGGGAACCCAGGACTTGCCAGCGGTGGGCTCCGGTCCACATTGGCCTCTCTGTGGGGCAAAAGGCCCCCCAACCTATCGGTTTGGCCAGGTAAGCAGAAGCTGAGCGGGTAAGTTCCTGCGGCCTTTTCCCGGGGCTGGTTACCTGAGGTAAAAAGGGCCTCTCCAAATACGAGGGATGTAAGTAAAATAAAAGCAGAACCGAGGGAAGGGCGTCGGCCAAAATATCCAGGTCCTTAAACCCTTCACCCCCACCCCGCCCAAGCAGTCTCCCTCGGAGCGTATGAGTTTGGTTCCGGAATATATTTTTCCAGAAAGGCGCTGGTAATGGGAACATTGGCCTACATTTTTGGCATTGGTACTACCGAATTGTTGGTCATTGCCATTTTGACGCTGATTCTGTTCGGCAATCGGCTTCCCAGCGTGATGCGTTCGTTGGGCCGCGGCGTAGTAGAATTCAAAAAAGGCATCCAAGGGATTGACGAGGATTTGGACGATTCTCCTGCCCCCGCGAACAAAAAGTCCGAACACTCCACCGCCGATCGCTAAGAGTTCAGCCGTATGTGCCACGGGATCTTTGCGTTTTTCTCCTTCGGCCCTACGGAGATGTTGATCATTCTGCTGCTGGCAGTGCTGCTTTTTGGAAAACGGCTGCCAGAGGTGGCTAGATCCATTGGAAAAAGTCTCAGCGAGTTCCAGCGGGGAGTCCAGAGCATTCAACAGGAATTGCAGGCCACCCTTCAGGAAGAAGCCGACGCTACTGCCTCTGCCCAGCCCACCCCCGCTCGGCCTAACCCAGAAGACCACGAGGAAACCTTAGCTCCCAAGTTCGAGCCACCCCCATTGCCCCCACAACCCCTAGAAGTTGCTGAAACAAACCCTTTGCCCGAAACCCCAGCCCGTTCGTAGCATCTGTCCCGCATCCACCTAGGGAAGACCCCTACCAGAAGTAGCCTTTCCCTTGCCCATCCTTGGCGGAATATCTACCCATCCTTGGATGGCTATATTCTCGTGGCTATGGGAAAACCGTTTCCGGTACAGGAGGGCCAAACCCATCTAACCTGAGAAAACCTGACCCCCAGAAGGAAATCTCCCTGACCCCGGAGAACATCCCCAGGGGAGGGGGATTCGTTCCTCAGCGGACCTTTCCCCCCAGGGGATAAGCCCCCCGGCCCTGGAAAACCTGGCACCAAAGCCATATACGGTTTCTCGATGGGATGCCGGAGAACGGGGGATAGCAAGCTACGCCGGCGAACCTTCCATCAGAGTCATATATTGTTTTTTCCCACCCCCTTATCACAACTACCCTAGGCGCCCTGTCTTGGCATTTGCTGGGGATAATGATAGATTATGAGTAGATTGTTCCATCTATTTTTGATGTGATGGGAGGAGGTGTGGATTATCTTTGGTTTTTCTGGCTGAGGGCGATAACTAGCGAAAGGGTTATCCCTCAACAAGGGTAGGGATACAAGAGTTCAATGATTCTATAAAACCAATTCCTGTTTCCCTGGAAGGAACTTTCCCCAGCTCCGAAGATTGTTAGATATGGGCGGCTAGCTCAGTTGGTTAGAGCGCCATCCTCACACGGTGGAGGTCGCGCGTTCGAATCGCGCGCCGCCCACTCGGCCTCTCTCAACGCTTGCCATCTTCAGCGGGAGCTGTCAAAATAGGGGACGCTTTCCCCTATCTTCCCGGTTTACCCCCTCCAAAGATTCTTTCCCCTTTGAGTGATTGGCTGGAAAACTTTTGTTTTGCTTTTGGTAACATGTCAGCCGAATGATCCAACCTGTCCTTGCAGCGAAAGCAGGAATGCCGTTTTGATGGATCTCTGCTGGCGGGATTCGCGATTCCGGCACAGGGAACCTCGGAGGTATTCTCCCTAAAAAAGAAGAACCTACTTCACTCAGTTACAATGTTCCCTGTTTTGTAAGGAGAGAGGCCATGTGTGTTCAGCACGATTGTTCTGGCTGTGTGAATCGGCGGGAATGTTTGAAGCTGATGTCGCTGTCGGCGGTGGGGGCGTCGGCATGGAGCACGTCGGTCGCCGCGGCATCCGAAGGCCCATCGCCTACGGATGTTGTCGATCCGGCCAAACTGCGTCCCAAACCCGAAGTGCGGGTCATGGCCAGCTTTTTGGAAATGCCCCGGCCGTATTGGCTTGGTTGGCCTGGCACCGCTTATGATCTGGACGCCCGCCAAAAGGAGTACAAAGAACTGTTAGCCCAATCGGCCCAGCGCCTGGGCATCCAGGTGGAATTACGCCAGCAGCCGATCAACAACGAAGGCGATCTTACCGGCTGGATCAACGAGATCAAACAGAAGAAGCCTCATGCCGCCCTGGTCATCCTACAACATTTTGGTTGCTGGGGATGGGCTTCGATGGTAGCCAAGCAAAGCGGGATTCCTTTGGTCATATTTTCACCGATCGGGATGGCATTTACGGGCCATGTGGCTGGCCCGGCCCGAACGCCAGGCATTTATGTGGTCTCGTCGCTCGATTGGTCCGCCGTGGAAGACGGCCTGCGCATGGTCCGGGCCAAACGCATGTTTGAAGAAACCCGGGTGCTCTGGATCCGAGGCAACCAGCGGAACGAAACCGTTCTGGAACGGCTGGGGACCAAAGTGCGGGCCATCCCCAGAGATACCTTCAACCAAGAGTTCGACAAACAGCCGGTTACTGAAGAGGTCAAGGAATTGGCCGCCCAACTCCGCAAACAGGCCGCCAAAATCGTCGAACCCAATGAGCAGGAAGCCTTAAATGCGATGCGGGCGTATGTAACGGCCAAACGGCTGCTAGCGCAGGAAAATGCCAACGCCCTGTCGATGGATTGTTTGGGCATGGTGGGGGCCAAATTGGTACCTACCCCGCCTTGTGCTGCATGGACATTATTACAGGATCAGGGCATCACAGCCGGCTGCGAGGCCGACCTATGGGGCGCCATGTCGCTGATGCTGACCAGTTACCTTTTGGATCGACCCGGCTACATGAACGATCCGGTCCCCGAGACGGTGCACAATACGCTCATTGCCGCCCACTGCACCAGCGGAAGCCGGATCGACGGGTTCGACAAACCGCCCGCCCCGTACATTTTGCGGAGCCATTCGGAGTCCAATATCGGAGTAGCTATGCAAGTGCTTTGGCCAGAAGGCCAGCCAGTTACCTTGGTCCGGTTTACCGGCCCGAACGATCTGATTGTGGATACCGGCAAAGTGGTG
This sequence comes from uncultured Thermoguttaceae bacterium, assembly GCA_938042245.1. Taxonomy (GTDB): domain Bacteria; phylum Planctomycetota; class Planctomycetia; order Pirellulales; family Thermoguttaceae; genus JANXAQ01. Next base: position 64,752 of record CALIRO010000040.1, read on the forward strand.
GGGAACGTTCCGACGCCGCCGGCGGGCGGTTGTCGGACTTCGGTAGAAATTGCTATGGATGCGGTGGAAGACTGCCGGGATGTGCAGGGGTTCCATCAGGTGGTTACCCTGGGGAACCATTTTCGGGTGCTGCGTGGCTTCTGCGAACTGTACGGTATCAAGCTGGTTCGTTCCCCAAGGTTATCCACCTTCATGTAAGGAGGGCTTCGATATGCCGAAAGTGCCGATTCGCGTTTTGGGGTTGGCCGGGTTGATAGGCGTGCCTGCGGGGCTGGCGGCTATGGGCTGGAGTCTGGCAGCCTGTCTGTTGGCTGTTGGTTGGACCCTGGCCGCCGAACCAGTGGAATTTTCTTCTCCTGGTTTTCCCCCGAGCCGAATGGATCCCGAAGGCCGACTGGTGGAAGATTGGGGGGTGGTGGCCGTTCGGCTGCAGGGGGAGGGGTTGACCGAAGGATCGGTGAAAGTGGAGCCGGGGCAATTGGACAGTTGCATTCCGGCCGCCCGGGCTACCATAGATCGGGGACATGTACAAATGATCCTCACCGCTTTCCGATCCCCCATCTTCCCCGCTGGCGTCGATGTGCTCACTGTCCGACTGGAAGAAAAGGCCCACCAGCCGATCCAGGTAACGTTGGCTTTGGATCTGCCGCCGCAGGTAAAAGTGGGTATGAGCACGGCCCGGATCGACAACCGCATGATTCTGAGCGTACCGATGGAAACGCTGGCCCTTCTGGCGGTCCGGGATTGGGGCTATTGCAACCAGACCGCAGCCATGCCCGGTTGGGCCAAGCCCGAAGGACCAGCTGATCCAGCTTTTGCCAACATCCGGGCCGGCATGGGCGGCATTCCGATCCTCTACCGATTCCGAGTCGAACCCAAAGCCCAGGCCATCGTCATTCTCGGAATCTGCGAAAGCCATTACGATCGGCCTGGCATTCGGCCCATTTTGTGCGAAGTGGAAGGCGCCCGGCCTCAACGGGTCGATCCAATCGCCCAATGGGGCCGACATAAACCCGGTGTTCTCGTCTTTCAGGCCCGAGATATCGATGCCGACGGCCAGATCGAAATCGCAGTGCGGCCGGTACCCGGCGCAGCAGATCGAAACCCCATCCTGAATGTCCTCTGGGTCTTTCCGCCCGGAAAAACGCCGAACCTCGCTAAGTTGATTGCCGGCCAGTTAAGCGGCTCGGCCAAATACTATGTAGATGTTGGCGGGCAGAACGACCAGTGTTTCTACCAGGGAGGCAACCTGCAGTATCCCATCCAACTACCGGCCGATGGGGTAAAAGAGCTTACCTTTTTGGTAGCATGTCCGGGCGGATCGGCCCCTGTGCCGGAAACCACCACCTGGACGCCCGAAACCCTCCGGCAGGCCGCCCGGCAGGTCTGGCAAGCCTGGCAAAAATAGCTCTGCTTCTGGATCGCCGACGGTCCCGGGAACCCGCCGCCAGGACTGGCCAGTCTGGCAGAAAAAAATAGCTCCTTCTCCTAAGGCAAGCGGAGAGAGCCAGCAGCGGCTCAGGAGTCGAGCAATCTTGGTATAAATAGCTCCGTTCCGGGGCCGTTAAAAGCGCCGGAGGTAAATATCTTTGAACTGCACGCGCATGGGCGGGCCGACGTGCACCTGCAAGCCTAGCCAGCCATGCTGGGGCCGTTGGGGGTCCTGGTCTTCTACCACCTCACACATGACTACATCATTAATTTTCAGTATTATCTGGCCACCGCGGGCAATGATCGTATATTCATTCCACTGGCCCAGGCGAACCACCCGAAGGAGCTTTTCCGGATCGCCTACCGAACCGATCACTTTCTTTTTGCCGGTCTGGTCGATCTGGACCTTCTGGCCTCGCTCGGCCACGGGTCCGCGGCCCAGGTATTCCATGAGCACGCCGGTCCATCGGCCTGAAGCGTCGAAGTCGGCCTGGGGCCCGATGAGCGGGTCGCCGCCGGTTTTGCCCGCCGGCCGCTTCTGCGCCCGAAAATAAATTCCCGAATTACCGCCTTCAAGGCGAAACTGCAGCCGAAGTTCAAAATTCTCCACCTGATCCTTCCAGATGAGAAACTGGTTTTCTTTCAAGGGTTTGTCGGCTCGGGTTTGCCCGGTGATGGCGCCGTCCTGGACGGACCAGATGTCCGGATCGCCCTGCCAACCGGCCAAGGACTTGCCGTCAAAAAGTCGGACAAAGCCCGGCAGGCCAGGGACAGGCTCTCGGCCAGGAACATTTGTTCTTGCTGGCCGGGTTGCCCGAGGCTCTGCCGACGCCGCCAAATCCCCGCACGCCCACTGAATCGCATCCAGATAAAACTGCAACATCTGCGGATGGGAGTAAATCTGGCTCATGTGGCCAAAACTGGTAACAAAGACCCGTCCTTTGCCGTACCGTTTTACCCAGGCCAACGCGAAATCGTCGTCTTTCCGCTGAATCCAGCGGGCGCCCATGTTGGTAGTTGCCGGGTCTATGGACAAAAGCACCCGTAATTTGGAGCGATCATACGGCGGCCCATATTCGTAGATTTCGTCGGTAATCCGAAACGGCTTGCCGCCAAAGGCCGCCAGAAGCGGATGTCCCGGCTCTTCCACAGTTACCCCAACCTCCTCGGTCCACGGATGCCCAGTAAACGTAGCCCCGAAAAGCTCTGTGAACTCTGGCCAATGGCGATTGGCTGCAATGGCATAATGAATACATACCACCCCTTTGCCCCCCGCAATAAAGTCCAGAAAACTTTGCCGAAGCCGCTTTTCAATCGCCTCCTTGTCAACCCCCAACGCCCGAAGGGCTGGTTTCTCAAGGTCCTGGTCGGTCGGCGTAATCCAAGGGCCAGAGGCGTTATTCAGCACGATGGCGTCCAACCGGGTCAGGCTCTCCGGCGCCATAACAGCCAAATCGTCGCTAACGACCGGTTCGTAAGCCTTGGTCGTTTCGCCCAGAATGCGGAAGGCCGCTTCGCCGTAGGGAATGCAGTACCCTTTGTGCGGGTCTTTGGGCATAAGATGCGGCGGCGTGTTCCAGATGAGCACCCGGCGCGGCGATGGCGGTTTGGCCTGCGGCCGAACCTGCTGGGCCGCCTGCCGGATCAATGTTTCATGGTGGGCTGGGATCATTTGTCCACTAGCCCACGCCGCCCCAAAACCTGCCCCTAGAAAAACCTCTAGGCCCAGAAACCAGCACATCGCTCTGCACATCGTTTGGCCTCCCGTAGTAAAAAAAGTACACAGACGGAATCTTTTTCGCCGAAACAAACAAGTGCTTAGAAAGGTGAGATTTCGTTATTCCCGCACAAGCGGCAGTCCGTGGAGCTCCTCACACAAAGAACACCAAGCACACAAAGAGGCAACAAGATGGATTCATTCCCGCGCAAGCGGGAACCCAGACTGCTTTGTGCTGCTCCTCTGTCCCTTCCCTCTCCCCACCGTGGGAGAGGGTGGCCCGGCGCCAGCCGGGCCGGGTGAGGGGGCGACAATCCCTCTCCCCTTTGCGGGAGAGGGCCAGGGTGAGGGGGCCTTTTCAGCTCTCCGTTCGGTCGTAGTGGTCAAAATGCCATTATTTCTCCCTCACCCGGCTTCGCCTTCGGCTCAGCCGGCCTCTCCCCGCCAGGGGAGAGGTGATGAACAAAGAAGCATCATAAAGTAGCCTGGATTCCCGCTTGCGCGGGAATGACACGTCGGGCCTGTCCCGCCAGGGGAGAGGCGATACCCAAGGGGCAGACACACAGGAGCCTGGATCCCTGCTTGGGGAGGAATGACACCAAAAGGGCGTCTGGGTCTCCGCTTGCGCAGGAATGACACCAGAGGGGCCCGGATCGCTGCTTGGGCGGGGATGTCAGGCACGACCATATCTCTGTGCCGGCTCTCTCCATTCGGCGGAAGCGTCCCATAGTGTTTTACAGGCTCCAACCCTGGCGGTACTGACTGCGCAAGAGGGCGTCGGCTTCAGGCAGGTTGGTAATCTTCATGGCCAAAGGATCATATTCGATGGGTTGCTCGAACTGGGCAGCAATGTTGCCGAGCATGAGGAATTCGTTCAGCGGGGCGGCGTAATCGAACTGGCTCCAAGCGGCCGGTCCGCCCTGGCAGGCGGCAAGCCAATCCTGTTCCGGCCCCCGGGAGGCTGGGACCGTTTCCGGCCGATCGCACTGCACCCCGGCAAACCGATCCGCCGGCAAAAGCCGAAACCACGCATTGTGCCCCGTGGTATGGATGCTCCCTTTTTCGCCGACGATCAGCGTACCGGCAAAATGCCAGAGGTTCCGCTGTTTTTCCGGGGCGTCCTGCATGATGGGTTTAAGCAGCTCTTCCAAGCCGGGCGCAGGTCCGTTGTACCATTGGAAGCTGATCGGAGGCCATTGGCCCCGGGCCGGGACCTCCCAATAAATCTTCTCCCACCGGGGGAACGAGAGCCGATTGATGCCTGAGGTTTCTGCCCGGACCCGGATTTTTGGCGCTGTGCTGGTCGGGGGCTTGGGTGCCGCCGATGCCTCCGCCGCCGGCGCCGAAGCCGACTCCGCCGACCAAAGCGTATGCACCTCCAGAGCCATGAAGGCCAGGTTAGCCGTGTGTGAGGCCCAGTTGCCCAACTGCCCGGTGCCAAACTCCCGCCAGAGGTTTCGCTGGAGCCAGTCGGGATGGAACGGCCGACTCGCAGCCGGGCCAAGCCAAAGGTCCCAGTGCAGATGCTTTGGCACGGGCATTTCCCCGTTGGGCGGCTGGCGGCGGTCGGCGCCGCCGGCATCGTTCCAGATATGGACCTCTCGGATCTGCCCCAGGGCGCCGCTACGGATCAGCTCCAAGGCCCGGCGAAACGGCCCGCTGTAAGTGCCTTGGTTCCCCATAGCAGTGGCGACCTTGTATTGGCAGGCCAGGTCCCGAAGCGTTCGGGATTCGTGCACCGTGCGGGTGAGCGGCTTTTCACAGAATACATGTTTACCAGCCCGGATGGCGGCCGCACTGGCCACGGCATGGGTATGATCCGGCGTGGCTACCACGACCGCATCGATCTTTTGGCCCATCTGCTGGAGCATATGGCGGAAGTCGGCGAAAGTGGGGGGCTTGTTTTCGGCCAGCCGTCGATAGATTTCGGCGGCCTGCTGCTCCCAGGGATGCGGAGAGTTGGCCCATCGGCGGCCTGTCTGGTCCCAGAATCGGAACGCCTCTTCGACTTTTAGGTCGTTGACATCACAAAGGGCGACCACCTCGGCCATTTTGGGGATGGTTTCCACAAACCAGCGCCCCCGGCCTCCTACGCCAATCAGTGCTACATGGAACTTTTCGTTGGCCGAGTAGGCCCGGAGCAATCGGGCGGGCAAAACCGCCCATCCGACGGTTGCCCTGGCAGCCTGGCCCAAAACGCTCCTTGCCAGCCCGGCTCCCGCCGCCCCCAAACCCGTCTGCAACACCCGCCGCCGTGAAATCTTCCTGGTCATAGCAGCCCTCCTTTTTCAAGATACAATGAGGTGCGTTTGGTGTCCTTCCCGCGTAAGCGGGAATCCAGAATAATGATCCGGGCAGGACCTTCGGCGCTGGCGGAGGCCCCCTCACCCGGCTTCGCCTTCGGCTCAGCCGGCCTCTCCCGCCAGGGGAGAGGCAAATAATCCCCCTCTCCCCTCCGCGGGAGAGGGGAGGACCGGGCGTTAGCCCGGCCGGGTGAGGGGGAGTAGGTTCTGTGCAGCTTTGTGTTCTTTGTGCCAGGCAATCACCCTCCTCTCCCCGCCGTGGGAGAGGCGGGATTGCTCCCTAACCGGCAAAGCTACAGGGCCATTGGCCTATCATAGCGGACCTGGCCAGCCCCAGGCAACCGCCGGCTACCTTCTCCCAACTTTTGGCTTGCAAGATGGCCCCCAAAAATTTTGTTACAACAGAGCCACCAACTTTCTCCTCGCAAAGTAGTTGTAATTGGTGTTTCGGAGGGTACAATCGAAAATGTCGGGATTTATTCGAGGCTTTGCCCATAGGTCTTCCGTTTTGAGAAAGGGTAGGACAATGGCTCGACTAGCGAGGGGTGTTCTGGTGGGCGGCATGGTGTTTCTGGCGGCCTTCTCTGGGGGGAGTGCTTAGGCGGAAATCATCGGGCCGGCGCTGGTGAATCGGCCAAATGTAGATACCGCCTTCAATTATATGTTTCTTTACGATACCGGAACAGCCACGCCCGGATTCACCCATTGGGGTACGGTTACTTCGTGGGCTTTTTACAACGATAACGGCGCAGCCCAAGGCGGTCGGCAGGTGGAGCCGGTGATTCTGAAAAAGGTCGGCACAGACTCTTGGCTGATTACTGGCGTGGGCCAGCCAATCACCACCCCCGCTACGATGAGCGGCGTGCAGAGTTTTCCGTTTATCCTGGCTTCGGGCAGTTCGGTGGTAGGACCTGGATATACATTTGCCCATAGAGATTTAAATAACGCCGGCAGTATCGAATTCGAATTCATTGGCTCAGGCACCCACCGCTATTTGGGCCGGGGCACGAACCCGGACATTGTCGGTGATCTGCTTACCGGTTTTTCTTCGGCGGGCCGAATCTATTCCATCCAATTTGCCACCCAAAACCAACCCATGGTCCAGATCGGAAACCCGCTGATCGATCGGGCAAGCGAGGATACCGCCGTCGGCAGCCTGTTCATCCATACCCAGGAGTTTCCCTGCTGGGCGCCGGTGGTCGAATGGGCCTTTTATGACAATGACAACTTCACGCCGGACCGGCAGATTACGCCGCTCATTCTGGAAAAGGTGGGCAATACCTATATCATCCGAGGCATCGGCCAAACCCGAACCACTACCGAACGCGGGGAACAACATTATCTGTTTGAGGTGGTTGCCGGGAGCAATCTGATTGGGCCGGGGTATTACTTTGGCTGGTACAGCGGCGGATGGGCCAACGGGCAGCCGACCGGCGCCAATGCAGGAGTGATTGACTTCAATACACTTCCAAGCGGTCCGTTAGGTATCCTTTGGTTCAGTAGTCCGGGCGCCTTCGGCCTAGGGAGCCAACTGACGGCTACCGGCGGGCTGGGTGTAGGCAGTTTCCATGCCCGGATGTATTCGGTGGAGGTAACGTTGGCGGTTCCGGAACCGGCCAGCGGCGTCCTACTAGGGCTAGCGCTGATAGGCCTTGTGTTTATTCCCCGCTGGCGCCGCTGTGGGTGAACATTAATCCATCAAGGAAGCCCCGTTTGGAAACGAGGACGCCCATGGGGAAAATCTCTCTGTTTCGGCCCTCTGAGCGGTTGAACCAATCCGCTGTGCTCCGCCCTGACGAGGTGCGCAAGATGAAGTTTCGTACTCCGGGCCGCTCTTACCAATCCGCTGTTTGCCGGTTTAAGCAATTCCCTGGGTCTTCTCGCCCGGGGGTGAAAATCAGCCGCCCGGTCCGGAACCGGGGTGGCCGGTTTGACCAAGCCGCTATTTGTCTTCGCCTCGGTTTTACGTTGGTGGAACTTTTGGTGGTCATTGCCATTATTGGGATTTTGATCGCGCTACTTTTGCCGGCGGTGCAAGCGGCCCGGGAGGCGGCCCGACGGATGCAGTGCTCGAATAACCTCAAACAGATCGGTCTGGCCCTGCATAATTATCATAACGCCATGCGGGCGCTGCCGTTCGGCTGCGCCAATTGGGATGGCGTGGTGGTCGATCCGGTTACCGGCCGACGCTCCTACGGCGGCACCTGGGCTGCCATGATTCTGCCGTATATCGAGCAACAAGCCCTCTACAACCAGTTTGATTTCCGGATCCACATGAAGGATCAAAAACCGGAGGCTCTCACGGCCGTGGTGGCCACCTTCATCTGCCCCAGCGATCCGGCCTCGTCGAATCCGATTTTCACCCTGCCGGCCTCAAGCTGCCAGGCGGGCACGAGCAACCCGACCGCCTCGCTGGGTCTTTGGTATCCCGGCTCCATCGGGCCGACGTTTATGGATTATGGGCCGTTCTGCCCCTTGGCCAAAAGACCATGGACCTGCACCGACCCGGATAGTTATTGCAGCCAGGGGTGTAATTTCGGTTCTAGCGGGCCGCCGGGCAATTCGGTGGGCATGTTCGGCCGATGGGCGCGGAGCTTCCGGTTTGAAGATTGCACCGACGGCCTAAGCAATACCTTCATGAACGGCGAAACCCTGCCGAAACATTGCTGCTGGATGCGGGCCTACAATTCCAACTTTCCGGTAACCGGCACGAGCATCCCGCTTAATACGAAAGAAGCCAAAGAGGACGGTTCGGAATGGTACCGGACCTGTGGGTTTAAGAGCCAACATCCGGGCGGAGCGAACTTCCTGATGGCCGACGGCAGCGTCCATTTCGTCTCGGAAGCCATCGACTACAAACTCTATAACGAACTGGGCACCCGGGCCGGGGGCGAACCGGTCCGCCTGCCGCAGTAACCGCCCCAGCATCGATGGACCCGCCCAGGCAGAATCGGAACCATCCGAGCCGGATGGTGGACTTTTTTATCCCTATCTTGGGAGCTACCATCCTTTAGCCCTTGCTATTACTTCCCGCCCTGTACAATTTGAAGTGTATTCTTAGTGTCTAGATAGCCACCGGCTGCCAGCCTTTGCCATCCTGGCGTACCCAGTAGGCTGCTGCCAGAATCGGTCATCCCAGCGCAAGCCCCCAATCCAGGTGCCTCTGCCCGCCGGGAGAGAGGCTTCCAGTTAATCCCCCTCTCCCCTCCGGGGGAGAAGGTTAGGGGGTGGAGGGTAGGTTCTGTGTAGCTTCATGTTCTTGGTGTTCTTCGTGCGAGGCAATCCAATCCATGGACTGCTGCTTGCACGAGGATGACCAGATGAACGCCTCCAGGGGATGCAAAGAATGCCCCGTAGATGGAGCAGCGTCTGTCAGACGGTAGGGATTTCGCTCAACTGGCAGTAAACTCCATCTAACAGTCTAAGTTCCCCCACGGCGAACCGAATACGGACGGGACGCCCGCCATCCCCCCGTGGCTGGATTCCTCTGCTTCCACAGGAAGACAATAACCGGGCAGGATGTCTGTGTTGCCAAGGTGGCCTCTCAACCGTCGGCACCTCTCAGGTCAGCCGACCTATCCCACCAGGGAAGAGGTACATACTCCCCCGACTGTCCGGAAGAAAGTTAGGATGGAAGGGGAACTGGATGAAGGGATTTTGCGGTGCTCCGCTTGATGCGACGGGGTGGTTCCAAACAGCAGAGTCAGTCCGGCGTTGGACAAAGGTGTTTCGTTTAACCGTGGGGGGTATTCCCTCCTGCCGCCCATCGAGCAACAGCAGCCTGCGATGCCGCCGCGAAAGCGTTTAGAACTACCAGGATTGTTCTATTCTTGGGGTTTCTTGCCGAACTTTCGGAGCAAGTCGGCTGCTAAAGCGTTTAGAACTACCAGGGCTGTTCCATCATGCCGACGATCTGCTGGGCCACCCGCTGGAGGGCCTTTTGATAGGCAGTGGCGGTGGATTGGCCGTATTCGGGGAAAAGCTCGGCGGTTTCGGTAATCGTCTCGGAGCCAGACGGCAGCGGAATGGGGCCGGTCTCCCGAAGCAAATTGCCGCGGTTATCCATCCAAGCTACCTGGACCACCAGGCGTACTGCAGTTTGCCGGGGGCCGCCCACCCTACTGGGAATCACGGTGCTTCGGCCTTCTTCGATAATCCGGCCGGTCAGGATGCTGTCGGCCGGCGGACGACCGACCACTTTGTACGGTGTGCGCAGCTCGATTTCTTTAATGACCGCTTCCGTCAGTTGTTCGCCTAGATGGCGACGGAAGCTATCGGAATCGAATATCGGCACATAAATGGTTCGAATTTCTGGATGGTACAAAGTAGCATTCCCAACCCGATACCCGGCACAACCGGCGCAGAAGCCGCCGATGGCTGCCATCCACCCGTACAAGCAGACGGTGGAGATCGTAGGGTGCTGGGTGTTTTGCCCTGGCCGACTGGAACTGCCCGTTGAGAAGCAACTGCCCATGGGTTATCTGCCTTTTGGGAAGATCCGATCCAGCCAACTGAAGTAATCGGGCGGCCGATCCGGTTTATCCTGGATTTGGGCGAGGCGCTGTTGGGCCAGCGGAACGTACTTGGTGCGGGCAAATTGGGGGTTCTCGATTAAACTCCGATAGTACATCCGCGCAGCGCCGTAGAGGCGTTTTTTCTCGTAGAACTGAGCCAAGGCCCACTCTCGTTCCGCCAGTTGCTCGACCATGCGGTTTTTCTCTTCCAGCAGACGTTGGCGTTCTTGTGGAGGGGCTTTGGGGAAAAGGCGCAACGTGGCGTCGGCCAATTCTGCTGCCTCCTTAAGCGGGGTGCCGTCATACAGCGGCCCTTGATACAGGAGTTGTTTGGCCTTCATGCCCAACTGATGCGCTTGGTATTGATGTTCGCTCTGCGGATATTCTTTGCGCAGAAGGTCATACTGATAGGCGGCGTCTTCGTATCGGCCTTTCAGAAAGTAGGCATTGCCAGCGGCCATCAGGGCATCGTCGGCCAACGGACCGGTCGGATCATGCAGACGCACCGTCTCATACGCTTTCAGGGCATAGCCCCAGGTGTCGAAGACCGGCTGGGTCCGATCGATCAGATTCGGCACAATCGGCCAACGGGGATGCGCCTGGGCCATCTGCTCCCAATAGCGTCCGATAGCAAACTGCCGACGTACCGCCCGCTCCAAATACCGAGAGTTTTCGTATTTTTTCAGCAATTGCTCAAACACATCGTAGGCGGCGGAGTACTTCTCTGCGAAGAAGAGGCTTTCGGCCCGATAGAACAGGGCGTCTTCTTCCAGCGGGGAATCGGGCCAGCGGAAGGCCGCCAACCGAAATTTCTCTGCCGCCTCCGCATATTTGCCTTGTCGATACAGTTCGGTACCCTCGGCAAATAATTGACGGGCCAGCTTTTCGTCCGGACCGAGACCAACCGCTTCTTTCGCCTTGCCGTAGAGCTTCTCCGGCGCCAAGGCCGACAGATCCCACCACCTGCTCTTTTTGCCTTCCGCTTCTTCTTTCTGGAGGGCCTCGTCGAGATTTTCGCCGATGGGAGTGGTAGAAGGATAAACCGGCTGCTTGGAATCGGAGCCCAGATCGGGTTTGCCAGAAGCCTGTTGCGCGGAGGAAAATTTCTGCTGGCCTGTCAGTTTTTCCCACAACCAGCCCCCATCGTCCCCCCGGATCCGGAAATAAGGATTGTTTCTCACATGGTCCGGCAGGCCCGGCACTTGGCAAGCACCGGCGCCTAGCCCCAGCAGAACAATCCCTACTGTCCAGCTCCATCCATGGCTTGGCATTCAGCACGTCCTTGTGCGAGGGATCATAGCTTAGCTATATCCAGCCTGAGTGTCTCTTAGTCTGTCCAGCCTGACTGTAGCTTACTCTGTCCGGACGGACGGGAGGTTAGGCTGTCCAGACTGAGTAATCGCTCTCTGATAGCCGGCGATCCCATCGGGGCCGTCTTGACAGACGGCGTTGCATCATCCTCTGCCCAGGCGGTGTTACCGGTGGGAAGCCGTCCTATCTTCTCTCCGAGCAACAAACTCCTTTTCTCCGAAGGTCAAAAGAAACCCCCTGTGCTTTGCTTTATTTGGAGGGGGGTTAGGTTGGTGGTGGCCCAATCGGCCCGGTCGGTGCCGGCGGAAGGGGTTGGTCGAAGGTGGCTGCGGGGGTTTTCCGCCCAGGGCGTTCCTGCATCATCAGAGCCAGATAGGCGTGCATTCGGGGCGGTCGGCCCAAGAGGTTGCAGATGACCTGATTGAGGAGATGTCGCAGTTGGCTTCGGTGGGCAGAGTCTAATTCCAGCCGATCCGCAGCCGCATGTCCAGGCTCCGACAACACCGCCATACTGCGGAGCAATCCTTGATCGACCGTCAGGCTGGGCGGGGGAAGCGGTTGAGCAGTTCGGCACGGTTGGCACACCACACCTCCTTGCAAAGGATTAAACCCCAGGTGCCGGTCTCCTTGGATCGGTTGCCCGCAGACGACACAGGTTTCCAACGAGGGAAGATGTCCCAACAGCCGAAGCGCTGCTAACTCCCATCGAAACACCCATCGCCAGACCGGTTGGCCGAGGCTGAGGCTCTCCAGGGCCGAGTTGGCCAGATCGAAAAGCTCCGGCAGCGGGTCATACCGCGCGGTTAAATCCCGCAGAAGTTCCACCACATAATAGCCCGCATATAGGGGGGCTAAATCCCTCCCCGGACAACGAAACCGACGCAGGAGTTTCGCCTCGGTTATCAAGTCCAGGGCTTCGCTGGATTTGCGCAGAAAGACTATGCGACAGAGGCTCATCAGGTCAAGAGCAGAGTCGAAGGGATTTTTCAGTCTTTTGGCTCCCTTCGCTAAAGCCTCTATTTTGCCAAACTCCCTAGTAAACAGGGTAACTACCAAACTGCTTTCACTGAAATCCACACAGCGGAGCACCAGGGCGGTGGCATGTTCGGCCGACACTGCTAAACCTATTTAAAAAATAGCTATTCTGTGTATATTATTTATTTGTTGTATTTCGTGTATTCTTAATAAACAACACAAACATTCTATTTTTATTACTCAATGTAGATTATCTAAATTGTTTGACACAGAATCATTCGTCCGGCCCGTTGATATCCCCAGGAAAACCACCCTGCTCGGATTTCTCTGGGCCGCAAATCCGCAGGTCTTCAACCCGAAGCCGTTCGATCCGCCGCCCGGTAGCCTCCAGCACCGTAATTCGCAAATGCTTCCAACAGAGGGTTTCCCCAGCGACCGGCACATGACCTAGCTCGCTAAAAACAAACCCCCCAATGGTGTCATAGTCGGCATCCTCCGGCAGCCCAAGGCCCAGTGCTTCATTGAGCTCTTCAATATGCATTCGAGCCGACATCTCCACCACGCCAGGTGCAACCGGCTGGAAGTGCTCTTCGGTCTGCTCCCGGTCATATTCGTCCTGGATCTCGCCCACGATCTCCTCCAGCACATCTTCCAGGGTAACAATGCCAGCCACCCCACCGTATTCGTCCAACACCACCGCCATGTGGTTGCGGGTTCGCTGAAACTCTTCCAGGAGCACATCCACCGGTTTCGTTTCGGGAACGAAATAGGGTTTTCGCAGCAGTTCCGTCCAAGGCCGACGAGGCTGGTCGGCCGGTTTAGCCAATTCCGGTAAAAGGTCCTTGGCATGAAGGATGCCCACAATATCGTCCCGGTTCTTTTCATAGACCGGAATTCGGGTATGTTCCGAAGCGATGACCTGTTGGAGCATTTCCGGCCAAGAGAGGTTCACTGGGATGGAGACCATATCGGTCCGGGGGACCATGATCTGCGAGACCTGCACATCGCTCAGTCGGATAACGCTTTCGATCATCTCCCGGGCATCTTCTTCCAGGAGGCCTTCCCGATGGCCTTCGGAGACGATCGTGCGGATTTCCTGTTCAAAGGAATTTTCATCCGGCGGTTGTTCGGGTTGGCCTGCCAAACGGTGCAGCAGGGTATTGACGAAACGTTCTGCCCAAATGGCCGGAACCATTAGGCTAGCCAGCAGTTGCCAAACTCGCCATAAAAAATAGACCACCGCCGCGGCGGCCAATTCAGCCAAGGCCGACGGAATCCAAATCAGTGCCGCCCACAAGGCAACCGCCGCTACCAGACTCAGCACAATCCCCTGGGGACCTAAGCGAACCTGCTGTTCCGCCTCTACCAGCCAAACCCCCCCCAGCAACCCGAAAAACACCACCGCCCCCAGCACCTGCCAGGCTTCCATCCCCAACCGCACTTCGTTATACCGGCGCAGAATCAGGCCCAGCAGATCGGGATCCTGGCGGCGTTGACACAGTTCATCCAGTTGGCTCCGGGAAAACTGAGCCAAACATCGGGCACCAATCGCACTGAACGTCGTGAGCATCCAAGCTCCAATGACTAGCCACCACATCACTATTTACCCTGACGGGTTCTCTGTCTGGAGGAATCCGAAGAGGTGGATCGGCCTAGGGGCCGAGCAGGCCGTGGGGGGCGATGTTCGGCAAGCGCCCGGCGGGAGGAAGGGTTAGAAGTCGGCGGGGACTTGGCCTGATCGGTAGGCAGCACCACTCCAAGCCGACGTAAACACAACGTCTCTTGCTGACGCATCCGTTGCCGCTGGGTAGGCGTACCGTCATCGAAACCCACTAAGTGCAATGCTCCATGGATGACATAAAGGAGCAGTTCCTCTTCCGGGCTCCAGCCATACTGACCGGCCACGGCTGCCGCCCGCTCGGCACTGACGGCAATTTCGCCCTCCACTGTCCGGCCGTCTCGACCCATCGGAAAACTCAACACATCGGTCGGTTCGTCGTGCTGGAGGAATTGTCGGTTTAATTGCTGGATGGAGGCGTCGTCGATCAGAGCCACTGTGATGCGGCCCTGACGGCACCCAGCCGATTCCAGGGCCACTTGAACCGCCTCTTTAATTTTCCGTTTGGGAAGTCGAACATACGCCTGCTGATCCACCACCGCCACGGAAATCACGTTGCATGCTCCTCCTGACGGAGAGCTACCGGAGCTACTTGGTTTGACCTCAGTTCACGCAATCGACTTGACTTCGGTACAGCCAATCCGGTCATACAGGTTTCGGTTCGGGATATTTAATTCGGGTATGGTAGATGGCAATGAGGGATTTGATGAGGCTGTCTTGAATGATGCGGAGTTCTCGAAGGGTCAGGTCACTTTCGTCGAACTGACCGTCTTCGAGGCGGCGCTCGGTAACTTGCTGGACCACATTTTGGAGCCGACCGGGGGTAGGATCGACGAGGCTTCGGCATGCCCCTTCGACCGCGTCGGCTAACATAAGGACACAAGCCTCTTTCGTTTGGGGCTTTGGACCAGGATACCGGTAGGCGCTTTCATCTACCGAAGCGCCGTTTTTGCCGTTGGAATCGTTTTGGGTCTGCTCGGCGGCCCGGGCGTAGAAATATTCCACGCGGGTGGTGCCGTGGTGTTGGCAGATGAGGTCGATAATCGGCTCAGGCAGATGATGTTGGCGGGCTAGATCGGCCCCGTCTTTCACGTGGGCGATAATGACTAGGCTGCTTACCGCCGGCGCCAAGCTGGCGTGATGATCCTCATCGGGCGGTTGGTTTTCGGTAAAGTAGCCGGGATTGAGCATTTTGCCGATGTCGTGGAAATAGGCCCCGGCCCGTACCAGCAGGCCTCGGGCGCCGATGGCATTGGCGGCGGCCTCCGCCATTACTCCAACAGTGATCGAATGATTATACGTACTGGGCGCCCGACGCACCAATTCCTGCAAGAGGGGATGCTGTGCGTCTGTT
This sequence comes from uncultured Thermoguttaceae bacterium, assembly GCA_938042245.1. GTDB lineage: Bacteria > Planctomycetota > Planctomycetia > Pirellulales > Thermoguttaceae > JANXAQ01. The sequence goes on from CALIRO010000040.1 coordinate 79,975, forward strand.
AGCTCCAACAAACTAATATCCGTCAACACCCCAAACGCCTTTTCCACAAAAGGCAACAGGCCGCTCATCAAAAACCCAGCCCCCACCGCCCACACCCACGGAAACGCCGCTTTCCATAAAAGCGATTCCCAAAGGGGCTGATTCTCCAAAGCCTGGACCACTACGCTGAGGGCGACAGCAACCAAGCCCGAAGTAAATCCAATAGAAATCGGTTTGCTTCTACTGCGGATCCGTCGTGTCTGGACAATGGCCGCCGCCGAGGCCCCCAGCCAAACCAACATTCCCCCAAACAGATCCCCCAGACCAAGCCCTACTACCAGACTGACCAAGCCACACAAAAGCAAGGCCAATTCTGGTCCATACGCGATGGTAGCTACTTGGGCAAAAAGCAACATGGGCAAAAGTTCCGCCCCCCAGGGATCCACCGCTCCGAGTTGCATCAATACCACCGTGGCGACCAGCAAGGCCGTCAGCACGCTCAACCGACGGACATCTCTTAGTAAACCTCTTTTCTTATAGAACAAATATACTCCACAAACCACCAAAGCCCCAAACACCAGCAAACTGATGGCGCTGGCGCGCAGCAGCCGTTGCCCCCAGGACCGCTCGCGCAGAAAAGCTTCGTGTTCCAAGCGAAGCAGTCGGAGTTGCTGGGAGGAAATGGGTTGACCGGCCTTAGCCAGTGGAAGGCCCTCCCGCCAAAAGACTTCCAGAGGACCAGCTTGCTGGAGGGCTTCCTGTTGAGCTTGCTCGGTGGCAGAACGGTCCCACTGAAGCGTACTGCCCAACCGTTGCAGCCGCTCCCACAGCCACTGCTCCATCCACCTAGCCGCCTCCGGCGCCATGGACAACCGTGGTTCCATCTGGCGCTGGAGGGATTCCGGATTCTGAATCCAAACCTGGGCAATTTTGACCCGGCGTTTCTTTTCCGGCTGCCCCACCGGATACACGAGAATTTCGTTGGGATGGCCTTCCGGTTCTTTGGGAAGCGGATGAAGCGTTAGGCCTGTCGTTTCATAGGGGGCCAAGGTGTCGGCGAGAATTTTTTTCAGTTCCTCCGCGCCTGGCGTACCCAGCACAGCCAGCCGGAAGGCCTCGAAATATTTTGAGGCTCGGGCAGGATCCAGGGTGTTCCAAGAGGGAGTGAATATATGTTCCCTATATTGCCCTTCAACAGCCCCCTCCTCAATGGCCCGCACCAGCTCCTCCCAGTCCTGCCGAATCGCCGCCAGGCCAGACGGATCATGAACATAGACCCATGGTACCTGCCGAACCGTCCATTCCCGCCGCCGCTGAGTCTCCAAAGGATCCAGAAAACTCACCCGAGCCACTACCGTACGCGTAGGCACCTGCCCCAACCGAAACTCAAACGGCGGCGCCCAACCTTGAATCACCACACACAACAGCACCGCCAGCGCCAAGGCAAAGAGCACTCGGGTCCAAATCTGCCGACGACCCACCACCTCCATCAGCCGCCGCCAATGCGCCGGCGGGAGTTCCAACGCTGCCACCCGCTCTAACCGTGTGCGTCTGGATCCACTACTAAACATAAAGCGTTGGGTAAACTACCCAAATCTTCCACCCCAAGCCACCTCAATCAACTCCCATTATGCCTCCGCCGGCTTTTTGCCGGGTTCGGCATACGCATCCACAATCTCCTGTACTAACGGATGCCGCACAATGTCCTGCCCACCCAGTTGCACCACCGCAATGCCGTCGATCTCCTTCAGCCGCACAATCGCATCTACTAGTCCACTCCGGCTATGGGGCGGAAGATCAATTTGAGTAATATCGCCACAAATGACAATCTTTGAGCCCTGGCCCATCCGAGTCAGAAACATCTTCATCTGCCCAATGGTCGTGTTTTGGGCCTCATCCAGAATCATAAAGGCATGGTTGAGCGTCCGGCCCCGCATGTAGGCCAAAGGTAATACCTCAATCAGCTCCTGCTCTTTATATCGCTGAATCAGATCGACGTCCATCATCTCCCGAAGGGCGTCAAACAGTGGCCGAAGATAGGGATGGATCTTCGCTTCCAGATCTCCAGGCAAATACCCTAAGCTTTCGCCCGCTTCGACCGCTGGCCGAACCAGCACCAATTTCCGCACCGCACCTTCTTTCAGGGCAGCCACAGCCATAGCGACGGCCAAATAGGTTTTGCCCGTGCCCGCCGGTCCAATACAAAAGACAATCGAATGCCGCCGAATCGCCTCCAAATAGTGCGATTGACCAGCCGACCGGGGCCGAACCATCCGGCCTCCAAAGACCTCCACCGGCCTGCTAAAAGCAGCAAAACTTTCCTTGCGCTGATAGCGATCCAGCACCCGATCCACATCTTCGGCCGAAAGCATCCCCCCACGCTCTATCTGAGATTGCAATTCCTCCAAAACCAGCGTGGCCGAAGTTACCGCCTCCTGACTGCCCCGCACATGAATCCGACCCTCCCGGGCCGATATGCTCACCCCTAACGCCCTCCGTATCTTCCGGAGATGTTGATCATACGTCCCAAACAACACTAACAGCGACTTGGTATCACCCACCGCAATAATCGATTCGCTCATGCTACCCTAGACTACTCCCGCTGCAGAGAGCATCCGGCCCCAATCCTGCCGCCTCCTACCGGTTTTTTCGGGCTACTACCTATCTCCACCTGCCAACGTGCAGTTCCCAACTGCTACCGAGCAATTTCCCACTGCTATCTTGTCATTCCCGCACAAGCGGGAATCCCGTTTCCTGCTGGGAGGCAATATCCGTTTCTACTTCCTTCTCTGCCCCCACCTTCATTTGTTCCAAGAGCTCTGTTGACTTATCGAAGGGCTCTCTCCCAATCTTAGCAACCCCTGAAAAGGAATGCAGAATTATAACCAGAAAACCCTTTAAAAATATACTCCGAAAGAACTATAAAAAACCACCCATTTGGAGCATACATCCATCTCCCTTCCTTCCCTCCAATAAAACTTCCCCTGTCGAGGTTTTCAATAGGGGTCTCCAAAAATCCTCTCCCGCTGCTAGGGATTGAAAAACTGCCTATCTATTGGTTTTATTCTTCCTAATTTACCTAAGTTCCCAAATTTCTCTTTTCCCCCTCCCCCTGCAGCAGGATTATCCAAAATACCTCCAAAACTCTCCAGCCAAACTTTCTACCCCAAAAGGGGTAAAAGACCTCACCAATTAGAGGGGTTCTTTCTCCCCCTATCCAAAGATTGTCTAAAAGCCCCTGATTTCGGAAAGGGCTAGAAGAGGGAAAGTGTGTTAAAGCTCCTCTTCGGCCAGGGCCAAACATTTTCGCATCGCCTCGGCCACCAAGGCCAAGGCCTTTTCCGGTGGCATTTGGCGCAATGGTCGATAGAACGGTTCGATCAGGGCTGGTCCGTCAAAGCCAATTTTCACTAAAGCCTGCAAAAAGCCCTTTAGATTGATCACGCCAGTGGCCAGGGGCAATTGTCGGACCGAATCGACTTGCTGGGCCACTGGCACGCCGGCCGGGGCGTCGTTCAGATGCACCAGGACCACCTCCTCGCCCCGAAGCTGCAGGATATCCTCCACCGTTTCGCCTGCGGTGTACCAGTGCCAACTATCCAAAAGAAGCCCCACAACCGGGTGGTTAATCTCGGCGATCAGCTCCTTCATTTCCCGCATGCTGTGGATGAAAGGGAACCGAGCGGCGGTCCAGGAGGTTTTCGGCCCCACATATTCCAAGCCTAAGCGGAGTCCGTGCTGGCCCAGGATGTCGGCCACTGCCCGAAGCCGACGCACATGGAGCCGAAAGTTCTCTAGATACGTCCGTTCCGGATGGCAGGGCCGTAGATACGTCCCCAGGCGCTCCACCCCCGCCTGTTGGAGTGCCCGGGCATATTCCGGCAGGGCTTTGAGGTCTGCGGCAAATTGCTCCTCCGAGTCCCGGAACTGCACTGGCAGATTGGCCGCCGACCAGTAAACCCCGGCCTGCTGAAGCTGCTGACGCAGCTCGGCCAACTGGAGCTCGGACAAGCGGCGGAGGTAATCCGGCAATGGTTCAACGGCCTCGAAGCCGAACTGCTTGGCATACTGGATGGCTTGCTGTTGATCAGCCGGGATGCCCAAAGCCGAGCAGTGCAATGCAGAGCGGAACCGGCGTTTAGGCCTGCTGGTGTCTGCCGAGCCTTTTTCTGGCGGAAGCCCTTGGATGCGGGGCGGCCTGGCAGCTTCCGCCCCCAGAAGGGGCAGCCGGCCAGCCACTCCAGCGGTTATCCCAGCCCAAACATGCTTCAGCCAACGTCGTCGATCCCACCAGAACATCCCAGGCGCCTTTCGGAATGATCGGCGTTGAATACGCACAGTTCGGCCGGACCGTCCAGACCGAGGAGAACCACCGTCTATGCCCCTACGTGCTAGGATTATGGCGGGAGAGTGAACTGTTTTACCACAGTTTTGCTTTTCCCTTGGTGTTGGACTTCAATGCGCAGTTGTCCGGCGGGCCGAAGGGGGCTGGGCCGGGCGATGAACCGACCGTCCAGACCGAGTTCCACCCGGTGGCCGTTAACCTTGACTTCCGCCCCCGCTTCGGTAAGTCCCAGCACTTCTAGGGCAATCGGCTCCCCATAGAGGGTGCTGCCAGCCGGCGGCTCCACCTGGAGCAAAAGAAGCGGCGGGCTGTCCAAGGCAAGGATTTCGTCGGCCACCTGGGAACGAACCGCCATGATACGAGCCGGCTCCCGCTCCCATTGGGTAATGGCCGGCGCCACCTGCCGAGCCAGTTCCATGGCAGTGCGTTCCGGTTCCAGCCAGTGGGCTTTTTGGCCCAGTTGCTCCCGAAGTTTGGCTGTTTTGGCGGTTAAAAGCCAGAGGTATTCAAAATCTTCCAAGCTTTCCCGCTGGATTTCCCACCGGAGGCTGTTCAGCGGGCCTTCGGGGCCGGGATAGACCACATGCGTATCGCCGGGCGGGAGTCGATCGCTGGGCGGCCCGAATGGATCTTCGCCCCAAAAGTTCCAGCCCCAGTGTAAGTAGCCTGCCAACCGCTCGGTAAAGTTGATCCAATGCAGCACCCGCACCGCCGTTAACGGATAGTCTAGGAATCGGTTCGGATAATGGCTGCCGTGGGGGTTGCAGCAGATGTAATACCAAAGTTCCGCTTGTGGGCGATGGCGTTCGTAGGCGCTGCGCCACCGCTCAAAATGGCTAAGCTGCGGTACCCAGACCTCCAGAAATCCGGAGCAGTCGATGGTTTCGATGGCTTCGATGCGGCGGAGGCGGGGGGCTGACTGATGAACAAAAGCCGATGCTTCCCGCCAACTGGCTAGGTTCGTCAGGATCGGCTCGTCGGCCACATGGATCATGCTTTTTTCCAGCCAACCCCGCTCGGCCAAGTGCTTTTCCAGGGCGGCCAGCAAAGGCCGGAGGCCCTCCTGGGGTTCCAGGGTGATCCGTTTGCCGGTTTTGCGATCCAGGGCGCTCAGTCGGCTAAGGACCACCGGACTTCCCCAGCCTTTTTCGCCGTGGCCGACATGGCTGATCTCCAGTCGGCCCGCTACGCCGGCCTTCTCAAATAACTCCACCAATCGGTCGAAGCGGGAAAAATCGAAACTTAATTGCCCATTCTCTTCCCGGACCACTTCAATGAGCGTCCAGGGCACTAGGACCACATTCTGTCGGTGCTCGGCCATGTTTTGGGCATAGAGGGCCAAGACCTTCCAAAATCCATCAGACCACATTTCCACCTGATGGACCTTGGCAATCTGATGCATGTTAAACCAATTGGTAACCCAGAGGTGGCGCTGGTCGGGAAGGGTGAATGGATCAACCCGAAGTTGGATCGGCACTACCGCTCGCTGCTGCCCGGCTACCACAGTAACCTGACCCTGATACAGGCCGGGTTTAGCGTCTTTGGGTACATACAGAGTGATCCAGACCGGCTGGGTGTGGTGGGCGGGGAGGTCCTTCGTTCGGTCGGCAAGCAGCGGATCGGGTACTTCGAACGGGGCTTTGCGAATTTGAAGCCTCTCGGCATGGGGGGTGTTTTTCGGAATAGGAATATAGCCGACAAAGTTCCACTGGAGGTGTTGGGCCTCGATGGTGCTTTGGCCGTCTTCGTGCCGAAGCGGCCCCAGCTCTACCTGCACCCCTTGCAAAGGTTTGGAGGAACGAATAGCAATTTGGGCCGGTTCGTATTCATTGCGGGCAGCCCGAAGCTGAATTGCACCTGTTGCCGGAACCACTGCTTGATCTGGCGAACCTACCTTCGCCGATTGCTCCGGTTGGCCCTGCTGGCCGAGTTGGTTCGGTGGGTTAGCCTGTCCCGTTTGCCCGGGTTTGTTCGCCTCTTCGGCTTTCGCTGGCGCCGGCGGCGGCAAGGTGTCCCGAAATACTTTCGTATGCGGATCCAGCACCCAAACCCATACGTCTTGCCCCCAGGCTGACGAAAGTAAAACCGCCCCGACCACTCCTACTCCCCAAACCCGCCAAAAGAGAGCCATTGGTAAAAGATGTCGAACGGCGTCCAAAAGACCACCAAACAACCAGAATGAGCAGAACATCCACCCATTGGATTTACATGATCGCATTTTCATACCAGGCCTCCTTAAGGGAGAGAGAACCTAGGGGAAGACCTTTCTGAAGCGGGAACCATCCAAAGGTAGGCTAACCTAGCCCATCCGGGCAACCATCGCTGGGAAGACACTTCTCGTGATGGACACCATCAGGGAGGTGTTCCCATAGTTTACCCCAATCCCAGGCGGAAAGCCATCAACCGGAATTTCAGAGAAAACACTTCGGGCCGTGGAGGAAATCGCCTTTTCGACCGGCGCCCCAATCCTGGCTGCTTCTTTCCACCAAATGGTTGCCATGGAGTTTCACACAAAGCACACCAAGCTCACAAAGGCGAAGGAAAAAATCTTTGTGCTCTTTGCGCGCTTGGGGTCCACTGGCTTGCCTCCAAAGTCGTGCGGAGAGGAGGGACAAAGAGAGAAAGTAGACTAAGGAACTATTTTTACACTAATCCCCACCGTTTTCGCAGATACCATTCTACGCCCAGAAGGCCCACAAATAGCATGAACACGGGCCAGGTATCCCAGAGGGGCTGTTTGCGCACCTGTTCGACTTGCAAGGTGCTGGTTTGGCGCAACAGTTTCTCTAGCAGGCTGGGGAATTGTTCGGGCGGCAGAGCTTGGCCTCCGGTCATAGCTGCTATGGTTTCCATGGTGCCGATGTCGGCTGGGGCCAGATCCAGTTCCAGGTCCTGCTCATAGACCAAAAACCGGGCGGTGGTGGTAAGCTCTTGGCCGTCGGGCAATTGGGCCGTTGCCCGCAGGGTGTAATCGCCCGGCTCTTCTGTTTGCAAGAAGGCGCCTTGCCAAGCTGTTTCGCCAGAGACCAAGGGGACCTGTTCGGAGTGGCCGTTCGGTAGCAGCAGGTCAGCCCGGAACTGAGCGTGCCGGATCGGTTGGCCTGCTGGGTCATTGACGCCGAGTTGAAATTCCACTCGGTCGCCTGGGGCAAACCGGCGCTGGGGCAGCTTAATCCAGAGGTCGGATTGGGCGGCCTCGTCGGCCTGGGCTAGCCACAATATCACCTGCCGCCAAAATCGCTTATGTTCCGCTTGGAAACCGCGCATCCACCATCGCCAGGTGCTATCGCCGGCAAAGGCCAGGACCCGGCCTCCGCCAAACGCATGGGCCACCAGGATCGGATGGTTGGCCTCATCGGTTGCCCAGACCAGGGCACCAGGGGCCGGGCTGCCAAGGCGGTTGATACCTTCCAACGGCGGCAGCTGAAACCAGAGTCGGCGATTGTCTTCCGGATCGGCGGCCAATCGCATCGGCGAAGCCCGCTGGCCAACCGGAGTAGGCAGCATCCGAATCGGCCCCGGTAGATGCATATCTTCCCGGATCTTCTCCTCGAACCGTTGCCGAGCAAATCGGTCCATGATGATGGGCAGCAGCTTGGCCAAGGGCGTCTGGTCGTAGCCCCCCGGCGCAAAACTATGAAATCCGCCTAGCATCAAAAGTCCCGCTCGCTGGGAGACGGCCTCGGCCAACTGAGCCAGCTCTTCCGGCCGAAACACCCCCGAATCCAGATCCCCCAGAATATAGACATCATATTTGCCGGGCCGGAACGCGTCGGCTAAATCCAAGTTAGCTGGGCGAACAAAGGCGGCCGTAGACCCCCGCTCGATGGCCCCCTTAGGATCCCGCACAATCCGATAAAAGTCCATCTGTACATTTGATGCTTCCTGTAAAGCCTGGAGAATAAATCGGCTTTCGACCCGTATCTGCCCCTCCAGATACAAGACGTTAATCCCCCCTTTGAGGACCTGCACAAAGGTAGCCATTTCATTATTGGTGGTAATCAGTTCCCCAGGCTGCGGCTCCACCCGGACCATCAATTTATAATCGCCCGGCGTTTCCGGGACATACACTAATTCCAGCGGAATTCGCTGGCCGGGTGCCTGAACTTCCACTTCTTTTCGTGCCACCTCTTCGAGTTGGCCCGAGAGGGTTTCAAAAAGCATCTGGACCACCAGGGTCTTATTGACATAGCCGTATGCTTCTAGCTCCGCAGCAACGCTCAGCTCATTTTTGACAAAAACGGTCGGATTGCACCGAAGGGAAGAGAGCCGAACATCCTGTGCCTGGCCTAGTCCCCGAGATTGGCCGATCGGAAACGTATAAAGCGGGATGCCTTGGCTCTTGAGCCGAGCCGCTGCCGTTTGCACCGGCAGGTCCCGAGGCGGACGGGCCTGTTGAACCCCATCGCTCAACAGCAGGACCGCTACAATGCGTTTTCCCGCCTCGTGCTGCAAGAGGCTGTCCAAGGCCGCCCCCAGGGCAGTTTGATTCCCGTCGGGTGTGCCCGGCACCACCACTTCTCCGTCCAAGACCTGCAGCGGCTGCAACTGGGCGTCAAAAGCGTATGCTTTTAGTTCAAACTGTTCGGCCAGGCTGCGAAGGGAACCTTTGGCCTCAGCCAACGTCTGCTGGAGGATCTGGTAGCGGGTTTGCCCCCCAATGCCGTCCGGAATCGACATGCTTCGGGACTTGTCGGCCAGGAGCACTACCGTAGCCTGCTGGGGTTTCAGCTGGGTATAAACCAAGGTAGGCCGAAGCCATGCGAAAACCAAAAGTCCAAAACTGCCCAACCGAAGCCCAAACAAGAGCCAACGGCGTTGGCCGGCGGTTTTGCTCCGAGGCGGCCCCCAAGGCAATAAGGCTAACAGCCCCAGCACCAGGGCTGCTAACCCTAACCAACCTCCTACGGGCTCCCAGGTTAAACGGACCATATGAACACGCTATCCTTCCCTAATCTTCCAGCCAAACCCACCTTCCACTCATGCCGCCAGAAGCCCATCTACCGCTTTTGGCTGTCCCCTTAGAAACCAAACACCCCGTCTTGGAACCGAATCGTTCCGATAGAAAGATTTTTGTATATCTATACAAACTCCATCCCCAACGGCATCCCTCCGCCGCCGACAACGACCAAAACGAATCGATCCTCGTCTCGCCAGACGATGGGCCAAAGGACGATTGTTTCCCATGGTTGGACTAATCTTTATAAAACCGATTGGCTACCAACAGTTCGACACCCCAGAGGCAGGCGACCAGGCCGATCAGGAAGGGGAACAGTTCCTGACCGACGCGCCCCAAGCTCACATGGCGGTTGATCTCTTGCTGGCTCCGCGCTAGCCGAACGTTTTTTGCCCCCAGGAGCTGGTCGATCTCTTCCGGCGTCAAGCGGTCGAGTCGGGTATGCTCTGGTGGTAAATTCACGCTGAAGCCGGTATCTGGGCTGCCGCCGCTGTGGACGCGATAATTCCCCGGCACCGCAGGAGGAGTGAGGACCAATTGATTCGCTGGGGCTTCGGCTTGGGCGGTAAAGGTCATCCCATCCGGGGCGGTAATCACAAAGGAACGCCTGCCGGCGGTTGCTTCCGCTTTCATCACGACCGTCTGACCGACCGTATAATTGAGCTGCTGTTCGGCGGCGCCGACCAGATAGGCGGCCATTTCATTCACCAGGATCAGATAAGGCCAGGCGTCGCCGGTGGGCAGGAGATTCCAAGGCTCTTGATTGGTGTGATCGGTCAGGGGGGTAGTGATCATAAGTACTCTTCCTTTGCCCACCACTCGCTCCAGCAAGGCCGGGCCTCCGTCCGTATAGGGAATGATCACGCTGGCCCCCTTGGCCAACTCACCCAATTGCCAGTAGCATAGGACCGGGAAGGCGTCCCAGGGCACGCTGCCAGACAGGCGACGGAACTCGCCCAAGATCGGATGCTGCCGATCTGCCGGCGCCAAATAGGTGTCATAATCAGGCCGACGTACTTGCATCTGCAGCGGAGCGGGCAGGAGCGTCTGAGCGGCGGGGGTGAGGAAGCTATCCATCGGCTGGGCGTTGCGCCCTAAACAAATAGCCAGTCCATGCCCGTCTGCTACATAACTGACCAACTTCTGCCACAAGGCATCCTCTAAAGGTTGTGGGTCCAAAAGGAACAAGGCAGCATACTGGCTCAGATCTACCGCCGATAATTCTTCCTGCCGGATCAGACGGCAGTCATATCGGGCCTGGCCTGTCAGACGAAATTCGCGCGGCGCTAACGCCTCCGTAACAAAGGCGGGCACCAAATGCACCGAATCAGGCGCTACCAGCAGCAGTTGCCAAGGGGGTTTTACCTCAAATGTAAAATATCGTACATCATTAGCTGGGAGCGCATCCCCGCCTACTATTCGTACTTGCCCCTGATGGACCCCGGCAGAAAGCCCTCGGAGACGAAACACCACTTGTTCTTTTTGTCCGGGTTGCAACTGGCAAAGTTTTTCTTCTCGCTTTTGCCAACTTCGCTGGCCGGTCTTCGGATCCTCTTCCCAGAGCTCCAACTGAACCGGACAAGCGCCACCGACGCCGGTGGCTTCCACCTGGGTCTGGACAATCAGAGTGCCTCGGCTAGATAGGATTTGCCTGGGCAGTTCCAGGCCACCTAGGCCGAAATCTTTTGGCTCGGGCACACCCACATCCACCAGATAGACACTCAGTCCAAAGGCCTTTTCCAATTGGGGGCGGAGTTGGGCTAGCGATTGGCTGGGCCAGGCGGAGCGGGCAAGATCAGTAAAAATATATATTTCCCGAAGACGCTGCTGACTCTGCTGGACTAGTTCCAGCGCCCGGCTAATAGCGGTAGGCAACGGCTGGCTGTCGGCGCTGGATTCCAATCGACGGATCCGCTCCCGGGCGGAAGCACGATCTACCTCGAAAGCCACCGGCCCCGCCCGACTAGAAAGCACCGCAATCTCACTCTGTTGAGGCAGTTCCGCCAGGAGCCAAGTGGCTAGTTGCTTGGCCGCCTCCAATCGCGTCTGGTTCTCATGCCGATATTCCATCCGCACCGAAGTGTCGAAAACCAAAGCGGCGGCCACCGGCTCTTCCTGCAACACCCAATCGCCGGAAAAGATCACGCTCGGCCGGGCCAAAGCTAATGACAACAAACCTATCAGCCCCACGCGTAACGCCAAAAGCAACCAATGACGAATCCGTAGCCGACGTTTCTGCGGCAACTGCCTCTGCCGAACAAATTGTATGGCCGGAAACTCCACTCGCCGCGGCCGACGCCGCAATAGCAAATGCAATATAATCGGCAGGGCAATAAACACCGTCCCCGCTACTAAACTAACATTCAAAAATGTCATAGCAACCAGTTCCCCAGAACATCTTTCCTGCAGAGACCCCTTTCTGGCCAAGGGTATTCTAGGAGAAAGGCGGAGCCAGGGACCGCATCCCTGGCAGGCAAAGCTCCCGATGGCTCTCTTTTTTTCGGTGGGGAGGACGGCCAGCCTCTAGGCTAGCCGAATCAACCAGCTCGAATTCCCGCTTGGGCGGGGGTCTCCCCCCAGGAAGTATTTCTCCCAGAGGACTCAGGCGGTTAAGACCTTTGGCTTCGGTTGATCAAATATTCACTCAATGCCCGGTCGAACGGCATACTGGTATCCAAAGGAACATAGTCGATCTTGGCACGGGCGCATTCCCGGCCCAAGCTCTCTCGGAACTGCTGGATTTCTTCTAGATAGGTGGGACGAAAATCCGAGGCATCCACCTCCACCAATTGGCCGGTTTCCGGGTCCTCCAATTCCACAAGCCCGTCAAAAGGAAACCGCACTTCCGCTTCGTCCAGGATATGAAAGACAATCACATCATGGCCTCGGTGTCGAAGCCGGTAGAAGGCCTCCAAAATAGGTTCCAACGGGCCCAACAGATCGGAAAACACCATCACTAAACTAGCGTGCCGAAGCATCCCGGCAATCTGGGTGAGGCTGGCCGCCACATCGGTTCGACCTGTGGGTTGCAAACGCGCCAAAAGCGAAAGCACGTCGCCCAACTGCGTCCGCTTACTCTTGGGCCGAAGACTACTCCGCACCTTTTCGTCGAAGGCAAAAAGGCCGACTGGGTCCTGCTGCTGAATCATCAGATAACAAAGGGCCGCCGCCAGACTGATCGCATACTCCCACTTGCTAACTTCCTGCCGATAGGTGTAAGCCATCGAGCGGCTCAAATCCAACGTCAAATACCCGGTGATGTTCGTTTCCGCCTCGAACTTCTTGACATAGTATTTGTCCGTCTTGGCATAGACAATCCAATCGATGTCCTTCGGATCGTCGCCAGGGGTGTATTTGCGATGTTCGCTAAACTCCACAGAAAACCCATGAAACGGACTCCGATGCAGCCCCTGGAAAAAACCTCTCACAATAAACTTGGCCCGCAGATCCAGCCGCCGGATCTGACGAACCACTTCCGGTTTCAGATATTTGGCCACCAACGACATGGCAACGTCCAAGAGGAAGAAGGTGGTATTTTGTGTAGGAGTCCTTTCTGGCGGCATCCTCCTTTGCCATCCCCGACACAGAGCAGGAATCCAGAAATCCCCTCTCCCTACCGTGAGAGAGGGTTAGGGAGAAGGGGCGTAGCCATCTAACTCCTGATCCAGGCTCCAGGGAACTTGCTACCCCGTTATCCCTCCGAAAGGAGGGATCCAGGAATAACACGGCGCAAACCCAACGCAGCCTGGATTCCCACTTTGGCGGGAATGACCATGCGATGACCTCGGGGAACAGAGGCCATTCTGGATACTGTTATAATGTTCTCCATCGAGGGGTTAACCTCGGCCTTCGAACTTTGGCATGGCCGGAGGCGGTATTTCTCGAAGGAGGCGCTGGATAATGTCTTCCGGGCTGATGCCTTCGGCCTGAGCTTGGAAATTGGTGCTGATGCGATGGCGGAGGACGGGGATAGCTATTTTTTGTACATCTTGGATTGCCACGGAAAACCGGCCGTCCATCGCCGCCAGGGCTTTGCCGCCCAGAATCAAAAATTGCCCTGCCCGAGGCCCAGCCCCCCAATCCACCCACTCCTTAATATAACTGGGTGCCGAGGGGTCCGATGGCCGGGTCGCCCGCACCAGCCGCGCTACATACTGCACAATATACGGACTCACCGCCACCGAAGCCACCAACTTCTGCAGGTTCAAAATCGCCTTGCCCGATAGGACCTTGTGCACCTCCACCTTTTCGCTCCGGGTGGTAACGGCCAAAATCTGCTCCTCTTCCTCGGCCGAGGGATAATCGACCTTAATATTGAACATAAACCGGTCCAGTTGGGCTTCCGGCAACGGATAGGTCCCCTCTTGTTCGATCGGGTTTTGGGTGGCAATGGTAAAGAAAGGCTCCGGCAACGGATAGGTCTTCTGCCCAACAGTTACTTCCCGTTCCTGCATCGCCTGCAAAAGGGCTGCCTGGGTCTTGGGGGGAGTCCGGTTGATTTCGTCCGCTAGCAGGATATTGGTAAAGACCGGTCCGGGAACAAACCGGAAGTTCCGCCGCCCGTGTTCGTCTTCCTCCAGCACATTGGTGCCGGTAATGTCCGAAGGCATCAAATCGGGCGTAAACTGAATCCGCTTAAAATCCAGATCCAGGATCCGGGCCAAGGTGCTAACCATCAACGTCTTGGCCAACCCAGGCACCCCGACCAACAGACAATGACCGCGGACAAAAATGGCCGCAAAAATCTGTTCGATCACTTCCGTTTGGCCTACAATGACCTTTTGGAGTTCCTCCTGCATACGCTGGCGCTGTTGCCGGAACTCCTGGAGGACTTCTCCGAGACTACGTGGCTTGGTGGACAAGGCTCTTCCTTATGCTCCTAAAGGGGGGTAAAACCGGAGGAAACTCTCCCTCAACCAGATATCCAACCCACTTTTGGCCGGGATAATATAACCCAAAGGTAGCAAACATGCCTGCCCCTTTGACATGGTTTCCCTTGATTCCATTATACCTTCGGTATGACCTGCTCCCAGAAGGTGTTTCATCAACCCCATCGGACACGCCATATCGGATTAGAACACCCCCCCAAAAAAGGTGGAACAAGACCTAAGCTCACTTCTCCTTCCTTCCTCTGAGGTGAAGCTCCCGAGCCTTTTTCAGGATTTGGTGGCCTTTTTAGTGGGTTTTGCCTCAGATTTGATTTAAGGAACCTCAATAATTCAAAGGAGCTATTGTTCCACTATTTCGGAACCTCCGTTAATAGCCCCACATATAGTGGCACTGCCAACATGAGACTCCATATATAGTGCCTAGCAATGGGAACCAATGGGCAAAGGAATGTAGCAAATGTTCATAAAGTTCATGGGATATTCAGGATTTTGCAGAGCTTCCTTAAGAACTCTTCAGCCGACCGAAAGAACTTACCCGCAGGATCCGAGGAAAGCCTTTTGGCTCTCCCTGCCGGGCAAGCGGCAGTCCAGAACAAATAAACCTAGCCAAAAAAACCAGATTTCGGGTTTCGGAGGAATGAGGAATGCTGTGGTACAACCATTCGGCTGAAGTGGTAGCAATTATAAACTTATGATAGAACTCCATTAACCCTAACAACAATTAGGGACAAAAGGCAATGGGTAGGAATCTTAGGAATTTAGGGCGGCGGAAGTGGGTGTGGTATTGGATATGGGGAGTAGGGGAGGCGGCATGCTATTTTTGGGGGGCTATCGAATCCTCTGGACAGGGGATTACCCCAGAAATGGTTCGGGAAGCCATTCAACGAGGAGTTAATTACCTGAAAAATGTGCAAAATCCGGACGGTTCTTGGGGGGATTGGCCCCTCCAGCCGGGTGCCCGAACTTCTCTATGTACGCTGGCCCTGCTAAATGCGGGAGTTAAGACCACTGACCCGGCCATCCAAAAAGCCCTCGCCAATCTTCGAAAACTCCGGCCTGACTCCACCTATGCCGTGGCGTTGCAGACGATGGTCTTTTGCCAAGCGGAACCGGTGCGAGACCTCCCGCTGATCCGGGAGAATGTAGCTACCTTGCTCCGGATTCAAAAACAAGAAGGGCCTCGCAAAGGCGCTTGGGGTTATCGAGCCAGCTTAGGCGAAGGGGATAACTCGAACAGCCAGTTTGCCATTTTGGCCCTTTATGAAGCGGACCGGGTAGGGGTTCGGTTTCCAGAACGGAATTGGCGTCTGGCCAAAGCCTATTGGGAAGATTGCCAAAACCCAGATGGCTCCTGGGGTTATTATAAAGGGGTACCGGGTACAGGCAGCATGACCTGTGCCGGCATTGCCAGTCTGGTTATTTGTAATGAAATTTTGGGCCAGCCGAACGTGGTTTATGATCCTACCACCGGCCGAATCAGTTGTTGCCAAGCTTCGGAGCCAGCTAGTGATGCGATCCAGCGTGGCCTTGCCTGGCTGAGTCGGCCCAGTGTCTTTGCGGTTAGCCATAATCCCGGTTCCCGGCAATGGCTCTTCTATTACCTTTACGGCCTGGAACGGGTGGGGCGGATGACCGGCCGACGCTTCTTCGGCCAACATGATTGGTATCGGGAAGGCTGCCATCAACTAGTCCTAGAGAATGGGCCGGATGCTCTGTCTGGATTCTGGCGGGGCACCGGACATGCCGAAAACGATCCGCAGATTGCCACCAGTTTGGCTTTGCTGTTTTTATCCAAAGGTCGTCGGCCCACCCTGCTGGCCAAACTGCAGTATCGCGCCGACCTGGATTGGAACCGGCATCCGAACGACGTGGCCAAACTGACCCGATATGTGGAACCCCGCTGGGGCTTGGATTTGACCTGGCAGATCGTGGATATCCGGGCCGCTTCCGTCGAAGACCTGCTGCAATGTCCGGTGCTGTTTATGAGCGGCAACTTGGACCCCCGGCCTGAGTCGGACCAAGCTCTTCAAACGTTGGCTGACAAACTCCGGGCCTACCTGGAACGGGGAGGCTTCCTTTGGGCCGAAGCCAATTGCACCGGTCAGGAATTCGACAACGGCTTCCGGGCCTTGGTAGAACGGATCTTCCCGGAAGCGGAATATCGGCTGCGTCTTTTGCCGCCCGAACATCCCATCTGGCGGGCTGAAGAATCAGTCGATCCGAAATATCATCGGCCGATTTTGGGGGTAGAATTCGGGTGCCGAACCAGCCTGATCTATTTTCCGCCGCATCCGGCCGACTCGCCTGGCCCTTCGCTTTCCTGCCTGTGGGAACTTTCGCAGCCTGCTGGTTCTGGGAGTTTCCCGGCCGCCGTGCAGCAGCAAATCGACGCCGCCCTTTCCATCGGAATTAATGTACTGGCCTATGCCACCAACCGGGAGCTAAAACCAAAGGAATATTATTTGCGGCGGCCCATGCTGACAGGAAGTACAGATAGTTTGGTACGTGGACGTTTGGCCATTGCTAGCCTCCGACATCCCGGCGGTTGCACAGCAGCCCCCCGAGCACTCCGCAATCTCCTGGAAACCCTCCAGGACGAACTAAAACTGCGAGTACCCACCGATCCGGTGGAACTTGGCCTGACCGAGGAAGCCCTGTTCGACTATCATCTGCTGTTTATGCACGGCCGGAATGCCTTTCGTCTGACCCCCGCCGAACGGGACCAACTGAAAACCTTTCTGGAAAGGGGCGGCACCCTGTTTGCCAACGCCATCTGCGGCAGCCAAGCCTTTGCCGACTCCTTCCGACAGGAAATGGTGCAGATCTTCCCCAAAACACCGCTGGAACAGATCCCACCGAATGACCCGATCTGGACGCCCGTTTTTGGCGGATTTGATCTGAAAATGGTTTCCCGTCGGGACCCGCAGCCGACTGCCCCGGGCGGCAAACTCCGAGCCGCTATCCGACAAGCCCCCCCTTCGTTCGAAGGGATCAAACTCAACGGCCGTTGGGCGGTCCTGTTTTCCCCCTATGATCTGAGTTGTGCCCTGGAAAAACACGATTCTTTAGAATGCTATGGTTATACCCGAGACGATGCGGCGCGAATCGCGATCAACGTGATCCTCTACGCCCTCCATTAGAAACCAGCAGACCTCCGATGAGGCGATCTGTAGGGACTTTCCTCCGGCAGGCCGAAGGGGGGGCGGTGGTGGGCTTGGCCTTGGTGATTCGAGCGGCAGTGCTGCTGCTTACACCCAACGCCCTGCAAGCAGATCCGGACGGCTACCGAGCGGTAGCCGAAAACCTCCTTCAGCACGGAGTGCTAGGCCATGGGCCCCAGCCGACTGCAAAACGGCCGCCCCTCTATCCGCTGATTTTGGCCGGATGTGCGGTGTTTGGATCGGCTGCCCGAGGGGTGCTCAGCCTGCTCCATCTGGCCATGGGAGGGGCCACGGTGTGGTTGGCCTGGCACTTGGCCCGAACGTGCCGACTCCGACGCCGGCAGCGCTGGCTGGTAGCCGCTCTGATGGCCGCTGATCCCCTCTTACTGCGAGCAAGCACCTTGGTCATGACCGAAACCGTAGCCGTCCTCCTGGCTACGGCCGCATTAAATCTGTGGACCCACTATCTCCGGCAACCAACCGGTTGGCGGGCCGGTCTGGCAGGACTCCTGATGGGCCTGGCAGTGCTATGCCGGCCAGCTTGGAGCCTGTGCCTTCTTGCCCTGGGAGCAATGGTACTGAGCAGTCCGGTTCGGCAAAAGAGGCTGCTCCGTCCAGTCTCGGAAAAGCCAGGGCCTCTGTTTGGCAAAGGATCGCTCCTGTGCCACCCAAGACTGCGGTTGTTTGCCCTCTACGGGCTAGGGGCGGGCTTGGTGTGGACTCCATGGGCTTGGCGAAATGCCCTCCAATTTGGCTGGCCAGTACTAACCACCACTCATGGCGGCTATACGATGTTCTTGGCAAATAATCCATGGCTGTACGAACACCTTCGGCAAGGCGGCAGCCTGCAAAATTGGAACCCAAAACCGTTCCACCAGGCATGGGATCAGACAGTCCAAGACCGCTTCCTGCTGAATCCAAGTGGCATCCGGAAAAGGAATGTCTTTAGGCAGAGTTCCTTGTTGTTAGATAAGGGCTCCGGCGGACGGGTTAGCCGTTGGAACTGGGAAAGGAATCCTTTAAGCAACCCTTCCTCCGAGGCAGGGGTCCCCCCCACAGGGGATTCCCCGTTCCGTTGGATCGATGAGCTGGCGGCGGATCGGTGGGCCTATCAGCAAGCCTGGCATGCCATCCGGGAAGAGCCGGGGCTTTTTTGCCGAGCAGTCTTATTACGTTGGTCCCGATTCTGGCAGCTGACTCCCTCTCAGAAGGGAGAGGCCGGGGTGAATTGGTTAGTTTATTATGGGAGTGGCGCATGGTACGCCGGAGAGTTTATTTTGGCAATTTGGGGAATATGGGTCGTTTACACAAAATCAAATCGCAATTTCGCCCTCCAAAATACCCTCCTGGTGGGGTTGATATGGAGTGGGCTTTTATCCGGAGTGCATATCTTCTATTGGACGGAAATGCGAATGCGCTGTCCTCTCACAGCGGCCATCGCGCTTGCTGCCGCTTCCGGAATCTTCCAAAGACCCCTCCATCGGCGGCAAACCGCTCCCTCACCCAGGTAGCTTGACATGGGCTTCTTCTGAATCTTCCTAACTTCTTATCCCACAAGTTGTTAAACCATTCTAAATCTTCCCAACCCAGAAGAACATGCCTTGATTCGGGCGGAGCTTCTCTTTATAATCTGCCGCAGCGTGGGAAGAGGCCTTTTCGTCGTAACTTCTTTGGTATCCTCAGGTTAGGCTATTGGACAGGTGCGTTCGCCTGTCCAGGTTGGCAAGGACGCCTCTTGCAGACGGCTCATCTGGTTGGTCAGCGCCCTGATTGGCACAAGCCGACTCCAGGTCGGCCGGATCGCACTCCGTCCTTTCTTCCTCCTGTTTGGACAGGGGGTTACTGTGCGATTAATTTCTCCCATCCTGCTCCTCCGTACACCGCTTCGAGTGTTTTTGGGAGCTGGTCTGGCAATTGCTCTTGGGGGAAGCTGTCGAATCCTGCTAGTTGGTGGGTGGTTTACTGGTTGCGGTGGTTGGTTCTTCTGGGGGGATGGATACCCTGCTTACTTACTGAAACCAATTCCGCCTCACAAGTCTGGGCCTCTTCGCCCCCCGTGGGGCAGGCCCGGGTGGAACTCCCGCCGCCCTCGGAGTCTTTGCCGCTCAAAATCTCCGCCGATCGTGGTACCCTGTGGACCGAAGGAAGTTGCCAAGTCTGGGCTCTAGAAGGTAACGTCCAGTTGGTCCAAGGTTCCCACAAAGTCCAGGCTCAACGGGCTGTCTTCTGGGTATCTGCCCAGGTCCCCCCGGAAGAAGCTATCTCCAAAGTCTTCGGATCTTCGCAAATCCAGTTTGCCCAAGATTATCCCCTGGGGAGCTCAGAAGGAGCTCTGACCAAAGTCGTCGGATATTGGGAAGGGCAAGTGGAAGGCCAATGCTGGGGCAATGCAGGTCAGGTCCGATGGACCGACCAAACTTGGCTAAGCCGGTGGGTCAGTACCAGTGCCCCAGAAATCCACGTGGTCCAATGGCTGCCTGAAGCAACCGAAAAACCCCCCTGGTATGATCGGGCAGTGGCCCGTCGGCGCCAGGAACTGGCGCAGGCCATCCAACAAACTCCGGGGGGGTTGCCTGGGGGAGCCAGTGGGACGGGTTCCGGTAGCCAACCCATGGGCTTTGATCTGTCTTCATGGGGAGGAGTTCCTTCGGCGGCAGGGGGCGGGTCAGCCCCTCGGCTAGGCGTGGCTCCGGGTTCTGGCGGGGGGGCGCCTTGGGCTGGGGCTGAAGACGGCCAAAGCCCTACACCAAGCCCATCGGCCACGGTAGCTCAGTTGGCTAAGCCACTCCCAGCGCCAGCGGCATCAGCCCTGCCCCCCCGAACTCGCCGGATCCGCGTCTTTTCCCGAAGCGATGTGCGGATTCAGGCCCAATGGTTTCCCGATCCGCAGACTAATCAAGGCATTGCCGTCATTGACGGCGGAGTGAACATCGTCATTGACGAGGCGGGCAGGTGGGGAACCGTGGATATTTCCGCGGATCGGATGGTCATTTGGACACGTGCCGATCAGGAGCCTGGGCTTTCTGGCCAAGCGCTGCAGGATGCAGAAACCCCCATGGAAATCTATATGGAAGGCAATGTGGTTTTCCGGCAAGGGCAGCGCACAATCTGGGCGGATCGGCTTTATTATGATGTGCGCCGGCGGTGGGGAACCATTTTGGGTGCAGAAGTGCTCACCCCAGCTCCCAAGTATGAAGGTCTTCTGCGCCTTCGGGCTGAGCTGCTTCAGCAAACAGGGCCTGGCCAGTTTTTTGCTCGGGATGCGTTTGTTACTTCCAGTCGGCTGGGCACCCCTCGGTATCGACTCCAGGCTAGGGAAGTGTATTTCGAGGATGTTCAAGTGCCCCTGGCAGATCCATGGACCGGCCAAATCCAGGTGGATCCGCAAACAGGAGAGGTTTTACTGGATCATCAACAGAATTTTACTAGCCGACACAATTTCCTTTTCCTGGAAGAGGTGCCGGTTCTCTATTGGCCGTGGATGGCGGCCGATGTGAGTGAACCGACCCTGTATATCCGCCGGGTACGGTATAAATACGATAAATCGTTTGGCAATCAGATTTTCACGGACTGGAATGCGTTTCAGCTTTTCGGGATTCGGCGGCGGCCCGAGGGAACCCGCTGGGACGCTAGTATCGATTATCTGGATAAGCGAGGCTTAGGTCATGGCACCACCTTTACCTATCGCCGGAATGAATTTCTTGGGATTGTTGGGCCGGTTTCCGGCCTGGTGGATTACTGGGGGCTGAAGGACCATGGAGAGGACCTATTGGCCGGTCGGGGTTGGGTGCAGCCGGAATCGGAATATCGGCATCGGCTCTTCTGGAAACATCGGCAGCAGATTGCCGAAGAGTATCTCTTGTCGGCAGAGGTCAACTGGATCAGTGATCGGAACTTCCTGGAGCAGTATTACCGTACCGAATGGGAAACCTTCAAGGATTTTACCACGGGGGTGGAATTACGACGGGCAAGAGACCACATTTCCTGGAGCGTGGCGGCGGACGTTCGGCTGAACGACTTTCTGACCCAGACGGAGTGGTTACCCAGGGCGGACCATTTTATTTTGGGCCAGCAGGTAGCCGAGGGGCTGACGTGGTTTTCGCATTCTGGGGTTGGCTACGGGCGGTTTCGGACCGGGGCGGCGCCGACGTTTGCCAGGGAGGCGGCTTTGTTTACCTATCTGCCGTGGGAGTCGCCGGGGCCGCCTGGTGCACCGGGCGTGCCCTTAAAAGCCGATGGGGAACGGATATTTACGCGTCAGGAAATCGACTGGCCGCTGCAATTAGGACCGGTTAAGGTCGTGCCGTATGCCCTAGGGGAAGCGGCCCATTGGGGGGAGGATCGGACCGGCGAGGACCTGCAACGGCTCTACTATCAGGTGGGTGTGCGGGCCAGCCTGCCTTTCTGGCGCAGCTTTCCCGAGGTAGAGAGCCTCTTATGGAACGTGCACGGCTTGGCGCATAAGGTAACCTTGGAGGGGGAGTTTGCTTTTGCGGAGGCCAATCGGGATCTCAGCCTGCTACCGCTTTATGACCCGCTGGATGACGATGGGATTGAGGCGTTGCGCCGGCGGTTTGCGGTGCGCACCTTTGGTCTGCCGGCGGGTACGGTGGCGGCCATTCCGCTGCCGTTTGATGAACGAGTTTTTGCTTTGCGGAGCGGCCTAGCCAGTTGGGTGACTGCTCCGGTGGAAGTAGCAGACGACCTGATGGTATTCCGGCTGGGAATGCACCAGCGGTTGCAGACCAAACGGGGGCCGCCCGAAAACCGCCGAATTATCGACTGGATGACGCTGGAGACGAATTTCACGATTTTTCCGGAGGCCGACCGGGATAATTTCGGGACCGCTGTCGGTCTGCTGGATTACCAGTACCGATGGTTTATTGGGGATCGCTTCACGCTGGTTTCGACGGGGTTATTTGATTTCTTCCATGATGGGGCACAAGTGATTACTATTGGGGGGTACTTGGAACGCCCGCCGCAGGGCCGACTGTATTTAGGTTTGAACCTCCTGGAAGGCCCCTTCCGAAGCCAGGTGCTGCTGGCTTCCTTCTCCTATCAGATGAGTCCCAAGTGGATTGGTACGGTAAGCGCCTCGGTGGATTTGACCGGTGAAAACATCGGCCAAAGTGCCTCGGTTACCCGGATCGGCGAATCCCTAGTGGTCAACGTAGGGGTGCGGGTGGATGCCATTCGGAAAGATACCGGTGTGTTTTTAAGTGTGGAGCCTCGGTTTTTGCCCAAACGTCGTTTGGCCGGTGCCGCAGGCCGAATCCCCCTTGCCGGGCTGGAAAAGCTGGAGTAATCCGTTTCGGCGATTGGTGTCCTAGCGGCCAACTTGTGGCCGCTCCGTTTCTCTGGAGGGGGCAGCATGATCTGGACATTTGTCGCTACTTTTCCTCTCCGGATGCCACAAAGGCCTGCACCGGGATTTCCACAGCCTCTGGGGTGAGATCGGTCTGTAGGCGGATAATGCCTTTATGTTTACCTAGCCTATCAGGCGCTTGATACCGGAGAGTAACCCGATGGAGTCTCTGCGCTGGGGCAGGCTGGGGGAACGGGACGCTCAGGCCAGGCAGAGTTGCGGTAGCTGACAGCAAGCGGAAAGGGCGTTGGGCCTGGACGACCAGGAGTTTCGTAACTGTCTGGCCAGGCCAGATGGCCCCCAGCCAAACTATCGGCGGATACACCTGCAGTTCTGCCGCCACCCGTCCGGTAACCAACACCGAAATGGCTGCATTCTGAGAGTCATGGGTTTGCAGTACCAAGAGTTCTTTAAACGGGCCTAATGGGCCGGTGGCTTCCACGTGCACCTGAAGCCGATAGCAAACTTGCTGGTGGCTGCGTTCGATCTGCGTCAGATTAGCCCCGAGGCGCTGCTGCGGACTTTGGAGGCTTTCGATCCGCCAGTCGGGACGGTCTCGGCAGATGATAAGGGCTTCTCGGAGAGCTTTTTGGCCAGGCTGCAACGTACCGAAATCCAATTCGGGAGGCTCCAAGGAAATGGCGGGATCGATATACGCAGTTACATGGAGTTGGACCTCTGCAAATTCAGGACGGATGAACGTTACGGTCAAGGTGGAACCCTTCCGTCCTTGGAATCGGTCGGTGCGCAGGCGAGCAGTAAGATGCTTTTGTTCACCAGGCGCTAAAATCGCTTTTGGTAACACCGGTTCGGTACATTCGCAGGTATGACGGACCCGGCTAATTTCGACCTCAAAAGGATAGGGGTTAGTAATGACGAAATCGAACTCGGCGTGGGCTTTGGCGGGCACTCGACCGAAATCATACTCCTTTCGTTCAAACAGCCGGCCGGCCCACCCAGGCGGTAACGGAGGGGGGTTTTCATTGTGGTTGGGTCTGTGGGCACTGGGCGCACTGATTGGCCAAAAGATCACTCCAATCATATAACCCCAACCAATCCATCCGAAAACCGAACGAAGGAAAATAGGATGCCTGTTCATAGTCCACAAGGCCTGGTTAACGATTTTGGTCAATCAGTCGGGTTTGGGCCTGCTGGCTCCAGGGGCTTTCTGGAGCTAGGGCCAGGAAGCTGCGCCAGTGGGATTTGGCCTGTTCCGTTCGGCCCAACTGGTCCAACAGGCGGGCCAGGTGATAATGGGCATCCGCATAGTGGGGATGATAGGCTAATGCGCCTTGCAGGGCTGCCACAGCCAGCTCCGTTTCTCCGGTTTCCGCCAAAAGACAGCCCAAATTACACCGGGCTTCCACGAAGTCTTCATCCAGTTCGATGGCCATGTAATAACGTTCCCGTGCTCCGGACAGATCGCCCATCCGATAGAGGAGTTCGGCTAATTGGAAGCAGAGTTCTGGGGAGGGGCCGGCGGCGGCCAACGCAGCCCGGAGCATTTCAGCCGCTTCGCGAAGTTGGCCGGTCTCCTCGAACTGCATGGCTATTTGGACCATTTCCTCTGGGGAGTAATAAGGGGGGCTGTCCGTGGGCACAAAGCGCTCGGCCAGGCAGAAGGCGGCTGAAGAAGAGGCGCCAGGACGTTGTGGGAGATTTTGGTTTTGTTCGGCCTGGGTAGGCACCCCCTCGAACTCCAGACGCAATTGGCCTCCAGGTTCCATTAGCCGATCCCCATCCCAAAGCAAAATCTGCTTTCCCTCGATGCGCAGAGGGAGTTGGCCGAGGGGGCGGTCCAGATCGGGGCGGCAGCGGCTCAGGTCGGCCATTTGGCGGAGGATGGTCTGGGTGGTGGCGCCCGCCTGGTACAGCTCTGCCAATCGCCGGGCAACAGTAACTTCCTGGAAATCGAAATAAGGTAATTTATGGACCACTTTGGCGGGTCGGAGCCAGCCCCGCTGATACCACCGCCGTAGCTGAGCCAGGGGAACCCGGAGCAATTCGGCCAGCATGGCTGGGGTATAAAGGCGATGGATTTCTGAATTTTCGTTTATTATTCCCAGGCGCTCCCAAAGTTGACTTTCCGGCACTAGTTCGAGGTGTCCTTCGGCTGCTGCCTCCTGAAGCGATGCAGGGAGGCAGATCCCGAGGGAAGACGTGGACTTGGAAAGTGCCTCTCCGGTGCCTTCCCCCAGGATCAGGATGTCTGCCTCCGGGCCCGGGCGTTCGAGAACCTTCGCCCCTTGTTGTCGTAACAGGTGGGCCAACTCCCGACGGCTAAGGCTAGCCAATCGGCCCACAATGGCAATCCGTTTGCCTTGCAGGGTGCCACCAAAATTAGCCATTACTGCCTCCTGAAGGAGTGGAAGGGGTACGAGGATATCCAGAACCTGGCGGAGTCTCCTTCCCCTGCAGGGGCATCGCCTACCATCGAGCGCCTCCTGCCACCGGGGAGAGGCAGGGCGTGGCCCCTCCAGTTGGTCCTGCCAGGCGCACCGCCTCCCAAAGCTACGAACCCGATGGAAGGATGCGGAGCGGGTGATCGGGTTGGTCTGCCAATCGAATTTCTACTGGGCCGGTTTGACGAGCCACCGCTTCCTGAAATTCCCGCGGAGTACGAACCGGGACCTGGCCCACCTGGCTGATGATCATTCCCGGGCGTAGTCCTGCTTGCCAAGCAGGGGACCCCTCCTGAACTTCAATGACTGCTACGCCCAGATCAAACGGGAGGGTGGGGAACATGGGTCGGCCGCTGGCATCGACGACTCCGCTGATATAATCGACCCACAGGCCTCGCCAAGCCGGCGCCCGTTGGCTAACCACCTTTCTGCCTCGGAGAGGATATTTGCTCAATACCACCTCGATGGGCAAGGGGCGACCGTCTCGAAGCACCTCCAAGTGCACCCGACTTTCCACGGGCAATTTGCCCACTTCCAGGACCAAGCCGTCAAAATCGTAGATCGGGCTGCCATTGACCGCGAGGATCAGGTCGCCTGGTCGGAGACCAGCTCGATGGGCAGGCGAACCGGGCACCACATCCTCTACCCGCACTCCGCCGGAAGGCGCAGCCTCCGAAGCAGGCATGCCGCTGGAGCGGCGAATCCCAAGATACCCGTATTCCACCTCTCGACCTGTTTTTAAGGTATCGACCACCCGGCGAAAGGTGGGATCGACCGGGATGGCGTAGCCGGCAGCGGTTTCATAGCCGGCCACAGCGGCCAACGAGACACACAGGCCGATCATCTCCCCCTGCAAGTTGACCAGGGGGCCGCCGCTGGTGCCCAGGTTCAGACGGGCATCGGTCTGGATTAATGTACCAAAGTGATACAGTGCTATTTTGCCCACCGGATCGTTTTCATCCGGTTGCGGCGGCGCCTTTCGAGCCAGATTGGAAATAATGCCCCAACTGGCGCTGGCTTGGCCATCTCGGGCAATAGCATACGGATTGCCTAAGGCAAGAACAATCTGGCCTTTGCGAAGCTGTTGGGCGTCGCCAAAAGCAATTGGGCTGAGGCCTTTGGCCGGAATGCTTAAGACGGCTAGATCGCTCCGGGGATCGGCGCCTTTGATCGAGGCGCGGTACGTCTTCCGATCTGGAGTAGTAACATAATATTCACATTCTTCCGGCAAGGCGTGAAACGCAGTCAAGATCAGCCCATTCGGATCGATCACCACGCCGGTGGCATATTGGCTGGGGATAAAATCGGGGTCGAGAGGCCCTGGCTGGAGTGGCGGAGTCCGTCGGCGGCCGAATGGGTCGGGAGGCTCTTCGAGTTGCATGGCAGCGCCGGCTGCGGGACGGGGTACCAACGCGATGGCCACGACCGATTTTTCGGCCCGTGCGATGGCTTCGATCAGAGCGGCTTCCAGAGCGGCGAGCATCGCCCGAGGGTTTTCTTCCGCCCAAAGCCAACTCCCGCAGCGTCCGCTCGGCCATAATGGGGCCCCCATCCCTACCCACAGCCCGCCTACCAAAAATCCCCAGCCGATCCGAAAAACTTTTCCCCTCATGGCTCGCCCCTCCCATCCAAGCAGCCGTCGCAGATGGATATCGCAGAAAGTAGCTCGTTATTGGCTTATGGTGAATTGCAGATCGGAAGTCGGTTCGTTAGGGATGCGGGGGGCAACCTGTTGGGTGGCCCCCCAACCGTCAGCTTATACCTTTTTGGGACGCTTGGTGAAGAGCTTGGGAAGCTCCGGCTTGTGCCGTGGAGTGCTTGTTGCCCACAGCTTCCCCCTTTAGCTAAGTACTCTCATGCACACCACGCCCGGTTCCACACAGGAGAGTCGTTCGATTTGAGTTAACGACTCGGCCAGTTTGCCGGCAGGGGCCGCATGGGTCATAATCACCAGAGGCACCATGGGATGATCGCCGGGCTCTTCGGTTTCGTGTTGGATGACCGAAGCGATGGAGACCCGATGGGCGCCGAGGATACCGGCGATTTCGGCCAACACGCCGGGGCGATCTTCTACATGGAGCCGTAAGTAATATCGGCTGCTGATCGCGGCGGGGTCCCGGAGGGGGAAGGCGGCTGGTCGATCGGGTGCCCAGAGGCGAAGCGTCCGGAAGGTGATGGCGGTGCGTCCCAGCGCGGTGCTGATGATGTCGGCGGTAACGGCGGATGCAGTAGGCATTTGTCCAGCCCCCTGCCCGTGGAAAAAGACCGGACCGACCGCATCGCCCACCACCCGAATCGCATTAAATGCGCCGCGCACATGCGCTAGCGGATTGTGCCGACCCACCAACGTGGGCGACACGTGCAACTCTAAGCCGCCGGAAACCAACTCCGCCACCGCCAACAACTTAATCGTATAGCCCAACTCGGCCGCATACTTCATGTCGGGCGCCTGGACTGTATCGATGCCGGTGCGGGGAATCTCCTGCCAGCGGACCCGCACGCCAAAGGCCAAATGAGCTAAAATAGCCAACTTCTGCGCCGCATCCGTGCCATTGACATCCAGGCTGGGATCGGCCTCGGCATAGCCAAGCTGCTGCGCCGTCCGAAGCGCCTCCGCATACGCCGTCCCATGGTCGGCCATCTCGGTGAGGATGAAATTGCTCGTACCGTTCAAGATGCCATAGATGGAGTGGATTTGGTTGGCGGCTAGACTCTCGGCAAGAGCCGCTATAATCGGAATGCCGCCGGCCACGGAGGCTTCAAAGGCGATGGAGCGGCCGTATCTTCGTGCCGCCTCGAACAATTCCGTGCCATGCTCGGCCAACAGGGCCTTGTTAGCGGTTACCACGTCTTTGCCGGCCTCCAGGAGCCGAAGCACAATCGTTCGGGCCGGTTCCAGCCCCCCGACCAGCTCCACGGCAATCTGAATTTCCGGATCCTCTAGAACGGCAGAAAGCTGATTGGTCAGCAAACCCGGGGGCAACCGCACATTCCGCGGCCGCTCCAAATCCACATCTACCACCCGGGCCAACTCCAAGGGGCGTCCTACTTGCCGGGCCAGCCGCTCCCGCTCCTCCAACAACAGCTTGGCCACCCCAGAACCTATCGTGCCAAACCCAATAATAGCCACCTTCACCGGCTTCATATCCCCACCTTTGAACTATACAGAATTTTTATCCTAAAACGAACCCCCTGGCCGGTCAAGGCCTGTCCGCTCCTTCCTCATCCGTAGAGGAACACGGACGTGGTGGCCCGATTGGGCTAGCAAACTGGCTGATTGGTTGACAGTTGCTGACCGTCCACGTTCCAGCAGGCCTTCTCTGAGGAACTTCAGTATTCCAAAGCCCTTTCCCTCAAAAAGCCTGTCGGATAAAATTTTCCAAGCGTGGCTTCCTCTCCATTGAGTCGCTGAACCTTCGGAGGAGGTTTTTGTTTGAATACACCGGAAAGGTAATTCCCCATGAAGCGTCGAGTCATCTGTGCAGGTGTGGAGTGGTTGGGGGTGGTGGATTGGAATCGGCGGCTGTTCGACGCGTTGATTCCGCTGCCCGATGGCACCAGCTATAACGCCTATCTGGTCCGGGGGACGGAAAAGACCGCCCTTTTGGATACGGTGGATCCACCGATGACCGATCAGCTCCTTCGGCAATTGGAAGATGTTCCACGCATCGACTATCTAGTCTCCCACCATGCCGAGCAGGACCATTCCGGCGCCATTCCGACCATCCTGCGCAAATATCCGGAGGCTCAGCTTCTGTGTTCGCCGAAAGCCAAGCCGCTGTTAGTGGATCATCTGGACCTACCGCCGGAGCGGATCCTAACCGTAGAAGATGGCCAGGAACTGAGCCTAGGCGGCAAAACCCTCCGATTCCTTCATACCCCCTGGGTCCATTGGCCGGAAACAATGTGCACCTACCTACCGGAAGACCAGATTCTATTTTCCTGCGACTTTTTTGGGTCCCACTTGGCCACTTCTCAGCTTTACGCCGGGGAGGACCCGGAGGTGCTGCAGGCGGCCAAACGCTACTATGCCGAAATCATGATGCCGTTCCGAAAAATCGTGGCCAAGAACATTGAGAAAGTGCGGCCGTTGGAACTCAAATACATTGCCCCCAGCCACGGGCCTATCTACGATCGACCCGGGCAGATTATTGCCGCTTATCAACAGTGGGTTTCCGACCGGGTGAGCAATTTCGCCCTGGTCCTCTATGTCTCGATGCACGGAAGTACGGAACTGATGGTCAATTATCTTGTGGCGGCCCTGGCCGACCGGGGGGTACGCGTGCAGAAATATGAACTGAGCAGCACGGACATCGGCAAATTGGCGATGGACCTGGTGGATGCGGCCACTTTAGTCGTCGGCACGCCGACGGTGCACGGCGGCCCGCATCCGGTGGTCTTTGCTGCTACGAACTTGGCCAAGGCGCTTCGGCCAAAACTGAAATATGTCGCTATTATTGGCTCCTACGGTTGGGGGGGCAAAGAGCCGGAACAGATCCGCGAGCTTATCCCCAATTTGCAGGGGGAGCTTTTGGATACAGTGTTTTGCAAGGGGCTGCCTCGGCAGGAGACGTTCAGTGCATTGGACGGCTTGGCCGAGCGGATCGCCCAAAAACACGCCGCGTTGCAAGACGTCAGCCCACAAAAAGAACACGTCCGCCTATAACAACTAGTTTCGGTCCCTTATGCGGGCAACCCCCGTTCCTTGCCAGTCTGGACACCCAAAAACATCCTCGCACCATCCTAGTCTGTTGGCCTAGGCGGCTTGTGGATGGACCGACTCGATGGCCTCTCCATGGAACCAGATGTTCCTGACCACGCAAAAGTGGTCATGGCGGGTAGCTTTTTATCCGGTTGGAAATGGTAGGTGAATGCTAGGTTCCCGCCCTTAAGAGGCCTCTGAGGTAGGTTGGTCAAACGGGTCGGGATCGGCGGAGGCCGACGGCGCAAATTCTGCGGATTCAGCGGGAGGCGGCGGAGCTTCTTGCAACAGGGTGAACTCCCGACGTGGCGCCATTTCCCGCGGGGCCGACAGCCGAGCCAGCACTTCCGGCGGAATCTTCACCTCGGCATCTTGATATTTTCGGAACCCAGTGCCTGCGGGGATCAAGTGGCCCAGGATGACGTTTTCTTTCAGACCTACCAAGCGATCGACCTTCCCGGCCAAGGCGGCTTCGGTGAGCACTTTGGTGGTCTCTTGGAAGCTGGCCGCCGAGATGAAGCTGGAGCTTTGGATGGCGGCTTTGGTGATGCCCAGAAGCTGGGTGCTGGCGGTAGCGGGTTTGGGTTTGACGCCTTGAGCTGGTTCGCCGCCGAGGGCTTCGATCTGGGCATTTTCCTGCTCGAAGACCTCTCTGGGCACAATGGCGCCGACCTCGAAGTTGCTATCCCCTTTGACGGTGATTTTCACACATTTGCTGAGTTCTTCGTTGACTTTGCGGAACTCAAACTTATCCATGAGAATGCCGGGCAGCAGGTTAGTATCGCCCACAGTCTCTACACGCACCTTTCGCATCATTTGGGCAATGATGATTTCGATATGTTTATCGTTGATGTCCACCTTTTGAGCTCGGTAGACATTTTGGATTTCTCGCAAAAGATACTGTTGGACCGCTTCTTCGCCGGAGATGCGGAGGATGTCGTGGGGCACGAGGGGGCCATCGACCAGGGCTTCGCCCGCTTTGACGTAGTCTCCCGAATGCACGCGAAGCCGTTGCCCGTGCGAAACCAGATGCTCGCGTTCGATGCCGCTTTCGCTGCGAACGATGATGGTTCGTTTGCCGCGGCGTTTCTCGCCAAGGATTTCCACAATCCCGTCGATTTCTGCGATGACGGCGGGTTCTTTGGGTCTTCGAGCCTCAAATAGTTCGGTTACCCGCGGCAGACCACCGGTAATATCCTGGGTGCCGGAGACTTCCCGAGGAGTTTTGGCCAGCAGGGTACCGGCGGTAACGAACTGACCTTCTTCCACTTCGATATAGGCTTTTTCCGGCAGATAATACCAATCTAAGGTTTTGCCGCCGGCATCTTCCAAGACGATTTGGGGATACAAATCCCCTTTGGCTTCCAGGACAAGCCGTCGTGTATGACCTGCCGCGTCATGTTCCAACCGGAGAGTCTCGCCTTCGATGAGGTCTTCATAACGGACGCGTCCGTTGACTTCGGCCAGAATAGGAATACTATGCGGATCCCATTGGCAGAGGAGTTGGCCGGCCTGGACCTGTTGGCCTTCTTTGATAAACAACAACGCCCCGGCAGGAACTTCGTATTTTTCTAGTTCCCGCCCTTTCGGGTCCAGCAAGAGGATTTCGCCGTTGCGGGTCAGAACGATCTCTTGACCTTGCTCGTTGAGAACCGATTTGAGGCGCATGAAGCGGACTTGGCCTGCCTTTTTGGCCCGCAGTTCGCTTTCTTCGATGATCTTGGTGGCGGTACCGCCGATGTGGAAGGTCCGCATCGTAAGCTGGGTTCCTGGCTCTCCGATGCTTTGGGCGGCGATGATGCCCACGGCCATGCCCTCTTCAACCAACTCGCCGGTCGATAAATCCATCCCATAGCAGAGGGCGCAGACACCCAGGGGCGCCTCGCAGGTCATCGGACTGCGCACCTGGAGTTTCTCCAGGCCGAGCTCCTCGATCTTCCGGGCGATCTCCGCGGTGATCAGCTCGTTCTCTCGCACAATGACTTCATCGGTCACGGGGTCAACGACGTTGGTTCGGCTGACGCGGCCGCGGATGACTTCGGCCAAGCTGCGTTCGACCTTTTCGCCTCGATAGACGACGCTTTTGGTGATGCCCTGGGTCGTGCCGCAGTCGTACATAGTAACCACGACATTTTGGGCGACATCGGCCAATTTCCGCGTCAGATACCCGGAATCTGCGGTTTTCAGGGCGGTGTCGGCCAGGCCTTTTCGAGCCCCGTGGGTGGAGCTGAAGTATTCCAAAACATTCAAGCCTTCGCGGAAATTGGCTTTGATCGGCGTTTCGATAATTTTGCCGGACGGTTTACTCATCAGGCCTCGCATTCCCGCCAACTGGCGGATTTGTTCCTCGCCGCCACGGGCGCCGGAGATGGCCATCAGATAAATCGGATTGACATAGCCGGGGAACCGGTAGTCGTTTTTGAGGGCCTCCATCATTTCCGAGGAAATCCGTTCTCGCGCATGGGACCATGTGTCCAACACTTGCCGATACCGTTCCAAATCCGTGATCGTTCCTCGGTTGAAATTCTTCTGGATCTGCAGGATCTGTCTTTCCGCTTCTCGAATGATCTGAGCTTTACTGGCGGGAGTGATCAGATCATCGGTACTAAAGCTCAGGCCGCTTCGCGTGCTTTGGCGGAAACCGAATTGATTCATCCGGTCCAGCAGTTCGATGGTAGCCCTTCGCCCCAGCAGTTCATAGCAGTCGGAAATGACCATCGATAGCTCGCTCGATTTGAGCGGCATGTTGTAGAAGGGCATCCCTTCGGGAAGAATACTGTTGAACAGGACTCGACCTACTGTGGTTTCGATTATTTTCGGGGGCGGCGAGTCGTCTTTATCGTCTTTGCCGGTTTTGACCTTGCGGCCGGGTGGCAAACGCAGTTGGATCACCGCATGGGTATCTACTTTTCCTTGCGCGTAGGCCATTTCCACCTCATCCATCGAGGCGAAGATCATCCCTTCGCCTTTTCGTTCGGGCAGGGCCAGCGTAGTATAATAGCAACCCATGACGATGTCCTGCGAAGGGCTAATAATCGGACCTCCATGGGCGGGACTGAAAATGTTGTGGATGGACATCAGTAAAGTATGCGCTTCCACTTGCGCTTCGATCGACAGCGGTAGATGCACCGCCATCTGGTCCCCGTCGAAGTCCGCATTAAACCCTTTGCAGACCAACGGATGCAGTTGAATGGCGTTGCCTTCGATCAGCACCGGCTCAAACCCCTGGATGCCCATTCGGTGCAACGTAGGCGCCCGGTTCAACAGCACCGGATGGTTGACGATGACCTCGGCCAGGATTTCCCAGACCTCGTCGTCTTTCCGTTCGATCATCTTTTTAGCGCTTTTGATGGTATCGGCATGGCCGAGTTCTTTGAGCCGACGAATGATGAACGGTTGATACAATTCCAGGGCGATCCTCTTCGGCAGGCCGCATTGATGGAGTTTCAGCGTCGGTCCGACCACAATGACACTCCGAGCGGAGTAATCCACCCGTTTGCCGAGCAAGTTTTCTCGGAATCGGCCTTGTTTCCCTTTGATCATGTCGGTTAGCGATTTGAGCGGCCGGTTACTGGAGCCGAGCACCGGCCGTTTACATCGGCTGTTATCGAACAGGGCATCAACGGCCTGTTGAAGCATCCGTTTTTCATTGCGGATGATCACTTCAGGGGCGTTCAGATCCACCAGTTTTTTCAGCCGGTTATTCCGGTTGATGATCCGGCGGTACAGGTCGTTCAAGTCGCTGGTAGCAAAATTGCCCGAATCCAGAAGCACCAGAGGACGCAGATCCGGCGGAATCACCGGAATGACGTCCAAGACCATCCATTCCGGACGGTTGTCGCTATCGCGGATCGCTTCAACCAATTTCAGACGGTTGATTAGTTCTTTCCGACGTTGTTTGGAGGTGGTTTCCGCCAATTCGGCGCGGAGCTCTTGAGAAAGTTTGACCAGGTCCAGATCGATCAGGAGTTTTCGGATGGCTTCAGCGCCCATGTCGGCTTTGAAGGCGTTTTCGCCATATTGCCGACGTGCTTCCCGGTATTCTTCTTCGGTAAGCAATTGCTGTTTCTCTAACGGTGTGTCGCCGGGGTCGATGACGACGTAGTCTTGGTAGTAGATAATTTTTTCCAGGCTGGTGGTCTTCATATCGAGCAAGACCCCCAGACGACTGGGCACCGCTTTGAAGAACCAGATATGGACCACGGGAGCGGCTAATTCGATATGGCCCATGCGTTTGCGTCGGACCCGGCTGTGGGTGATTTTCACCCCGCATCGGTCGCAGATCATCCCCTTATATTTCATTCCTCGGTATTTGCCGCAGGAGCATTCCCAGTCTTTTTCCGGGCCGAAGATCCGTTCGCAAAACAGCCCGTCCCGTTCCGGCCGATACGTACGGTAGTTGATTGTTTCCGGCTTTTTGACTTCTCCGAAAGACCAACTACGGATATCATGAGGTCGCGCAAGGCTGATTTTGACCGAAACGTAGTCATTAATTCGGTCGTACAAGGGTTCGCCGATGCTCACCGTTTGACCTCCTTTGCCGGCAGGAAGATAACAACAACCAATTCCACACCTTTGAGCTGGTATGACGGCTGGGGCGTCAGAAGCGGAGCCGATGACGCCGCCGGCCGCCTTCTGACCCAGGAAGCCTTACATCTGGACTTTTTCCAGTTGCATATTCAAGGCCAGGCCGCGGATTTCATTCACCAGCACATCGAAGCTGGCTGGGGTACCTGCTTCGA
Source organism: uncultured Thermoguttaceae bacterium (assembly GCA_938042245.1). Lineage (GTDB taxonomy): Bacteria > Planctomycetota > Planctomycetia > Pirellulales > Thermoguttaceae > JANXAQ01. The sequence goes on from CALIRO010000040.1 coordinate 114,517, forward strand.
GGGTATTTTTTCCGTGGACCATTGCTTCGTAGATTTTGGTGCGGCCTTCCACATCGTCGCTTTTTACTGTCAGCAGTTCCTGCAGGATGTAGGCCGATCCATAGGCTTCCAAAGCCCAGACTTCCATTTCTCCGAATCGTTGGCCGCCGAAGCGGGCCTTTCCGCCCAAGGGCTGTTGGGTGATCAACGAGTAGGGGCCTGTGGATCGTGCATGGACCTTATCATCGACTAGGTGATGCAGTTTCATCATGTAAATATAACCAACGGTAGACAGTTGCTCAAATGGTTCGCCGGTTCGGCCGTCATAAAGTTGCACTTTTCCGTTTTTCGGCAGGCCGGCTTCTTCCAGGGCCTTTTGGATTTCTTCTTCCGAAGCGCCATCGAAGACCGGGGTAATGGCGCGGAATCCCAGTCGGGCCGCCGCCCAACCTAAATGGGTCTCCAGGATTTGGCCGACGTTCATTCGGCTCGGCACGCCCAAGGGATTCAGCAAAATTTGGACCGGCGTGCCATCGGCCAAAAAAGGCATGTCTTCCTTCGGAAGGATCTTAGCAATTACCCCTTTATTCCCATGCCGACCCGCCATCTTATCGCCTACGGAAATTTGCCGTTTGGTCGCCACATACACTTTCACCATTTGAAGCACCCCACTTCGGAGCTCATCGCCCCGCTTGAGACTGTTGAGTTTGCGGTCCCGGGCGTCGATGGCCGCCTCGATTTCCGGCCAATATTGTTTATAGATCTTCTCTACCTCCGCTCGACGTTGAGGACTGCGGATGTCTAGTTTATCGGGGTGGAAACTCTGGGCTTGTTCGACCAAATAAGCAGGCTGATGATCTGCTAAGAGCGGTTGGCCATCTTCGTCGGTCAATTTCCGCTCTAACACCGCCTCCATCTCGGAAATCATCTGGCGGAAGATACTGGCAATTTTGGCGTTGCCTTCTGCTTCTGCATCTTTAAGGGCTTTATCGTATTCAGCTTTTTCTTTTTCGCTGAGGCTAATTCGGCGGGAGAATTTTTGGGTGGCGATGACGATTCCTTCCACGCCGGAGGGGACTTCCAGGGATTCGTTTTTGACATCTTCGCCCGCTCGACCGAAGATGGCATGAAGCAGTTTTTCTTCCGGGGTGAGTTCCGTCTTGCTCTTCGGCGCTACTTTGCCGACCAAAATGTCTCCTGGCCGGACATAGGTGCCTACCCGCACGATCCCGTTTTCTTCCAGGTTCCGGCGGGCCTTTTCGCTGATATTGGGAATGTCTCGCGTGAATTCTTCTCGCCCGAGTTTGGTCTCTCGGATTTCCACGTCAAATTCATCAATATGAATAGATGTATATGCATCACATTCTACCAGTTCCTGGCTGATGATAATGGCGTCCTCGAAGTTGAATCCATCCCAGGAGACGAAGGCGGCCAGCACATTGCGGCCCAGGGCTAGTTCCCCTTGGTAGGTGGCCGCTCCGTCGGCGATCACCTGACCTTTCTCCACCTTGTCCCCTACGCGCACCACCGGTTTTTGGTTCAAACAGGTACGTTCGTTCAGGCCAACAAATTTCTTCAGCTCATAGACATCCGGGCCGATCTCGATCCGATTCGCATCCACATAGGTAACGGTACCTTTGCGTCGGGCTCGGACCACCATGCTGGAGTTGCCGGCCACTTCCGGTTCCATTCCGGTGGCCACCAAGGGGGCTTCGGTTACCAGAAGGGGCACCGCCTGGCGTTGCATGTTCGATCCCATCAGTGCCCGGTTGGCGTCGTCGTGTTCCAGGAAGGGGATCAGGCTGGCCGACACCCCCACCATCTGACAGGGGGAAACGTCGATATATTGAACTTTGTCCACTGGAACTAAATGGAAATCTCCTTTGTAGCGGGCCACAATGGTTTCGCCCACGATCTTGCCGTCTTTGATGGGGGCATCGGCCGGGGCGATCACCACTTCTCGTTCCTGGTCGGCCCGGAGCCATTCAATCTGGTCGGTCAGCTTGCCGTGCACCACCTTTTGATATGGTGTGATCAAAAATCCATATTGATCCACATCGGCGTAGATGGCCATACTGGAAATAAGGCCAATATTCGTTCCTTCCGGTGTTTCGATTGGGCAGATGCGGCCGTAGTGGGAAATATGCACATCCCGCACCTCGAAGCCGGCCCGCTTGCGGTTTAGCCCCCCCGGCCCCAACGCACTTAAACGCCGTTCATGCGTCAGAGTCGAAAGTGGGTTGGTCTGGTCAATCACCTGCGAGAGTTCGCTTCGGCCGAAGAAGTATTCAATGGCCGCCGAAACACTCTTCGGATTGACCAACGTCCGGGGGGTCATATCTTCCACGTCTTTCAAGCTCATCCGTTCCTGCACGGTGCGCCGGAGTTTCAGCAGCCCCTTTCGGATTTCTTCGCCAGCCAATTCATCGATGGTTCGTAGCCGACGATTCCCCAAGTCATCAATATCATCCAAGCGGGCCTCCGGATCATTGCTCTGCAGCCGTAACAGATATTCCATGGCAGCAATCAGGTCCTCAGCCCGCAGCGTCATTTCATCTTCCGGAACCTGCAGACCCAATTTTCGGTTGATGCGGAATCGGCCCACGCGCCCAAGCCGATACCGATTCGGGTCGAAAAACTTCTCCCGGAATAACGTCTTGGCCTTTTCTAAATGGGGCGGGTTGCCGGGCCGAAGACGCTGGTAAATCCGAAGCAAGGCTTCTTCATGGCTGGCAGTGGGGTCCTCAGCTAAGGTGTTCAGAATCAGAGGAGTTTTAGGGGGCGGCATGACCTCCACTTCCGTCAGGCCGGAAGAACAAATAATTTCTGCCATATTTTTGGTGATCTTCTGCCCTGCTTCGACGATGATTTCCCCGGCCCGGGAGCTTCCGGCCGGATAGACCACATCCGTTACAGCGATCTTGCCTTCGAGTTTGACGGCGCTGCGTCCGTCGATGATCTTTTCAACACTGGTGGGATAGAAGGCCCGCAAGATGGAGGCGTTGTCGCTGTATTTGGGGTCCATGGCCCGGAGGAGGGTCGTGGCGGGAAATTTGCCGCTCTGATCAATCCGCACCGCCAAGGTTTCCCGACGGGTTACATTAATCTCCACCCAACTGCCCCGTTCGGGAATAATTCGGCAGACATGCAGTTTACGATCCCCTCCTTCGGACTCAGCAATGAAATCCATGCCGGGACTGCGATGTAATTGGCTGACAACGACCCGCTCGGCACCGTTGATGATAAATTCTCCGCCGCCCAGCATGATGGGGATATCCCCTAAATAGACTTCCTCTTCGACCGGCTGTGGTTTGGTCAGCCGAAGCCATACCTTCAGCGGTCGGCCATACGTCAGTCGCAACTGCCGACATTCGTCCGGATCATACCGAGGTTTGCCTAATTCATAGCGGATATATTCCAACCGAAGCGATTTGTCATAATTTTCGATGGGAAAGATTTCTCGAAACAAAGCTTCCAGCCCCTGGTTTTTTCGTTTTTGCCAGGGCACCTCCGCCTGAAGAAAAGCTTCGTAACTGCGAGTTTGCAGTCGAGTCAGGTCGGGAATCGGAAAAATCGGCCGACGAGAGCCAAAATAGCGAACTTCTTTAGGCTGAAGACGGCGTTGGGCCGGAACGGCCATAGCATCCTCCTCCCAAACAGACCATTAGGATCCAGCCAGAAAAGAAGAACCATCCACCCGCACTTGAGCGCAGACACGGAATTCGGACCAATCGGGTTGCCTTCGCCCTCCCGATTGTCTAGCAGACCATACCACCACCGACTGCCCCTAGGGTGCCCGGAACCTCGGCCTATGGGGAGTGGTTCTCCAGGCAAGCCAGGCTTATTTGATCGAGACCGTGGCGCCCACCTCTTCTAACTGTTTTTTGATTTTTTCGGCTTCTTCTTTGGAGACGCCTTCTTTGACTTTTTTCGGGGCGCCTTCGACGAGGTCTTTGGCTTCCTTTAACCCCAGCCCGGTGATCTGCCGGATCACCTTGATGACCTCGATCTTTTTATCGCCGAACTTTTCCAGGACGACATCAAATTCGGTCTTGGCTTCGGCTTCAGCGGCAGCAGCGCCAGGTGCCTGCGAAGGCATGACCATCATGGCTGCGCCAGCCGCCGCCGCCTTAATCCCATAGACCTCTTCCAAATAATCGCTCAATTCCTTGGCTTCCAGCAAGGTAAGCTTTACAATCCGATCTCCCAATTCCTTCGTGGTTTGGGAAAATTGCCGTGTTGCCGTGTCGGTAGCCATCGCTATGTTCACCCTTTCATGCTAACCGGAAAAAAACACTTCTGTTCACTCCTTTTTCGTAATCCTCGATACCTATGCTTATCTCGGTAGTCCCGGAAGCGCAGAGGCTAACCGGGATGAGGGGTTTTGATTTGCAGAAATGGGATTGCTTGGGGAAGTGTACTCCCTCCAGGTTTCCAAGGATTGCACCAAAGGTTCCGAAATGCCAAGCGAATCTCCAGGAGCGTACGAAGGAAAACAGTTCCGTGGGAAGGAATCGATTCTCCTTATTCTGGCGGGGAGGGCTGTTGTTCTGGCTCTGCTTTTTGGCGGATTTGAGCGGCCAAGGTGGCCGCCGGGCCAACAAGCTGCCCCACCAATTGGGCCCCCGGCGAAAGGATCTGCCCGAGCAACCGGGCCAAAAGCTCCTGCCGGGTAGGCATCTTACTGACCTGTTTTAACTCCTCCGGGCTGAGACGTTTGCCCTCCATGCAGCCGCCCCGGAGCTCCAGTTTCTCGTAGTCTTTTTGCTCCGCAAGCCGAAAGACCTCCTTGGCCAGGCTGACAATATCCTCCCCACCCCAACAGATGGCGGCCGGCCCCGTGAGTCCCTCAAACATAGAAGCCAACGGCGTGCCCACCAACGCCCGCCGCGCAAGACTGTTTTTGACCACCATCAGCGAAATCTTCTTTTCCCGGAGCTCCTTGCGCAGTCTGGTACTGCTCACCCCGTCCAGCCGAGACACATTGACCAAAACGGCCGAATCTACCCCGGCCAACCGACGACGTAACTCCTCTGTTATTAAATTTTTCACATATTTACTCATGGATATTTCCTACCTATCCGAGCTTAGGATTCTGCGGGCAGTTCAAGTTATGTTTTGCCGGCCTCCCGCCTCCCACGGTCCATCGGCGATCAAGCGGCCTGCACCCGAACACTAGGGCTCATGGTGGCAGAAATCGCGATACTTTTAATATATTGCCCACGTACCGCCGCCGGTTTGAGCGACTGCACATAGTCGATCAACGTTTTGATATTTTCTACCAGTTTTTGAGCGTCGAAACTGAGTTTGCCCACCACCGCATGGATCACCCCCCCGGCGTCATTGCGGAACTCTACCTTGCCCGCTTTGTACTCCCGGACCACCCGGCCGACATCCATGGTAACCGTGCCGGCCCGGGGCGAAGGCATGAGGCCTCGGGGACCAAGGATTTTCCCCAACGGCCCTACAAGCCCCATCATATCGGGAGTCGCAATGCAGACATCGAAGTCGGTCCAACCAGCCTTGATTTTTTCGGCCAATTCAGCGCCGCCGACTTCATCGGCCCCGGCCGCTCGAGCCTCATCCACTTTATCCCCTTTGGCAAACACCACCACCCGAAGGGTTTTGCCGATTCCATGCGGCAACACAATCGAACCCCGCACCGTTTGATCTGCCTGCCGAGGATCAATCCCTAAGCGGATGGCAACCTCGACGCTCTGGTCAAACTTGGTGGTATTAAATTGCTTCAATAAGGCCACCGCCTCGGGCAACGGCAACGGTTGTTTGCCCGGCGTCTTGGCCAACATCGCTTTCATCCGTTTAGATCGTTTCACCATGGCTGGCTCTTCCAAAACAGTTTCCCGGAAACGCATGCTTCCGCCAAAATGCCCCTGCTGGAACGCTTTGCTCTCCAAAAGCTACCTGGGTGGATTTCGGGGAAGTTCATGTGCTGAGAGCAACTTAGTCTCGAATTTCCAATCCCATGCTTCGCGCGGTGCCTTCGATCATTCGGCGGGCGTGTTCCAGATCCCGGGCATTCAGGTCCGCTGCTTTGATTCGGCATATCTCGTCAATCTGGGCCCTGGTGACAAAACCCACCTTTTCTTTGTTGGGCACTCTGGAGCCTTTGGCAATGCCCGCAGCCTTCTTCAATAGCACTGCTGCCGGCGGACTCTTGGTAACAAACTCAAAACTCCGGTCATGATAAACACGAACCACCACGGGAATCGGCATCCCAATGTCGTTTTTGGTCCGTTCATTGAATTGCTGCACAAATTGGCCCAGATTGATGCCATACCGGCCCAACGAGGTACCTACCGGCGGAGCCGGTGTGGCCTGGCCCCCAGGAACTTGAAATTTCACTTCTGCTATCAGTTGCTTCGCCATAGCCGATGCAGAATCCTTTAATAAGTTGCCAGTTTCCTATTCTCCCTCAGCCCATCCTAATGAACCAACTTGGCTCTGCGGAACCCTTTTCTAGGGGAAGCTAATGTACTCGCGTACCATTTCTGCCTACTGAAGCAGGTTCCTGTTTTTTAGAACGAATACCCCCCGCGTATCACTGCCGCGGAACCGGCAGTCCAAAAAGCAGAAACCCCTCGAAAAGACAGGATTCCTACTTTCGCAGCAGCAACAGGTTGCATCCCTCGGCTGAACTGATACAAGTCACTAAAACCTCCAAAAACACCTTTTATTTATTGACCCACATCTCTATAATCCCACAGAGCCTTTCCACAGAGCCAACCAGGTCCTAAAAATTTTCTGTTTACTATGGTTGTTTAAGGTCTCTGTTCATTTTGCCAACCGGGGCACCCAACGTACTTCCGGTGGGAAAATTCCGAATCTTCGTGAATTCCGATTTTTCGTAAGGATGACAAAACAATCCCTTCCGAGGAAATGGTCGACCAGGATGCCATTTGATTTGGCCCAGCTTACCCAACCGGGCTATGGGCTGGCCTCATCCCCGCCAAGCACTGTCGGTCCCACCGGACCACCCCGATTGAGAGCCTCTACCAAAACCACCTTTGCTGACCCTTTCCGCCTAGGAAAAGGGCTAGGGGGAGCTTTTGGGGTTGGTTTGTTGGTAGTCCTTAGACTTTTTCCAGTTGCCAGTATTCGAACTCCACCGGAGTGGTTCGGTTAAAGATGCTAATCATTACGGTAACCCGACCGTTGGTTTCATCGATCGACGAAACTTCCCCTTCAAAGTTTTCAAAGGTGCCTTCGGTGATTTTCACCCGATCCCCAATACGGAATCCGATTTTCAATTTGGGGATTTCGTCGGTTCGTTCTTCTTTTTTGGCCAGTATTCGGTTGACTTCATGCGGGGGAAGCGGACTAGGCCGACCCACCGCTCCGGTAAAATCCCCAATCCCAGGGGTTTCTCGAACTAAAAACCATGTATCGTCGTTTAATTCCATTTGGACTACCAGATAGCCGGGGTAAAGTTTTCGGCTGGTAATCCGTTTTTTGCCTCCTTTGAATTCTGTAACTTTTTCGGTAGGGATAATAATTTCGCCAAAGTAATGATCCAATCCGGCGATAGCAGCGCGGCGGCGTAATCCCTCCCGGATCGACTCCTCTCGGTTGGTTTGGACTTTCAGGATATACCAGTCCATTTTGTCCGATTTTGGTGGTTTATCGGAAGGTTGTCCTTGGCCGGCCGGTGGACCGGATGCTGCTGGCAAGGACTCTAGGGGCGAAGGTGTCTGGACCTCAGGGCTGCTCGGCTCACCCATGGCGGGGGATGAAATTTCCTCCCCCCCGCTCTCCTTTGCCGGAGGCTGTTCTGGTTGGCCTGCCTGGGAGGAAATGGTTTCTGGCAGCTTGGCTGTTTCTGTCGGCTGTCCGAAGGTTTCTGCTAGGCTGTGGGTTTCTCCGGGTTGGGTCTGTGCCGGAGAGACGGATTCGGTTTCGTTGGCTCCGGGGGGTACAACCGGCTTCTGAATGTCTGACTGGGCAATTTCTTCAGGGGAGGTTGGATAAGGGCCCTCCGGAGGTTTTGAACCCGGTTCCTCTATCGGCGCCAAGGACGCCGAAGGTTCTTCTGGCACAGGGGCAGTAGAGGGCAGGGCAGCCCACTCTGTCGGCCCCGCTGCCAGGCTGGAAGCAGGTTCCGCCGCTACGCTCTCCACCCCCGGCCCAGACCCACAGCCAGGGGAGCTTCCTCGGCCAGCCAAATCCTCTGCTGGCAACGAAAGCTCTTGCGGCTTGGAACCCTCCCATGGGAAAACCGGTTGCTCACTCACCCTGTTACCCCTTGGCGCCAAACAGATAGGTTTAGGCAAGCGAGAGACCACGGGGAGCTTAGTTCTCTCTCTGCTCCAAGTATTTGCGGGAGCCTCTTCCTTACAAAACCTTTAACGTCTGGAACATCCACGTCCAAAAAGCGTCGAAGACCAACAATACCCCAGCCAACACAAACATCGTGATTAATACCACGATCGAACTGCGGATCAGTTCGGTTCGAGTGGGCCAGGATACCTTATTCATTTCTGCTTCGACGGCGATCAAAAAGTCGGCAAACCGCGGCAAGTTGACGATCCGGTAGGCGATCCAGAATCCAGCCACGGCTAACAGCCCCGGCACCAGATAGGCCGTCGTGGTGTTAATGCCCAAGGTCTGATTCAATCGCCAACAGCCCAGCGCTACCGCTAGGGCCAAACCGGCAAAGGTAACCTGACGGATGATACGACCTTGGGTTCGTTTATAAATACTGATGCGGAACAGTTCTTGCAAAAAATCCTTCATGGTCGAGCATCCATGGTACGGATCGTCCTAGGAGGGCGGCCCGCTGAGCGTTCGGTCAGATCGGCTTAAGGCACAAGCAGTCGCTCCGGGCATCCGCTTCAAAAGCTCCTTTGGCCCATCGGGATGGGCAACTTGCCGCAGCCAGCATCCCTCCTGGATGCAGCAGGGGCGGAGAGACTCGAACTCCCAACCGCCGGTTTTGGAGACCGGTGCTCTACCAATTGAGCTACACCCCTGCGTCTCAGGAGCCGTTGGGATTGCTTGGCCCAATTCTCTGGGATCAAGGAATCCTCCGGCCCTTTGGAAAAGTTTGCTGGTAAAAAGGAGACGGCTATTTGATGATCTTGGTAACCACTCCGGAACCGACGGTTCGGCCTCCTTCCCGGATCGCAAAGCGAAGGCCTTCCTCCATGGCGATGGGATAAATCAGTTCTACGCCGAGGCGGACATTATCGCCAGGCATGCACATTTCCACACCCCCCAGCAGGTTAATCGTCCCTGTTACGTCCGTGGTGCGGAAGTAGAACTGCGGCCGGTAGCCGCTGAAAAAGGGCGTGTGCCGGCCCCCTTCCTCCTTGGAGAGCACATACACTTCTGCTTCAAAGACCGTATGGGGGGTGATGGAGCCGGGTTTGGCCAACACCTGGCCCCGCTCCACCTCATCCTTCCGAATGCCACGAAGCAGGCAGCCGACGTTATCACCCGCCTGGCCGACTTCGAGCGTTTTGTTGAACATTTCTACTCCGGTTACCACCGTTCGGCGTGGCTCGGCCGAAAATCCCACAATCTCCACCTCGTCGCCGACCCGCACCGTGCCTTGCTCGATCCGCCCCGTGGCTACCGTACCTCGACCTTCGATGCTGAAGATATCCTCAATGGCCATCAAAAATGGCTTATCAATTTGACGAATCGGCTGAGGAATGTAGTCGTCAATGGCTTTCAGCAATTCGTCGATGCACTTGATGGCATTCGGATCCTCCGGATGCTCTGCTGCTAGCAAGGCAGATCCCCGAATAATCGGAATCTCATCTCCAGGGAAACCGTATTTGGTGAGCAATTCCCGAAGCTCCAATTCTACCAGCTCCAACAGTTCGGGATCGTCCACCAAATCGACTTTGTTTAAAAACACGACAATGGCCGGTACATTCACCTGCCGAGCCAACAGGATGTGTTCTCGGGTCTGCGGCATCGGGCCGTCCGCCGCCGAGACCACCAAGATGGCCCCATCCATCTGCGCGGCGCCAGTGATCATATTTTTAATATAGTCGGCATGGCCGGGACAGTCGATATGGGCGTAGTGGCGTTTTTCGGTCTCATACTCCACATGCGCCACCGCAATGGTAACTGTCTTCGTGGCATCGCGAACAGTCCCACCTTTCGCAATTTCGGCATACGGTTTGAACCTGGCCATCCCCCGCCGGCTTTGCACCGCTAGGATAGCTTCGGTGAGCTTGGTCTTGCCGTGGTCAATGTGACCAATCGTACCTACATTGACATGAGGTTTCGTGCGTTGAAATACTTCCTTGGCCATTCTTGCTCCCTGTACGCTCTCAAAAGGGGTTCTAGGATACTAGACCATCTTTCCCAATGTGGTTCTCTGCTTCACCGGTTAGCGCCCAGAGCTGCTGATGGGACTTGAACCCATGCCCTCGTCCTTACCAAGGACGCGCTCTACCGACTGAGCTACAGCAGCCCACCGGCCAGTACCTCTTGGTTCCTCCTGCACAACGGTTTCGGTTGACCCACTTCCCAACGTCGGTCTCCCAGAGCAAGCGGGTGAAGGGAGTCGAACCCTCGTCTCCAGCTTGGAAGGCTGTGGCTCTACCGTTGAGCTACACCCGCATCCACATCGCAACGCCCACGACCTTGCTCTGGAAAGCTCCGACACCAGAGCCTGCCAATCTTTCTCTACGAACTTGGGGGGTGCAGGATTCGAACCTGCGAAGGCAGTGCCATCAGATTTACAGTCTGACCCCTTTGACCACTCGGGAAACCCCCCGTGGATTTTTCCCTCAGGCTGCCTTTGCAAACCCCCTCCAGGCCATGCCTTTGCATAGGGCAACAGGCCCGGCCAAGCTAGCGGAGGGACTCGAACCCACAACCTGCTGATTACAAATCAGCTGCTCTACCTGTTGAGCTACGCTAGCCTCTGCAGCCATAGGATATAAAGAACTTTTCCTTCAGCCGATTGAAAAACTGCCCCGATTGATCCGAGGAAAGCCTTCCGGGCTGCCCGCCACGCAAGCAGCAGTCCAGAACAAATCCACTACCACAAAAAACCAGCTGCCTGCTTTCGCAAGAATGCCCTGGTACACCCTTCGGCCGAAGTCTTGTGATTTTCTAAGTGTACTCTTCTTATCTCTTTCTTACAAGCTAACTAAATTAAAAAAACTTCCCCTCCCTGGCAGATAAACCAGGATTCAAAAAACTTATTATTACCTATAAGGCAACTGTTTTCAAGGCCTGGGGGCAGAAATCCCTTCTCAGAAGCTTCCCTGTTTATTTTTCTCAAATTTACCTATTTTCTCTATATTCCCAAATTGGCTCTTGTAGAGTCTATTTGCCCCCGAAAAGGTTATTTTTCCCCACATCTTATTATTTTATTCTTTCGAATGGGCGAATCCCTTTTTCCTCGTTTGGGCTTGATGGTTTAGGCTCTGTTGAAAGAGGCTTTCTCGATTTGGAAATGTTGTCCATAAGAAAAAGTGTAACACCTCAGGCAAATGAAAAGCAGCCCACATGCAAGAAAATCTTTATTTTTCTATCCTTCCCGCGTAAGCGACACTCTTGGCTGCCTGGGCCCGGCTCCTACAGGTCTGCCTTTGCTCCGGCAAAGCCAGAGGGAGTAGACTGCTACTTTCGCAGGAAGGGCTTGGTAGACCATTCGGCTGAAGGGTTACGAAAAGGTATTTTTAGATCTTTTGGGGGGTGTCTTGCCATCCGAAAAGCTTTCCCAATACCCTCCATTTGGAGAGGCTAGTGGACCTTGGGAGGCCTCCCTAAAAGGTTCCCCCAATGCAGGAAGAGGCCTTCACGGACGGTACCCCCATTCGGATTATCCAGATATCCCCCTTTCAAGGGGACACCTTATTTAGTGGAAGGTGCTTCGCTCCACCGGGAGACTTCTAGTGGGGCGGATTAAGAAGTGGAGTAGGGAAATTGGTAACACGTTAGCCCGAAGGAAGAAGCTGCCTGGTGGACCCGAGGAAAGCCTTTGGGTGTTCCTGGTGCGCAAGCGGGAATCCAAAGAGCCAAAGTCCTTCGAAAAACTGGATTCCTGGGTTCGCAGCAGTGACAGGTCGCATCATTCGGCTGCAATGGTACGAAGATGCTTTTGAGGATAGGCAGGAAATGGCCCGGGGATGGGCAAGGAGGGAGAGGAAATAGGGCAGGCTGGGGGAGGCAGTTATTTTTCGGACCCTGTGGCCGAGCTGGCCTGGGCAGGAGTTTTAGGACTGTTTAAGGAAGCGGCCTGCTCTGGAAATAGCAAAGCGGTAACTACTGGGAGGAACTCTTTTGCGAAGGCCAACGCAGGACTTTCCGCGACCGGCTCGCCCGGAGCAGAACGGGCAATAAAATAGACCTTGTTCAAAGGAGTGCGGCCTCCGTATTTCATCCGAGGCCATTCAGGGGCTTCCCACTGTCCGGTAGCATTCCATGCCCAGAAGACCCGTAACAGTTGGCTGCCGGTGGGGTCTTCTTTCAAAAAAGTGGCGGTGCGGAATTCTCCTTTGGTGTTGGCAAAGGGAATATCATACGGTTGAATTTTATCTTCGATCCGAAAGCCGGAACTCACATAGCAGGCCTCTGGCGTATGAACCGCCACGGATCGGGACGGCCCACAGATCAAATAGACGCTCACCACCTCCTGGGTATGGGGGTTTCGGTAGGTTCGGGATAGATCTCCCACGGCGCCGGCGGCTTCCCGCTCCCGGGGATCCATATCGGTAATCTGTTGAACTTCCCAATCTCCAATCCGAATGGGCACCCGCTGGAGGGCATCGGCAAAGGCCTTCATTTGTTCCGACTCGCTGGACCACCACCGATCCGTCAGAAACCCTTGCACAATGGTGGTCAAAATGATCAACACTGCCCCAACCGTGGTAGGAAGAACTAATGGTAAATAAGTTTTCATGCCTCCCCCTTTTCCCAAAATCACCTAAGCAGCTGCTCGGAGCATGGATTGGCTTGAGCTCGGAAAAGCCTGGCCCACACAAAGCCCGAAACCCCTCCCGGAATCGATCGGAGAGTTTCTTTAGCCTGGGGAGTGGGTGCTTTCTTCCGTACGAGGATAGTAAGACCGGTAATAGTAGTAGGAGCGGTACCGTCGGGTCCCTACACCATTGACCACTGCTCCTAACAAGGGGATATTGACCGCCCGAATGCGTTGGCAAGCTTCATAGACATAGGGGACTCGGCTCACATCCCGCAGGACCGATAGGAGCACTCCATCGGCATATCGGCCCAGAAGCAGCGCATCCGAATCGGTAAGCACTGGGCCGGAATCGATAAGGATAAAGTCGAAGCTTTCGCGGAGTTTCCCAAATTGTTCTCGCAGTTCGTCGTTGACCAGGGCTTGGATGGCACTGATATCCCATCGGCCAGCGGGCAATAGCCATACCCCCGGCACGCGGGTGGGTCGGATGACATCCTCCAGTTGGACTTCGTTGCGCAGGACCTCGCACAATCCGGGCGTTTGCGGTAGATCGAAGATCCGATGGGCACTGGGCCGACGCAGGTCGCCGTCGACCAGCAAGGTGAACCGCCCGGTGCGTCCCAAGCTGGCAGCCAGTTGGGTGGCCACGGTGGTCTTGCCTTCTCGGGCTAAGGCACTGGTGATCAGGGTAACTTTGATCCCCTGCATACTCGCTTGATAGAGCAAGGCGGTGCGGATATTGTCGACGGAGTCGGCCAGCAGACCATGCAGGGGAGTGCCTCGACCGTCCAAGGCCAACTGGTGGCGATGTCGGCCGGAGATGACCGGCACATCACCCACCACCCGCAAACCTAACCCGTAGGCGAGCTCCTCCGAACAGTTCACTCGGCGGGACAAAAAGTCCACCCCGGCCACGGCCAGCACCGCCAAGCCAAAGGCCGCCGCCGACAAAAACCACATCATCCGATATTTCCTCTTAATATCGCTGGTCTTAGGCACACTGGCCGGTTCCAGCACCGTTACCCGCGGGGCCGCCGCCAGTTCCACTTCCCACTGCTCCAGCTCTTGGCCCATCCGTTCCGTCAGCCGTTTGAGCCGTTCCAGCTCGCTTTTGCGCAACTCCAAGTCAATCGACTGGGAACTGAACTTTTGCGTCTCCTCCACATGTTTATTAAACGCCTCTTGAGCAATCTGCAGTTCTTTTTCTAAGACCGCCTTTTCGGTCTTCCAGGCTTCTAAGGAGGCCAATTGCTGTTCCCGAGGTGTTTTCGGTGCGGTGTTCCAACCCTCAGCCAAATGTTCCCGGATCCGTTCCTCGATCTGTTTTTCTAATTGGGGGCCGATTTCGGCAATCCGACGTTCGATCCCCTCCCGATACTTCTGCTGCCGCTCGCGCATTCGAACAATGCTGGGGGCATTTTCATCCACCACCCGCTGCCGTTCCTCAAAAATACGAATGTCCAACAGGGCGATCTGCTGCTGGGCATAACTGATCCAAGGATCTTGCGCCAAGGCCGCTTCCATCATTTTCCGTTTTAGGGTCTCCCGCTGTTTGGCCTCGTCCGGAGCTGCCTCCTCGCCCATTTTCTTAAGCATCGCTTCCCCAATAGCGATCCGTTGCTCGATCCCGCTGAGGGTCTGTTGCAACCGAGTGATCCGATCCCGCAGCGTATTGGTCGTCTCTAGAGCATACAGGCTTTTCAGACGCATCGCTTCGGAATCCGGAGCACCCAACTCGTTGGCTAATTGCTCATACTGGGTGGTCTTTCGCTTGATCTCCGCCAAATTCCGATGGTAACTCTGTTCCAGCACTTGTTTACGGCGGAGGTGATTTTCTCGATCCACACCGACCACCTCTTCCATGTAGGCGTCTTTGACCGCATTGACGATGGTAACCAATTGGCTGGGATCATCGCCGGTAAGGGCAATCTGGAGAATTTCGGAATTGCCGGGGAAACTGACCTGGATGTTTTCTCGCAGCCAGGTCAGCGGATCGTCTTCTTTGCGGATATATTCACATTGGGAGACGCCGGGTTTTTTCAAGGCGGCGCTGAGGACGAATCGGCTGGTCATCAAGGTGGCCACGGCCCGCCGGTCGTTGAGCAGTTCATCTTCGCCGCCGACTTTGAACATGATATTCGGCTTGGTGCTGGCAATGCGTAACCAGGCGGTGGCTGTGTAGTTGACCGGCATGAGGAACCAAACCAAGGCGGCTGCAACGGCTGCACAGAGAATGCCTAAGCCTAAGGCCCATCCCCATTGCCGACGAAGGGCATAGACGAAATCCACCGGCCGAGGGGTGCTGCGAAGGATTTCGGGCGGGCTGATCGGCTGCAAAAATGTCCCCGTCGCTACCCGCCCGCTCGGCACTAACGCCATGTTCCCGTCCGCTCCCCCATTGGTTTCCGCATAAGAATCACTCATAGCTGCCTCGCTGTGGCTAAAAACTCCGCGCTTCCTAAAATCCTCCTCCTGTAACCCACTGCTTCCTTATAGTTTTACCCGACCGGCCTTGCAAAACAAGCCCCTCACAGATAGCTCATTAGCGATTTTCTGCAACTGGCGGGCCAAACGCCTCCGAATCCTGAAAAATCGTAACTCCTTTATTATACGGAAGTTATGTAATTCGATTCCCCTTGGATTTTCTGCCCACTGTAGCCAGCAAACCACAAAAGGGTTTTTGGCGTTGTTTGGATTCGACACGGCTGCTCAAGACCCAGGCTTGGCCGAAGGAGCTAACCCGAATTATTTTTGGCTGCCCGTTCGAACCAACCCAGCCCGGGCTACCAGCGGAATCTCCTCCTCCACCTCCACAAACAGATTCGACAAGATGCTCACTTCAATCCACAATAGGATTAGCGCCAGTGGCACCATGAGCCAACCAGCCAGATCGTGAAACACCATGTTGGCCAGTTCCGCACTGGCGACCACATGAAGCACCCCAGTTACCGTAATGCGAATCACATTGACCGTCAGAGCAATCGGTACCGCACTGAGCACAATGACCAGGTTTTCCCACCAGGGCCGATCTGCTATCAGCACAATGGCTACCGACAAGGCCAAAAAGATCGTCGTCATGCGTAGCCCGCTACAGGCATCCACCACCCCCAATTGCACCTCTTCGATTTGGATCCGATTGCCTTCGTAGTAGGCACCAAACCCGATGGTTTGCAACACATAGGTGCTTACCCGGGTCGCCAACGTCTGTAACGGATTCAGCAGGGCCTGTTCCACACTCCAAGGCAAAGGAAACATGAAGATCAAAAAAGCGGCTGCCGGGCCAGCCCACCGAAACATCGGCCAGCCGCCTATGATCCAAATCACCCCCAACACGGCCGGAACAAACGTAACCATGTCCGGTATGTCCAAGCCGTACCACGCACACACCATCCGGAGCAGCAAACTGGCAGCTAATCCGGCCACCCCATACCACCGCTGGATCGCCGGCACTTCCACTAGCGGCTGGTGCCGCATCCAAAGGAGCACCACCGTAAATAGCGGAATCAACCATCCATGCGAATACTGCGGTCCTTCCCAATACGCTGCCGCCTCTTTAAGCGAATTCCAATAGCCAAACACCAATAGGCCCATCAACAACCCAAAAGCAATCCACAGAGGCTGCTGGCTCCTGGAGACCCCACCAACAGCCTGCTCTCGCTTCTCTAAAACACTACTCATGGCAGTCCCCATAGTTATAGCTGTGCGCTAGCTGGAATTTTCCTACCAGCTCTAACAACACGACCTTGCCTGGTACTCTATACCTACCCAAGCAAGGGGAACCTTTGGGGGCGTTTTGTTAGAGCCTGGAGGATTCCCATATTTCCAAACGCACCTTCCTCACCTATTACCCCCTTAATCCCCCCGGTGAAGGCCCAACCGGTTTTCCACCGAAGGCTTTTCCGTCTCACAGAAGGAACTTTATCAGCAGGAGCGTTCCCGCTCGGCTGCTTAGGATGCAATGCCTCTATACGACTTACGATAACCACACACCGGGGCTTTTGTCAAACAATTGGCATCCGCGGCAGGGAAAAAGCGAGGACAACCCATTTTAGTAGGGAAAGAAACCGTCTAATAGGGGGGATACCTTCGACTAGGAAAGGTCTCTTATGGTCGAAGGTGTTTGGAAAAGACCTTACCGATTGGTTCAGCTTGTTGGCCATAAAACTTCTGGAAAGAATCAGGAGTGTGGGATAATACCATTAAATAGTGGATACACATAACCCATTATGGTGGGATTCCGAACCTTTTATCCCTCTCTAGAGGGGATCAATTTGCAAAATTCACCCAATTCCAGCCAAGTTCTTTGGTAAAGTTTGCCGATTATTCCGTGGGTAACGATGGCGCAGAAAGAATCTACCCACAAAGTGGTAAATATTATCCCTCATTTTGGTGTGACAGCTTCTAAGGAAGACAACAGATTAGATTCCCTTGAAGCTGCAAAGGAGAGTTCCTCGGAGCTGGGAAAAGGTGGCTAGATGGAGCCTTTTCTCGGTTCCGCCAAACCCTGTGAGAGGTTTTCTTGGCAGGCGTGGATGGAGGGCGATGATTTCTGCCGGGCCTTCTTCCAGCAAGCCTTGTTCAAAGGGTTGCTTGCCAGGCGTCGGATCTGTGAGCCTCCCAACAGAAGCGCAACCCGAAATCCTGGAACATCGTTGGGCAAGCATAAAGAGGTGTTCTTAGCCATGAAAAAAGGAACCGCCTTTAAGGAAAAAAAGCTAGCAGAACGGATGGGGCTAGTTGGGGTAGCGATTCTGCTGGGTTTCAGTTGGGGCTGTGCCACGATGATCAACGAATTTTACAGCCACAGCCCGCCTCGATTGGCCGACCCGAAAAATGCGCCGCCGGTACCGGGGCCGTTGACGCCGCCTCGGGAACTAAACAAAGTATCCCTACCCGCTTACCGTATTGAGCCGCCCGATGTCATTAGCATCGAAATGCTCAAAATGGTCCCCATCCCCCCCTATCGGATCGAAACCTATGATGTGTTGGCCATCCGGGTCTTGGGAACCTTGTTAGATCAGCCGATCGATGGCTATTACCTGGTCGATGCCGATGGCACAGTGGATTTAGGTCCTGCTTATGGCCGGGTGCGGATTGCTGGCATGACGCTGGAAGAAGCTAGACAAACGATCACTCGGCATTTGGAAGCGGTTTTGCGGCAGCCGGAAGTTTCCTTGCAATTGGCCCGTGCCAGCGGTATTCAGCCGGTTACCGGAACCTATTTGGTAGGGCCGGATGGCTGCATCAATCTGCGGGCCTACGGCGTGGTTCGGGTGGCCGGTCTGACGGTGGTGGAAGCGAAACAGGCCATCCAACGTCACCTCAGCCAGTTCTTCGACTCCCCCGAAGTGGCGGTGGATGTGGTCGGCTATAACAGTAAGGTTTACTATATCATCACCCAAGGGGCCGGCATGGGCGACAATGTCATCCGAGTGCCGATTACCGGCAACGAGACGGTTCTGGATGCCTTATCCCAGGTGCGGGGTTTGTCCCAGTTATCCAGCAAACAGATATGGATAGCCCGGCCTGCGCCGCCGGAGCTAGGTTGTCAGCAGATTCTGCCGGTCGATTGGGATGCGATTACCCAAGGCGGCATGACCGCCACGAACTACCAGATCCTACCAGGTGATCGCATATACATCTCCCAGGATGAAGCGATGGCCTGGTCCAACTTCATCAGCAAAATCCTGACCCCTGTCGAACGGGTGGCTGGAGCGGCCGGACTGGGCGCTTCGACCATCCGTCAATTCCAATATCTTGGAGAACAAGGCGGCGGAGGACCTTGGTGGTAAGTTTCCCCCAGCGCGGATGGGCCACCCCCGGTCCTTCGGCCCATACCGCCTTATCCCCTACAAATCCCTGGCACGCAACCACGCACACCAACTTTCTCTCCACACGGAGCAAATCACCATGCCTTTGGGTAATGGGCAACCAATTCGCAAAAGCACTCGGGTTCTCAAGTTCAGCAAAAGGCTTCTTGGCTGGCTGATGGTAGGGTGGCTGTTTGGGGGCAATCCAGCCATGGCCGCTCCGACCACCGTTTCCGAGCCGACTCCCAATGCACAGGGGGGAATTGTCAGTGCCTGTCCGGCCGGCCAGTGCCCGGTGCGGGTCAGTAGCTTTGGATATTATCCGACCCAATGGCGTAGTTGGGCCAGAGAACGCCGGCCGGATCGCTTCTTTCCGCAGTCGATCGGCCTGGAAGCCATTCCTACACCCGAACCAGGGCCCATGCCGGAGCTGCCGCGCCAGAAGATTTCCCCCGAGAAACCTAGCTTACCGCCGCTGCCGAAACTGCCCACCGAGCTTCCGTTAACCCCTCCGGAAGAGAAACAGCCCCCTGCGGCCGGCCCAAGCCAACTGCCAGGATTGCCCACAGAAAAACCCTTCCAAATTGAGGAACGCTCTCCGTTGGAAGGGATTCAGTCGACGCCGTTGGAGCCGAGGCGCCCAGGCCCAGAAAAACCCCCAGTGCAAATGCCGTTGCCGCTAGAGCCGATGCCAAAACCGGCCACCCAGATGCCGCTTCCCTTAGAGCCGGCCCAAAAGCCGGGAACTCAGACGCCATTGCCTTTGGAACCCATGCCCCAGCCGTCCCTCCCGACGCTCCCCCCAGCAGAAGCGTTGCCCACAGGAAAAGTTCCCGGAACCGGCCCGGCGCCTGCTCAGCCAGCACCCAGCGAGCAAACGCCTCCGTTGCCTTCGGCGTCCCAGCAGCCAGCCGGCCCGCCTGATTTGCCTCCTCCGGCAGAACCACCCTCCGGATCAAAATCCTCGGCGGAGCCTGGCCCAGAAAAACCGAACCCATCGGAAAAAACGTCCCACACGGTTCCTCCAACTCCTTACCGAGATGTGGCATCTGGTGGCCTCTCCGGACAGCCCCTTGCAGCCAGCAGTCTTCCCCCAACTCCTTCCCCTTCGACGAATGCCAGCAGGGCGCATCCGCGTTCGTCATCGTCAAGCCCGACCCCAAGAACCGGTTTGCAGGCCATAGGCTCTCCGGTGGCCGACAGTCCGCCTACCTGGGACCATCCGCTGCGAGATTCCTCTGGGAGTGCCCGGGACGTACCGGCGATTTCGCAAGAGAGGATGGGTTCGCGTTCGGCATCTGTCCATGATCCGCTGGAACCCTGGGCCGAACCCAGACCGTGGCATCCTTCCGAGCCGGCTAGCCAAAATTTCCGCCCCTCTGGAGCCGAAGGGTTTTCCGCCCCCTCAGAACCAGAACCCCCTCTGATGGAAGCAACCCAGGTTTTTCAAACCCCCCATGATGCTGGCCCAGCCCAAGCAGCCTTTCAAACCGAGCTGCCTCCCGCCCAGCAGACCAACTCGGCGCTGCCCAGGGGTAGTCCAACCGGCAACTACGAACTGGAAGGCTATTGCCCGGTCAGCTTGCTCGAAAAAGAGCAGTGGGTCCCTGGAGACCCCCAATTTGCCGTCCACCATCAGGGCAAAGTCTATCTATTAGCTGGGCCAACCCAGCGCCAGCGCTTCTTGGCTAATCCCAACCGGTATGTACCCGTCGGCGGCGGCATTGATCCAGTACTGGCCGTGGAAGAAAATCGCCATCTGCCAGGCCGAACCGATTACTGTGTGGTCTATGACGGTCGTCTGTATCTGTTTAGCAGTCAAGAGAGCCTGGCCCGGTTCCATCAGAATCCGAAAAAATACGCCACCTTTGCCCGCTCCGGTCTGTAAAGGTCCTGGGGCACCCCGCCCCCTCTGCCCGCTACCCTCGGAACCCAGGCAGAAAATCTCCTGTTGTCCCAAAATTCCATTTGACAATTCCCTGCCCACTAAGTACGCTAGAAAAAGTCGTGCTTGGCACGAGCATGACCCGAGTTACGATTCCCACCGCATCAGCTCGTTGGCCGAGGGGGGAAGCGAGGAGGTTGCCGCTACCCTGCGGAGGAGGAAAATGCTTAAGGCGTTCCAGAGCCGACAGTGGTTTGGCTTCCTCGCTCGGCCTGTGGCTGCTGATGTGTCGTGCCCCCCTTGATACCGTTTCCGGATTCGAAAGGATTCCGGAAATCTTCTGGCTTGGTGGAGTGGGTGGTTTCCGGAACGGCAGTTCCAATCCGCTCCTGCCGGTCTGCTGCTAGGAACCTTCTGGGAACTGGTAGAAGCCTAGCGGGCTTCTTCGGTTAGGGGCATGGTGGCAGAGGAGTGTTTTTGTTCATATGAAGGGGGGAACTTTTTGGCCCCCGGGGAAACTTCCCCTCCATGTGCAAGCCTTCGGCCTGTTTTTTCCCAAATACCATCCTACGCACAACGGATATGGATACACCGTCTCGTCGTTGAGGTTTTGCATCTTAGGCGTTTTCCTACTGAAAGGGCATCATGAATCGTCAGCCATCATCCCGGACTTACAGAGAGAGGTTGAAAGATTCTGGAGAAACTTCCAAACAACTGACAGAAAGGGCTGATCGGTCTTTAGGCTCGAAAGTTCAACACACTTCCAGCCAAGCCAAACACGCAGCGGCCCAGGCGGCCCAGGCGGCCGAAGAAGCCGAGCTGGCTCTAGAGGCGGCTCTCCAAGCAGCCCAAACCTCCCAACAGGTGCTCCAAGCCCTCCGGCAGCCACTGCCAGTTTCCCTGCTCGAAGCGATCAGACAGGCAGCCGAGCTGGCCGCTCAAAAGGCAGCCCGCCAAGTGGCTCTGCAAGCCGCCCGATCGGCTGCCCATCAGGCTGCCCAACAAGCCATCCAAGCTTTCCTTGCCCAACCCCTCCCAGCCCCTCCGCATGGGGATTCCCATCCCCATGGAAGGGGCAACGATTGACCTCCCCTAGGGATTCCCTTGGCATTTTCCCCTCCCTACCACCCCACCCCCCGGGCCCTAGAATTTCCCGCCGGGGTGGCAATGCGCTCAGCCAAATTTTCCTAAGCTCCCGACTGAAATTTTTGGGCGGTAAATCGCTTTGAAACCCCCTGGAACGCAGCGGTTCGAATCCGGGTTGCCCAGAAAAGGCTAAGTTCTAACGGCCTTTTTCGACCAATTCCGGGAATGCAAGCCGCTCGGAGCTGATGGCCCCAAAATGCCAATTTTAACAGCGATTTTTTCGACACGCAGCTAAAAAATTCGACAAGCTCTTTTCTCCTCCCTGTAGCCATCCCTCTTTTGCCAGGCAATATTTTTTATCCTATCCTCCGAATTGTATAGGAACGGTTTTTGCAGGGAACTAACTTCTTTGGCGACCAGAACCGCTCCTGGGGCAGTGGCCTTCTTCCGTACGGAAAAAGATAACCAGCTACTTCCCCCAGGAAATGCTTTGTTGTTTGAACCCCTTTTTTGTTAAGGAGGCGCCTTCGATGAAGTGCAAAGTGGTTTTTCTAGCAGTTCTAATCGGATTGGGGGCAGAGGGAAGCTGGTGGCTGGGGGTGGCCCAGTCGGCAGAACCTGCCGAAGCGCAGCAGGCGTACCAGCAGGCCGTGGATCGGGCGGTGCAGTATCTACGCAGCAAAGGCCAGGCCGAAGACGGTTCCTTCTCCAAAGAAGCGGGCATTGGGGTTACGGCCGTTGTGGTTACCGGGCTGCTTTCCGTGGGCCTGAGTCCCGACGACCCGATGGTGGCCAAAGCCTTGAAATTTCTGGAACGGTTCCGGCAATCCGACGGGGGCATCTACCAACCGGATACCTTCTACAAAAACTACGAAACTTCCCTGGCCCTGATGGCTTTCCAGTTGGCCAACAAAGATGGCCGATATAACCAACTGATCCAAGATGCCCGCCGGTTTCTTAAAGAAATTCAATGGGACGAAGGCGAAGGCCATGAGCAATCCAGTATGTTTTACGGCGGGGCCGGCTACGGGCGGCAGAAAAGGCCTGATCTTTCGAACACCGCCTTTTTGATCGAAGCGCTTCGGACTACCGGCAGCGGGCCGGACGACGAAGCCATCAAAAAGGCCCTCATCTTTGTCTCCCGTTGCCAGAACTTGGAAAGTGAATATAATACCACTCCATTTCCGGCCAAAAACCCAGACGGCGGTTTTTATTACACCCCAGCCGCCGGCGGCCAAAGCATGGCCGGTACCACCCCCGAAGGCGGCCTACGCAGTTATGGCTCC
Organism: uncultured Thermoguttaceae bacterium; assembly: GCA_938042245.1. Taxonomy (GTDB): domain Bacteria; phylum Planctomycetota; class Planctomycetia; order Pirellulales; family Thermoguttaceae; genus JANXAQ01. The sequence goes on from CALIRO010000040.1 coordinate 137,470, forward strand.
ATGACCTATGCCGGACTAAAAAGCATGATCTATGCCGGCCTAACACCGGACGATAAGCGGGTCAAAGCCGCCGTCCAGTGGATCCAAAAACACTACGATCTCAAAACCAATCCCGGTCTGGGTGATGCCGGCCTCTTCTATTACTACCACACCATGGCCAAAGCCCTGCACGTCATGGGCCTGAATGAACTGACCGACGACAAAGGCCAAAAACACCCTTGGCGCCAGGAACTCCGCCAGGAACTGCTCAGCCGACAAAAACCGGACGGCTCTTGGGTCAATCCAAATCCCCGCTGGCTGGAAGCCGACCCAAATCTGGTAACCGGCTACGCCCTCATGACCCTGGCCTACCTGAAACCGTAACCTGCCCCCCATGGGCCGAACTCGTATTGTCTGCCTGCGCAAACCACCAATCCAGTAAAATCCTCTCGCCCCGGACAGCAGAGCAGGTGGGCAAGGCAAATCCTTCCCCTACCTCCCACCCGCTCCTGTAAGCCCCCGTCTTTCTGCGACATCGCAAGCTCCCAGAGCCAACCGGCCGAACATGCATAACCCCCCTTAAGGGAAGCTCATTGAGTCAAGCCGGGACCATCCACAGCCCAAAAGGATATTCTCCTCCGGCCCCGCCGCTCCCAAATGGAGGCTGACGCCGTCCAACTGGGAAGGCTAGGCCCCGATACCCTCCCGATGGGCCCTCTCCTGCAGCTTAGGAGGGGGCTGAATCAGCCGAACTGGTAGCTCTGGTCCCGATACCGCCACAGTTGGCTAAGCATCCAACCAAGCACCACAGCCCCCACGACAAAAAGCAGGAGGAATACTACCAGCGGGCTCCACTGAACGGTCTGGGGCTGTTGGGAGACGGCAAAAAATCGTCCCACTTCCAGATTTTGCACCACTTGTCGGCTTGTCGCATTCAGGGCCAACACAGCCAATTGGCCAAGGGCCAACAGGGAAGCCAAAGCCCGGGCCGGCGGCCTGCCCTGTCGGGCTGACCATGCAAGCCCCAGCCAAACCGGTCCCGGCGAAACAGCCGTCAGCACCGTCAACACCCCCACCGGCCAGGAGAACATGGCTGCCCGCACTTCCGCCGACCAACTATGCAGATACCAAGAGCCGAAAAGGGCAAATCCGGCAGCCCCGGCCAAATAGAGTTTCCAGGCGGTCCGGGCCACCCAGAATTGGTACGTCTCGGAGGGGCGAGCAGCCCGCCAGGCCGTATCCACCACCAGCCAGACCACCAACGTCGTCCACGCCAAGCTGAAAAACATCAACCATCGGGGTACTAACCGGGGGTCGGCCAGGTTCAGCCCGGTTCCCAGGGCAGCCCCTGCCAGGCTGTGCGCCCCCCAAACTGCCTCCCATTTTTCTTGTACGAAAAGCTCTTGTCGGGTCATGAGCGTCAGGCCGTTAACAAAGAAAAACCCGATGAGCAAAAACAAAATGGCCGAGCCCCATCCGGCGGCCAACCGCCACGCAGGCATCGGCCGCAACAAGCCTGCTGGGCCGCCCAAGTTGGCCGGTTCATTTTGCCCGCCGGAAGGGATGGCAGGCCTCAGGTCAGGGCGGCCAGAGGCCGGTTCAGGATTACCAGAGGCAGATTCAGGATGACCACGGACCGGATCAGGGTTGCCGGCGGCCGATTCCGGATTCCCAGGAGCCGGTGCAGGCTTGGCGGCAGCAGCATTGAGCGACGGCTGGTTTGCTTTGGCCGATGCCTGTGCGTCGGCGAAACCCCGCAAACCGAAGGAATAAATGTACACACCATAATACGCCGGGATTAGTAACACCACGATTCCCAGCCAAAACCAGGCCATGTAAATTGTCGCCGGGTAAAACACCTTCGCATAGGCTACTTGCAAAAACAATAGCGGCACAATGCCCAGGTTGATCCCTAAGGCCACCAAGATGGGCATTTGGCGCATGAGTCGGCCTGCAGCCTCCCGACCGGTCGGGGAGCCTCGCACCGCCAAATACATCGCCCAGACCAGGCCCGCATACCACAAGTGCATCAGCACCGCATGGAGCGTAAAGCCCAGCACCTTGAAAAACTGCACAAACCACCAAGGCGCCGGCAATACGCCGCTGACTTGTTCCACAAGGATGGTTGGCGTCATGGCGTGGAGCCTCCTAGGTTCGGGTGCATCCCGGCGGGACGGGGCGGCGTGATCGTGCTGAGATATTCCGCCAATACCTGGGCTTCTTCCTCTGTGCCGGTCCAGGGCGGCATGACGAAATTATGATGATGGAGATTCCGAACCAGTTCAATGATCATCGGCTTGGGCATTCCTTGCAGGAGCCGACCGGCTGCCGAATAGCCGTCCCGCGCAGCATGGCAATCGTTGCAGTGGTGCATGAAAAGCACCTGGCCGACTTTCACCTGATCCGCCTGGGGCAACCGGAGCAAACGGGCTTCATCAATTCGGGTAGGCAAAACCGCTGGGGAGGCGGCTGGAGCAAGCAGAGGATTCGATCCGGGTGGAGAAGACGATGGCGGCGCTGAGCCGGTAGCCGTTAGGCCTGGCGTTGAACCGGCCGACTCAAACACCCCCGGATAATGGGCGGCCATCCAGGCCCGGGTCCACAGGCCGCTCTCTAAAAATCCCTGCTTTTGCATCTTGGCCACCTCTTCCGGCAAAACTTGATGGCCGAAGACCACATTGTAAATGATATACGGCTTCCGGACCGCCTCCCGGATGAATTCGCCGATGCTAAACCCGGCTAGGCCAAGAAGCCACAGCGTTCCGGCAAAGCCGACCGAAAGCCAACCGGGATTTTTCAGCGGACCGAAATACACCAACAGCACCACCAGGGCGGTAATTCCCAGGGCCAAGGCCATGAGGATATTCAATGCAGCGGCGGCTGGGATGACGGCCCGGGCCGATTCGGGCAGAAACGCTGCCCACAGCACTCCGCCCAGCACTAACAAGCCTGCGCCGAGCAAAGCCGGTCGGGCGGACCGCCGAGCTACAAGCTCCCGCAAACTGGCCTCCTGCCGAAGCACCACCGCCGCATGAAGATAGACATACAAGGAACTCAATAGCAGTGCCCCGCCGGTCCGGGCCACCACCTGCGGCAAAAACTGCGGGTTGAAAAAGGCGATCCAAAACGAGCGATGCGCCGGCTCCAGCCATCGGCCCGGATTCAGCATAAAGCCGGTAATCCCGGTAATCAGCACCAGGCTGATCCAGGCCGCCCAGGCGTAAATCCAGCCAAACGCCTTATGTACCCCCGTCGGCAACCTGCCCCAGAAATAAAAGAACCCAAACGCCGAGCTAATCTCCAGTACAAAAAAGACCCACTCCATCGCCCAGCCGAAGACAAATGTCTGGATGAGCACCTGCGTGGCCAGCGGCGAAGCCAAACCGATCGTCCACCAAATGCCCACCCCGGTAATGGCCCCGAACACGACCGTCAGCAAAATGAAAAACTGGGCATGTCGGCGAAGATAGCTCAAATAGGCCTGGTTGCCGGTCCGATAGGCAAAACTGGTCTCTACAGCCAGAAAGAACCCGCCGCCCACCGCATAATGCGCTACCAGCACATGCAGCGTAGCGATCAGGGCAATGAGCATGGGGGCGGTTACATGGGGCACATACCACCAGGGATAATGCATCGAAACATCCTCCGTCCAAAAAGCAGCTCTCTGCCGCCATAGGACTGCCCGAATGCTTTCCCAAAATGGTATCCTCAACGTGGAAGAAGGGCAAGGACGGCGGAAAGGCTTTGTCCCATGCAGCCGGAATAGACTTGGCCGACAACTTGCTTTCCTCAGAAGGTGAGATTATCTTTCGGATATGAGAGATTTCCCCAGGTATGAGACAATCCGGATCATCAAACAGGCACAGAAGGAGGCGTCTATGGATCGTTTCCTAAAGTGTTTATGGTATGTTGGGGCACTGGTGGGTATGGGGTTTGGCCTGGCGGTGGGGGCCGAAGAAGGCGGTTCTGGTCCTGTCGGCAGTCCCGCCGCTGTGCAAAGCCCAGGGCCATCCGCCTCTGAACTCAAGGCAGCTACCTTCTCGTGCGATATGACGCCGCCGCTGGGCAAACCGATCTATCCCAGTTATAAGCCGTTGGAACTGATCGAAGAGCCGCTGCTGGCCAAAGGTGTGCTGCTCCAGGCGGGTGAGAACCGATATGTGCTGTGCGCCGTGGATTTTTGTGTACTGGCCAATTCCTCGTATGATCTGTTTCGAGAAAAACTTGCTAAAGCGGTAGGGACCTCGGTCGATTCTGTGGCGGTGCATACGGTCCATCAGCATACGGCTCCCCATCTAAACGGCGACGCCCAGCGCCTATTGAACAAGTATCCGGATCCGCCGCCGTATGTCGATAGTGAGGTTTGGGAGCAGGCGACCGATCGGCTGGCCCAAGCCGCCAAAGAGGCTCTAGACCGGCTGGAACCGTTCGACCGGGTCGGCCTGGGCCAGGCCAAGGTCCAGCAGGTGGCCTCCAATCGCCGGCTCCTTCGGGACGGCAAGATCGTTGGCCGAATGAGCTCCTGCAAAGACCCGGCTTTACGCGCCGAGCCGGAAGGCCAAATCGATCCTTATCTGAAAACTATTTCACTGGCCCGAGGCCAGAAGGTTCTGGTTCGGCTTCACTATTATGCGACGCATCCGCAGAGTTTTTACTATGATCCACGGGCCTCCAGCGATGTACCTGGTTTTGCCCGCCAGCGCCTGGAGAAGAAGGAAGGGGTGTTTCAGATTTACTTTACCGGCTGTGCGGGCGATGTGGCCATGGGCAAGTACAACGACGGCACCCGGGAGGCCCGGGACGCCTTGACCGATCGGCTTTACCGGGCCATGGAGGAGTCGGTGGCTTCGACCCGGTGGGAACCGGCTGGCCAGATGGAGTGGAAAACGTTGCCGGTGAAACTGCCGGCCAGGACCGATCCCCTCATGGAAAAAGCTCGGCAAACCTTGGAAGACCCTAAAGCACCCATGTTAAGCCGGATTTATGCGGCTTGCCGGGTGGCCTATGCGGAACGGGCGGACAGGCCGATCGACATTAGCCTGGTGCGGATCGGCCCAGCCTGGATCTTGCACCTGCCCGGCGAATGCATGATCGACTTCCAACTGTATGCCCAGAGTTTGGTCCCGGACCGGTTTCTAGCCGTCACCTCCTATGGGGAAGGCGGAACAAGTTATATCTGTACAGAAGCATCGTATAAGGAGGGCGGCTACGAACCCAGCGCCTCCAACCTGGCCCCAGAAGCAGAACAGATCCTTAAACAGCTCATCCGCACGCTGTTGGACGTTCCGTCGCCAACCGATCCGTCTCCGGCTACTCCCACGCCGGGAGGAAAGAAACCTTAAAACCCCTCCCAAAACAGAAGAAAGAGCCGAGCTCGACTTACCAGGCGCCTTGCTCTTTTCTTGCTGGTGGTGAGGCAGTAAAACACATTTGTTCCTACCACTTCCTAACGCCTGTGGTTCCTATAAAGCAGGAAGCCGCTTCTCCGGGACGGTCTCCACACCGCTAAACCTCGAGCTGCCAAACTCAGTCGATCTGCTCTTCCACCAAAAAAGCAGTATCTTTTTCCACGGCAATATAGTGAAATTGTCTTTTTTTTGGATCGACAAACAAGGGTTTGCCGGGCGGGAGCCAAATTTCCTGGTACCGCGCTTCGGCCTCGGCTTCATCGACGATGGTAAAGGTTCGGCCAGCGTCGGTGGCGGCGTAGAGGAACCGTCGGCTGTCGGGGGTAAACGTTAAATAGCCGACCATATCGTACCGGGCTTTGCGTCGGCCATCGACGACGACAAAGCGTGCCCGGCCGCTGCGAGCCACATAGCCAAACCGCCGCCCATTGGCACTAAAAACCAACGAGCCATCGCCCACCGCATCCCAAAGCCGATCCTCTTGATGTTCTGCCTGTTGGCCACTGAGACGGACCATGACCACCCGCTCTCGGCCTTCGCTCTGGGCCACATAGGCCAACCGGTCGCCCTGAGGACTAAAGAGCATCTGGCCAATGCTATCGTAGCTGTTTTTAGGGACCAGGCCATCGACTACCACCAACCATTTCGTGCCAGTTCGGGCTGCATAAGCCAGGTGTTTCCCATCCGGGCTGAACATCAGGGTGCCTTCGCCCAGGGCGTCAAAGAGCGGTTGTTCCTGCCCATCCAAAACCACCCGCCATTTCTGGCCGCTTTGGGCCATGTAGGCTAACCGTTTGCCCTCCGGGCTGAAAACCACTTCCGCCAAATTGTCGTAGGTTTTCAGCTTTTGGCCATCGACGATCAAAGCCCACTGGCCGCCTTCCAGGACCGAAAACGCAAGCCGACCGCTCCCACTCCACACCAGGCCAGTGGCAGATCCTAAATAGCTGTACGGCCCGTACTGCTGCTCGCCTGCCACTACCAACCATTGCTCCCCTTGCCGAGCTCCGTAAGCTAACTGTTGACCATCCGGACTCCAGACTAATAGACCATCAAAGATTTCATCCCATGCGTTGCCCGGTTGGTTGTTGACCACCACAGCCCGTTTTTGGTCAGGCAGGAGGGCCACATAGGCCAGCTTTTGGCTATCCGGACTGAAGACCGGCTGGCCGACCCGGCTGTAGCGGTTCTGGGGACGGTCTCCGACCACCACAAACCACTCCCCTGCCTGGCCAGCCACATAGGCCAATTGTTGGCTATCCGGACTGAAACTCAGAGCAGCTATCCGCTCGAAGGCCGGCAACTCGTTGCCATCCAGCACCACTTGCATTTTGCCGTCGGCCTTCTTGATATAGGCCAGATGCCGACCGTCCGGACTAATGACCGCCGAATCCCGAACCTCCTTCGGGAACGGTCCTAGAGAAGTTTTGGTGTGCTTCCGGTTGACCCGGTTCTGGGCGAATGTTTTTTCCGCTGGCCCTAGGAAGCCCCCTGCTACCAGAGCGACCAACATACCTACTAACAGGGTATATTGAATTACCCCAAAAGATGTATTTGAAGAGGGCTGCAGAGGACTGGAGTAAACATGATGCATGCTTCCGTCCTTTAAGTATCTGGAGGGGAGAGGAAGATCCCATCGTTTTGCTACGCTAAATCTTGGTACTCATCCTCCTCTTTAGGGGGAATGTTATTAGGTTGATTGGGGGAGGCCCGACTGGGAGGTCGGTTCAAGGGGGAACCGATCCCCCACTTCTGGTGGAAGAAATCCGTATTGCCGGGCCAGCTCATAGAAGTATCGCAGACCGGCTTTTTCCCGCTCGCCAAGCACAAACACCAAATGATCCCGAAAATATTGGAGGCACTGCTGCTCGGTCAGTTGGCGCCCAGCGGCTTCTCGATGGGCAATCTCAGACAGGTTCGCCAAACCAGCGTCCCGGCTTTCCCGAAGGATTTGATCCAACCGCTCCACATCCCCCCCGGCTCGGGCAGCCCAAAGAGCAAAGACCATGGGCAAGCCGGTCCACCGAACCCACTCCTGGCCCAAGTCCCAGACCTCACAAAACCCGTCTTCTGGGGCCTGCATAGCCCGGTCTCCAATCAGAACCACCGCATCCGCCGCCGATTCCCAGACGGGAAACCCAATCGGTAAGTTCGTCAGCCGAGGCCGAAGCCCGTACCGGGACCCAAGAAGAATCTGAGCTAACACCGCACTGGTTCGGGAACCTTCGTCCAAGGCCAACAGGTGAATAGAGCGGATAGGTACCCGGCTGAAGAGTTTGACGCTTTGGACCCGGCCCCGGCAGGCAATGCAAGCATCGGAGACTACCACCCAATTGGGATGCCGAACTACCTCAATAGAGGGAACAAGACCGGCATCAATTTTGCCCTCGGCCAACATCTGAGCCAGTCGGCTAGGCACATCAAAAACCATTTCCACCCCAGGAGCAATCCGAGGCAACTCCGCCACCAATGGACAGCTATTTAAATAGACCACCGCACCAATCCGCACAGGCTAGATTCCTTTTAGCTGAGTGGTTTTTCTCAAAGCAGATTTCTGTTTCCCCCCAATAAAGGGGGAATTATCGGGCTTCTGGGTAGAGGTTGACCCCACTTTCGAGGTAAAAGATATACCATTCAAGAGGGCATTCTCTTCTAGCAAAAAATCCTAATCCCGCTCCCCCTTCTGAAAAGGGATGTCCATTACAGTTTTGCCTTCCGTAGCAGAAACGGCTGCTTTAACGAAGACAATTATAAAGCTTGGTGGGTTCCGCTAAAAGGAACCGCTGGGAGTATGTTTGTTGGTTGGGGTGTTTTCTCTGGGAAGCCACTCTTCCTTAATTTGCGTGCGGCGAAGGCAAAAGGTAGGGTTAAAGGGGGAGTTTTTTGGAAGATTTACCGGCTGATTTCCCCTTTTTGGTGGCCTAAATCCCCCGTTGGAGTGATCTGCTACTCTATACCAACTGGGAGTAACTTTGCAGGATTGCCGGTCCAAGTCAAGATACGGCCCAGGTTGAACACTCTCTGGAAATAATGTACGAAAGACCATGACTGAAAAAGGTTTTGACTCTATAGGAGCGATTCCTCGAGGGGTAGCAACGCAGGGACTCCGCCAACCATTACGGAGTCCGGCCGGTCCTTATCCAGAGGCATCTCGACAGGCTCAGGAGAATCCGTCAAACCCAATCGGTCAGGAAGCAGACCCGGATGAAAAGTTAAACATGCTTTTAGAACGGATTCAGCAGTTAACCCGCCAGGGGGGCAAAGGCAACCGGGCCGCAGGTACGGCTAATACTGAGCCGGCCGAAAAACTCGGACTGAGTCCGGGAGAGTTTGTCCCGATTGAGCCGAGCAGTTTTGCCGAGGCCCAGCTTACCGACACTGACGTGGAGGCATTGGCGCTGAAGTTTTTGTTGGCCCGGGGGGAGGCATCGGGCCGAGAAGTGGCCGACCAAGTGAAACTTCCGTTTGTTTTAGTAGATGAACTTTTGCGTCGGCTCAAGCAGGAACAGGTAGTCGTTCATCGAGGGGCAGCTCCGATGAACGACTTTATCTATCAGTTGACCGAACTGGGCCGGGAGCGGGCACGCCGGTATGCCGCCCATTGCACCTACTACGGCTCTGCGCCGGTGTCGCTAAAAGACTACATTGCTAGTGTCCAGGCCCAGTCGTTGAGCCGTCAGCATCCCCAGCCGGAAGATTTACGCCGGGCCTTTTCGGATCTGCTGGTGAGCGAGCGAATTCTGCATCGGCTAGGGCCGGCCGTCAACTCTGGTCGAGGGCTATTTCTCTATGGAGCTGCGGGCAACGGCAAATCGAGTATTGCCGAACGGATCACCCGGGCCTTTGGACCGACCATTTGGATTCCACGGGCCTTGGGGGTGGACGGGGAGATCATCCGGCTGTTTGATCCGGTCAATCACGAAGAGGCGCCGCTGGAGCCAGGCCAGGGCCTATGGGATGGCCGAAAGATCGACCGGCGTTGGGTGCGGATTCGGCGCCCGACCATTATTGCCGGAGGGGAACTTACCATGTCGGCCTTGGAGGTAACGCTGAATACATCGACTGGCATTTGCGAAGCCCCCCTGCAACTGAAGAGCAACTGCGGCACCTTGGTCATCGACGATTTCGGCCGACAGCGGGTGAGCATTCAGGAACTGCTGAACCGATGGATTGTGCCGCTGGAAAAGCGGGTTGATTTTTTGAACCTGCCGAACGGTAAAAAAATTCAGGTGCCTTTTGACCAATTGATTATCTTTTCAACTAACCTGGAACCGAAATCGCTAGTAGATGAGGCGTTTTTACGGCGGATTCCCTACAAGATCGAAATTCCGGATCCGACGGAAGAGGAGTTTCGGGCGCTATTTCGGCGGATGGCCGAACAGTTGGGCTGCCCGTACCGGGAAGAGGTGATCGACTACCTGATTGCCAAGCACTATCGGGCCGCTGGCCGGCCCTTCCGCTGCTGCCATCCCCGGGACCTGATGCTTCAGATAGCTAACTATTGTACATTCACCCGCCAGCCGCTCGATATGACCCCGGAATATTTCGATCTGGCGGTGGAAAATTACTTTTCGGTCATGTAGAAGCACCGCGGAAAAACTCCAACAACAGGTAGCGATCTATTGTCAGTATGTCATGTTCAGGAAAAGTCTTGAAATGAAATCTCTCATGATCGACGACGATAAGTCATTCCGGATGTTTATTCAGCAGGTGCTGTCGAAGTGGGGCGTTTGTCATACTGCGTAGGACGGCAATGAGGGGATAAATACCTTTCGGATCGCCCTGGAAGAGGGAAATCCGTATGAGTGTAGATTCGTGGATATTATGATGCCGTACATGGACAGCCGCCGCCTGCTGGACACAATCCGCCTGATCGAGCGGCGACGGGGAATTATGCTAGCAGACGGCGTAAAAATTGTAGTTACCACGGCCAAGGAAAATGCCGACGACTGTTTCCAAACATATCGCAAGGGCTGTGAGTATTTTCTAGTTAAACCGGTTCGGTCTGCGGATGTGCTAGAGTGTTTGCGGGAGTTAGGCGTCGGGGTATGACGTTGCTGGGCCTGACGGTAGTGATTGCGGTGGTGAATTTGGCGGTAGGCTACGCAGCAGCGGTGCTCTTGGGGTTTGGGCCGCCTACCTTCCGAGATGCTTGGAGTGCGCTAGGATTTGGCAACCGGGGCCGTCTGGAAGAACCGGATCTGCTCTGGCTTCAGAAAGCAAGCGCCCAACCGGTAGCTGCTCTTCTAGATGGCTTCGAACAGGAGACGACCGAACTTCAACCGGATATAGAACCCTATGACGAGGATATGGCGGAACTGCTCCTGCCGGATCAGCCGGAATATTGGGACCTCAACGAAAAATACGTAGAAACCTCGATTCTGAAGCTCAACATTGCAATGATCAAAAGCGGGCTGCGCACCCAGGAGATTGATATGCGCCTGCGTGCGGCGGCCGGTCGGACCGATCCGGAAACCATCCGTCGATGTCTGGAAGAACTGAAAGAGGTTTGCCAGAGCTATCTGGAGCAGCACCGAGAGGCGGCAGAACGGTTTGCCGCCCGAATCAGTGAATTGGGCCAATTGCGCAGCTTGGGCGAAGAAATCGAACTAGCGAATCTCGAACAGGCCGCCCAACTGGAAACCACCTTGAGCAACTTGCAGCACATGGACTTTGAGTCGGACCTGGAGGCGGCCAATCGTCGGCTTTTGTCGGAAATTCACAACCTACGGGTGGCGCGGCATTGGCTCCGGGATATGCAGGAGGCGGCCTTCCTGGCCGTCGCTCGGTACGAAGGTCGGCTCCCAAGCATCGAACGCCAACTTTGGCATGATCCGCTGACCCGACTTCGGAGTCGGATCGGCCTGGAAGTGGCTCTGGCGGAATGGTGGAAACAAGGCCGACACCAAACCCGCCAAATCACCGGGCTGCTTCTGGACCTGGACAGTTTCGGCAAAGTGAACGAAAAATACGGCTCGTTGATCGGCGACCGGGTGCTGGTCCATGTGGCCGAATGGATCAAAAAGCACGCCTCGCCTGCCGACCTGGTGGGCCGATTTACTGGGGAAAGTTTTTTGCTCATGATGCCCGATGTCGGCCCCCGAGCGGCCATCAAACATGCCGAACAATTCCGCCAGACCCTGGAAAAAATGCTCTTCCGCACAGGCGAAGAGACTTTCCGCCTGACGGCTACCGGCGCGGTGGTGGAAGTGCGACCAGAGGATACTGATGAACAAGTACTCCGCCGGCTCCAGGAGACCCTCCGGGAGGCAAAACGAGCTGGCCGAAACCGCATCTTCTTCCATAACGGCCGGCAACCCGAACCGGTGGAAGCGCCCAACCTGGGCGCCGAACAGACCGAAATCGTTTTGTAATGCCACTCCCACAGCCCACCAAAACAGAACCGGGGAGATGCCTCGCAACAACCTCCGAACCGCCAAAATGACCAACTCCAACACAGCGAGAAACCACCTGTTCGGACGGCGGCATAGCCCTCTCTAGGCACCATTATGAGCTACTGTTCAGGAGACGTAGGCCATGTTCGATGAAATGGATCTGATGCGCCGCGGCGAAGCCTTGCGAGAAAAGAAAGACTATGAGCAAGCCATCGCAGTTTTTTCCGAAGTCATTAAGCTGAATCCCCGGCTGGCCGAGGCCTATTATGCCCGGGGTAACTGCTATGAAGAATTGGGGCTGCATGACGAGGCGATTGCCAATTACAATGAGGTACTTCGGTTCAGCCCTCGGGAAGCGGCGGCCTATTATAACCGCGGTTGTACCTACGGCAAAAAAGGCGAGCGCACCCAGGCGATTGCCGACTATACCAAGGCCATCGAACTGGATCCCCAATATGCCAAAGCCTATTACAACCGGGGGGTGTTATACTTCAAACGGGGCGAACTGGAGCGGGCGATGGCCGATTTCCAACAGGCCATCCTCTTGCAACCAAACGATCCCGACTTTTATGTTTCCCGAGGACTTGTTTATACAGTGCAACGGAACTTTGAGGCCGCTCTGGCCGACTATCAAAAGGCCATTCAGCTCCATCCGAAGCACCTGAAAGCCCACGGCAACCAGGCCAATCTTTTCGAGATGCAAGGCAAATACGAAGAGGCCATCGATGGATACACAAAAGTTCTCCAAATTAACCCCAAAGACGCCAAGGCCTATCTGAACCGAGGCTTGGTCTATTTTCGGATGGGACGATACGACGAGGCGATTGCCGACTTTACCGAGGCGGCCCGGCTAAACCCGAAAAGCGGCAAAATCTTCCTAAATCGAGGTCTAGCCTACTCCAAAAAACACGATAACCAAAAGGCCTTGGCCGATTTTGACGAGGCCATTCGCCTGGAACCGAAAAATCTGGATGCCTACATTGCCCGTGGCAGCGCCCGAAGCGCTTTAGGTCGGCGGGAAGAGGCGTTGGAGGACTACAATGAAGCGATTCGCTTGAATCCTCGCTCGGCCAAGGCGTATTTTCATCGGGCTGTGCTGCATGGCCTGGAAGGCCGCCTGGATAGCGCCTTGCAAGATTATACCCAGGCCATCCATCTGGAACCGGCGGATCCTCATGCCTGGTGCCATCGGGGGGTTATTTATACACGCAAACATAATTTCACTCAGGCTCTGGCCGATTACGCTGCTGCCCTAGAGCGAGATCCGAATTATTTGGCCGCCCATTATAACCGGGGATTGGTCTATCGGATCTTAGGCCAGTGGGAGGAGGCGATTGCCTCATTTACTGCGGCGATTCGGCTCGAGCCAACCTATGGCCGAGCCTATCAAAACCGAGCCATCGCTTACAGCCAAATCGGCCAGCATTCCAAGGCCGCCGCCGATCTCGAAAAAGCCAAACAACTAGGCATCCGCTTGTAATGGGTCTGCCAGGAGTAGAAGGAGCAATATGGATAGAGCCTCCCCTCCGAAAATCCTGGGGCCTCGGCGGGTAAGGGCAGTTGCCGGGATAGGGGGCCAAGCCACCAATCGCCCGGTTCTACCAATCCTGGGGGCCTCTGCGTGGTTAGTGTAAGTGGGGCCATCCGGCAGCAGTCCACAGCCGGTGGACCAACTCGCAGATGTCTGCGGGTTCCATAACCGGAGATTTTCCAGGTTCAGTGTAATGGGTGCAAACCGGCGGCAGTCCGCTGTCGGTTAACCAAAAGCAAAGCCTGGGGTTCTTTTTTGAGCAGTTTCACCAGTTGGGAGGGGGTGCAATCCAGCCGGGGGGCTGCTGCTTTCGGTTCCCAGCCTGCCGACGCCAGCACATCAAGCGCTTCGGCCAAAAGAGCCGGAAAATCCTCATGCTCTGGATTAATCACCAAGCGCCCGCTCTGACATCGGCGCTGCCAAAGAGAACTAGGTTGATACTCGGCCGGAATCGGCTGGCGAAGTGCGATGGCTAAGTTCAGGCGGAGGCGAAAAAGTGCCACCCGACGGTTGTCCGCCTGCAAGCGCCGCTCATTGGCCTCAGCCGTGATCCCGCTCGGCAGATGACAGATCCACCAAGCGGTTTCGACCTTATTGCGATGTTGGCCGCCGGGGCCGCCTCGGCGTAACCGACGGGTTTGACACTGGCCAAGCAGCTTCTCTATCGGCCAAGCCGCCGGATGGGCATAATAGGATTGCATGGCACGGGCAGGATGAACTAACTGCATCTTGAGTCCTCTGGTCGGCACAGAGCCAACCATGCTCAGGCCGAACGACCCAGGCCTAGCGTTCGGCGGCTGGATGAGGTTTCCGCTCCCAACGGAATCCTATTTGCTGTTTCAATTGCTCCAGCCAGGCCCGGCGAATCTTCTGTTGGTCGAACACGGCAGCCGTGGAGTAGTCGGCATAGGGTTCGGCCAAGAACATTTTCCAGAGGACTTCATCGGATGGTTCGAAGGATTTGACCCGGATGACATAGGCGACGGTTTGCGGCTGATTGAAGGCCACCTCTACCTGTCCGGGCTCCATCCGGAAGACGGTTTGCATGAACTCTTCGCCAGGCAGTTCCACCTGGGGAATGGAGCTAATCCGAGGCGGCGGCGCCTGCACAAAAAGGCGAGGGGAAATCCCCCCATGGGTCAGCCAACTAAATGGACCAGCTTCCAGAACGGTTACGCCCGGTTCCTTCGCCAAGGCTTCTTGCAAGGGTTTACCGCTTTTGCGGGCCAGAGCGGCCAATTGGGCTGCCCGATCCCGGGCCAAACTGCGGGCCTGACTCATCTTCCATGCCCGGAGCACTTCCTGACGGAGTTGATCGGTTTCTTTGCGGGCCCGCTGAGCTTGCTGGGCCAGTTTGGCAGCTTCTTGCTCCTGGCCCTGGTGGCGGGCTTTTTGGGCCTCTTTTTCCAGGCGTTCGGCTTCTGCATAATCCCAAGAGGCAATGGCCTCTTTGACATCCTCTAATTTCCAGAATAGATAGTAGGCATCTGGGTCTTGGGCGAGCATCGGCTGCAAGGGAGGTCGGCCTTGATAATACAACACGCGAAGGACCGATTCCCGGCCAGCCACCTGCGACTGAGCAAGGTCTCGAAAGTCTCGCCGCAATTGCCATTCCGCAACAAGCGGCGTTTTCCGGTACTGGAGCCCATACTGGTTGGCTAGGGCTTGCAGGTTGAGCGGTTGAGGCGGCTGGGTGCCGGCGGCCAGGGCGGCCAGACGGGATTGAGAATAACTGTTCATTTGGTCGCGGATCTTCTGGAGCATCTGCTCGATCTTCGCCTGGGCTTGCCCCCGCGCCAAAGCCTCCCGGATCTCCTCCCGCACCTCCTCCAAGGGCACATATTTGGAGGCAGGCGCCGAACTGCCCCCAGCACCGCCCGAAGGGAGGCTAGCCGGTGTGGACTCCGAGGGCTTCTCGGACGGCTTTTCCGACGGCGCAGAAGCCCCAGATTCAGCAGGTTTCCCATCAGGCTGTGTGCCAGCAGCCGAGGGTGCATCGGCTGGCTCAGACGCCTGCGTCTGCCCCTCGGCCGATACGGTCCATAGGGCCGGCTGGACCTCCTGCAGACTGCCCCTACCGGCCCCGAACGCCAACGAGACCCAGCTAGCATCTATGGGATCAGTTCGGGAGGCCGATCCGTCTCCCTTTGGTAGAGACGAGGGCGGGACCTCTGGAGCTTTTTTTGCCGGATCAGCGTTTTCAACACCATCAGATTCCGAAGGTTTCTCTTCTTTGGAGGACTGCTTGGGTAGTTTTTCTTCCGGAGGTTTAAGGGACTCCACGGGTTCTTTTCCAGCAGGGGGGGAGGCAGTAGGCTTTGATAAGGAGGGTTGTTTTGGCTCTGGGGTAACCGAAGGAGTCGTTTCGGGTTTGGATTCCGGAGGGGATTGGGATTCGGCAGGAGGACTTTGTGCACCGGCTTTTTCGACCGGAGGCAATGTGCTGCGGAGATAATAGGTATCTTTGTGCTTTTCGTAGTACTGCTGGATCTGTTCGTCGGTAATGGAACTGGGCTCGAGGAATTGAGCGATCTCGGCCTTTAGATATTCTACCACTACCCGATGGGGCCGTCGGAATCCCGGGTCCGGGGAGGTGGGGTCGTAATAATTTTCCTTGTATTTTTCAAAGAAGTCTCGGAGGGTGGCTTCTTCCGGCTCGCCGACCCGATCCACATACTTGGCCACCGGCTCAGCCACCAGTTCCACTGTGGCCCGGCGATTGAGCCGCTGATAGTAGTCCCACCGTTGGGCAGGTGTAGTGGGAGCCGTGCTAAAATCAATCAGTTCCAGCATCTGTCGAGCTGCCAGTTCAGTGCGCAGCGCCTCGAACAGTTGCCGGTCCGTTACATGCATTTCCCGGAGGACCTGTCGGAGCGTATCCCGGCTGACCCGTTTACCGGTCATCTCCTGGATATAGGTATTGATCATTTGATTACTGATCACCATTCCTAGCTCCCGAGCCCGGTTGGCCAATAGCCAGGTCTCCACGGCCGATTCCTCCGAAGGCGGTTCGACCGGCAATCGAAAGCCCAACGTCCAATAGACCCGTTCGAAAAAAGTCCGCACGAGATTCTGTTGACGCAGCAGGTGGGAGAGTTCCAGCTCGGTCAGATCCCCGTAGGCCTTCGTACGCACTACCACCGGATTCTGGACATTCCCGCTGGTTAGGGCATCAAAGACCGGTCCCGATAAAAACACAAAGGCGATCATGGCCAAAAGGGCCAAGACCGCCAAAAACACCTTTTGATGTTTCCGAAACACAGTAAACGGACTAGCCATGCCTATCCCCTCTTAAGTGGGATTCCCCAAACTTTTCCGCTTGACAAACTTCTCCGACCCCCTTATTTGGTGATATTTTGGAAATAGAAAGAACCAAAATACCTATCCGGCGGGGGGATTGGACCTCCTCTCAGATGGTTATTTTCCGCTAAGCCCCTGAAGGACTGGTACCGGAACCGTTCCCGAAAGCGTTTATTTTAAACCTCGGAGTAGAAGTTTGCAAACCCGACTTCCCCTCTGCCTGCCGGTAGCGTGTGGTAACTGAGTCTGTTAGACTGAGTTTTTTGCCAGTTAAGTGGAAATGGCTACCGTCTAACGGTGCTCCAGACAAGAGAACATCCCCGAATTATTAGCTGAATTATTACCTTTGTTATAAATCCGGGATTCCTATGGCGAAAAAACCCTCTTCTTCCGGTATCTCGTTGGTGATTGTCGAATCGCCCACCAAAGCACGCACCCTGAGCAAGTTTCTCGGTCCGGGCTTTACCATTGAAGCATCGATCGGCCATATCCGAGACCTGCCCGAAAGCGCAAAAGAAGTACCCAAACAATACCGGCAAGAGCAGTGGCGTCATTTGGGGGTGAATGTGCATGATAATTTTCGGCCCATTTATGTGATTCCTCGTCAAAAGGCCCAGCAGGTCCGACGCCTCAAACAGATGCTGAAAAAGGCCCAGCAGTTGTATCTGGCCACCGACGAAGATCGGGAAGGGGAGGCCATTAGTTGGCATCTGTGTGAGGTCTTGCAACCGAAGGTGCCGGTCCATCGGTTGGTCTTTCATGAAATTACCCGAGAGGCGGTGCTGGAGGCATTGGAGCATCCGCGGCAGATCGACCATGCGTTGGTCCGAGCCCAGGAAGCCCGGCGGATTGTGGATCGGCTGTATGGGTATGAGGTCTCGCCGCTTTTGTGGCGCAAAATCGGGCCGAGGCTCTCGGCTGGCCGGGTCCAGAGCGTAGCCATCCG
The DNA here is from genome assembly GCA_938042245.1 of uncultured Thermoguttaceae bacterium. GTDB lineage: Bacteria > Planctomycetota > Planctomycetia > Pirellulales > Thermoguttaceae > JANXAQ01. The sequence continues at coordinate 155,029 of CALIRO010000040.1, forward strand.
GCTGATTGTGGAGCGGGAACGGCAGCGCATGGCCTTTGTGCCGGCTACCTACTGGGACCTCCTGGGCCTGTTTGCCAAACAGACCGGGGAAACCTTCCACGCCACCTTGGTTTCTGTGCAAGCTCGGCGAATCCCTACCAGCCGAGACTTTGATCCAAACACCGGGCAATTGAAAGACCCTAGTTTGCTTTTGTTAGACGAGACGGCGGCCAAGGCGCTGGCCGACCGGCTCCGAAATGCGACCCCAGTAGTGCTCTGTGTGGAGGAAAAACCCTACCTCTCCCGCCCCTATCCTCCGTTTACCACTAGCACCCTCCAACAGGAGGCCAACCGGAAGTTTGGTTTTACCGCCCGCCGCACCATGCAGGCCGCTCAGAATCTCTATGAAAGTGGTTATATCACCTACATGCGAACGGATTCGACCTCCTTGGCCTCGGTGGCCGTGGAGGCGGCCCGACAGGAAATCCTCAGCCTGTTCGGCCCCGAATATCTGGCCCCAGAAGTCCGCATCTATCCGACCAAGGTGAAAAACGCCCAAGAGGCCCACGAAGCCATTCGACCCGCAGGACATCCGTTTGAACATCCAGACAAACTGCGCGGTCAGCTTGGCCCGGATGAAGAAAAACTCTACGAGCTGATCTGGCGGCGGACCTTGGCCTGTCAGATGGCCGACGCCCGAGGCCGGACCGTTACCATCACCATCCAACTAGATGATGCCCTCTTTGAGGTTTCCGGCCGAATCATCGATTTTCCCGGCTATTTGCGGGCCTATATCGAAGAACCGGAGGAACCTCAAGAGGTGGCAGCAGAAGAAAAACGGCTGCCTCCGGTTGTTGTGGGCGAAACGCTGCGTGTGGAGGCGTTGGAACCAAAGTCCCATACCACCCAGCCCCCGCCCCGGTACAGCGAAGCCACCTTGACCCGGGAACTGGAACGCCGGGGCATTGGCCGACCCAGCACCTATGCCACCATCATCGATACGATCTTGGCCCGGGATTATGTGTTCAAACGGGGCTCAGCCCTCGTACCCACCTGGACCGCCTTTGCCGTCGTCCAACTCTTGGAACAACATTTCCCTGCCCTGGTCGATTATGACTTTACCGCGGAAATGGAAGATGAACTGGATGCCATCAGCCGGGGTGAATTGGAACATGTCGAATATCTCCGCCAGTTCTATTTCGGAGGACAATATCCCGGCCTAAAACCCCAAGTGGAGCAGAAGGCCACCGAAATCGACCCCCGGGAAGTAGGTCGAATCTATATTGGCCAAGCCCCCACTCCCGACAATGGCCCCATCTATGTGCGAGTCGGCCGATATGGGCCGTTTTTGGAACACGGCAACCGGCGGGCCAGTCTGCCAGAGAAAATGGCCCCGGATGAATTGACCGTGCCGGTGGCCATGCAACTATTGGAACAATCCCAAAACGGCGGCCAGCTTCTGGGCACCTGCCCCCAGACGGGCAAACCCATCTATTTGAAAACCGGGCGATTCGGTCCCTATGTGCAACGCGGCGCCGACGACGATCCGACCGTACAAAAAGCCTCCTTGCTCCGAGGGATGAAGCCCGACCAGGTGAACCTGGACCTCGCCTTGCAACTGTTGAATCTACCCCGCCAGTTGGGAGTGCATCCAGAGACCGGCCAGCCGGTATGGGTACAGTCCGGTCGATTTGGACCCTTTGTCAAATGCGGGGACCAGACCCGGTCGCTGCCGGAGCATCTTTCGCCGCTTACTATGAGTCTGGAGGAAGCCCTTCAATTACTAGCCCAGCCCAAACCCAGCCGCCGCCCATCCCAGGCCAGCAAAGAACCGATCAAGGTCTTTGAGCCCTCTCCAGTTACTGGCCAACCGGTCCTTGTAATGGCAGGCCGATATGGCCCGTATGTAACCGACGGCCAAAACAATGCGTCTCTGCCCCGAGACATGCCCCCGGAAGAAGTTACCTTTGCGCAGGCCTTGGAGCTATTGGCCCATCGGGCCGCTCAGCCAAAACGACAAAGGTTTTCCCGAAAAAGGCGGTCTGCTTCGGCTACGCCGAGGGGCTCTGGCGGCCAAGCGAACTCAGAACTCTCTCCCCCCCGAGGGGAATAATAACCTTTTTTGCCTCTATTATCCTCCTGCCTGTGTATTTCCTCCCACCGCAGCTTTCCCTGTTGGAAGTTGCTGGCAGCTACCTTTGCTCCCGCCGGAAGTAAGCTGGCAACCACTCTATAACCCTTCCTGGGGGGTACACGAACATATCCAGCAACGGAAGAGGTCTCTCGAAGGGGCCGAGGGGAAATACCTACCCTATGTAGAGGGTATGCAGCCACCTATTGAAAGACAAAGGAGGAAAACAAGCAAATTATAGGAGATTAAAATACCCAAAAATGGATTATTATGGTATTTATGGCCCCCTATTTTGCTTCCGTCAGAAAAATCTCTCTCTCCCAGATGGTGGGAGTTGCCAAGAAGGTCAACAAAACTTATATTACAGTTGACCGTCAAAATATACTTAAACGGCAGAAGGTAGAAAAACTGCACAACCTGGTGAGGTAACACTTGGGGAAGAGAGCAGGAGCCGTTTGTCTCATTAACTCCTCACGGACGGCCCCAGAAACTTTAGAGAGGCTGATTGAGAACTGTTAGAGGTGTCGGAACCAGTGCCTCAGACCTACCCACCAGGCTAGCTTCCCCAACCTCAATGGGTAATAGTTCAGCCGAATGGTGTGCCCAGGCATGCCTGCGAAAGCAGGAATCCAGTTTTTGTGTTAGTGGGTTGGTTCTGCACCGGGGCTTGCGCGGCAGTAACACCCAAAGGCTTTCCTCGGATCAAGCAGGCAGCTTCTTCCTTCGGCTGAAGTGTTACCGAAATGGAAATTCCACACCTCTCGGGTAAGCTGGGCAAAGGCTTCAGAGCTCAGGCTAGTTCAAAGGAATCTAAACCAATGGACTGGTGGGGGCACACCAGAAAAGACTTTCGGAAGAGCACCTGTGTTTTTTTTCCACCTAGGGGGCTTGTAGGATGCGAATTGCGGTCGGCAGCGATCATCGTGGGGTTCATCTGCGAGAGAAGATTTTGGATCTCTTGCAGCGGATGGGCATCCAGAGTATTGATGTGGGCACCCGGTCTTCAGAGCCGCCGGTGGATTATCCTGACATCGCCGCTGAAGTGGCCAAGAAAGTGGCCCAAGGCGACGTGGATCGGGGGATCCTGATTTGCGGCACTGGGATCGGCATGGCGATAGTAGCCAATAGGTTCCCCGGCGTGCGCGCTGCGCCCTGCCATGACCTGCTAACGGCCGAAATCAGCCGACGCCATAACGATACCAATATCCTTTGCCTTTCGGGCGATATGCTCGGCGACCGCCTGGTAGATATGTTGGTCGAAGTCTGGATCAAGACGGAATTTGAGGGGGGCCGACACGCTCGTCGGCTGGAAAAGATTCGGCAGTTAGAACATTGCAATGGACAGGCCGGTTTGCCTCTGGCTCAGACCAACCAAGCGAACCGTTCCGGTTCGCAGCCATGACCCGTTGCTTCCAGAGGGGATTTTCCCACAAGAGGGTATTGCTTGAGTTTTGCCCTGGGGCATTTCTGGGTTTGTCTCCCACAGGCACATAGAAAGCTGTATTTGTTCACCTTATTTTCTAAGTCCAATGGTTACAACGGGTTAGGAGATTGCTTGCCCGCCGTGCCCCCCAAAATGCCAGAAGCCGAGTACTGAAGACCAAAGGTTCTATAGCCCGTCCTTTTAGGAAGGCGCTCCTTTCCCTTTGGCTGGAGACAACCGCTCTGCAGGAGAGGTTTTACCAAACTATCCGGTTTAGTATGGGAATCGTTCATCTAAGGGGGCGGCCGAAAGTTCCACCAGAAATTGGGCAATCCGCTCAACAACCACCTCCATCATCCGGTGCGCCTTTTCGGGAGCGGCGGCCAGGGGATTGCCTACCCCCGCATTGGTCGTTAGCAGATGCCAAGGTCGGGTGATCGATACCCAACCCCGATTGATCGCCTCAAATCGGCTCTTTGCCGGCGGCGTCGGATCGGCGGCCAAAGAGCCGTCCGGATTCCGCGCCACGAGCTCCGGAAAATACGCCAGCGCAAACGAGGTTTCCATCTCACCGGCATGATCGTCGGCTTCCTGGAAAATCTCCTGATAGACATCCTGAAAAATTGCATACCAATTGCACAAAAACAGATGTGCCTTCGTCTTGCCGTAGAGTTCCCGCAAAACCCACTTGAAATCGTTGCCGCCGTGGCTATTTAAGATCAGAATTTTTAAAATTCCATGCCGCTCCAAAGACTCCACCAGATCCTTGACAATGGAGGCCAAGGTAGATGGATTTAAGTTCATCGCCAGCGGAAACCGTATCTGGTTGGTCTGGGTGCCATAGGGGATGGTAGGCAGCAGGACCACTTTGGCGCCCCGATTCCAAGCCGCCTCACAAATCTTCTCCCCTACAATCTCCCCCTCCAGGATATCGATCCCATAGGGCAGATGCAGGTTATGGGGTTCGGTGGCCCCAAACGGTATGACAGCCACTTCATACCGCTGATTCTTCACTACAGCATAGTTCGTTTCGGCTAATTTCCACGGACGCATATCAAAAACCACTCAGAAAAAAGAAAGCCCGCTTCCGGGCGGATTCGGCCCGGAGTGCTTTCACCAGAGAAACCCATCAAAAGCATTCAGAAAAAAAAGAGCCTGCGAGTGTTGCCTAGATGGTGTATTTTAGAGGAAAAAGAGGCCCCTATCCAGAGCCTTTCCCTGGAAACTGTTGGTAAGAAGGGCAAACGGGCAAACGCCTATTCCACCAGGCCGGTAAGATCCAGGGGCAATTTTCGGTTTTCGGCCAATAGTTCGGCCATACTGAGCCGTCGGCCGCGCAAGCAGGCCTCTCGACCAAGAATGCAAGTTAAACATCCGGACACTGCTCTAGGGACTGTTGGATTATCATACGGGCCTTCCAAAATCGTCTTGTAAAAGGCAGCGATATTCCGCACGGCGCCGGCCTCGTAGAGGTTTTCTACAGCCGCCTCCACTCGCTTTTGTCCCCGGATTTCCCAGGCCGATTTGCCCCAGTAGTTGATCACCGCATGGCCGGTGTAGGTGAAGGCCTTCATGCTCAGTTCGCCGGGGGTGCGGTTGGGCAAATGCTGGCTCCAATGGTCATGGACCAGGCCGTCTTCGTATTCAAAAATCACCGAGAAGACATCGGGGCTATCGCCGCCGCGGGGTTTTGGCCGGGCTATCCGACAAGCGCCTACGGCCGCGGTAGGCCGACGCCCCAACACCCAAACCGCCACGTCAATGGCATGAATATCAAACGAGACGATAAATCCGCCGCCCAGCGGGATGTCATTGTCCCAGATAAGGCCTCGCAGTCGGCTGGCAATGGTCTGGGTTTTTGGCGGATCGTTATGGCCGCCGCTTATGCCTACCGTAGTGATACGGGCCAGCACGCCCAGTTGGCCGCTGCGGATCACCTCGGCCACCTTCTGATTGACCGGATCGGTCGGGGCCTGGTAATCGACCAGGAAGACGCGGTTTTTGCGGGTTGCCAGTTGGCCGGCCTCTTGAATGGCCAAACAGCCGGGCACATCCACGGCGATCGGCTTTGCCATATACACATGTACCCCTGCCTCTACCGCTGCCTTGGCATGTTCGGGGAAAAAGCAGGGGGGAGTTTTCAGCACGATGGCCTCCACGCCGCTGTCGAGCACCTTCTGATAACCTTTCAAGCCCGAAAAGCGGTATTTCTTTTCCACACCGAACTCCTCACCGGCCTGCTCAGCCACTTCGGGAAAGTAATCGGCCACGGCGGAGATTTGGTATCCACCGTGTTTTTGGAACAATCGGGCGATCCATCGGCCCCGGCCGCCTTGGCCTACCAGACCCAGTTTGATCTTCCGCCCGCCGACCGGCCCGGCTGGCTCAGCCGGCTCAGCTGCTGTAGCACCCGCCGCCAGCGCGGACCCCCAGGCAGTCGATGCTCCACTACCCGAAGCGACTAACAATTGGCCAGACAGTTCCCCTGCCTGCAACCGACCAGCCCCCATCCAAGCGCCCGCCATCCCTACCCCGGCCGCCATCGCCTCCAAAAACCGCCGCCGATCAAATTGTCCCAACGATCTCTTCTGTCGCATAGTGTTCCTCCCGTATCCAGACAGAGTGAAACCAATCCGAATATCAGCACTTCGGTAGAAAAAAGGTTCTTTTCACAGGCCGCTTGCTGTCCCTATTCCCATGCTGGATTTTCTCCCATACCAGAAGGACAGTCAACAGGTGAGAGGACACATTATCCTAGCAGATGAAAGCGATGAGACGCTTTTGATGCGATGGAACCTTTGGATGAGTAACCAATACTTCCTAGGCGGGGAAGACGGCTACTGGCAGGCCGGTACTTTGGCGCACTAGGTCGGCGATTGCCTGAAGCTCCTGCGGCGGCAAGGCGGAGACGATGGGTTCCGCAGGAGGCCGAGCAATCGTGTAAATTTGAACCAGCTTAATTTGTCCACCTCCCGCCAGGATTTCTTTTAGCCGGTGGCAATAGGCGGCCTGTTCTTCTGGCGGCGGCCCTTGGCCAGCAATCCGCATAAAGAGTGATTGGATGACCACCGGCCGGCGCCGAGCGGCACCCAGAATGTTCTGCCCGATCCGCTCTAGCGGCAGGCCGGTCCGGGCCACCTGCCGAAAATACCCTTCAGTGCCTGCATCCAGCTTGGCCCAAATTTCGCCGTTATTTTGGTCCAGAATGGCCAGCCCCTCCTGGACATAAGGCTGGTCCAGCAGGCTAGCATTGGTAATTAGCACCAGTTTTACTTCCTCCAGTCGATGGCGGCGGCGGACCTGGGCGCAGCAGGCCACGACCTCCGAGAAGTTACGGTAGATCGTCGGTTCACCGTCGCCGCTGAGGGCAATGTCGTTCAGACGGCGAAGCTCCCCAGGCAACTCGGAAAAAGGAGGGACCTGCAGCAAGTGGCCGGAACGCCACATTGCCAATGCCGACTCCAGTTCCGCTTCCAGCCGAGCAAGGTCGATCAAATGCTTTTGGCCGGTCCCCTCCTTCAATCCGGCTCCCGCAGGATTGCCTTCCAGGGGAACCGAAACGGAAAAACTGGAAGCTTGTTCCGGACAACGATTGGCGGAGCTAAGCCCGGAAGAGGCTAAGGAAACCGAAGAGGAAAAAGCGGAAAGTTGCTCCCCCGCAGTTTGCACCGGCAATTCGGTTCGATCTACCTGGCAATAGATGCAACGGAAGTTGCAGCGTTTATCCAGATTGAGGTTGACGCCCAAGGAGATACCGCCGGCCCGCCGACTAACCACCGGATAGACATATCGGAAGTCGGCAAACGAGCGCGGATGCGCCGCAAAATACGGCGCCGGATTACCTGAGGCAGCGTTTTCCAAAGGCATGAAACGTTCCTATCAATCCACATGCCCCCGCTGAGGGCGAAAAATTTAGGGCAAGAACATGTTCCAGAAGCATCAACCTGTCCTATTTTGGTCGTTTCGGAGGGAGCAGGTCCCTTTGAACAGGAAGGGAGGCTATCTGGTTTCCCCTCTAAACAGACTCCCCCCGCTATATTTTATTCTTCGGAGAAAGTGGAAAAGGAGAGGTCGGGCTTTTGGAGGGAAATGGAGTGGCCTGGGGGGCTGTTTTTGTTCAATGCCCGGGAGCTGCCAGGAAACTGGCAGTTTACTTATCGGAGAGCGAAGGAGGGGCCTGGATGTGGTTAGCCTTCCGGCTGGAGGGCGTAATAGAGGTGGATCACCTGCAAGAGCGGACCGACGGGGGTTTCTTCGTATTCTTCGAGTTGACCTTCCCCGGATGGGCCGGGGCCGGTCCCGCCGGGCTGGATCTTGCCTCGACTCTCCGAGGGTACCGCATAGAAAGCAGCCGTAATAATACCGATCTGTTGCGTATACTCTCGCAGAGCGGCCCAACTCCGAGGAGGATCCACCACTTGAAAGCTCTTCCATTCATACAGGCCTTTTCCCGAAGAGGAGGTTCCTTTCCGGGAGTAAAATCCTTCGATGGTGTATCGTTTTGGTGGGCCGTTCAGCTCTCGGGCGTCCAATCGCCATGCTTTGGCATGCTCCAAATGCACCCGCTGCGCCGGGAGGTAAATATACCGGACGTTTCCACCGCCAGTATCCTGGGTAGGAACTGGTTCCGGAAGGGTGTTCAGACCATCGACCAACAAGCGGAGGTAAACAGGTTGGGTCAGATAATTTTCTACAACAATTTTATACACTTCTCCCCGGTGGAAGAAGACGTACTCCTTATTGCCGAGGTTTTGGGGCAACCGAGGCATCCCATCTACATAAATCCTCAGCCGGAAGGAAATCCGATCTCCCCCGGGTCGGATAGGCTGGGGGAGAGGTTTTGGGCTAGGCGGTTGAGGAGGCATCGGGGGCAAGGGGTCGAGTCCTAACATGGCTAATTCCTCATTAGTGAGGATGGCGGTCTGTTGGCATCGGCCCAAGGGACGCCCCTCAGTGAGGCTCTGGAGCCAGCATCGGAGGGTCAACCGCCGGCCAGTAAGGAGCACGAAATTGCCGAAGACCACCCCTTCCGGCGTTCGACCTTGCACGGAAAGGTTTCGAGTTCCAGAGGTCTGAAGCAGTTGAGGGGTGCATTTATTTCGGCTCAAGACGGTATGGAACTGTTCGTAGGGGAATACCTGAAAAGTTACCTCCCCCTTCTGGCTCCGCTTTTGAAGAGCTTGTTGGAGCTGCTCAGCGCACCAGCGACCTAGGGTGCCTGGACCACCGTCCAGCAAAGTTTGCAGTGTCGGCTCATCGGCCAACGGACGAAATTCCACCACGGCAATTTGCGAGACCCGATGCTGCACCGCCTGCTGAGCTATCTGGTTGGCAAACTGTTCCAACAGGTTCTTTAAAGGTGAATCGAGAACCGTCGCTACCCCAGGGGACAGTGGCTCCGTAGGTGGTTTAGAAAAGAGCACCCCTTGCTCCTGCTGAAAGATTTCCTGGGCGGTGTTCCTGACGTTGGCAGATACATAGTGGAACAGTTCTTGAAGGGTGAGTTCGCTGTTTTCATCTCGGTCGGCATGGCCGGCAAACGCCTGCACCAGCCAAAAGCCGAAGTTCGATTGTTCCACCTTTGGCCAAAGCAAGGAAGGTTGTTGTGCCTGGCTGCTGGCCAACAGCGCTAAACCAGCCGTACCCTCCAGGGCTTGGAACACCGCCTCACTGCTTGCCGGATGCACTGGGCCAGTCTGCTGTTGAAACGGCGTGTCGATGATCATCAACTTCCACTGGGCCCGACAAGCTGCCAGTTGCTTTTTCAGCCAACCGACCGAAAGGCCGGTTTCCGCTGGCATGGCAGGATCCCAATCGGCCCCCGCCAGCCAAATCTGGCCGTCCGCCGATTGATAGGCCCGACCTGTCCAATACATCAGCAAGCCATCCTGGGGGTTCATCCGGCCGAAAAGTTCTTCGATCTGCTTTTGCACATTCTTGGCCAGGGGATGGAATTTGGGTTTCTCCGCTCGTGGGGTCATCAGGCAGATGGATTCCGGCTGGTAGCCTTCTAGGCGAAGTTGTTCGGCAAGGAAGTGGACGTCGTTGGTCCGATAGGCATCGGTGGACGAGGCTTCTGGGGCAGCCGACGCCGGTTCCACAGCCACCAGCAAGGCGCAGCGCTTAGAAGGCGCCGGAATTATTTGCACAGTTCGTGGCGCTTGATCCCCTGCTACTAGCCCTTCTAAGCTTCCCAAAACCAGTCCAATTGTCCAGACCCACTTTCCAGGTCGAATCCCATAGCTGCCAGCCAACGCTCGCCGCCACTTCATGGCAACGCTCCTTTGGAATGGGCACCTAGTCGGTAATAGGAATAGCATTTGGATTTTCTCAAAAACTCCCCCTACGTCAACCAAATGGAGCAACCGGTCCGTGTTAACCAAGGCGTTTTTCCATGGCATTACCTTTCAAGGGGCAGTGCCAAATTGTCCCCGCTCGAGGAGCAAAAACCAGAAAACGGAAAATCTGTTCTTTCCCTTTCCTAGGGATGACACCAAGGAAATCTCCATTCGGGTAGAATGCAACAAAGTAATATCGGTATAGATTTATTTATGGATATTGTTTCCTAAGGATTATTGTTTCCTATGCGAAGGGAGGAAGCCCTTAGGGGGGGCCGATCAGGATCAACGGTGCCCAAAAGTAGGGGGTGTGCCATTGGCGTTGGCTTCGGACCCAACGTTTGGCTTCGTGCAGTGCCGCCGCATAGTTGGGCGGTGTAGGTGGTGCCGGGGGAGGCTTGTCGCTGGATGCTTGGGAGGCAGCCTGTTGGGCCTGGATCAGGGCTGCCTCCTGTTGGGCCACAATGGCACAGAAATAGCTTACCGTGCTGGCAGCGGCCAAATCGTCCAACAGCCAATTGCTCCCCACCACCCGCCGGGCGCCGGCTACCAAAAATCCCCGCGCCAACGACCAGGCTCCTTCCCCGGGCTGGGAGGGACCCAGATTGGTCTCGCAGGCCGAGAGAATTGCCAACTCACAGCCCGCCAAGTTCAATCCGCAGCTTTCCTGAACTGTCAAAAATCCATCATCAGAAGGTTCCTGCTGGTTGCCGGGCGTCAGGGCCAAAAAGGCCCCGAAAAAATGGCCTAAGGCGGGATCCACCCGTCCGTGGGCGGCCAAATCGAGGATCCGACGCCCCGGGACCTGTTGACGCAGGTTGGCTTCGGTGGCCTCTTCTCCCCGCAGGGTACGGACGGCAATGTCCTGTTTGCTAAACACTTCCGCCACAAACCGAATCTCTTCGGCACTGTATTTTAACCTGGCATAGGCCCTGGCGAATTCCGGATCTTCCGTGGCTCCGGCATTGGAAGGCTGGGATGCTGCTCCGGTATTGAGCGTGCCGCCGGCCTCCGGAGCACTGAGGGGCAAGAAGCTACTATAAATGCAATCCCCTACTGCCAGCACAGGTTCCGAAGCCTGGGGGGCTGCCGGTGTTCTCCGGTGAGCAAGTTTTAAAAGCACTGTGGCCGACGGAGCATACAGAATCGGCGGCCCGACATCCAAAAGATATTTGGGCGATAGGCCCGGCTGGACCACTAACGTTTCCCATGGCAGCCACACCAACGCTCCATCGGGGACCACACCAAGCAGGGCATAGTTTCCCTGGAACAACCCTTCTCGACACCTGGCTGGAATCAGCACCTCCCAGAGCACCGCTAGCAGTTCGGCAGCTTTGGCTTCTTCCGTTTCGTTTTTCGAGGCGCCTAGCAGATCGAGCAGACCAGACCGGTCTTCCCGGATCATCAGGTTTTTGACTTTGGGGGCAGTCAGAGGCCCTGCTGGGATGTTCAGCCGTCGGGCTTGCTCCTCCGAAAGCCTCAAAGGGAACAGTTCCGCCTGGCCGCTGGGCTCCACGGCCAGCACATAGCTTGCCTGCTGGCCGAGGAAATATTCCAAAAACAACATATTATGATCTTTTATCCATGCTTGTAAAGTTTTCCAATCCACGGGTTGACGGCCTTCACCCAGCAGGAGGCGGTAGGTGGGGCTGGCATTGCGAAGGGCGGCATAGGCTTGGAGATAGTCGGCTTGGGCAGCTTGGAGGGCTTGTAGAATCTGGGTTTCCTGGGAGGCTTTTTGGGCGGGGAAAAGGTCGCTGCGGCTGCGCAGAAGTTCCCATTGGCGCCACAGGCTGGCCACCTGGCTGGCCACCTGGCTTTCCCGTTGCCGGAGGGGCTGGGCCTCGGCCTCCGGCAAACCGGCCAGCAGATCCACCCCGGCCAGTTCCATCTGTTCCAACAGGCTCCGTGCGCGGCAGCGTTCCATGGTAGCAAATACTTCCGAAAGGTCGGCCACCTGACTCTGCCAAAGGATCATTTGCTCATATAGGGGAGTCCATCGGCTCAAGAATTCCGCTCGTTCCCATTCTGCCCCGGCGATGTGAACTCGCTGTTGATCGAGCATTTGGAAGGCTCTTTGCATGGTTGCTAGAGCCTCCTGAGGCCGTTGGGTCTTCCAGAAAATTTGGGCATGCTCCGCATAGAGTCGGGCCAATTGGTGGCTTTCGAAATAGGTTTTCTGAAGAATCCCTTGCGCCTCTTGCAGGAGCGATTCTGCACCGAAGAGGTCCTCTTGGGCTAAGGCCACCTTGGCAAGCCCATACAAATCGTGGGCTACCAGCGGATGGTCCCGGCCAAAAGCACGTTGATGGTACTCCAGAGCCTGCTTCCATCGGGCCTGCGCCTCTGCAAATCGCCCACAATAGTAATCCACCATGGCCAAGGCGGCCAGGCTGTCCGCCACGAAAGGATGCTCCTTCCCCAACGCGCTTTGCCGAAGTTCTAAGGCGTTTTGATAGTGAGTTTCGGCTCGATGGTACTGAGCTTGGCTGAGATAGCCATGGCCCAGTCCCATTTGAAGGGCGGCAAGCATAGGATGATCTGGCCGGAGGGTACGTTGGAGGATTGTCTGAGCCTGGTGGTACAGCGGTTCTGCTTCGCCAGGGCGATCTTGGCGCAGATACAAGCCGGCCAGGTGGGCCAACGTGGTCCCCACCAACGCATGGTTTGCACCCAGCCAGCTTTGCCGGATCGTTAATGCAGAGCGCAAATGGTGTTCCGCTTCCGCATAGCGGCCTTGGGCAATATACAATTGGGCGATATTGGCCAAGCTCTCGGCTGTGTCCAGATGATCCCGGCCCCACAACGCCGTCCGCATCTGCAGGGCTTTCTGGTGATAGGATTCCGCCTCTTGATACCGGCCCCAATGCCGATACAGTTCCCCCAGATTATTCAACACGCTGGCAATCGTCGGATGTTGCTCCCCGAAGGCCCTTTGATAGATGCCGAGGGCTTCCAAATAGAGCGGTTCCGCCTGTTCGTAGCGGGCTTGCATCCAATAAAGACGGGCTAAATCATTCAGGCTGACGGCAATGGCCGGGTTTCCTGGCAGAAGCGTCTTCCGCCGAATCCGCAGGGCTTCTTGATACAGGGGTTCGGCCTGGGCATAGCGGCCCTGGGCTTGCAACACCACAGCCAAATCGTTAAGGGCCGTTACCGTCTGAGGATGATACCCCCCAAGTTTCTCTTGAAAAATACTCACCGCCTGCTGGAAGACCCGTTCCGCTTCTGAATACCGAGACTGATAATAGTAAATCTTCCCTAATAGATGCGAAGCGATTGCTCGGTTCAAAGGCAACGTGCGTAAAGGGCCATTGGCCAATGTGAGGAGTTTCTCGGCGATCGGCTCCGCCTGTTGATATTTGGCCGATCGGATCAACTCCTCACATTGGGCCTGAAGTTGTTGAAACTCTTGGAGAAGTTGGGCTTCGGTACCCTCTGCCCATGCCAAGGCCTCCAGCAACCATAGGCTCACCAACCCTGCCCATAGAGAGGTTCGGCATCGGTTGCCCCGCCTCCGAGTTCCCGGAGTTTCTCCGTTGTACCTACGCCTGCCCTGGCAATCGGTGCACTTTGCTCTTGCGGCCATCACTACTACCTACCTCATACCCAGAGGCCTTGGTTCTCAGGAACCGTTCGCTGGGAGGAGTCCGGCCGGGAAATCGGCCGGATGATCCGCCGGGAGGCAAAGAGACTTTCCGCCAGCGAAACTGGCCCTGGATAACGGAAGGCTTTCCTGGCATAGGCGCCGGAAGCCACTGCATGGGGTAAAAAGTACATCTTCCGACGAAGATAAAACCAAGGGAGGAGCAGGGGGTGCGGGTTCGGGGGAGTTTTTCTCCGGCGATGGCTCCTCCAGCAACCGGGGTTGGGAAGGGGGAAAAGAAGGCTCCTGCGGCTGGGGGGGCGGAGGAGGACCTGGCTCCAAAGACCGGTTGGGACTAGGCCGGGTCGTAATCTTGTGCTCCGTATAGGTGAAAGCTCGCGGATTTTCCCGGATTTCGGCCTGCAGCCGAGAAACCGCCTCCGCATCCACTTCGGTAAATAAGCGTTCGGTCAACGAAGCAACCCCAAATTGAGTCGGTTTCAATTTCTCGGCGCAGACCCAAGCCCTCAGCACCACCTCACCATACGGCGCCGTTGCCCGGAGTTCATACCTGCCGGCGGCGTCGGGAATCTCTACCGGCTGATTCGGGGCGATTTGATTGTCCGGCTGATGGGCATTGGGCAACAGGCAGAGGATTCGCCCGTCGGGTTCCTGCACCAACACATATAGATAGCCCGTCCGAGTGGACGTGATGGTCAACTGAATTTTTTCTCCTAGGCCATCCGGCCCGGACGGCGGACCGTAATAGACGGCATCCGCCCGGTTTAGTTCGATCCGAACGCTCGACGCTGGTTCCGGGGGAGGCCTCCTGGAGGGGATCTTCGGTGGCGTTTTCGATCCACCCTCCCAGGAGGAATCCCCGCCAGGGGGAACATTCAATCCAGAGGAGGGACCTTTAGACGGGAGGGCACCGGAGGACGTTTCCGAAGAAGGTCTTGGAGTCGAACCCGAAGACCCCGGAGGCGATCCAGCAACCGCTGGAGCAGGCGTTTGGCCTCCAGCAGCCTGCTTCTCCGAAGAACCCGAGGAGGAATCCTTGGACCCACTCACCACAGAGGAATCTTTGGCTGCAGATGCCGGGGGAATAGCTTGAGGCATTCCGCCGTCAGGCAAAGGCGTCTGTTGAGGTTGGGAAGGCTCTCCGGAAGGAACGTCTCGCTGGGCAAGCTGGCCAGGCAAATCCGGGGAGGGCCAGAGGGCTTTCACCTTCTGCCACCCGACCGGACGCCAAAGCACCCCTCCGCATACGATCAGGATGGCAGCCGCCACTGCCAATAGTTCCCACACCCACCCAGAAAAGCCAGCGGAAGCTATGTCCGATGGTTCCAGCAGACCAGAATCCGAGCCATTCCTTGAACCCGGCGGCGGAGGACCCTTGGCAAATAGCAACGTCAAATTGACATCGCCGGTAAAAGGTTTGAGGGCCTCGGCTACTTCGCCGGGTGTGGCAAAACGGTCCTTAGGATTTTTGGCCAGCATGCGATGGATGATCTGGGCCAATTGGTTGGGGATCTCGGCCCGAAGCTGCTGAATCGGCGCCGGATTGTGATAGCGATGGGCCTCTGCTTTGTCCCAAACGGTTCGGCATTCGGGCAACTCGAAGGGTGCTCGGCCGGTCAAGAGCTTATAGAGCGTGCAGCCGAGGCTGTAGATATCGGCACGAATATCTACATCTCGGCTGTTGGCGATTTGTTCCGGGGCGATGTAATCGAAGGTTCCCAAGGCCATGCCGGCCTGGGTCATCTCGGGTTCGGCCTCAGCGGACTCTCGGCGCAGTCGGCCTAAACCCAAATCGAGGATTTTCACCTGGCCTTCGTAGGAAAGCATGAGGTTGGCGGGTTTGATATCCCGATGGACCAGCCCATGTTCATAAATATACTGAAGCCCTAATGCTGCCTGCCGGGCGATTTCACAGGCATCCGGAATCGGCAACCACCGATGCCGGGCCAACAGCTTGGCCACATCGCTTCCTTCGATATATTCCATCACCAGAAAACGTCGGCCATCCTCCAGACGCTGGGCATCCAAGGCTCGGACAATATGCGGATGGTTTAACTGCCCCACCAGTTCCATTTCTCGATCGAAGCGGCGGACCGTCATCGGATCGGCCAACACCTGCGGGGGCAGCATTTTAATGACCACCTGGCGCTTTAACACGGTATGGAAGGCTTTATACACCTCCCCCTGTCCGCCGCCGCCCAAACGCTCCATCAGAATATATTGCCCCAATTTGGGCAAGGATGCCCTGCCTGCCGTTTCTCCCCGCCCCGCCGCCGAAGCCCCCTCCACTGCCCCCCCGCTGGCAGATTGCTTTTCCAATAACCTAGCTACTGCACGCTGGCACTGCGGCTCTCTCAGATAAGAAGAATCTACCGGCGCCCGCACCGAGTCCAACAGCGGATCGGAGCAAGAAGATTCATACTGGTCGGCTTTTTTCCGACACCAAGCGCACTGCTGCAAATGGGAGGCCACCTCTGAGGCCGCCGCCTCCTCCAACGTCCCTAACAGATACCCACTAATTTGCTCGTCCGGAGGGCAAGAAACCAAGGTCATAGCAATCTCCTTGGCCAGGCTGGCGTCGTTTCTCCCTCATACCGGGTGTTGCTTCCCCTCCACAAGAAAAAGACGAAATCCTGTTAGCCACTGCTTTCCTCGAGAAGGCCTCCGCGAGAGTTTCGCCTCTTGGGGAACACTTCCGCCGAATGGTGGCCTTGGTCTTCACAGGGACCGGCTGTTGTACCCCATTTCCTCCAATTCCTGCCGGAGACGCCGGAGAACCCGATACCGGGCAGCTCGGACGGCTTCGGCCGACATGCCTAATTCTTCACCCACCTCCGCCGAAGAAAGTCCATCGACCGCCGTACGCCAAAACGCCCGAAATGTTCGATCTTCAAAATCCGTCTGAATCACCTCCAGAATTTGCCGCACCAGGAGCTTCTTCTCGGTTGACCCTCCCTCGAAATCTTCCTGCCAGACAGAGTCGATGGGATGGGGAGATGTTAATGAACCCACTTCAGCCACTCCGGACTCCTCTGGGGAAGCACCCTCCGTAAGGTTGCAAGCTTCCGGACTGGCCACCCACACCGGTGTAGAGGGCGTCTCCTCATCCCCCGAAACCGGTGGGGCATGTTCCGGAGCAGGCACGGAGGAAAACCCGCTTTCGAGGCCTCCCCGGGCAATAGGGATTCGGTTTTTAGAGCGAAAATAGTCAACGATGCAATTCTTAATGATCTGGTAAAGCCAAGCCCGGAAGCGCCCCCACTGAAACTGACCAATCCCTTGGGAAATCTTCATAAACACAATCTGCACAAGGTCTTCTGCATCGTGGGAGGGGATGCCTTTGCTTCGCAAGTGATGATACACCACCGGCCCCCAGACCCGATACAGCCGTTCCCAAGCCTGAGGGTCCTGACCCTGCACCCCCAAAAGCAAGGTGGAGGATATAGAGGAAGATATGATGATATAGAGATACCCCCATTCTCGGAGGGCCATTGGCTGCCGCACCCCATGGCCTTGGCTCCTGAGTTTTCCCAAACACGAACTTTCTTCAACCTATCTCCCCTCAGATGGCTTGTCAACACCCCCGATTAGGGGATCTAAAGAATATACCTTTGAAAGCCCCTGACTGGGCTGGGAGGAAAACCTCCGGCCCCTATCCGGCTCTCGATAAGGATGTAAGGAAGTTCTGAATCATTCAAAGGAGATATTTTTACACTATTTCGGAGCCTCCGTTAATAGCCCCAACATATAGTGGCACAGCCAACTTGAGACTCAATATATAGTGCCCAGCAATGAGAGCCGATAGGCCAAGGAATGGATCGAATATTCATAAAGTTCACGTGATGTTCAGGATTTTGCAGAGCTTCCGTAAGTTTTTGACATCCCCCGAATGGGGATGGCATAATCCTCAAAATCCCTCCCTCTAGGATAACTCATACCCCACTTATAGGTTAGACAATTCCTGAGGCCTCCCCTCCGTGGACCCAAAAGCGTTCCCCTACTCCGAAACTTTTTCGTTTGATGTAACAGCCCCCCGTTTTGCCTTACAGAGAAGAGCCCACTTCCCAATCCCACTGATGCTCTAATAGCTGAACCGCAAAAGGAGACAGAAACGTGAAAAACTTTATTCCAACGGTGGTCATGATGGTGGTTTGGTGCACGTTGATGATCTCTGGCTATCTAGTTGGTCAGCAGGTGCTTCCCTCAGAGTCGTGGGCGTATCGGTTTGTGTATGAGCGGGGGCCGGTGCAATGGGTCATCCTGGGGGTGGCCGTTTGGTCGACCCTGATGCTGTATGGCCGGTGGCGTCGGTATTGTCGGCAGGCAGCCCAATTCCGGAGTTTTCTGCAGCAGCAATCGCCCCCACCGGGTGCCCTAGGGGAGGTCCTGCGCCGAGCAAGCCGTTTCTGGCAAGAGGCAGGCGCCAAAGCAGTTCGCACCTATCTGGATCAGCTCCGCACCGAGCAGCATGAGGCCCTCGACAAATACTACGATCTGCTTCGGTATCTCATCGGCGCCTTGCCGTTTTTAGGGCTATTTGGCACGGTGGTCGGCTTGTCGATGGCCTTGGAACAGGCCTTTTCCCAAGGGATGGGCAATGGGGCGGTGGAAAAGTTCGTAGCCGGTTTAGCCGTGGCTTTGGATACGACCATTTTAGGCATGGCCTGTGCCGCCCCGCTATTTACTTGTTTGCAATGGTTGTTGGCCCGACATCATGGCTTGGTAGATCAAATTATCGGGTATCTCCGAAAACAGTTCCGCTTGGACGAGCTGCCGCCGGACCAAGATGAACTGGCTGCTGTCTTGCAAGAGGAACTCGGCCGAATCACCAACCATATTGCCAACGAAGCAAAAACCTTCTACGCCGAATTATCCCGCCAAACTAAATCCACCTTTACCGAATTGGCCGCCGAAAGTTTACAAACCCTCCAGGCGCTCTTCCAGCAAGGGGTTCGCCAACATCTAAGCGAGTATCAGCAAGCCCAACAAGCTGCCTGGCAATCCTTCACCACCCAAACCCGACAGTTGTTCCACGAAGGATTCCAGCAAGTCTCGCAAACGGTGGCCGACCACTTCCAGCAGATGTTGCACGAACACCAGCAGATGGTTGAGCAGCACAACCAATTTCTCCATGCCCAGTTGCAACAATTCCACCAACAGCAACATGAACTCTTTCACCAGCAGGGGCAGATGGTGGCCGATCGGCTGGACGGGGCCGTGGCCCAAATGGCCGATTCCGTAGCCAACTGCTTTCAACCCACCATCAATAGCCTTGGCGAATCGGTTCGGCATGTCCATGAGGCGATCCAGCATCTGGAAGAGGCGATGCGTCAGTCGCAGCAGGATTGGCCCGGCCGGGTGAAGGAAGCCCTCCAAGCGCTGCCCGGCGCACTGCAGCCTATCCTGGCCGACCTCGTCCATCAGACCGCCCAGCAGGCCCAGCAATTCCACAGCAGCCTTACCAACCGCCTCACCGAACAGATGAGCCGATTGGAACGTGCTATCCATAACCGCACCCCCGAAGAGATCGTCATTCGGTATCGAGACGGCCAATATGTTTCCAAGGAGTCGGATCAATGCCCAGAACCCATTCTCGTCTGATGATCCTTGGCATCGTATGTGCGGTGCCCATATTACTCTGTCTGATTGGGACAGGAGTACTGTTGTATCTGGTAGCGGACGGTAATTCCGCGGAGGTGGGGCAACTGGTCCAACGCCGACAAACCGCCGCGGAGCTTCAACAGCAAATCCAGGCCCTCCGCCGTCGGATTGAACAACTCAAACAACGGCTTCAGGAAGTGGATCGCCGCTTGGCCGATGCCCAACAAGCCAAAATACTCCAGTCCCAAATCGCCCAACTCCAGCAGGAAAAACAGCGCCTCCAGCAAGAACTGGAAAAGCTCCTGAAGCTGTGGGAGGAACTTCAGAAACGGCTTTCTGCCAATACCCAGGAACTGGAAAAGCTTCAGAGGCAAGCGGAGGAGGCCCAGGTGGAGTTGGCCCGGCTGGAACAGAAGATCCGCGAAATGCAGCCCGGCCCCGGCGATCCAAAAGACCCCGGACCCACCATCGCCGAACTCCAAGCACAACACGCCAACATCAGCCAAAAGATCGAATCCCAAAAGCGTCAGAATGAACAAGCCCAGGCCCGCCTCGATGAACTGGCCCAAGCAGTCAAACATCCCGACAAATATATAAAACTAGGGGAAATCCGGGGTTCGGAACACTGGCAAGCGCCGCCCAATCCTCTGTATGTAGAATGCGATCAGCAAGGCATTCTGCTGCAACCGGAAAACCGACGCCTGCCGGTTCAGCCAGATTCCTCTTCCAAGGCGGATTTTCTGCAAACCGCCCGGCAGCGGAAATATGTGTTGTTTTTGATCCGGCCAAACGGCTTCGATAGTTTCCGAAACTACCGGAAACTGCTTGAGCAACAGGCCTCGGAAGTGGACTACGGCTATGAACCGATCCGCCAAGACGGCCGGGTTCTTTATCCAGAAAGGAGTTAATCTTATGTATCCTGGCTTTCGAAAACGAAAAGCCGACGTTTCCCTGCTCATGCCGGTTTTGGACGTCTGCTTGGCGATGACCATCATTACGTTAAGTCCTGGTGCGTTGTTGTATGTGCAACACCGCCAGGTACTTTGCTCCGATACTGCTCGGCCTGTGGTGTCTCAGCAACAGATCGACCGACTTCGGGCTCAGCAGGAGGAGTTACGCCGGCAATATGAGCAGTTGCTAACCCAACTCCATAAGAAACCTCCGGTGGATCCCCAGCCTTCAGGAAAACTCCCCGATCTCCAGCGTAATCAGCAGGACCTGAACAGCTCAATCGAAGCGCTTCGGCAGGAGATTGCCCGGCTCCGCAACCTTTTGGAGACATCCCAGCCAACCGACACCCAGACCCAAAAACGCCTTCAGGAACTCCGGCAGCTCTTAAAAGACCTCCAGAACAAAATCGCTCAAGCTCAAGAGGAACTGAAACAGCTTCAATACACCCGGGAACAACTCGAAAAAATGAAACAGCTCCAGCAAGAGATCGAGAAGCTTCAGAAGGAGTTCCAACAAGCCCAACAAGAATGGAACCACCTGCAGGAACAGATCGCCCGCCTGGAGGCCGAATTACGCAGGATGCGCGAGAACGCCGAAATCATTAAAGTGCACCCAAGAATTAAGTATCCGGAAAATATGACTCCCAAAGGGCTGATTATTTATAAAGCCAAACTCACCCCTATTACAGCCCCGTACTATCAACGTGTGGAGGAAGAAAAGGAACTGATTCCAGGACTCCGGATTCGAATGCCGATTCTGCGATTTGTCCGAGAAGGGCCGCCAGCCAGTGAAGCTCTCCAACCAGGTTCGGACTTTTACGAATGGCTAGATCAGATCGATCCCAAAAAGGAATATGTATTTATGTACGTATGTCCCGATTCCTTCCAAACATTCGCTGCGGTTCGGGAAGAACTTCGAAGGCGCAATATCCTTTGTGGCTGGCAACCGGATGAAGTAGGTAATGAAGATATTTATCCACGATTCGCCCCCGGCCCACCACCGCCTATCCAGTAAAAGGATGGGGGGTTGAGTAGAGGGGTAACGGAACGACTCTTGGACCAAGCAGGCTTTCCTTGGCAGAAAGAACTACTGGACGTTTGTACGGAGAGAATGCTCTGGTGCGAGTT
>CALIRO010000041.1 GCA_938042245.1 uncultured Thermoguttaceae bacterium
TCGGCCGTCAGGGCGGCTACATTCTCGCAGAAACGGAAGTCCGAGCCGGTGGCTTCTTCCCAGGTAATGATTCGGCCCATGTGGACGGCAGCTCGGCCCATGATGGCCGCCAGGTTGGCCAAGGCCGCCCGACGGGCTTCATTGTACGGCCGGTCCTTCCGGATGGCCTCCAACAGATCGTCCCACTCCGCCTGCCAGGGGTTAACCTTTTCCGCCTCCGGACGCCAGGCAATCCGATCTTTGTCGATCCGTTGGTCCTGGTAGATATGCACGGTCGGAGCATGCACGTTGCCCGAAAACTGCGCCGCACATTTCGTCCCATGCACCCAGGTAGCAAATTCGTTGAAACAATTGGGCACATACCGGCCCTGCACAAACGCCTTGGCCCCGTTGGCAAAGGTGTATTCGATGGAGTAGTTGTCCAGGTTTTGGCTGGCGTCAGTGCTATCGACGGTCCGGCCACCGAGTCCATGCGCTTCCACGGGGAAACTATCCATAATCCAGCAGCACTCGTCGATCTGGTGGATCATCAGTTCAATAAACAAGCCGGAAGAAGCCCAAAGGAAGCAAGCAGGTCGGCGGAGTTGCCAAAGGAGTTCGTTTTGGTTCTTAGGGAAAGGTCCCATCCGGCCGCCGCCGTCCATCCGATAAGCCCGCACCAAAAGCACGTCGCCCAGGGTACCTTGGCGAATCTTTTCGATCAGAGCTTGCCGGGCCGACGAATGCCGACACATCAGCCCAGCCGCTATCTTCAAGTTCTTCTTTTCGGCCGCCTCGCCCGCCCGGATGATCTGCTTAATGCCGCCCGGATCGGCGGCAAAACTCTTCTCCATGAATACATGAACCCCTTTCTGGACGGCATATTCCAAATGGGTCGCCCGGAAGGCGGCGTGTGTGGTCAACAAAGCAACATCTCCCGGACGAAGACAGTCGATCGCCTTTTTGTACGCATCAAACCCCACAAACCGGCGCTCCGGCGGCACGTCGATCTTGTCCCCAAATTGCTCGCTGAGGGCTTTGTAAGATCGACTGAGCCGATCCTCAAAAATATCGGCCATGGCCACCAGTTTGCATGGCCCATTAGGCGAAGACAGCGCATTGCCCACCGCACCGCTTCCCCGATTGCCCGAACCGATCAGGGCAAGCCGAATCGTATTGTCCTCCCCAGCATGCACATGGGGGATCACCACTCCCGCCAAGGCAGAAACTCCGGCTAACCGCCCCGCCCCTTGCAAAAACTCCCGCCGAGAAAACCCACGTTGTTCGCCAGACCTCACAGTACGCGCTCGCATCGGTAAACCCTTTCTAAATCGACCAAGGAAATCGGACAGCGATCTTCCGAACCTTCTTCTGTTGTGCCGTCTGCGAAAACTTCTCCTATTTTGCCAAACCCCCATGCCCGCCGCCATACCCAGCAAAAGAAAAATCCCCTCCTGTCAAGAGCTGCCTCAACCCCTGTACTCTTCAGCCCTACACTCCCAGATCGCTTCCAGAGCAATCTTTTGCTATCCCATCTTTTCCTCTCCCATGGTAGGACGTTCTGGACAGATTATAATGAGCTAACTCCATTTCTCCTCCATCCCTCTAGGCCTGGAGAAAAATCGGATTCTCGAAACGGATGGGTGTGCTAGGATGACCGTGTTTTCCGCTACTTTGTTGATGTTTTTGGTTTTGGATCCGGTCGGCAATATTCCGATTTTTTTGAGCATTTTGGGCAGCTACGAGCCGAAACGGGCCAGGCGAATTCTCCTCCGGGAGTTGCTCATCGCCTTGGTGGTGCTGTGTGTGTTTCTGGCAGGAGGCCGATACCTGCTGGAAGCCCTGCATATTTCTGAACCCGCACTGAGTATCGCCGGCGGGATCATCTTGTTTCTAATTGCCCTGAAGATGATCTTTGCTGATGTGCAGGAGATCTTTCGGCACAGTCCGGATGGAGAGCCGTTTGTCGTTCCGTTGGCCGTACCGCTAATTGCCGGGCCGTCGGCTATGGCTACCGTGTTACTTCTGATGGCCCGAGAACCAGACCGATGGCCGGAGTGGCTGGCAGCAGTGCTGGCAGCCTGGTTTGTCTCTGGGGTGATTCTTCTTTCGGCCAATTTCTTTTCCCGCCTCTTGGGCCGACGGGGCCTGACTGCCCTGGAACGCCTCATGGGCATGTTGCTTACTACCGTAGCCGTCCAAATGTTCCTCCAAGGCATCCAGCAGTTCTGGAAGCAATTGCCAGGCTAATCCGGAGAATATTCCTAGGCGAAGTGCCCGTGCTGGTTCTGCGGCAAGAGCCTAGCCCAAGGAAAAAGCCGGTCCTTGGAGTATGGTTTATCCCGGTTTTGTCCGGTCCGATCGGACGCCTTGCAGCAGAACTCCACTGGTTCTATTGGAGGGGCTAGTGGGGAGGGTTGCTTCCGACGGATCGGGGCTGGGTGTTCCTGGGGTAAAAGCCTATCCCCAGGAAAAACTACTCCCCTAGCAGCGGTTTTTTCCCACCTTTTCTCTCCCTGGGAATCTTCGGATGGGGTATGATGGAATAGGGCTCCGTCCATGGAAGAAAACCTGCGAGTTTTGAGGGGGTGGGTCTCCCTGATCTTCCCATAAGGGTGGACTCTCGAAAGATCGCCCATTACCCCGTAAGATGGGATTGTTATGACCCAAAAGTCGGTAAACAGTGCAAAAGGATTATGGTGGTTGCAATTACCTCACAGGGGGGGTAAGCTCCTTTTAGAATCCTTCGAAGGAAAAACCTCCGGAGAAGTAACTGGCCTCGACTTGCCCCCCAAATGGTTTACAGGAATCACCCTTCTGTGGGTATTATTAGTAAGCCGCCAGTTTTTCTTATTTTCTATAGGTTTGCTAGTTTTTCTATTTGGTACATTTTGCTCCCCAATATGGGGGATAAAGAACCCTTCGGCTTACGCTGCCGCCCCTGCCGGCTCTTCCCAGGCTGGCCTTCGGGACCAGGTCCAGCGGTGTATTCAAGATCTCGATGCGGAAAGTTTTTTCCTGCGGCAGGAGGCCCGACGGCATTTAGAACAGATGTTGAGCCAGCCGGATACCGCTCCTTTGGCGGTGGAGGAAATCCGTCGCTTGCTGGCCGGGCCAGCCATTTCGGCGGAACTGCGGCATGCGCTGGAGACCTTACAACGCCAATTTCCACAAGCCTTTAGCCGAAGCAATACCGGAGGGTACTCGTTTGGAGAATACTCTTTTAGGGCTGGGGAACTCATCCGTTCTGGGGCTGCTCCTTTTCAACCCTCCTCCGGGGGGATAGTTTCTCCGGTTCAGCCGATCGACCCGCCTACCCAAAAACAGATCGAAACTCTGGTCGAGCAATTGAAGTCGGACTGGTACGCCCAGCGCCGTTGGGCAGCCGAGCGGCTCAGGGCCTATGTGGACCGGCCCGAATGGGCAGGACTGATTCTAACGGTCTTTCGGGGCCGGTTGGCCCAAGGGGAGATTTCCCCCGATCTGCGCCGGTGGTTGGATCCGCTTTGGGAGCGGGCCTGGGGGGCTTGGCTGGGCAGTGAGTCCCCTAGCACGGAGCTTCCCCCGGCCAAACCGGAAGAAATTCAACGATATTTGGACATCTTGGCCCGTCCGATTCCAAACGGTTCGCCGGAGGCCTGGCAATTGGTTCGGCAAGCCCAACGGCAACTCCGGATGCTGCTTGCCCGGGACGACCAAGTAGCGTTGATTCGGGAGGCAATGGAGCGGCGATTGAACTCTGGGGCGTTGCCGTCGGAAGCGGAGGCCCGGCTGAGGGAACTGGCCGATCTGTGCCGACCGGCTATGGTCGCCGAATACTGGCAGCAAGGCCAACACCGGGGGATCCAGCACCTGCTGGTGGGGGTGCCCAGCCAAGTGCCGGGGGCGCCCCGGCCAAGCCATTTCGACTATATCGACGATACAACCGCCCACTGTGTGAGCGGCAGCAACCTTGCTGCTGGGGATTATCCGGTTGGGGTGGCCATTCCGCATCCGAATCAGACGGATGCGTTTTTCCATTTGGTCAATCTTCCCACGCCGCGTCGGCGCATGGCCTATGAGTATCTGGTGCAGCGAGACATGCGCCAGCGCCTGGCTGAGATCACCCAACGGACCTGTCAATATTACCTCCAGCGCCGAGAGCCGCTTTCGGTGAGAGAAATTCTGCTGTTGCGGCAGTTGGAACCCAAAGAAGTCAGCCGTTTTGCTTCTCAGTTTCTGTGCAGGATGCCTGACGAGCCGGTCGAAGAAGGCCAATGGCAGACGGCACCGCCGGTAGCAGGAGAAGGAGAAAACCTTCGGTTAGGCGGCCAAGAGGAGGGGGGGATAGGGTGCTCCAGTCGGCATGGACTTTTGTGTATTATCCTTGCGGAGCGAGGGACCCAAGAGGCCGCCCCGGGCCTGTTGGAAGCGTTGGCCAAACAGCGCATCTTGCCCCCTACGGTCCAATCGCCGTATGCATGGGGTTGGATTGCCGCCTTGGCCATTGCCGCTAGAGACCCTTGGCCGGAAGTGGATGATTGGCTAGCAGAAGTTGTGCCCCGGCCGGATCCACTTCGACTGCCGGATGCGGGGGGAAAGTTTGCTTCCCATTCGGTGGAAAACACCCCGTTGGAACTCGCCCCCCCGCCCCCGATCCAACCTACCGGAAGAAACATTTTAGGAGCGAAAGCGGATGGGGAAACACCGTGGAGTTCGTCGGAGGCTCGGCCAGCTCAACTAGGGGCTACTGCCGCCGCTCTGCTCCTGCAGCGCCATCACCAGACGCCCCAGGCCCATGGCCTTCAGCCTGCCGAGGAACCGATCCTCGCCAAATACAAACTGCACGGCTATCGGTTTCCAGATGCCAAGACGCCGGAACAGATCCTCCGGTGGTGGAAGAATCAGCAGGTACTGCGGAACTCGGCGGGCTAACCCCTCAGCGCTGATAAAAGACAGCGTACCGGCCGCTCAGAGAAATCGGCAGGTCTCAGGAAGATAGTAAGCTAACACGGAACGGCGGCTTGCGGCCGGGTAGGCTTCTGAGCCCAACCTCCACTGCTTGCTGCCCAGTTCATTCTCCCTGTCCTGTGGACTTTCGACTTTCCCCTCGTGCCGGTAATAGGGCAGGTACGTTTTGAGGAGGTTGCGGCCGGGACGCCGGCGCTCCATACCAACCTCACATCGCCAATAGCAGACGGATGCGGTAGCAGTAGGGACCGTTCTAGTGGACCCAAAGGAGGGTCTGGTAGGGTTGGAGGCGGATGGGCAGGCCCTGCGGGGCGGTGGCTATTTGTTCAATTTTGCCGGTGGCCGGGTCCAACTGGGTCCATGGGCCGGGCGGCACACCTTCGAGGAAGCCTTGGTAGGGCTGTTTGCCCATGTTGACCAGGATGAAGATGGTGTGTTGATCCCGGGTGAATCGGCCCAAGGTGAGCCAAGAGGTGGCAGGCGCCAGGCGAACGGCCGGTTGGAGAAGCTCTTGAATATTGGCCTGGCTGATGGGCCGATCGGGCAGGTCCTGGAGGAGGCGACCGCCCTTTTGTTGAAAGGCTTCCAGTCGGGGCTGAATTCCATCCGGCCACTGGACGCCCGCCGGGCACAAGAGGGTTTTTAGTTCCAGCGAGCCGATCTTCAACAGGCCGGCCTCGGTCACGTCCGCTTTTTGCAGGTACTCATGGTCGATCAGGACAAAGGGGATCTGCCGCTGATGTAGCGATTGTCCGAGGCGATAGAAGGACCCGATAACCTGTTGGCTTTTGGGCGTGCCGGGCCAGTTGCGCCAGAGTCCCGCCACCGGCCGATATTCCGCCCATAGGTCATAGATTGGATAATAGAGAGCCACTTCTGGTTTAGGCAGAGCGGGCTTCAAGATGCTGTTGAGTCGGCCGACAAATTGGCCGTATTGCCAATTTTCCTCTACGGAGCGGTCGGCGGGGTGGTAGTAGAGTGTAAATTCGGTTACACCCCAGGCGGCTTGCCAACCGGCCACCGCCTGCATCTGAGCCAATCCGACTGGTCCGGAACCGAACATCTTTTGGGTAAAGTCGCTTACTTCGGTCATGACGCATCGACGGCCTTCCAACAGAGCCGCCGATACCGGCATGGCCGTAGTCATCCAATGAACCGACTGCTGGACGCTGTCCGGATCGGAGGTTAACAGGTCCAGGCCCGGGATATCCATCCGAGCAATGGCCTTCAGCCCGTTGCCATAAAGGGGCACATGAAGGAGGATGGTCTCCTCGGCCAGGTTGTGGCCGGAGGAAGCCACGCCGTGCTGTTGGCACCACTGCTGCAACTGGCCGAAATAGCGATCGGCCAAAAGGTCGGCTATGGTAGCCCAAAATGGGCGTCGGATGCGGCGGTCGTCGGGCTGGTCCCCTTCAAACAGGCTCTTTACGTGCGGTTTCAACTCCTCCTGCCATCGCTGGCGATAGACCGCTTCCAGATCGTCGCACCAGGGGACGGTGGGCAACTTCGGCACATTAGGGTCTGGCTTATCCTGAACCGGGACTTTACTGCCGGCTGGTTCGGGGATGGGACCGAGATCGACTGCCATGAGCGAAGGTTCATCGGTGAAAAAAGCAACAATGGTTTTGCCGAAATGCTCTTTCAGCCGGGTGTAATAGGCCTGGTGGGTAAGCTGGATAAAGCGGGCGGCTGCCCGGCCGTCCAAAAGATTTGGATAGCGGCGTACGGCATGATAGTTATGGGCGGCATGAGTATGCTCAAAAGCCCGACGGAGAAAGAACTCTGGCTTGCCGGTTGGGTCTCTGGCCAAGACCAGGGCCTCCAAGTCGGGATGGTCTTGAAGAACCAAGCCGCCGGCCGCTCCGCTCGGATAGCCTTTTTCGTCGTAAATCCATACGGGCATGCCCAGACGGGCGCAGTCGGCGACGGCCTGGATGAGGGTTTTCCAGTGGTCTTCGGAGGTTAGATAGTTCTGGAAGTTGACGTTACAGACCAGGCCGCCCCGCCCTCGACGCAGATAATAGGCCAGGCCTTCGTCGGTCTGGGGTTGCTGGGCAAATTGCTGAAGGATTTGAGCCACCGCATCCGCCGCTACCATCTGGGGCCCTAGGGCGTGCACAATCTGCAATGGTCGATCTGCCAGGGTCGGCTGCTGCCAAAGGGATTTCCAATCCGCTGGCATTTGAGCTGCACTAGGGCAAACCAAACCCAACAGCAAGACAAACCATGTTGCTACCAGCGCCGATGTCCTTGATCTTACCAGCTCCAATCTGTTTCGAGGGAGCAGCAGCGATCCAACAGCACGGCGGCCCCAAGAGCGAAGAACACCCAACGCCAGAGAATGGGAATACCGCATGGGTTACTCCTTTAGAAAACATTAGCTAACCCACACCATTTTGCCCGAAGCGGGGATGTTTTTCCAGTCAGAAAGCGGGAGGCTCGGAGGTGGTGTAGAGAGAGATGACAAGGTGCCCGCACAGAAGGCGGAGGAGCTTGGACGGTAGCGCCAGGGGATGCGGGAGCGGCGGTGCGGATTAGAAGCGTCCGGCGTAGTCGTAGCTATCGATACCCAACCGAAATTTCAGCTCCTCAAACTGTTGGGCATAGGTGTCGCTAGAGGAATGAACATGTTCGGCTTCGGTGATAAAGCGGATGGTTTCGTCCCGGCGCACGCCGTGCTGCTGGAGGAGATGTTCGAAGTCGGCCAGGTCTTCGCCATACATGATCAACAGTTTATGTTCGTCGAACTGGACTTCCAAGGGGATGGCCGGGTTCAAAACTGCTACACCAGTGCAACCGTCATTAACCAAAAGGTCTTCGTAATCGTAAAAGATGCTTTTCAGGACCGGTAGGTCGATATGTTCCCGATAGAAGTCCGTATGACGTTGGCGTTTTTGGTGGTGGCTGCTTTCCAGGACGACATCGACCACCATGCCGAGCGGGTCAAGCAGGTCCAGGAAGGTCTCAAAGATGCATTCACAAGAGACGGCGGCCATAAGGACGGGCACATCAATATGGGCCTGTTCGTCCCGGTAACGATCGTGGCGGTACCCTTGGCAGGGGACCACTTGGAGATCGTAGGAGGGGCGTACCGCATCGGTCAAGACAAACTCTCCGTACCGAGCCACCCGCATGTGGGCCTCGAGTTCCTCTTCGCTTAAGTGCTCAAAGCTGCTAGTACCTGGAGACATGGTCCCCTCGCGAAGTATTCGGCGAACTAACCTCTCAAGAAATCCCATCTGAGTTTCTTCTCAGTCTGCAAAGGCGGGCGCCTGTTGGCTCCCATTCAACTGTAGGTTATCGCCCATCCGGGAAGGAAAACTGCCAAGCCAGGGCAGATACCCCCTGGAGTGGATGGGCTGTCAAAACCGATAAATCCCCTCCTGTCGCTACAACCGATTTTTCTGCACCAGCCACAGCTCCGTCGAGTGGCTCCCAACAACAACTTCCCTAGCCCTTTTCCAGCAAGGGTTTTGAAAAATCTAGCACTCCCCCAGTGCCGAAGAGCCCCGTTTTTGGAATTTCCGCAGAAGTTTTTTCCAGCCTAAAGTTCTATGCATGTCAGGCAGAGGAACTTTTCCTTAAATGGAATCCTTGGTCTGCAGATAGAAGGGTGGAATTAGCTTGGCAAAACGGCTCCAAGGGGCTGTAGAGGCAGCCGGCAGCCCACCAAGAGGCGGCGCCGGAATTCCCCTTCCGAAGGTTGTCGGAGATTGCCGGCCGTTCGGCTGGGTGCCCCAGAAACCTTTTTAGACCTCAATTGCCGGGCGGTCTGCATCGCCGTAGATTGTCAGCCACTCTGCCCATTGCTCCAGACACTGCTTCCCAAAAAGGTTCCACCGACTGGCCCCGCTGCCAAGAATTCCCTTTCCCTAATCGAGCAAATGGATTTTTGGAGAGAGTCTCACCGTGGTTTGCCGAACCATGGGCAATCAGGGTATATTGAAGGATTCGATCTTGAAAGAAAAGTTGCTCTCCGTTTTGCAGTTTCTCCAAAAGGAAGTTTGGATGGTGGCGGCAGATTCCCAGAAGGTGTCTCTATGTTGGGCTACGAGGGTTAGCTGGCCAGGGTTCACAGCCAGGCTGTTGGTGGGGAGCCTTTTGCTGGGGCTGGGCGTGGGCTGTCAGAAGGAGAAAGCCTCCGAAACCCCCAGTGCTCAGGGTTTTATAGAGAGATTGTCCGAATTCGGTAGTAGCCAGAAAGCGAACCTGTGGAAAGCTCCTTCTGCCAGCGCTGCCCCTTTGGTGGAACGAGAGTGCTGGTATCGTGTCTCCATCCTGGGGGCGAAGGTAGGCTATCAGCACACGCGCATCCAGCCGGTCCAACACCAAGGCCAACCGGCCGTTCGAAGCGAAAGTTATAGTCAGCTCCGGGTGCATCGGAGCGGTACCCCGCTGGTGATGGAGATACGTTTTTTTGATCTGACCACGCCCGACGGAACCGTAGTGGAACTTGGCAGCCAGATGATCCAGGCAGGCACAACCATCCGCACCGAAGGCCGGGTTGAAGGCAATCAATTGATCCTGACGACCACCACCCAAGGCAAACCGGAGGAAATGGCCATTGCTTGGAAGCCGGAATATGGCGGGTTTCATGCGGTGGAGCTGAGCTTGGTGCGTTGGCCGATGAAGCCGGGCCAAACCCGCACCTTGCAGGCATTGATTCCGGTGGTGCAGCAGGTGGCCAGCATCGAACTGCGGGCGTTGCAGGAGGAGACGGTAGAGCTGCCAGGGGGGCAGTTTCGGCTTCTGCGGATCGAAGCCACCACCCGACTGCCCACCGGCCAAACCTTCCAAGATACCTACTGGGTGGATGCCACGGGAATGGCCCTCAAAGTCCATAGCCAAGCCATGAATGCGGAAATGCTCGCTACCAGCCCGCAGTTGGCCCAAGACGCGGCGGGGTGGGAAAAATTGGACCTCGCTTTGGATCAGGCCATTCTGGTGCAGCCCCGATTGGTTCGCCCTCATCAGACAAACCGAGTTCGCTACCGAGTTCATTTGGAGCGGGGGAATCCGGCCAAGGTGTTTCCGCAGACGCCTTACCAAGAGGTTCGGCTGGTGGATGAGCATACAGTCGAACTGACTGTCTGGGCCTCCCGGCCGGCATTGCCGCCGCCCAAAGGTGGCTCGGCCTATGATCCGCCTACCGCCTCCGACATCCAGCCGAACAGTTTCATCCAATCGGATCACCCCCGCATTGTAGCCTTAGCGCAGGAGGCGGTGGGCCAAGAGAAAACCGATCGGCAGAAGGCATTGGCATTGGAACGGTTTGTACACAGCTATTTGAAGAGTAAAAATTTTTCCACTGCATTTGCTTCGGCCCTGGAGGTGCTGGAAACCCGGGAGGGCGATTGCACCGAACATGCCGTGCTGCTGGCCGCCTTGGCCCGAGCGGTAGGGATACCGGCCCGGGTGGCCATCGGGTTGGTCTATCAGGAGGACAAATTCTACTACCATATGTGGAATGAACTTTATGTGGATGAGCGATGGATCGCTTTTGACGCCACGTTGGCCGAGGGCGGCATCGGAGGAGCCCACATCCTGCTTGCACACAGCCATCTGCACGGCGCCAGCGCCTTTTCCGCCTTCCTGCCAGTGCTCAATGTGCTGGGCCAAGGGCTGAAGATCGAGGTGATGGACCAGCAATAAGATCTCTGCCCGCAGGAAAATGGCCGGGTTTTTTCTCTTTATTGGGGAGACGAGAGAGCCTTTCACAAAGAGACTTTTCGTGGGAGGGGGCCTGGGAAAGAGGGTGGAACCGTTCGAGGGCCTTTTGTTCGGGCCTCTATCGAGCATTTGCTGGAGGCAAGATCTGCGGGCAAGTTCGGGCGACGGTGCGATACAGGCCAATGGTCAGCCCGGCAAGGAAAAACACCAGGGCCTGGTCCGACGGCAGATAGCTCATTTCGTGGAACATGGCCTGAGGCAGATAGAGGGCCAAGACGGCTAGCATCAGCAAACCTTGTGCTCTGGCCCAAGAGGCGGCCTGCCAAGTGCGCCATAGTCGCCAAGCTGCCACAGCCCAGGCCATCAAAAGGCCCAAAAATAGCCCCAACCCTACCAGCCCGGTTTCCGTCAGAAGACTCAAAAAGGTATTGTGATGAACATATCCTCGGATAGACTCTAGGGGCAAGTCTGTTTGCCGGTCGGTTAAATACGGCAGCTCGGCCTCTGGGAACCGTCCGAAGCCGAAACCGAAGACCGGCCGATCTAAAAACATCTTCCACGACACGTAGGCAAAAGCGCCGCGCATCTGCACGCTCTGGGCGGTTTCCGCGGCGGAGCCCTCTCGTTGGAAAGCTACGAGCCGATCCAAATTGCCTAAGGCGACCGCTGCTCCTAGACCCACCAGAGCCGCCAAAGCTACGATCCGGAGACGCCCCTGCAGCCCCACCGCAATCAGGACCAAGGCGGCTAATGCAGCGCCCAACCAAACGCTCCGGGTATAGCTAAAAACCAGGGCGGCAACGAAAAAAGGGACCCCCGTTAAAAATAGCAGGCGGGCAAAACGAGCTCGGCTAAAGGCCCAAACGCCGCCCGCCAACCAACAAACCACCAAATACAGCCCAAAACTGACGGCATGGACCATCGGTCCTCTGGCCCGGCCGAAATGCAGCCCCACCTCTGGATTAGCGATATGCGGGGGCCAAACCCACTGCCATTGGCCGGTCCGTTCGAGAATGCCGCTTAAAGCTAGATAAACGCCCAACCCGCCTAGAACGGCCCAGACCCGCCGCACCCTCCGATGCTCCATCGGCGCCTGCCGAGCCACCCAATAAAGTATCCCAGGAATCAGATACCCGGCAACCAACCGCCATAGGGCCGATCCTTCGCCCAGCTTCTCCGGCGGAAAGCCGGTCAAAAGGAAACTGGCCGTGCCGACCAGCAACAGCCCGAAAAGCCAGCGGTCCGCCGCTCCGATCGGTTTGGGATCGGTTCGGCCTAGACGCCACTGCAGCAGATAGGCCACCAGCAGCCCCGCCAAAGCAATCCGATCCAAGCTGACCGGCACGGGCCCGAGATCCGTCTTCCAAAACGGATGGCCCAGGCAGGCGCCAGTAATTACCACCCCTAAAGCGCCTAACACCAAGTCCCCCTGGAGGCACCAGATCAACCCCCACAATAGGACTGCTAGGATGCTTATCCCAATAATCAGTTCCATACACCACAGGCCGTTGGGCAAAGGGGTAAAAACCCCGTCACATTTCAGACGATTGCTGCAACCTCTCCTTGCTGGGAAATCAGGAATCCGGTTCTTTCGATGGATTTCTCCTCTCCGGACTGCCACCTACGCGGCAGTGACAATCGGGGGGCGTTCTCCCTAAAAACGGCAAACCGACTTCACTGGACGGAAATGTTAGAAAACCCCGGAGGAATCCCAGCTAGTTTCTCGGTCGGCCTAGTTCAGTGCATCGGGTGCTCTTTGGAAACATAAGCCATTCTATTGCCCCAGGTAACCGAACCGTCGGAGGCTCCTCTACCGCTTCATGGGAACGTGTCTGCCCGTTGAAGGCTAGCCGCGAAATGCAAGCTGTACCAGATATACCGAAAAGACGCACTTTGCGGAAAGAAAAAAAAATTTCCTGAGAAGGGAATTCCGGCCAGAAACATTGCATTTGCCAAAGGATAACAGAGATTTTCAAAAGAAAACGATCGTTTCCTTTCCTTCACCCGCAGCAGCTCCAAGAGCAAAGCAAAAGCTCCATGCAGGAGGAGAGAGGCAGGTTCTGCGCCCGGCCTAAAAAAGGAACCAACCGTATGCAATTCGTTGTAGAATGGTTAACTTGTTGGGACCAATTGCTCCGGTATGCTGAGACGTGGAATCGGCTGGCTGGCTGCGTGCCGTTTCGGCGATGGGAGTGGTTGGCCGGGTGGTGGCGGCATTATGGCCAGCCGACACAGGGCCAGCGGTCTCTTTTTGTCGGCCTGGTCAAAGATCCGTCAGGAGAGGTGATCGGTCTGGCGCCATGGTATCTGCAGCGGTCGGCGTTTCGCGGCCGGGTGATCCGCTTTTTGGGCGACGGCGAAGTTTGTTCGGACCACCTGAGCATTCTCTGTCAGTCCGGCCAAGAGAGCCGAGTGGTCGAAGCACTGGCCCAATCGCTCCTAGCCAGCCTAACCGGTCCATCAGGTCAGCCAGACTCTCTGATCCACAGGGGTAACAACGGAATGGATTGGGCTGCCAACGGGATTTCCCTAGCCGAGGGTTCGGCCTGCCCAGGGTCCTGGCACCTGCTAGAGCTGGCTGATGTGGATAGCAAAGACCCGGCGGTAGAGGCTTTGGCAAAAGCCATGGCCAAGCGGGGCTGCTGGGTCGATCGGACCCCTGCAGGGCATTGTTGGGTTATTGAGCTGCCGCCGACATGGGAAGCATTTTTACAGATGCTCTCCCGGTCGCATCGGATTCGGCTCCGGCGGATCGACAAGAGGTTTTTTGCCACTGGCCGGGCCGTGTTCCATACCGTCAGCCAGCCAGAACAACTTCCTGGGGCGATGGATCTGTTGGTGGCCTTGCATCGGCAGCGGCGTCGGCACCTCGGCCAGCCGGACTGCTTTGTCTCCAGCCGCTTCGAAACGTTTCATCGCCAACTGGCCCCGGAACTTCTGGCCGCCGGGCTGCTGGAACTGCATTGGCTCGAAGTCGATGGTCAACCGGTAGCCGCGGAATATCACCTCCGAGGGGATAAAACCATCTATGCCTATCAATCCGGCATGGCCCCGAGCGAGCAGTGCCCTTCGCCGGGCGAGTGGCTCCACATGGCCACGATCCGCCGAGCTATCGAAATTGGCTATCGGGAATTCGATTTCCTCCGGGGCGACGAGCCGTATAAGGCCCATTGGCGGGCGCAGCCTCGGCCTGCCGAAACCTTCTGGATAGTGGCTCCGCATACCGCCGCCCATTGGCGCTATGGCTTCTATCGGACGGCACGGAGACTGAACCGTTGGCTCCGACGCTGGTTAGGCCGAAATGCAAACCCCCTAGCGCCCTCCGGCCACAGCGCCTCGGAGCACTCGGCGGAGTTACCTGAAGTACAAGTCCAGGAATTAGGAATATTGGAACAAGCAGGCGGCCGATCGGCCCAACCGGCTGCCCTTCTATCCGCAATCCCACAAGAGCCTCTGGAACAAGCCACGTCGCTTTCAGCAAAGGATGTGGACTGATGCACTGGTTGAAACGGTGGCTAGTGCCCATCTATTATTATGGGACTTGGCCGATAAGGGCAAGCTCTGGCTGGCTGTTGGCTCGACAAGGCCGATGCCCGATTGGGGTAGTGGTGTACCATCGGGTGGCCGACCATGATCTGACTCCCTGGACCTGCCCTACTGATGTGTTTTGCCAACAAATCCACTGGCTCCGGCGACGATTTGAACTGATTAGCTTGGCCGAGGTGCAACGTCGGCTTCGGGAACGGACCAGTTACCAACCTGCCGTCCACATCAGCTTCGATGACGGCTATGCCGACAATGCTCGGTTTGCCCTGCCCTGGCTATTGGAACAAAAGATTCCCTGTACATATTTTGTTACTGTCGAACAGTTGCAATCTGGCTGTCCGTTTCCCCATGATCGGACAAGCGGTTACTGTTTGCCTGTCCACCGGCCGGAAGAACTCCGGCGCCTGGCAGATGCCGGGTTGGAGATCGGCTGCCATTCGTACAGCCATCGGGATTTAGGGGCAGTTACGGACCCGGCCGTTTTGAAAAAGGAAATCCTTCAGTCCCGCCGGGAATTGGAACAGATACTGGATCGGCCGGTGCGGTATTTTGCCTTTCCGTTTGGCCAGCTGAAAAACTTAAATCCCGAGGCGTTCCGATGGGTCCGGCAAGCCGGCTACGAGGCGGCCTGCTCCGCCTACGGCGTCTATAACCTGCCGGGCCGGGATTGGTTCCATATCCGGCGGATTCCAGCCGACGGCTGGCTTTTGCGGGTAAAAAACCACCTGCTTTTTGATCCCCGGAGGTTCTTCGATCCTTTACCCCTTCGGACGGCGGAATCCGAACTACCCCACCTGGTGGACCCGCCTATGGGATGAACCAGCCATGGCCGACCAATCCCAAGAACTTCCCCAACTTTTTCTGCTTCCGAGAGTTGCCAACTCTCCGGCGTCACGTTGGCAACCTGCTCAGGAAGGAGAAAGCATTCTAGAAGGGGAAGAAATAGGAACAGATTTATCAGCAGCAAGATACTGTGGTACTGCCGCCGTTTCAGAAACATCCGATCATCCTACTCCAGTAGAAAAAGTGGATACGGATGCCCCTATCCCGATAACGAGAGATTGCCTCACCGCCGGCGGTTCAGGATCAGTTCTGGAGAATAGAGAACTGGAAAAAAGTTTAGTGGCCTTCCGACCAGATCCCGTGGCTCGGGGGGTGGCTATTTTCCTGACGCTGGCTGGGCTGCAACGGTTGATCGGCTTTGTGCGGGCGGTTTGGTTCTGCCGATATCTACCCGCCGAAGAATTAGGAAAATGGGAAATTCTGTTTAGCTTCTTAAATCTGGCAGCGCCCCTGGTCATCTTCTCCTTGCCAGGTGCGTTTGGCCGATATGCCGAACGCTACCGCGGGCAAGCCCAACTCCGCTCCTTTTTGCGCCAGACCGCCTTGGTCTGTGCCGCTCTGACTGCTATAGCCGCAATAGTTCTTTTCGCCATCCACGCCTGGCTCGATCGGCTTCTTTTCGCCGCTGCTGGCGCCGATCCGTTGGCAGAGCTTTTGCCATGGACCTTGGCCAGCATCATCACCTTAAATTATTTAACCGAGCTATTTACCAGTCTGCGAAATGCTCGGATTTCCGCCCTGCTTTTCTTTCTGAACAGTGTACTGTTTGCCGTCTTGGGGGTGGCCCTTTTGCTTTGGTGGCGCAGCGACGCTCTGGCCGTAACGGCCGCCTATGCCCTGTCCAACCTATTGACAGCGGGGATAGGGTTAGGGATTGTGCGGCGCAATTATAGGTTATTGCCGGCGGAGAGGATTCGGTTGAGGGCGTCGGAACTTTGGGGAGAGATGCTCCCATTGGCATTTAGTGTATGGATAATCAATCTTGCTACCAATCTCTTTACCATCGTGGATAGATATTTAATTGTCCATTTAAATCCTAGCGGTTCCGATGCCGCTTTGACGCTGGTGGGACAATATCATTCCGCTCGGCTGTTGCCTCTTTTGCTCCTTTCGCTCTTCCAGATGCTTGCAAGCATGATCCTGCCGTACATGAGTGCAGATTGGGAGGCCGCGGAGCTCCAGAGGGCAAGGTACCGGCTCCGGCTGGCCCTGAAACTGCTGGCTCTAGGCATGACAGGAGTCGCTTCGCTGCTGCTTGTCGGTTCGCCGCTTCTATTTCATACCGCTCTGGGCGACAAATTCCAAGCAGGCCAACAAGTGCTGCCCGGCACGCTGATCTACTGTATTTGGTTTGGCCTGACTCTGGTGGCACAAAATTATCTTTGGTGCGCCGAAAAGCCCTATCTAGCCGCCCTGGCTTTAGCATTGGCATTGGCAACTAATGTCAATCTAAATATTTGGTTCTTTCCCCGATGGGGATTGCCCGGCCTGGTGGTGGGAACCTCCCTGGCCCATCTGGCCGCCCTGGTAATGACGCTCCTGTGGACCGCCCGACTCGGATTTCGACCCGACAAAACCTTGCTTGGTCTGCTGCTATTGCCAGTCAGTTTATTGGCAGGTCCTGCGGGGGCGTTGGCCATTTTGCTGCTGGTCGTAGCAGGAGCCCTGCTGACCGGAACTCTCTTTACCGCCGAAGAGAAAAAACTTTTACAAGAGGGACTATTGGACAAATTAGGCCGGTGGTCCTGGTTGTTTTTTATGGCTCGCCGACCCTCCACGCCGGAGCCATTGCCATGAGACGCCTGTTTTGCCGACGTCCTGTTTTGCCCCTGGAAGATCGTGGTCCGCTCCGGGTGCTGTTTGTCATTACCTGTATGCCTGTGGGCGGAGCGGAAACTCTGTTGGTCGAACTAGTGCGCCGGATGGATCGGCGGCGATTTCGGCCTGAGCTGTGCTGTCTGAAATACCTCGGCCCATTAGGAGAACTGCTGGCAACGGAAATCCCCACATTTACCAGGCTACTGGCTCACAAGTATGATCTGCGGGTGTTGCCCCGGTTGGGGCGTCTGATGTGGCGTCGGCAGGTGGACGCTGTGGTTACCGTCGGCACCGGCGGCGACAAAATGTTTTGGGGCCGATTGGCCGCCTGGTTGGCTGGGGTGCCCGTGATCTGTTCCGCTTTGCATTCCACCGGTTTGCCGGATCGAGTGGAATGGCTGAATCGCCAATTGGCCCCCCTGACCGACGCCTTTATCGCAGTGGCTCAGTCCCATGCCCGCTATTTGGCTGAGCACGAAGGCTGCCCATCCGACCGAATCTATGTCATCCCCAACGGCGTCGATACCCAGCGGTTTCGACCCCGCCCTAAAAGCAGTTCTCTGGCGGAAAACCTAGGCATTCCACCCACAGCACCGGTCGTGGGCATCGTGGCCGCTTTACGGCCGGAGAAAAACCATGAACTTTTCCTGGCCGCTGCACGTCAGGTCTCCCAAGCTCGGCCAGATGCCCTGTTTTTGGTGGTTGGGGACGGCCCGCGCCGGGCTTTCCTCCAGCAACTGGCCGCCGATCTGGGCTTGGCCGACCGGGTCCGCTTTACCGGCAACCGCTCCGATGTCCCAGAGGTGCTTTCTCTCCTAGATGTCTTTGTGCTCAGCTCCCATATGGAAGCCAATCCGCTAAGCATTTTGGAAGCGATGGCCACAGGCAAACCCGTGGTGGCCACCTGGGTGGGCAGCATTCCCGAAAACGTCCAGGATGGAAAGACCGGTTTTCTGGTTCCGCCCGGCCACGCCCAGAGCCTGGCCGATCGGATTTTGTGGCTCCTGGCCCATCCGGCAGAAGCATCCCGGATCGGCCATCTAGCCCGCCAGCACGTCTTGGCCCATGCCTCCATCCAGCAGACCGTCGCCGGCTACGAAAACCTCTTGCAATCGCTTTACCAGCGAAAAGTACATCCCAATCGCCCGCCTGCTCCAACCCGACCCAGCCACTTTCCTACTCCCAGCCCACTTTTCCCATAGAGCATCTCCTGCTCGGAAGATTTCCGCCGAAAGGAAGTATTCTGCCTCCCTATTTTTAAGAAGCTTTGCAAAATCCTGAACATTACGTGAACTTTGTGAACATCCAATCCGTTCCTTTGCCTATTGGTTCCCGTTGCTTGGCACTATCTATGGAGTCTAATGTTGGCACTGCCACTATATGTTGGGGCTATTGACAAAGGTTCCGAAATAGTGCAAAAATAGCTCCTTTGAATGATTCAGAGGTCCCTTTAATAGGTAATGGAGCTGTATAAATCCGGACCGGCTTGTTTTGTTTGTGAGGGTCTTTTCGTCTTCCTGATTTTTAGGAGACAATTGCCCCCTGCCCATCGGATCCTTCGGAGGATATTGCGCAGCCCGATCTGGAAACTTCCATGAGGCGCCGCTTGCCGGTACTCAAAGTTCCCTATGCTCAAGGAGTCCCTTCTGCCTAGACGGTCTGTTGTTCTTCCCCACCCTTGGCTTATAGGGCAAAGATTCAGTGGGCCCGGAGGGATTCGAACCCCCGACCAAGGGATTATGAGTCCCCTGCTCTGACCGCTGAGCTACGGGCCCCCTTTTGCTTCCTACTTTCTCAACAAAATTATAACTATTCCCAGCCGCGTCGGCCTCATCGGCTGGTCATCCTCAATCCTACGCTTCCTACCTTTCCATCCAATGATACCTATTGCCCAGGCTGTTTAGTTCTAATCTGCAAAACCTTGGTTGCTGAAATTGGTCTCGTCAAGAAAATCAATATAACTTTCCGGAAAGCCCGATGGGAGGCCTGGGAATGCCGAAACGAAGAGCCCCCCAAAAGGAATCTTGATCATCCACCACCGGCTGGGAACAATAAGGGTGTGAAAAGCGTGTGTCATTGCCTTTTTGGATGGGTTCCAAATGGAAGGCAGCCTTCCCACCCTCCAGCAAAAAGCCACGCCGGCTGAACCCCTCCTACGGAATCCTGAAGAAAGATTGGTTATATTGCTGGGGTGGCAGGTTTGTTGCTTACCTACTAAAGGATACCATCTCAAAATCGATTGAGGGAATTCGTACCACTTCCGCCGAATGGCGTACCAAGGCATTCCTCCGTAGCAGGAATCCAAGTTTAGAATGCAAGTTTTTCGAAAGATTTCTGCTTTGTGGACTGGCGGTTCTGCAGCAGGGACACCCCAAAGGTTTTCCACGGATTAACCAGGCAGCTTCTTCATTCGGCTGAAGTGCTGTGGGAATTTCAGGTTGGTTAGGTGGAGATGTTTCTCCAAAGTTCGGTGTGCCATTATTTGGGAGAATCTGGACGGGCCAATCCGAAGCAGGTACAGAGAAACAGGTACAGAGAAAGGAGAGCGATATGGTTTGGCGTTCTTATGGGAGTGGGTTGGTTGGATGGGGATGTCTGTGGGTGGTGGGGCTTGTTCAAGCCGGGCAAAGTTCGATGCCACCCAATACCCTCACTTCCCAGGAGGTAGCCGAGGGATGGCTTTTGGTCTTTGATGGGCAGAGTCTGTTTGGATGGCAGCCTATGCCGGCAGGGGCTTGGCAGGTAGTCGATGGACTGCTCCAGGTCCAGCCGGAACAAACCAAGGCACCCGAAGCAGTCCAAACAAAGGCGAAAGCTATATTAATTTCCACTACGGAGTGGGCTGATTTTATCCTCCGGCTAGATTTTCAGACCGATCCCGGCGCCCAGGTGGAGTTGCTCCTCCGGACTCCTTCTGAACCCAACCAGCCCAGCAAGGAGGGTTATCCCTTGGTGTTGGCCTGCCAGGAGCAAGCCAGTTGGCCTGTCGGGAGCATTCGGGGCCGAAAGAAGGCGGACCTAGTGGACTTGCAGCCCGGTTGGCGCCGTCTGGAAGCCACTTTGGAGGGGGGGACGATCCGGGTCCGGCTCGATGGCCAAGAGGTGCTCCAGTATGAAGACCCCAAGCCCATCCGCCGGGGCCATTTGGCCCTTCACGTGCAAAACGGCCGAGCCGCTTTTCGTAATCTCATGCTCCGACCGCTTGGCCTTCGGAGCATCTTCAACGGCAAAGACCTGACCGGCTGGAAACCGTATCCCCAGACGCCCACTAAATGCACGGTTACCCCAGAAGGCTATCTTCGGGTCCAAGGCGGCCGGGGCCAACTGGAATCCGAAGGCCAATACGCCGACTTCACCCTGCAACTGGAGGTCTTTGTCAACGGTCAGGGCCTGAACTCCGGGGTGTTTTTCCGTTGCATTCCGGGCGAAATGATGAACGGTTATGAATGCCAAATTCATAATGGGTTCCTGGACGGCGACCGAAACAAGCCCAAAGACTGCGGCACCGGCGGTATTTTCCGTCGGCAAAACGCCCGGCGCATCGTGGCCGACGATTTCCAGTGGTTTACCCTGACCATCCATGCCCATGGACCGCATGTGGCTACCTGGGTCAACGGCTACCAGACAGCCGATTGGACCGACACCCGGCCCGCCGATCCGAACCCCCGCAAAGGCCGACGCCTGGAACCTGGCACCTTGCAAATCCAAGGCCACGACCCCACCACCGACCTCAGGTTCCGAAACATCCGTGTGGTCGAACTGCCTTAAGGGAGAAAGGAGCGATTCCTCGGCCCTAAACTCTCCGGCGATGTTGCACCAGTGAAATATACTGGGGGAACATTTCAGCCGAGTGAAGGAAGTTGCCGGTTTTTAGAGAAAACGCCTGAGAGTGTTATTCCCGCGGAAGCGGGAATCCAGATGGGAGAAATCCGTCGAAAAAGAACGGGATCTGCTTTCACAGGAATGACAGAGTACACCATTCACCTGAAGTGGTACGAATAGTTCATTCCCAAAATTCATTCAAAAAGGAGCCAAGAAATGAAAGAACCCATTTGGAACCAACTGGGCTGGAGAAGAAAAAATGCTTGGTCTGTTGGGGTGTTGACAGTGGGAGTGGTTGTGGGGCTGTTTAGCGGAGGCCAAAGGGCAGCGGCGGGAGAACCGGCCTCGGCAGGCCCGGCCAAGCGACCCCCGAACATCTTGTTCATCCTGGCTGATGATCTGGGCTATGCGGAATTGGGCTGCTACGGCCAGCAGAAGATCAAAACCCCGCACTTAGACCGGTTGGCCAGCCAAGGCATGCGATTTACCCAGCATTATTCGGGCAGTCCGGTCTGTGCTCCGTCTCGCTGCGTGCTGCTGACGGGCAAACACACCGGCCATGCTGCGATCCGGAATAACCGAGAGATGAAGCAGTTGCCCGAAGAGGTGGTAAATCGCTACCGCATTGAGCCGGAGTTTTCTGGCCAGCAGCCGTTGCCCGACGAAGAGATCACCCTGGCCGAGCTGTTGAAAAAGGCCGGGTATGCGACTGCCTGCATCGGCAAATGGGGGCTGGGCCAGTTTGGCACTTCGGGTGATCCGAACCGACAAGGTTTTGATCTTTTCTACGGATACAATTGCCAGCGGCACGCTCATTCGTATTATCCGGCTTATTTGTGGGAGAATGGGCGGAAGGTGCCGTTGGACAACGATCCGCCGGTTCCGGGCCATGCCAAGCTGCCGCCCGGCGCCAATCCGAACGACCCGGCCTCGTACCGCCCGTTCCAGGGCAAAGACTACGCTCCGGATCGGATGCTTCGGCGGGCGGAACAATTTATCCGGGACAACAAAGATAGGCCGTTCTTTCTGTTTTATACGACACCCCTGGTCCATCTGGCCTTGCACATCCCGGAGGAAGACGTAAAGGCGTATTTGGGCCTGTGGCC
Source organism: uncultured Thermoguttaceae bacterium (assembly GCA_938042245.1). Lineage (GTDB taxonomy): Bacteria > Planctomycetota > Planctomycetia > Pirellulales > Thermoguttaceae > JANXAQ01. The sequence goes on from CALIRO010000041.1 coordinate 21,735, forward strand.
GGAGACGCCGTTTACCGGCAACGGCTACACGCCGCATCGGACACCCCGGGCGGCCTATGCGGCGATGGTCAGCCGATTGGACCGGGATATGGGCCGACTGCTAGCTCTGTTAGAAGAACTAGGCTTGGAAAACGATACGATTGTCTTTTTCAGTTCGGACAATGGGACGACCCATCTGCCGAAGGAAGTCGATGCGAAGTTTTTCCAGAGTGTTGGCCCGCTTCGGGGCTTGAAAGGCAGTCTGTATGAGGGGGGCATTCGGGTACCGATGATCGTGCGGTGGCCTGGGAAAATCCCGGCTGGTAGTACTACTGATCATATTTCTGCCTTTTGGGACATTTTGCCGACGGTGGCGGAGCTGGTGGGTTTGGAACGGCCCGCTGGGATTGACGGCATTAGCTTTGCCCCCACCTTGCTAGGCCGACCAGCAGAACAGAAGCAGCATGAATATTTGTACTGGGAGTTTCCCGGCTACGGCGGGCAATTGGCGGTGCGCATGGGGCCGTGGAAAGGCGTCATGCAGGGGCTCCATAGCAAAGGAGGCGGATTTGGCGCTGCCGGGATCGGCCCTCCCATGGAACTATATAACCTAGACAACGACATCGGCGAAAAGATGGATGTGTCGGACCAGCATTCGGAGATGGTCCGAAAAATGCGCCAGATCATCCACCAGGCCCACAGCACAAACCCGCTGTTTCGGATGATCCCCCTGGATCCGGTGGAATGAGTGCAACAAGGAGTATGTTTCCCGGTGGAAAACCCCTGGGCAGTGTGCTCTCAAGGTGGTTTGGTATTGCTGGGGGGGAGAAATGCCAGGGGATCGTTCCTGATCGCCTGTTTTTTAGCCGGCGGAAACGCAGCCGTTCTTTTTGCAACCTAGAAGGCTACGGGGACTATAGGTTCTTCTGCGGAACTGGCTTGTCGGAGTTTCCAATCAACATCCCTACTGTCTAATAGACGGGGCAGCAGGAGGCAGCTGGGCCTTCCGCACCCTAGACGCTTTTGCCTCGGAGATGCTATAGTAATGAGTTTCTGTGGATGCGAGAGGTTGGGTCCGGGTATTGGGGTTCTGCCGACGGCATGGGCAGAGCTATCTGAAGGCAATAGCAGGGAGTGGATCGGATGGAAATGGAAAAATTGGTGGCGTTGTGCAAACGGCGGGGATTTTTGTTCCCTTCCAGCGAGATTTACGGCGGTCTGAACGGCTTCTGGGACTATGGGCCGTTGGGCGTGGAACTAAAGCGGAATATCCGGGAGGCTTGGTGGCATGATATGGTAACCGCCCACAACGAACTGGAAGTGCCGCCCGGCGCCCCATCTGCTTATGCCATGGTGGGCCTAGAATCGACCATCATCATGCATCCGCAAGTTTGGAAATGTTCCGGCCATTATGACTTGTTCTGCGATTTAATGGTCGATTGCCGGGAGTCGAAGCGCCGGTACCGATACGATCAGGTTTATGGCCGATGGGTCCAGTGCCGGGCGCAAAAGATTTTCGTGGCTACCGAAGCAGTCGGGCAAGAGGCCGAACAGGACACCCTGCAAAAGGCCCTGCGGTTTTTCAACCTTCGGAGTAAAGATGCGGAAGATTTGGAGTGGCTAGGTCCTGTGCAGCCGCTCAGCCAGGTTCAGGATCTCCAGCAGGTGCTCGGCCCGGACGCCAAAACCCTGGGCACCCTCACCCCCCCCCGGATGTTCAACCTAATGTTTGAGACCTATGTGGGGCCGGTGCAAGACGAGGCAAGCAAAAGCTTCCTCCGGCCAGAAACCGCCCAGGGCATCTTTGTCAATTTCAAGAATGTCCTAGATAGCAGCCGAGTGAAAATCCCCTTCGGGATCGCCCAGATCGGCAAAAGCTTCCGGAACGAAATCACCCCTCGGTATTTTACCTTCCGAAGCCGAGAGTTCGAACAGATGGAAATCGAGTTCTTCTGCCATCCGAGTACCTCCCGGGCCTGGTACCAGTATTGGAGAAATCGGCGGTTCCAGTGGTACGTGGAGTTGGGACTTGGCAGCGATCGACTTCGGCTGCGGGAACACACGCCGGAAGAGCTGAGCCATTATTCCTGCGGGACGGCCGACATCGAATATGCCTTTCCGTTTTTGCCGCCGGGAGAGTTTGGGGAATTGGAGGGCATTGCCCATCGGGGGGATTTTGATTTGCGAAGCCACATGGAAGGCAAACTCGTTCGCCAAGGGGATCAATTGGTGCTCGAACTGGATGAGGAGGGTAAACCGCGCTATCGGGGCAGCGGTCGAGACCTTAGCTATTTTGACGACGAAACCCGAGAGAAATACATTCCCCATGTGGTGGAACCATCAGCCGGGGCGGATCGGGCTGCCTTGGCTTTCCTGTGTGAAGCCTACGCGGAAGACGAAGCCCCGGATGAACACGGAGTGCCGCAAAAACGGGTGGTTTTAAGGCTCCATCCCCGATTGGCCCCCATGAAAGCGGCCGTCTTCCCCCTGGTCAAAAAGGATGGCATGCCGGAAATCGCCCGCCAAATCTACGCCCAGCTAAAACCTCACTGGAATGTCTTCTACGACGAAAAAGGAGCGGTCGGCCGACGCTACCGCCGTCAAGATGAGATTGGCACCCCTTACTGCATTACCGTCGATGGCCAAACCCTACAGGACGGTACCGTTACCATCCGAGACCGAGACAGCCTCCGCCAATGGCGAGTCCATCGGAAAGAAATCGTGGCCCAATTGCAGGAACTGCTTTCCTAGGCACATAGGGACAAAAGAAATCGTTGCGCCCCACTGGAGAAGCTACCTTTTCTCAGCTGGGGATAAAATAGCTTGGCCTGCAGACCTCAGGAAAACCTCTTTCCATTTGTTTTCTGTGAGGGGTGCACGTCCATCTAGCAAAGATGGGTTGCTGTTTGAACTTAGGGGGTTTGGGAAAAATGGGGCGATTTTGGGTTCAGGCAGCCATGGTCATAACCCCCTAAAAACTTCCCATACCAAACTGAGGCGGCAGAAGTAGGATGCTGGGGAACTGGAGGGGGTAGGGAATGAAGATGGTTTGGGGGGGCCGGGGAGATGCATGGAATACCATCTTTTGGGGGGTATTAATTAGGAACCAAAAATGGGGGAAATGAGGTTGATGTCGACTAAAGAGGGGAATTATCCCCCCTGAAATAGTGTCTCTTCTGGCGATGTTCTCTGGGTTTTTGCTAACCCTTATCTTTCTTACTCAACTGGTAGGACCCATATGTCCGATACTACCGTCAAGGGTACTTCGGACAGACTTTCTGCCTAGCGGAGGGTCTGAGGCGAGCTAGGACATTCCCTCTTCCAAGGTAGAGAAGACTATGGCGCTGAAACGACTGACACAACGGGCTGGGCTTTGGGCCGGGGTGTTGCTAGTGGGCACGGCAGCCCATGCCCAGGGGTTAATCGGGGATTTGCAACTTTTTGCTCCCCCCCGATTAGATGCTTTTGGGGGCGGACGGGAAGCCAACCAAGGCTTTTTCTTCTGCTATGATCAACTTTATTGGTGGATCCAGGCTCCGGAGGCGGCCACCATTGGGGCGCCTGGGGAGCGGTTTGTGATCACCCGAGTGATTAACTATCCGATCGATCCTGACGATCTTCCTCCGCCGGGGATTTACTATACCACAGAAGGCTATACCACCCGATCTACGGGTGATACCAGCGACTTGAATTGGAAGACCAGTTGGGGAGAGCGGTTTGAGTTCGGCTGGATGGGCCAGCATGATGGCATTTTGGTTAGTCTTTCCAATCTCCAGCATCAATCTCAATATTTAACCTTTAATCAAGTGGAGGTGTTCTTTGACGATCCGGAGGGACTATTGGTAGGGCTTGTGGGCTATGGAAATCGGGTGGTAGGAAACCCGTTGGATCCGGATACGTGGACTTTGATCCAGGAGCCGGTAACTAGTCCCTTGCCGGTTACATTCACTAATTTACAAGTCAGCTACCGGGCCGATTTTTGGAGTGTCGAATTGGAGTATCTGCGCCGCTCACACATGTTCCGGCGTGGAGGATACTTAGAGTTCTTGGCAGGAGTTCGTTATTTAGAGTTGGATGATCAAATTCGGTTCCAAGGGACTGGGGGCATCTTTGACGGCAGTGTTTGGGGCTTGTCAGCGGAAAATCATGTGATCGGGCCGCAATTGGGGGTTCGCTATTTTAAGTTAGCCGGTCGCTGGATGCTCAACGCGGAGGGCCGATTTACCGCCGGGTTTAATTCGCAAAATTTGCATTTGGAATCCAATCTCACGGTACCCACTCCGGGCACCGTGGGCTTTCCCACTGCTTGGCCTGGTTCCAAGGTTACCCAGGCGGAATATCAGAATGAGTGGGCTCCGATTGTGGAACTGCGGGTGGAATTACGGTATCTGATCACCAAGGCGATTAATTTGCGAGTGGGCTGGACTGGTATGTGGATGGATGGCATAGCCCGATCGCCCTATATGATTGACTATACGTTGCCGCTAATGGGCATGGATACCTCCAACAATCAGGAGGATGCCTTCGTGCATGGGTTAACCTTTGGCGTGGACATTAACCGATAAAGCGAACCAGCAGGCTGATCTTTTTTGGGAATGGATTAGGATGAGAAAGCAAAAGGCCCGGCCTAGAGCCGGGCCTTTTTGTTGAAAACCAAAGGCTTTGCCTTTTGCCAACCGGCTCCCGCCAAGTTGGCGCCAACAGCAGAGCAATGGAGGCCGCCTTTCCGGTCAACGAAAGGGCTTTAGTAGGCTGCCCAGAGCAAAATCATTTTTGGGCTGATCCCTCAGAAGCTGCTGGGCGCCTGGAGACCGTGCCCTGCCTAGACTTTTTGCCGGGCTGCTTGGCGTTTGCGTTGGGACCGGAGTCGGCGTAGTTCGGCTAGCTCCTGAGCAAGCCGATGCCGAAGGGGGCTTTCCGGTCGGAGGTTTTCCAGCAGCTTTTCGGCTTTTCGGAAGGCCTCCTCGCCGAAATCAGGACTGTTAAATAGGTTCCTCCAACTACGTGCCACTTCTTGCTCGGTGAGCAACGGAGTTACCTCTACCAGAACCTAACGCCAGCCCATGACCGTTTCGGAGCAGCATATCCCGTTAGGGGGAGATTGCATGACCCTACAGTAGGGTTTTCGCCGGGGCTGGCATCCGGCGGCTGCTCCTAGCCAGTGGCTCCCTTTCTGAACAGATAGATTTCCTTTCTCTCAGCGATCCTATTGGGTTCCTAGAGCCCTCAAAAGGTGGGTGCTTACTCCAAGCAGTTTAGTGGGGGCTTTTCTTTTATTCTATCCAGAAGTTCTTGGTTCTGCAAATGCACTGGCCCGAATCTTTTCTAATTCTTCGCAGATGGCCTGGATCGTATAGCGGATTTGTTCTTCGGTATGCAGGCAGGTGAGGAAGAAGCGGAGTCTGGCGGCGCTTTCTTCGACGGCTGGATAAAGGATGGGTTGCACATTGATGCCCCGATCCCGCAACGCCCGGGAAAGCAGCAGGCAATGCACCGAATTGCCTAGAATGACCGGCACCACGGGCGAATCATGGCTTAGGCCGGTATTGAGGCCTCGCTGTTTGGCCAGGCTGAGGAACAATTTGGCTCGCTCTTGGAGCCGCTGGGAGCGCTGGGGCTGGGTTTGGAGGATTTTCAGGGCGGCCAGGGCCGCTGCCGCTGCTGGCGGCGGCATCCCCACACTATACACAAACCCGGGCGCAGTATATTTCAGATATTCCACCAAGGCCTTGGAGCCGGCAATATATCCGCCGCAACTGCCGAAGGTCTTGCTCAGGGTACCCATCCAGATTTCGACTTGGGGGGCCGGAATGCCGAAATAATCGCTTATGCCCCTTCCTCGGGGGCCAATGGTACCTATGGAGTGGGCCTCGTCGATCATCAGGATCGCTTTATGGCGGTCTTTGACTTCGATAAACCGGGGTAAATCCGGTATATCGCCGTCCATGCTATAGACGCCTTCGATGACGATCAGCACGCGGCGATATTCGTGGCGGTAGCGCCGGAGGATTTCGTCGGCCGCTTGCCAATCGTTGTGCGGGAAAGGCCGACGCCGGGCGCCAGACAAAATTGCCCCCTGCAAGATGCTGTTATGGGCCAGGGCGTCGTGCAGAATCAGGTCCCCTGGTCCGAATAGATGGCCGATGACCGTTTCATTGGTAGCATGGCCGCCCACAAACACCACCGCATCCTCTACTCCTAACAGTTGGGCAATACCTTGTTCGAGCTGTCGGTGGATGGGTTTTTCGCCGGAGACCAGACGGCTGGCCGACACACTGGTGCCGTATTTGGCTGCCGCCTCCTGGGCCGCCCGGATAACTTCCGGATCGCCGGAAGCGCCGATGTAGTTGTAGCTGGAATAGTTGATATACTCTCGGCCGCCGATGATGGTCCGGTCGTTGGTGATCCCTTCATGCACCGTAAAGTAGGGGTTGCCTACGCCCAAGGCCTCCATCCGCCGGAAATTTTCTTGCAGCTTCCGGTATTCAGGAAATTGTTCGATGCGGTAATATTCTTCTGGAATGGTCGTTTCGCTGGCTGCGGGTCTGGCCGACCGGGGTTCAGTGCCCAGGTATTGTTCGACGGCTTCGACGACTTGTCGGCAGGTAACCAGATCGGGCAGGATTTCCGGGGGGAATCGGCCTCCGAACCGTTCTTCCAAGGAGGCCACGATTTCCATTCGTTCGATGGAATCCATCCCCAGCTCGAGGATGGAGCTATCCAGGGTAAGCCCGTCGGCCCGTTCCCGGGCGACCCGGCGCACTTCTTCCAGGACGATTTGGATGACCCGTTGGCGGCTGGCCGGGTCCACCGATCTGGTAGCCCCAGAACCGATCTCTGCTCCGTTGCCGCCTTCCACATTCCCGGCCATCGCTGGGGTAGAATAGACCGAGACCGCTCGGCTAGTGGGATCAGCCGACATTTTCTGGGCGGGAGCTTTCTCCGCAGCAGGCGCCGGGCATATGGCGGCCAATTCGGTGGCTTGCGAAGGGGGGAGCTCCTTGGCAGGATAGGGCTTGGCATCTAGAGGGGCCGATTCAGTCGTTCCGCTGCTGCTAACCACGGCTGTCAACTGACCTGGTTTAGACGTAGTGGGGATCCGAGGAGTCGGCTCGGTCCGCTCCGAGCTGTCCCATCGGGCCACTACTTGCAGAGTACCTTCTAGATAGCCAGTTCGGCAGGCATGGCGCTGGATTTTGCCGCTGGAGGTCTTTGGGATGCTACCGGCTCGAAGCAGCAGGATGGATTCGACGACCAGGTCATGTTCTGCGGCCACGGCGCGGCGAATGGCCTGGAAAATTTCATCCCATTGGGCTTGTTTACGGCGTTCTACTTCTTGGACGATGACCAGCTTTTCCCGGCCGTTGACTTCCACGGTAAAGGCGGCCCCACAGTCTCGCCGAAGCCGAGGATGCGCACGCTGCACGGTCGCCTCTATATCCTGCGGATAATGATTCAGGCCGTGGATGATAATAACATCTTTCATCCGGCCGGTAACGAAAAGCTCCCCGTCTTCGAGGAATCCCAGGTCGCCGGTTCGCAGAAAGGGTCCGTCGCCGGTATCTTTCAGATAGGCTTGGAAGGTCTGTTGGGTGGCTTCCGGTTGGCGCCAATAGCCCAAAGCCACACTGGGACCTCGAACCCAAATTTCCCCCACGGTACCCGGCGGGGCCATGGTCATTGTATCCGGATCGGCGATGACGATCCGTTGATCCAATAGGGCACTGCCGCAGCCGACCAGCGCATGGGCCCCTGGTTCCCCCCTCTTTCGAGGGGCCACTTTACCCACTGACAACTGGTGGGCGTCGTAATATCGGATGACCGGCGGCTCTTTGGCATAACCGCCGGAAACAATCAGGGTAGCCTCGGCCAACCCGTAACAGGGATAAAACGCCTCGGGCCGAAATCCACACGGCCCAAAGGCTTCGCAGAAGCGTTCGATGGTTTCGGCTCGGACCGGTTCGGAGCCGTTGAATGCCACCCCCCATTTGCTTAAATCCAGATGTTTTCGCTGTTCCGGGCTGATCTTTTCCACACACAGATCATAAGCGAAATTGGGCCCGCCACTGGTTACCGTTCCTCGGATTTGGCTTCCGTAGCGGGAAATCGCTGCCAGCCAACGGTAGGGCCGTTGCAAAAACGCCATCGGCGACATCAGGATGTTGGGCCGACCCATATACAATGGCTGTAAAATCCCCCCGATCAGCCCCATATCGTGATAACTGGGTAACCAAAACACGCCAATGCCCGATCGGGTGTGTTCAAAGGCATAGGCGATCAAGGCCGAGTTGTGCAGCAGGCTGGCATGATTCAGCATCACTCCTTTTGGCGTGCCGGTGGACCCAGACGTATATTGCAAAAACGCCAAGGTATCGCCGTGCACATCGGGCATTTCCCACTGGTCGGCCATCTCCGCAGGCACCTGGCAGGTGGCAAGCCAGGTCAAACGCTTTAAATCCGGCGTTTCTTCTACAATGGGCCGAACCAGCTCTAAAACCGCCTGGGTCGTCAGGGCTACCTTCGCTTCCGCATCATTGGCAATAGCCTGGATTCGGGCCAAGGAGCGGTTTCGCCGGGGCGGATAGACGGGAACGGCCACCACCCCCCCATATAAACACCCAAAAAAGGCGGCAATAAACTCTAACCCCGCCGGATACAACAACAACGCCCGTTCCCCTACCAGACCATGCTGCTGCAGCCAGGCACCAAGAGCCCGAGCCTGCCGATCTAGTTCCCGGTTGGTGATGTGGATTTCCTGCGTTTCGCCATCGAGCAGGTAGGTGAAGGCGATGTCGTCCGGCTGGTGCAAAGCCCGATGTTGCACCAGGGCCACCAAATTCGAGGGACCGAAAAAGGTTCCGGGTAAATAATCCAGATGTCCCACGGCTTACCAATCCTCGCAGACCCAACTAATTAGCCTATCACAACCTACCGACTTTTTCCAAGGGGTCCCGCTGAGGGGGTGCTTGAAGCCCTCCCAAAGGGCCAAAGCCTCTCCCTTTTCCTTGCATACCGGTTGCTCTGCCAACACAATACCCTATAGCTGGGTAGAACAAGTCTGGTACTGCTGAGGGGAAATTACTGGGTGGAGGCCTTGAAGGCAACAAACTGCTTATTTTATCTAGATTCCCCAAATTCGCAATAGGCAACTTTGTAGGGAAGCCCCCTTGGAGGCAACAGCCTCTGTTAGACAGTGAGTATTTCGATCCCCTGGCTGGACACTCAGTCTAACAGATTCCAACACCGTATCGGGTGGGTAATTCGGAGGTTGCAGGGCGAAGGAAGGAAACTCGGGCTGGGTTACACACGGCGCAGCTGCAGACGCACTTGGGAACCCACTTCTACCAATGCATAGTTTCCAGCGGCTGCGGGGCCACAGTTGAGCACCCAGGTTCGGCCAAGCCGATCCAATCCCCGGCCTTCATGGATATGGCCGCAGATAACTAAATCCGGCTGCAATTGGTCGATGAATCGGCGGAGGGCTTGGCTCCCGACATGTCGGCCCAGGAAAGTTCGGTCCAGTTTACAATCCCTAGGCGGTACATGGGAGAGCACGATATGCGTTTTCCAGCCGGGTTGCGGGGCCGGGCTCCCCCCGGAGCTGGTGGCCGGGGCGAGTTGGTATTGTTGGAGTTGGCGGTAGCCTTCCTGGAGGTCGTCGGCCAATTGATCTTCGGAGAAATGGTACATTCGGCTTTTCCAGGGGGGCATAGCCGACAGGCCTTGAAAACCGACCTGGTCTCGGACTACGCCCCGCCGATACAATGAGACGCCCAATTGTTCCAGACGGTGTTCGATTTCTGGGGAATCGCAATTGCCGGCCACCGCCAGGACTCCCAAACCGTCCTGGAGGAGTTTTTTTACGATAACCTCCACGTCCTCGGGGCTACCGAAGTTGGTAATATCCCCTCCCAGGAGGACCAGATCCACCGGCCCTGCCTGCTGCAAAATCCTCTCCAACATACCCACCCCGCTGTGCAAGTCCGTAATGCCAAGCAGTCTCATGGGTGTGCCCGCCCCGGAGGAGGAAAGGGGACTTCCCGGCCATCCGCATCTCGACATTCTAAAACCAAATGTTCTGGGCGAACATGGCTATGGCCTAGCACGAGGATACTCATGTGGCCTTCGTCCTCGATCCGGGTGAGTTCCCGGCGTTTTTTATTATTCAGGAAGGCGGCAACATCTTCGGCTACATGGACTTTCACATGGGTTATGTCCGGCTGACAGGCCGCCACCAACAAAAGCCGAATCACTTCCAACGCCAAACTCTCCACGCTTTTAACCACCCCGGCCCCCTGGCAGGTAGGACATTGTCGAAACATACTGCTGCGGAGGCTCGGGCGAATCCGTTGCCGGGTCATCTCGATCAGGCCGAAAGGGCTGGTTCGGAGGATTTTTGTTCTGGCTCGGTCCCGTTTGACCGCATCGCGCAAGGCGCGTTCGACCGCCCGACGGTGCTTCTCTTTGCGCATGTCGATAAAGTCGTTGACGATCACTCCACCCAGATCGCGGAGTCGAATTTGGCGGGCTATCTCCTTAGCTGCAATGAGGTTCATTTGGAAGGCGGTTTCTTCGGCGGAATCGTCGGCCCGGAAGCTGCCGCTATTGACGTCGATGGCCACTAGGGCTTCGGTTTGATCGATTACAATCGAGCCGCCCTCCTTTAATGGGACCACCCGCTGATGAATTTTTTGGATTTCCTCTTCCAGACCGTATTTATAAAAGAGCGGCTCTTTGCCTTCGTACAGATGCAGCCGACCCACATACCGAGGCATAACCAGTTGGAGGAATTCTCGGGCGCGGTGGTAGGCATTGGGTTCGTCGATATAAATGGCCGTTACGTCTGATGTAAAAATATCTCGTATTGTTCTTATGATCATATCGCTTTCTTCGTAGATGGTGGACGGCGCCGGCAGCCGTTTGATCCGCCGCACAATTACCTTCCAAAGGCGAATCAAATAGGCCAAATCCCGGGAAAGTTCTTTTTTGGTCCGGTCGGCACCAGCAGTCCGCACAATGAATCCCAATCCTTTCGGCGGACTGAGCTCCTGCATCAGTTGGCGCAAGCGCCGCCGAGTATCCGCATCTTCTATTTTTCTCGATACGCCCACCCGGCCCAACGGAGGCATCAGAACAAGATAGCGGCCGGGAATGCTAATGTAGGTGGAAAGCGTAGGACCTTTGGCGCCAATGCCTTCTTTGATAACCTGCACCAGTACCTCGTCGCCTCGGCGGAAGATCTCTTGGATAGGCGGTTTTATCTTGGGCCGCATCCCAGGAGCCACCCGCACCCGGACTCCGGAAGAACTTGGGTTTTCCTCGGCCTGGGATGGTCGGCCAGTGGAGGCCTCTGTCGGCTCATAGCCGCCAAGTCGAAAATATTCCGGTTCCACATCGCTGATGTGGAGGAATCCGTTCCGGCCTACGCCGAAATCTACAAATGCTGCCTGGATACTCGGTTCCAGGTTTACCACGATCCCTTTGTAAATATTGCCCACATAACTTTCTTGATCGGTGCGTTCAATGTATAACTCTTCCAGTATTCCATTTTCTACAATAGCGATGCGGCATTCTTCTGGCTGAGCCACATTGATGAGCATTTCCTTTTTCATAGGAGAAGCTTTCTCGACCGGCAAAGTGGGTAGGTGGTTCCCCTAGGACCGGCCACGAGCAGACTCTGCCGAGTTGGCAGGTTCTAGTTCCACTTGGCTGCGGATCAACACCGCCCCTTGGGCTTCCAAGTCGGCCAATCCGAGCTGCCTCAATAGATCGCGCGGATTGGGCAGCCCATGGGGCAAGGGCCGGAGCGTAAACTCCAATTGGCCCCCTTCCAGTCGAATCGCCTCTAATGCCCGAACCCCTGGCGATAAGCCCGAATCTTTCTGCTTGAGGGGGTCGGCTCTTTGGGCATTCCACCAGGCAATCCACTGAGTCAGTTGCGCCTGCCGATCCGGAGGAATAGCCATCTGATAGTGGACCGCTCGGACTCGGGCTTTAGGCACTCCGGCAGGCAATAGCTCGACCTGCTTGACCTGCAAGCCGGCAGGGGCATGAGTGGTCAGTTGAGCCCAGATCGCTTCTGGCGAGCAAGGTTCGGCCAATTCGATTTCCATGACTTCATCTACAGAGAGGATGCCAACGGCCAGGGCCAGGGGAAAACTCATTTTCGGCTTGGGATGGAAGCCTTGGGAGTGGGCCAAGCGCAGTCCGGCCCGCCGGCAGGTGCGCTCCCAAAGCCGGACCAGATCCCGATGCCCTAGCCACCGTAAATCGCCCTGCTTGCCAAAACGAATGCGCACTCGTGGTCGATCCATAATTCGGGAAGCATCTGTTGGCCGATGCCGTTCCGACCAACCAACCTCTGCAAAGGAAACTCCGGAATCCCTCGGCCGACCGGACAACCAATCAGGCCCTTGGGGATTGTGAGATCAGCCAGGTCTTGCTCAGTCGGCCAGTTCCGGCACATATTTTCTTAACTCCTCTTTGAGATAGGATCGGATGTCTCGGGCATTATCCATGCTCAAGGCACGTTGGGCCACCGCTTCGCATTGGGGGATGCGAACGCTTCGGCAGACTTGTTTGATTTCTGGAATGGCACTGGGAGCCACACTCAGTTGCCGAAGGCCCAGGCCCAATAGCAGCATCGTGTAGATCGGACTACTAGACATTTGTCCGCATAAATTCACCGGCACCCCCTTTCTCTTTGCCGCCTCGATCGTCATCACAATCAGCCGTAACACCGCCGGATCCGTCGGATTGTATAAGCCCACCATATCCTTGTTCGTCCGATCCACCGCTAAAGTGTACTGAATCAGGTCGTTGGTCCCTATGCTTAAAAAATCCACCTCCTCCACAAACCGCTCGATCAGCATCACCGCCGAAGGCACTTCCACCATCATTCCTACCGGAATATCTCGGTTGAACGGGATGCCATGCTCGGCCAGGTCTTCCATCACATCGGCCAGGATCATTTTGGCCTGCCGCAGCTCCAAAAGGGTGGCAATCAGAGGAAACATCACCCGCACATTGCCCAGGGCGCTGGCTCGTAGGATAGCCCGCAACTGGGTACGAAACATCGGGATATTTCGCAGTGCCAATCGGATGCTTCGCAGCCCCAGGAAGGGATTCCGCTCTTCTTCCGTCCGTTGGATGCAAGGAACTTTATCAGCCCCCAGGTCGAGCGTCCGAATCACCACGGGCCGATCCCCCATCGCCCGGACCACCTGGGCATAGGCCTGGAAATGGGCTTGTTCATCCGGCTCGGTCTCGCAACCAAGGTACAAAAATTCCGTTCGATACAGGCCGATCCCGTCTGCCCCCCGCTCCAAACAATGTTCCACTTCATACGGAAACTCAATGTTGCCCATCAGTTCAATTCGCACGCCGTCGGCCGTTTGAGCCGGCACGTCTCGAAGACTCTGAAGCCGAACCGCTAAACTTCGGGCTTGCTCCGCCTCATGCTGGTACCGAGCCAGCGTCTGTTCATCCGGATGTAAAATCACCAGCCCATTGTGCCCGTCGATGATCACCAGATCGCCGCCGGAGACCTCCGTCAGAAACGCCCCGGTGCCCACCACCGCTGGGATTTCCAAAGCAGCAGCCACAATGGCCGTATGACTGCCCGGCCCACCTACCTCGGTCACAAAACCCCGCACAAATCGTCGGTCTAGATTGGCCGTCTCGCTGGGCGTCAAATTATGCGCTAATACCAGCACCGGCGAACTCAGATCGGACAGTTGCTCCCGACGTCGCCCTAACAAGTGCCGAAGGATTCCTTTCTCCAAGTCATAAATATCGTTGACCCGTTCGGCCAAGTAGGGATTGGTTACCCGCTGAAACGCCTGGGCATATCGCCGAAAAGCACGACTAACCGCATACTCGGCCGAGTAGTGCTCCTGACGGATCAGGTGTTCGATCTCTTCCCGGAGTTGCACATCTTGAAGCAATTCCAGATGGGCGGCGAAGATGGCCCCATATTTGGGGCCTAACTCTCGAGTAATCGTATCCCGATGGCGGGCCAGTTCCTCGGCCGCCGCTTGAACGGCCCGCTCCAAACGGACCAATTCCGCAGCCACCGCATCCCGGCTGACAAACCGCTCCGGGATCCGGAAGCCTTCCGCATCCAACACTAAGGCTTCCCCAATAGCCACCCCTGGAGAAACCGGGATTCCTTGTAACTTCTGCACCTTCGTTGCTTCCTTCCTGTCAAACCACGCTCAGCCTGCCCCGGCTGGCTCACCGGAACCCACCGCCTGGGACTAGCAGCGCCGTAGGGGCTCTAGTTGCCCCGCTACACAACGCTTTCAACCTTCTGGCGGCAACTCCTCAAACCGATTCTCAATCAACCGCACAATCGCCTCGACCGCCTTCAGCGCATCCGGTCCGATGGCTTCGATAGAAAGTTCGTCGCCGGGTTGGGCGCCCAAGGCCAGCAGTTGCATCGGGGTGGTTTTAGCATCGGCTCGCAGGTTGTGGTTGCTTACCGTAATCGACGATTGAAACCGCCTGGCCAACTGAATCACCAAATTGACCGCCCGCAAATGCATCCCCTCCGGATTCCGAATCCGGACCTGACGGGATACACGAAGCTGTTGGTTTCCCTGTTCCTGCATCTTTTGGCTGCTCTCCCAGCTCTAGAAAGACTAACCCTCCATCTTCCGGCCCCATGCGAGCTGCCGACCGGCAAAACCAATCCCCTCAGAGCCTCTTGCTCCCCCCAACTGCCCAATCTCCCCTCCTGCCAGAGCGGGCAATCCTGCCCCCGGGAGGTCCTTTCGCTTAACCGGCGAATTGATTATTGTCCGCTTCGTCGAGCAGTTGGAGCACATCCTCGGCGGTCTTCGACTGCTTCAAAAACCGGCAGAACGTGTCATTGCGCAGTTTTAGGGAAATATTTTCCAATGCCCGAAGATGGTCTCCAGGCCGATCCGGCGGAGAAATCACCAAGAAAAACAGATGCACTTTTTCTCCATCCAGGCTGTCAAAATCCACCCCCTCCTGGCTGATCCCCACCGTACCGACCAGTCGATGCACGCTCGGATGTTTCGTATGCGGCACCGCCACACCCCGGCCTATGCCGGTACTGCCCAATTCCTCCCGCTTCAAAATCGCCTTAACAATGCTTTCGGTTTCTGTTGGATCTATGCTGCCTGCTTCTTCCAAGGCTTTCACCATCTCCCGGATTACTCCAGGTTTGTCTTCCGCTTTCAGATCCGTTCGGACCGCTTCCCGAACCACAAAGTCTGCAAATTTCATGCATCGGTTCTCCTTGAGAACTTCCCGCCCACCGAAACTTTCGGATCCTCACTCCAGGAAGCGTTTCGGCACAAAACTCAATCCACACCTATCTGGTTGGAAAATGGTAACTATCTACCCGATTGAAAACACTTCTCCACTTACTCCCTCTTCTCATTTCCTCCCTGCCTAAGCAGGAATCGGGCATCCTTCAGGAGGCCGCCTTTGGGAAGAGAGAACTAGCTTCCAAGGAATCGACCCTCCCACCACTCCCAGAGTTTGGGTGGTTCAAGGAATATCCCCTCTTCTGGGGAAAACCATTCCATCCCTGGGAGCCTGAAGAACCGATTCCCCATTGGAGACACACCTGACCCATGCCAGGCTAGGAAAATCTAACAAATACCAGAATTTTAATCATACTCCTCCAATAGGCTTTTTTCCAAGAGGTGAGTGGCGAGTATGGAGAGGTTTTTAAAAAGCCTTGGCGAGCCGCTTTCAAAAATCCTTATCACACCTTTGGAGGTGGGAGCCATTCTTCCGGACGGAATCATCCTTTTGGTAACCTTTCCGCCGCATGATGCAACCTGGGATTCCTGCGAAAGCAGGAATTCAGTTTTTTCGACGGATTTCTGCGCTCTGGATTCCCGCTTCCGCGGGAAGGACACTTGGGGGCATCCTCCTAAAAAACCTGCAACCCTATTTCCCTCGGTTGAAATATCCTTGGGTGGAAGTTCCCCCCAAAACCCCCATTTACAGGGGGTTTTGTCCCCTCTAGGAAACCCGCTTCCTATTCGACAAAATCCATGAGCATCAGGGCCGCGATTGGCACCTAAAAGTGTGCGGCTCGGAAAATCGGTTTAAAATCCGGCAACATCCATCTTTCTGGAACAAAGGCCCCCCAAAAGATTTCACGGATCGGTGCAGAACTGCCCCCCTAATCCAGCTCGAGAGTATTTTCGGTCCGCGCATATCCAGGAGGGGATTTTTTATTCCGGCAAAGAACAGAAAGCCCCAGTGCCCTTGTGGGGGCCCCCAATGCGGGGCTGAATCGACACGGAAGGCATCGGTTGCCCCTAGAAGTCGCATTTTTTCTTATGTAGGGCAGTGGGAGCATCCCTCCTTTTCGGAGAGGTAGTTATCCCTCCGGCGTTTGGGCAAAAACGTTTTGGCAGGCAACCGGCTCATGCCCTTTGGGAGCCAACCCGCTCAAAAACCCCAAGTGGAAAGGGCGAAGAGTTGCTGGCCAGAACTCTTCGCCCTTTTGGAGCGGCCTCGGCGAGGCCCTTCCCGCGACGGATCGGCAAATCAGCAGAATCCTCAAATTTCCAACAGACCTATCCCTTCTCCAACAGACCTATCCCTTCTGAGCAGAGGCTCCAGAGAATTATTGGATGGGATTGGGTTTCCGATCCACCATGAAGGTGCTGTTGTCTGCCACTCCAAACAAAGGCCGGAATAGATTGCATTGGCCTGCTCTGGCCGACCGACCTGGATACCAAACCAACTGAATCATCATACTCCAGGCCTGTTCCCGCTGGGTGGCTTCCCCGGTCTCTTTGGGGAACAGAACGTTAAAACTCTGTTGCAGGGCGAAGCAGTCCGAAAGCGGAATCCACAGATCGCCGCCAAACAGAAAATCGCTATTGCTGGTAAAGCCAATCCACAATCGCCCTTCCCCCCCGTTAGATAAGTATTGCCGATAGAAGAAGTTAAATTGATCGGTCGGTTCCAGGGTGAAGTCCAACTGATAGGTGGCCTCCTGTTGGTTGTCCTGACGTCGGTAGCGGAACTGGTCGGTTACCCGTTCGTTGCCTACGCCAAAGGCGCCCCAGAAACCGATCTCCCGCCAACCAGGCCAAACCAAGCTGAGTTCGGCCCGGAGCTGTTTTAAATCGGCGGTGTAATAGTAGGCGTCGTGCATCAGGTCGAAGACCACACCCCATTGAAGTCCGCCCATCGGGGCCCGCCGAAACAGGCCCGCTGTAAAGAACAGTTGATCCCGGTCCCCGTTACTAACAATAAACGAGTGTTGGGCCCAGGCTCCATTGGTGGGAACCTCTAGCGGAGGTTCGGACACAGGAGTGGCTCCCAGCGTACCATCGTAAATTCGCCGAGCGTAGCCCCGGAAATTGCTATGCACCGCCTGGAAGCCGATCTGGAAACCCCCGCCCCATGGATCGCCCAAGGGACCAGAAAAATTTACCCCCTCATGCAGACCAAAGTTGGCGTTAATTCCGCCATCGACCGGCCCTTTAAACGCATGGCCGCCCCCAAAAAACGTCAAATCCCGAAACAGCCCGTAAAACAGCGGATAGCCCCAGTACGCACCCGGTCCCCACCACGGGCCAAAACAAGGTTCCTCCCATTGCCCCTCGGCATACTCCGGATAATACTCCTCTTGCACGGTTCCATTTTGGGGATAAGGCATAGGGATTTCTTCGCTCGGGTGAGGGATGGGGCTAGGTTGGCCAGGAGGGATGACTTCTGGACTAGAAGGCGGAGGCACTGGCCGGGCGCTTGGAACCCCGTTGAACGTCCCCGGAGCTTCTGGAATGGGCCCCGGTGCAGCTTTGAGAGAACTGCTGAGCGGGGAAGGTTTCGGTACTGCGGTCGGCGGCCGAGGAGTACCGACAGCCTGTTGGGCAATCCGCGTTCCTGGGGAGCTCAACCCGGCCGGGCTCCAAAAACCCGGCGGCGCCGAAGCGGAGAACCCCTGCCCCCTCCCAGAACCATTTCCACCGCCAGAGGCCGAAGCTCCGGAACCCGATTGAGCCGAGGCCGGCCATGCCTTGGCCACGCTAGCTTGGGCGGGGATGGCCCCCCCTACAGACCGTTTCGCACGCCATCCTCCCGCCGAATTGCTTGCCTCCTCAGCACCAGGTGCATTCAACCAAGGCCCTTGGTGGGGTCCCTGAGCATCGGCACTCGCCCCCCAACTGGCTAACAGAAAACCACTTACCAGCAAGCCAGCAAAAAGCCAATCCCGCTCTTTCATCGCCCTACATCCTTCTTTCCTGAAAACAAAAACCGCCTACAAGCCGCTCCGTTTATTCCCTCCCATTCTCAAACCAGACAGATAGAGGAAGGAAACCTCTGGGAGGGTGGTAATCCGGCACAATTTATCGGCTTGGAATTTTCCAAACTTCCGTCAAAATCGCTTTTTTGAGAAAAGTTTTCTCAAATTGCCGATCTTCCGGATTGGGAGAACCATAATCTTCCCGCGGGAAGAGGGACAAAAATTATCTATTTTGCTTATATTATCTATTTTGTGGACAAAAAGATCTCCGAAATCGTTGGCAGTGAGCTAAAAGGGAAATGCCAAAGAAAAGAAAAGGTGGGCCGGACTTCTCCCTGCACTATCCCCCCGATACCGGGACCCCTGAAGGGCAAAAGCCCCTCAAACCACCCGTCTGCTCCACCACTTTAAAAAAACCCTTCCCAAGCCGGGAGAAACTCCCCAATACAAAAAACGCACCCATTCAGCCGAATGAAGAACCCCCGTGGTTGATCCAAGCAAAGCCTTTGGCTCTCACTGCCCCGCAAGCGGCAGTCCAGAACAAATAAACTAGCACAAAACCTGGACTGCTGGTTTCGCAGGAAGGCCTTGGTAGAGGAGTCGGCTGAACTGTTACCGAAAAACTACGATGCCGTCTGAACCACGGGCGTGCGGAGAGTGAGGATCTTTTCGATAGCAGAGAGCAGTTTGTCTAGATCGACCGGTTTAAAGATGGCGGCTTTCAGCCCCTCTTGGCGCGCATGGATGATCGAATGATCCTCATCGTAAGTAAGAATCGGCACCATCAGGATCAAAGGAACCGGTTCGCCGACCAGCTCCCGCAGTTGTTTCATGAATTGATAACCGTTCATATCGGGAAGGCGGTCATCTGCCAGCACCACGTCATAGCCGCCCTCCGGAAGCATACTCCGGACCAGACAAAGGCCCGATTCGCCGTTGATAGCCGTATCCACTAGGCAACCCAGGCGGTCTAACAACCGATGCGCATGAGACCGAGAGTTTTTGTCTGCATCCACCACCAGCACCTTCCGTCCTTTCAGCAAGGGATATTCTGGACTAGGCAACGGCAGCGGATGGGCTTCCGTAGGCGACATCTGCTGACCGACCTGATAAATCAATTGCTTGATATCCCGGGCGTTGCGCAGAATCCGACAGATTCGCTCCGTTACCTCAGAGGACGGATCGGTGCAGTGTTCCCGCAGATAAACGGCATCGTTGAGGATTTCGTCCATCGGCAGAGCAATCGCCCCATGCACGGCTTCTAAACTGGAGGCCTTCTCGGCCGCTAGCAATTGCAATGTATTTAAGGCGGCCGCAATCTGCCGGGTAAAGATCTCCATAAACTGAAGATCACTTTCGGTAAATGCATGGGCCTGAGGGCTTTCCACATTAAAAGTGCCGATAACCCTATCGCCGAAAATCAGCGGAACGGTCATGGAACTGCGCGCCCCCTTTACTCCCGGCAGATACAAGGGGTCTTCGGCAGTGTTATCACATAGATAACTTTTTCCAGTAGCCGCTACAAAACCAGTAACCCCATTGCCTTGGGGTTGGGCGTAGAGGACTCGTTGGGCCGCTTCCGGGTCCATCCCCTCGGCCAACAACGGGCGAAGCTCGCCGGTTTGGGGATCCAGCAAACGAATCTCCACCACATCGTAATGCAACACGTCTTTGGTATAATAAAGAATATTTGCTTTGAGCAGCTCCACCCGCTCTTCGATGGACATCTGGGTAATTTCTTCTGGTTTCAGTTCAGCCAATTCCATGCCGGCCTGATGGATGGCATCCCATTTCTGTTGCTGCAAAACTTCTTCGGTAACCTCCCGGACAGTAACGATCAGATACAGGCTAGAGGGCTGCGATTCCGGAAGCAAAGCCGCGTGAACTTGAAAATACCGGTTCTCTCGTCTGCGGAGCCGACAGTAACTTGCCTCTCCGGTAGCCAAGGTGCTGTTAAAAGGAGAATAATCCGGGCCTAAGATTTCCGGCTCGCCAAAAGCTGTGTAAAAATTGACCCCCTCCACCTTAGGCAGTGGGCTCCATTGGCGAAACCGTTGATTGGCCCAAACAATGTTTAGCTCCGAGTCTAATAACACCACCCCCTCGGCCAAAGCATCCAGAATCTGGACATTTTGAAGCAATTTGCCTAACGGAAGCGCTTCTCGGAAGAACTTTGAACTGACATACACCCCTTCAAATGATTCCCCATAAAGCCGCTTCAAAGCCTCGATCGGGTGGGAAGCTGGTACCAATTGTACCGATTGGGCTGCCGCGCTCGGCTCTCCAGCCAAACCCATAGGGAGTTGGCCCACACAGAGGATCCGTTTTTCCACCTTCGTGCTCCTTGGCCGACTATAGGGACCAAGTGCCTTGTCTGCTGGAATTATACCTGGGCAGAACCGAAAATACAATCACAATCCTGGAGTTTTTGCTACCTTTTTTGCTTTTTTCCTCGGCCATTGGCTTTGGGGATTGGATCCGCTAGCCAAAACTAACTCTAGATAGCTAAGTTTGTATGAAAGTCCTTATTTTCTAAGGAAAATGGCGTACTTCCCTCTGGAGAATCACCTGGGGAACTGGCAGGATAGGTTTGGTGGTATATACACCCCGGAGATTAGGAAAATTGGTATTTATAACTCCAATCCTCTTCTCCCCTTGAATCCCCCCTTCTTCTGCTTTCTGGAAAAATGTATCTCTCACCATGGAATTTGCCTTTCTCCTCTGGAGCGGCGGGGAAATGGCCAACCGCTCTAATGCACCCCTTCAATAGGTGGTTGAATATCCCTCTGCTCTATGGAGAATAATCCGCACCACTTTTTAAACCCCCGTTTTTCTAAACCCAGCCCTCGGTAGAGAAAAGATCTTCTGCCGGATTGATAAGCACGGTTGCCTATAGGGGGGCTTTTTCAGGCTTTTGGTGGGTTTTGGATTCCCATCGGCCAAAGTTGCCACGGAGCCAAATCATCCCGAATAACTTTCCTACCGGCTTCCAAGCCAAAGTTCCCGAAACCTCCTCCTTCATTTAAAACGCATAACATTACCTTTTTTAGGCGCCCTTTAGCCCTCCAGACATAAAGTCGATCCTTCTTAGGGGGCCAATAGCCTCCTCGGACAATGGGAAACCTCCGCTAAGAGACTTTCAACGTACCAGGAGGGCACATCTTGGCTGGATTTCCAGGAGCCACCGGCGCCTAGCAGGAGGCAATAGGATGTGGCGAGCCTTTTTCCAAGCAATAGGCATCTTTCTTTTTATCGTAGGGCTAGAATGTCTGGGAATCGAACAGGCAGTGCTGCGGATTCATGACCCGCCGAACTCTTTAATGGCTGGGCCGGATGCTGTGGGACCTGCCAAAGTATTCCGCCCTACCGAATGGATGCCATTTAGTTTGCTAGCCACCGGCGCCATTACCGTGATCTACTCGTTTACTATCCCCGGATTGGGGAAAAAAGAAGGCTAACTATCCCGACCAGACTGGCTTCGTGCAATGCCGGGCTCTCTGTTCGATTAAACTATTCCCGCTGAGCAAGACTTTTGCCAATTTTCATAACTCCTTTTATTCTACATACTTAGGTAGAAAATCGTATTGGCTCATATAACTTCGTAACTGCGGTGTTTATAACGGGTTGGGAAATTGCTTCTGGAGGGGTGACCCTAGAATTGGCAAAAGTCGAGATTAGGCCCTCGGATGGAATCGCTTGTGAATCGCTTTGAGTCGGTTCAGATCTACATGGGTATAAATTTGAGTGGTGGTAATATTAGCATGGCCGAGCATCTCTTGGACCACTCGCAGATCGGCGCCGCCGGCTAACATGTGGGTAGCAAAGCTATGGCGAAGGGTATGCGGGCTGATGTCAGCCGGGACGCCGACCCGCAGCGCATACCGCTTGACCAACTCCCAAATTCTCTCTCGTCGGAGCTGTCGGCCCCGGGAGGACAAAAACAGCCATGGCGGTCCTTCCCCCGGAGAAGATTCCCAGGCCCGGACTGGACCAACCGGAAGAGATGAGCAGGCAGATGCCCCCTCTGGAGAAGTAGCCGGTTTTACCAGCCGAGGCCGTTCCTCCGCCAGATACGCCTCCACAGCGGCCTTGGCCCGGATACCCAACGGGACCATCCGCTCTTTATCCCCTTTACCCCGACAGAGGCAATAGCCCTGGTCCAAATGGAGGTCTTGGAGGCGCAGGTGGGCCAGTTCGGAGACCCGGCACCCGGTGGCATAGAGCAATTCCAATATGGCCCGATCCCGGCGCCAGAAAGGATCGTGCGGGGCCGGGGCCTCCAAGAGCTTTTCCACTTGTTGAGGGGTAAGCACCCGAGGAATTCGCTCCCAGATTTTTTGGCTGCCCAAAAGCTCCGCCAGGTTTTCTTGCAAGATACCTTCCAGTTGCAGATATCGGAAAAAGACCCGCAGCGAAACCAAATGTCGAGCAATACTGGCCGGGGCTAAAGCCTGCTGGCCCAACCAAGCAGCATAATCGCCCAAATCGGCAATTTTTAACCCTCCAATGGACCGCTCCCCCAACCACTCAAAAAAGCGTCGTAAATCCCGGCGATATGCGGCCACCGTATTTTCCGATAAGTGACATTCACTGGCCGCATAGGCTGCAAATGCCTCTATGGAGCTTATGGTGCCCGGTTGGGGTTTCGGCAAACCAGGCCGGACTGGCCGACGCAAAGCACCCATGGGGTTACCTGGTAGCAAAAGGAGCCGGGTTAGAAAGGCTATTTCCCCTTCAATAGTGCCTCTGGAAGGAAGGGTTCCTGGGAAGTTGGATCGGCTGGAGGGGGCTAAAATCCTTCAGGGGAAAAGGGAGGCATTTCTCATGGGGGATATGGAAGATAGACAAAATAGATAAAATAGAGCGACCAGAAAGGTTGCATGCAATAAAAAACCCGGCCCCTCCACCCTGGTACTGCTTCCTTGCCTTTATCCCCCTTCTTGAAGCCAAACAGAGGAGCACCTTCCCAAATTAAACTCACACCCCAACGAGAACCATCGCTCAAAAAGCAGTGGAAAAAACCGTAGAGCGGCAACCCCTGAATAGCTATCACCCCCCAAGAGAGCACATGCAAGGCAAAAAAAAGAAGAGAGGAGCGGACCTGTAAGCCGGGTTCTGTTCCCTCCGCCTTCACTATCTGAGATAGATTACGGGCTACTACCTGGCTACGGGCTCTTTTGAAAGGCCCAAGGAACAAGCCTTGGTAGGTCCCAAAGGCGGAGGTAGATGGCCATTCCTCTAGGAGGCCGATTGCTCGGCCCCTCAAGCGGTCGACCCGGGAGTCGATAACGGGCCGGACCAACCCGTGGGAAACCCAGGCGGGACTGAATTTCCGCTGCTCCCTGCTTGACCTTGCTCCTGGTGGGGTTTGCCCTGCCAGGTCGGTCGCCCGACCTGCGGTGCGCTCTTACCGCACCATTTCACCCTTACCATGCCGGCTTTTGGCCTGCTTTGGCGGTGTAGTTTCTGTGGCACTTTCCCTAGCCTTGGGGTCTTAGTCCCCTTGGCCGGTGGGTGTTACCCACCACCATGTCCTGCGGAGCCCGGACTTTCCTCCCGCTGCCAGGGACATCAGGAAATTCCCTAGACCCTGGCAGCCGGCGGCCATCCAGTCCACTCCTCTCCATAATCATTATATCTTCCGAGGTACCCTTTGGAAAGAGGGTAGGAGCTTCCAGATGGTTGTTCTGCCTACCAGCCAACCAGAAAGGGGATGGCAAGGGTCCACGTCATCGGCTCTCCCAGGCCCGTAGGACCAGGCTGTTTGAGCATGGCGATCCAGCCCGGCTGAGACAGAGCCAGCGTTTCCGAAAGGCCCCCTATTGAGCCAGATCCGTTTTGCCTAGCAGGGAATCGACCGCAGCGCCGATGTCCGGCTGAGTGATCAGAGCTTCACCTACCAACATAGCCTGAATACCCGCCTGTTGGAGCCGGAGCACATCCTGGCGCGTTCGGATGCCGCTTTCGGCCACCACCACACATTCCGAAGGTATCTTTGGTCGAAGCCGAAGCACCTGCTCCAAATCCACCTGAAAAGTATGCAGATTTCGGTTGTTGACGCCGATCAGTCGGGCGCCCAGCCGAAGCACCCGCTCCAGGTTTTCCGGATCGTGTAGTTCCACGAGCGGGGTCATGCCCCAGGTTTGTACTTCGTGATAAAGCAGGCCGAGAGTGGCATCGTCCAGACATTCGGCAATCAGCAGCACCGCATCGGCGCCGGCGGCCCTGGCCTCCAGAACCTGATACGGATCGAGGATAAAATCTTTGCGGAGGATCGGCAGGTGCACGGCGGCCCGGACCTGCTGGAGGTGGGTTAAAGAACCGAGAAAAAACTCCGGATCGGTTAACACGCTCAGGCAGGCCGCCCCGTGCTGCTGATAGATTCGGGCGATGGTTTCGGGCTGATAGTCGGCCCGGAGCAAGCCTCTGGAGGGGCTGGCTTTTTTTAGCTCGGCAATAAGCCGAATCGGCGGCCCCCCCTCCAAAGCAGCCAAAAAATCCCGAGGCGGCGGAGCAGCCTCCGCTTGAATCCGCAAATGTTTCTCCGGCGCCAGAGTTTTGGCCTGGCCAATTTCCTGTTGCTTGCGAGCCATAATCCGTTGCAGGAATCCAGCCGTCATAAAACAATCCCCATTGTCCAATCCGAACCTCTCCGGAGCTCCTAGAGGGTCAAAAGGCCAAGGCTTCTGTTTTTGGTAACACTTCAGCCGAATGGTGTACCAAAGCATTTCGGGGAAAACAACAATGGCGTTTTTGTCCTAGTGGATTTGTGCTGCACAGCGGCTTCCGCGGCAGGGACACCCAAAGGCTTTCCTCCGATCAACCACGGCGCTTCTTCATTCGACGGAACTGTTTTTGGTTGTTACAGAAGTGTTTCCTGAGAATCATTCCAGAGGCAGAGTGCCGGAAGAGCTTTTGGAATAGATTTTCAGCTCTTTTCTTAGGAGTTGGTTCCTTTTGTGGGGGAGGGGGTTTTTCAGGGGAAGGCCCCTGTTTGGGGAGCCGGTTGTTCAAAAGGAGAAGATTTTTCTTCTGCCGGCAGGGTTTTCCCTTAGCCGGGCGGTTGGGGTTCCGATTTTTCTTGGGCGGGGAGAACTTCTTGTTGAATAATCGGAGGCGGAGCTTCGGGTTTTGGGCTGCGGGCTGTGCTGTGCACTAGGGGTTCGGTCAATTCTGCTTCCCGGAAACATTGGATTAGGCCTCCAGGAGTGGCCATATAAATCCGGTCATTCTCGGTGTTAACAAGAAAGATTTGACCAGATAGAGAAAATGTGTCCATTTGAGTTCCTGTTTTCCGGTCAAGCACATGAAGCCGTCCAAACCGATCGGTGGCATAAACCCATTGGTTGCTAGCAGCCACAAATTGGACCAAACCCGGCACATACCATTGCTGTTGGCCGGTCAAAGCATTCAAGCAATACAAGCCAGTGTCCAAGGGCGTAATAAAAAGCTGGGTATCGATCAGTACGGGACCGGCCAGGATGGTGCGTCCGGTGGCAAACCTCCAGAGCACCTCGCCAGTTTTCTCCCGGATAGCCCAGACATATCCTTCCTGATTCGCCACGAAAAAGGTTCCCCCTTGGGCAGGCGTGTGCCGAGGCGCAGGTAAATAAGCCGGCGGAGCCGAAATAGCCTTGGATGTTTGTAGCCTATGGCGGACGGTCAACTTCTCCGCTTGAGAATCGAACACCCCGATAAACAGATCCCCCAAATGCGAAGGCCAAGCTACAAACTCGGAAAAGGCATCGTGAAGGCCAACTCGCAGAGGCACCATGGTATGGCCTATGGACTGACAAACCACCGGCCGACTCTTTTCCTGACTGATGCGGAATTCGGCCATCCGGGCACGTCGCTCTTCGGGCGTCTCTTGGCGTTTCTTGGGTCTGGGAGTGCGCAGCTCGCCCAGGGCTTCCCGTGGATCCTTGGCCGGCTCCAACGCATACACATAAACAAGACCTTGGAGCATCGGGACATAGACCCGCTGGTTGCCCAAGGTGGGGCCTGCCCCAGGAAACCCTTCTAAGGCTGTCTTCCATAAAATCTTTCCGTCGATCCGGTTGAGTACAAAAAGGGTCGATCCATTGACAACCGCCACCAATTGAGAATTGATGTCTGGTTGGAGAGTAGGTCGATCAGGTTGGCCTACCAGGACCGCCCACTGAGTGCGGCCTGTTTCAGCATCAAAGGCATGCAATATCGCCCGATCCGTTTGTACTAAGAGGGTATCTTCGTACAGGCAAAGATGCTGCAGCCGACTTCGTGCCGGGTCCATCTGCACCTGAGCGGTCCAAGCCCGCACCAAGCCCGGGGCCTGGGGCGCAGCTGCTGGCCGTTGGCCCCCAAAGGCCCAAGCAGCCTGCCCCAGACTCCCTAGCCCTAATAGCCCCGTTGCCATCAAAATCATTGGCTGAACCCACACCTTCATGTGCCCATGAGCTTTCATAAGATTTCCCTTGTCCGAAAAGACCTCAGCTATCCAAATACCTTGGCGCCCGCTTTTACCATGAGCAATTGACCAATTTCAAGGGATCAACCTCCTTGCTCTGCTCGGGTTGTTCCTCTACCGAGCAATACTCCAAAACCCTCCGAAGCTGTTGAACTGGCAGGTCTGTGACACGGCCAGTTCCCCTTTGATTGACCGACTGGGTTCCCTTCCCAGGCTGCTGCCAAACTCCCGCTCAGCGCAGCCCCATCGCGCAGGCGGGAAACGTTTCCCAGCAGCCGATAAAGTATCAGTATCTTTTGGAACATTTCAGCCGATTGATGCAACCTGTCCCTGCGACGAAAGCAGCAATCCAGTTTTTTCGCCGGAGTGCTGCTCTCTGGACTGCCACTTGCCCGGCAATGGCACTCGGGAGCATTCTCCTCAAAAACCGGGGACGTAATTTACTCGGCTGAAATGGTACTATTTTTTATGATACCATGCGGGCCGAAAAAAATCATGGGAAAACTCTCCCAAACCCGGACGAGCCCCCCTCAGTCAGCCCTAGGCTTTTCGGGGGAAAACTGCTTTTTTGCTCCTGGGGAGCCAGCTTTTCGGGCCGTTTTTATAATTCATGATAAAACATAGACTTAGGTAAAATTTCCCCAAAAACTCCTCAGGCCGGGGATTTTATGAAAAACAGGAAAGCTTGTACGTAGCAAACATTTCCAGAGCTATTTGTAAGCACCATTTTCAATATAATTCCTTGTAACAACAAGAGTTATCGCTTTCCATTTGCTGGCAGAATGGGAAACCTACGGTTTCGGGAATACTTCAGTGAAACGGTGCCCAAGGGATTCCTGCGAAAGCAGGAACGGAGTTTTTTGTGCTCGTTTATTTGGTATGAGATTCCAGGTTGCGCGGCAGGAACACCCAAAGGCTTTCCTCGGAACCACCACGGAGCTTCTTCATTCGGCGGAAGTGGTAGCGGTTTCGTAGAAGGCTGTTGGCCTTTTAGCAGCCCGGCCTATTGGTAGCCCAGCAAAACCCAGGTATGATAAACTCTATAGGAATCGTCCCTATCTCCAGGGGTGTGTAGGAGGCAAGGAAGCCTCCTAGAGCTTGTTTGGAAAGGCCTTTTTACCGGAGGAGAGCGTGCACGGGCGGAGGCTGGTGGTGCCACCCAATCAGCCCCGGACAGCTTTGCTTGCCGGCTTGGCCCACCAGGCCTGAGGCGATCCTGCTGGGGGCCAAGGCCTTTCCAAACACGCTCCTAGGGAGCAAGCCTCCCATTGGCCCCCCTGCAAGGTACACGCTGAGTTCAGCCTCCCGAAACAGGTACCTTCCCCAAGGCAGTTGGGGAGACTTCCCTGTGGGAACCGGTTCAATATCAGTCTGGATTCGCTGTGGCTTTCCATGAGGAGACGCAGTCATGAAGCAGATGAGCAGAATGGGCGTTGTGGTGTGGGTGGTTTTGGGCTGGGCCACTGGGTGGAACGGCCCGGTGGCGGCAGCAGAACCTACAGAGGCCAAACCCGCTGCCAACAAAATCCAGGTCCTGGTAACTTATGGCGGACACGGATTCGATGAAAAAGAGTTCTGGGCCATCTTTGATGCCATGGCCGATGTGGTTTGGCATAAAGCCGAACTGCCCAAACAGGCCGATTTGCTCCGACCCGGCCTGGAAAAACGCTACGATGTTCTGCTGATGTACGATATGTGCCAAAAACTCACGCCCCAGCAGCAGGAGGCGTTCGTGCAACTGCTCCAGGAGGGTATCGGCCTGGTTTCGCTCCATCATAACCTGGCGGCCTATTTCGACTGGGATGAGTTCCGAAAAATCATCGGCGGCCGGTTCATCCTGCGCAATTGCCAGATCGACGGCAAACAATACCAACAGTCGCCCGTCTCCCACGGCGAAACCATCCGGGTGCTGGTGGCCGACAAAAATCACCCCATCACTCAAAGCCTGGAAGATTTCGAGATTCAAGACGAGACCTACGGACCGTTCTACATGGCCCAGGGTATCCACGTACTGCTTCGGACCGAGCATCCGAAAAACAATCCGGTCATAGCCTGGACCCACAAGTACGGAAAAAGCCCGGTATTTTACCTCATGCTCGGCCACGACCGGTTTGCCTATAAGAATCCGGCGTTTCGGAAGCTGGTGGTCCAGGGCATCCGCTGGGCCGCCTCAGAACGGCCTCCTAAATAACCGGGAGGCCTTTAGCTGCTGCTGGAAGGTCATTGGCTCAGCAACTGAACGCCCATCCAAATACCTGATGCCCCTTTCCCAGAAAGGCCTACCGCACTTGGGGCTCTCTGCGGTTAGCCAGAAAGGCCATTCCTGCACAAGCCGCAATGCACCCCTATTTGCTTCTGTTGGGCTGGTCCCGGGCCAGTCCAAGGCCAGTCCAAGGGGACTCGGGCAGTGGCGGCAGGCGGGTCGGCTCGGATAGGGAGCTTCTCCTTTTGCTGGGACATGTAGGACAAGCGGGGATTTCCGGATACTTCACCGATGGCGCCTTTCTACCGGCCGCTCAGAAGGGTTTGAAGGGCTTGCTCGGCTTGTTGGTAGAGCCAGATCATGCCCAGGCTGCCCCAAGCTGCCAGAACTACGGCTAGCAAGTAGGCGAAATGGGCGCGAAGCGATGCAGCCGGGCCACTACGAATCTGGCTCTTCCACAGGAGCTTCATTCCCGGCGGGGGATACTGGCCGGTACGGGTGATCTTCCAGCCAAGTCGACATAGCCAACCAGCCGCCCCTAAAAAGCCCACTGCTCCTAGACAAGCAATGCCTGCCGCCGCCTGTTTCAGATGGGCTACGGAATGACGAAGTTGAACCGGCTGGAGAGGGTCTAACCGACGGATCTCATAGCCCAGCCAACCAAGTGCTGCCAGACCTGCACAAAGGATTCCCCCGGCCACCACCCATCCTACAAAACGGGCTCGCTTCTCCGGCAACACCCCCTGGGAGGAATCCTCCTGGAGCGGGGCTTCTAGTTGGCTGCTACCAGGGGGGGCCGATTGCCCACTACCAAACAAAGGAGAATCGGGGGTCGGCCGAGCGGGTGAATCGGTTGCTGAGGATTCCGGGGTTTTTTCGGGTGGTATCGAACGATCTGCATTTTGCCCAGATAGCTCAGGGGGGTGCATTGTAAGCCTCCGGCGGAAACCCTTGCCCTTTCGAGTGGTTTCCAGCGATTGTGCACCCCGGCTGGGCAGTTGACAATCCAGGGGCATTTCTGGGGTGGTTGTTTTCTTTTTGGGCACAGGGCACAGTTTAGGCGATCTTTTAGGAGAGAGCCAGAAAATATGCAAAATAGGCAATTTGGATAAAAATCTGATTGCTCCGAACAGAAAGGGCGTATTAAAATATTTCCTATTTTTCCCAAATTGACTAAATTCTATTTCCAATCTTCCCCATTTTCCCAGTTTTTCCATGTCCTCTCCCTCTAAAACCGGGTATTTCCTGGAGAGAAAAAGAGGCCGGTTTCCATGAGGTAGATTCATAAGGGGGTGTGGGGGGTACGGGCCACCCACTCTATTAGGGGGTTCCTCAGGCACAAACAATCTGCCCTGGTCAAAGCAGAAGTTTCTTCCTACACTGTTTGCCCCCTGGAAGCATTGGATAAGCCAGGTGCTGGGCTGTGCCCAGAAAGTTCCCGATGGTATTCATCAGAGATAGTGTTTTCCTCCTCTTGCCGGGGAGTAGAAAGCCAATGTGTGGCATTGTAGGTTATGTTGGGTATCGGGAGGCGGTGGAGGTTTTAATTCACGGGCTGCACCGTTTGGAATATCGGGGGTATGATAGTGCGGGCGTGGCGGTGATCGGGCCGGAGGGCCGGATTCAGGTGATCAAAACGGCCGGCCGAATTGCCGACCTGGAGCACCTTCTGGCCAAGCAGGCGCTTGAGGGCCGGATCGGCATTGGCCATACCCGGTGGGCCACGCATGGACCGCCCAGTCAGATTAATGCCCATCCGCATTTGGGCGGTGATGGGCTGGTGGCGGTGGTCCATAATGGGGTGATTGAAAATTATGAGGCGCTGCGCGGCCGGTTGGAGGCGGAAGGCTACCGGTTCCAATCGGCTACCGACACCGAGGCCATTGCTCATCTGGTAGTCGAATGCCTTCGGACGGCCCCTAGCCATGGCAAACCAGCCGTTTCCCTCGACGAGCTGATCGCTGCGGTACAGGCAGCCCTGGCCCAACTGCAAGGCACGTATGGTTTGGCGATGTTGTTTCGCGATTGGCCGGGACTGATCCTGGCAGCACGTCGGGGCAGCCCGTTGATTGTAGGCGTGGGCCAAAATGAACATTTTATCTCTAGCGACGCAGCTGCCCTTGTCGGTTATACGGACAAGATCATTCCTCTGGCCGACCACGAACTGGTGGTGCTAACGGCCGATAGCTTCCGGCTGATCCACCGGGATTATGGACATCGTCATCCGACGGTGCAAGTGTTGGATTGGTCGGCCGATCAGGTCAGCCGGGGCGGCTATGCCCACTTCATGCTTAAGGAGATCTTTGAGCAGCCGGAGGCGATTCGGAACACCATGCGTGGTCGGCTGGATTGGGACGAAGCCACCGCGCGATTCGGCGGCCTGAACCTGTCGCCCCAGGAACTTCGGCGGGTGCGGCGGCTGATTTTTACCGGCTGCGGCACCAGTTGGCACGCCGGCCTAGTGGGCGAATATCTGATCGAAACCCTTGCTCGACTTCCCGTGGAAGTCGAATACGCCTCGGAACTTCGCTATCGGAATCCGCCGCTCGAAAACGATACCCTGGTCTTTGCCATCACCCAAAGCGGCGAGACCGCGGACACCCTGGCCGCCCTCCGCGAAATGAAACGCAAGGGCTTGCCCACACTGGCCATCTGTAATGTCGTCGGCAGTAGCATTGCCCGAGAAGCCGACGGCGGCATCTATCTGCATGCTGGCCCGGAAATCGGCGTGGCCTCCACCAAGGCATATACCTGCCAATGCACCGTTTTAGTGCTTCTAGCCCTGTATTTTGGGCGTCTGCGCCATTTAGGGTTTGACGATGGTCTGCGCATTCTGGAAGACCTTCAGCAGTTGCCGGATCAAGTGGCCCAAGCCCTGCAAACCCACCAGCAAATCCGGGAAATTGCCGAAAAATATGCTCACTGTGAACATTTCTTATACCTCGGTCGGCACGTCAATTTCCCTACGGCGCTGGAAGGAGCGCTGAAAATGAAAGAGATTAGCTACATCCATGCTGAAGGATACCCGGCTGCCGAAATGAAACATGGCCCAATCGCCTTGGTCGATGAGCGGACTCCTAGTGTGTTTCTGATGCCCCAGGGCGCCGTCTATGAGAAGGTGGTAGCCAATCTGCAGGAGATTAAAGCCCGTGGCGGGCCGGTCATTGCCGTGGTCTGCCAAGGCGACCGGAAAGCAAGCCAACTCGCCGATGAAGTGATCGAAATTCCATCTGTCCCCGAATTTTTGCAACCGATGGTCTCGGTAGTGCCGCTGCAACTGCTGGCCTACTATACGGCCGTGGCCCGCGGCTGCGACGTGGATAAACCGCGCAACTTGGCCAAAAGCGTTACTGTCGAATAACTCCTGGCATCGCCGGCCGGAGCTGGGCCATATCTGGTGAGCCTTTCTGCTGAGGTAGGAGGGAGGAGATGCCGGATTTCTGTTTGCTTAGAGATAAAAGCCCCCCGGTTTGCCTCAGCAGCCTGCCATACCAATGAAGGCGTTGGGAGATTATTCCTCGACTTCCAGGCGGACCGGTACCTCGATGAGTCGGCCCTGCCGGAGCACATTCAGGATGACGACCTCACCGGGCTGTTTGCTTTCGATGAGGCTGAGGAATTCATCGGCATTTTTAATTTTTTGGCCATCCACACCCACGATCAAATCGGCGGCCGAGCGGTCCACGGTGGTGTATTCATAGACCAAGGGGCCTTGGCGGCGGCGTTGCCGGATGACCTGAGGACCTTGAATACCGGCTTTTTCTGCGGGTCCGCCAGGGGCCAAAGCCGCCACTAACAGCCCCCGGTCCGTCTGATAGACCCGCAAGATGCCCACGTCCGGCCGACGCACCCGGCCATGCTCAA
Source organism: uncultured Thermoguttaceae bacterium (assembly GCA_938042245.1). Classification (GTDB taxonomy): domain Bacteria; phylum Planctomycetota; class Planctomycetia; order Pirellulales; family Thermoguttaceae; genus JANXAQ01. The sequence continues at coordinate 54,477 of CALIRO010000041.1, forward strand.
TTAGTTGCGGCACCACCCGAGCAATGGTATTGACCGGGATGGCAAAGCCCACTCCGGCGCTTTCACCGGTTCGGCTGGCAATGGCCGTATTCATCCCGATCATTCGTCCCCGGGTATCCAACAGCGGACCGCCGGAATTACCCGGATTAATCGCCGCATCGATTTGGATGATGTTTTTAATGGTGCGAGCTTGTGAGCGGCTGGGCAAGGTCCGGTTGAGACTGGAGATGATCCCGGTGGTCAGCGTCCGCTCAAAACCGAACGGATTGCCAATCGCATACACCCGCTGACCCACCCGGAGCCGATTCGAATCCCCAAACATCACAGGAAACAGCTCTTCTGGTGGAGCGTCGATCCGCAAGACCGCCACATCGGTTACCCGATCCTTCCCTACCAGGCGAGCAGCATACGATTTGCCGTTAAACAAGGTCACCTGAATCTGTTGGGCTCCTTCGACCACATGACAATTGGTCAGGATATGACCTTTACGGTCCAGGACCACGCCGCTGCCTTCGCCCTCGGCAGGGATTTCCACAGCAAACAGCAGCAGGGCCCCTTCCCGAATGCTTTTGGTGGTAATATGGACCACCGAGCGATTGCACAGTTCATAGACCCAGACATGGACCCGTTCTTCGGGCGTTAGGTCGGCCAGTTCGGGCAAGTCCGCAAGGTTAGGGATTTGTTCCGGACGGGCGGGAGAAGGCGGGCCCAAAAAGGTTGCCCCAGCCTGGGGAGAAAAGGACGACGAAAGCTCCTGGGCTGCCAACGGTTTCTCCCGCTGCAGCTCCCCCAACCAACTCATCAGGCCTATTCCACCTACCAATCCTACCGCCAACCACCCAATGGCCCAAAAAACGCTCCGCTTCATAAAGGAACCCTGCTTTCGCAACAGATTATCTAGTCTGGTATCCAGGCATTAGCCTAGAGCCTAGAAGGCCCATTGCCTGAGATCCCACGCCTACCTGATGTCCACCCATCCAGGACCCGGTGCTGCCCCTCAGTTGCTGGTCTCGGAGGGGAACACCAGAAGAACCTATCCACGCTCGGGAAAGCCTCCAATGTTTAAATTTCCCCTATACGGTGGATTTCGTCAATAGGAGGAAACCCTACTCATGAGGGGAATGGTCCTCCTGCTCCCTGCGAAAAAGATGGGATTTGTTTGGGAAGGAACAGCTTGATGGAGGATAAATAACTCCTAATAAGTTGTAGGAACTTTTGAATAGTTTAAAGGAGATATTTTTACACTGTTTTGGAACCTCTGTCAACATCACCAACATATAGTGGGACTACTAACATTAGACTCAATATATAGTGTCCAGCAATGGGAACCGATAGGCAAAGGAACAAATCAAATGTTCGCAAAGTTCATGCGATATTCAGTATTTTGCAGAGCTTCCTTGTAATTGACGGGCTAAACAAAATAGAGAATTTGCGCAAAATGCGCAATATAGAACGCTTTAGAAAAACTAAAGGAATTAGTCGGATTTTTTCGGGGATAAAACAGAGAAAGTCGAAACTCTTAAACAGAGAGAGGCAAGTCTTTCAGGAGTGGGGAAAGCGGGTTGAGGAAGGGAGTTTCAAAATTCCCGTTTCCTGAGAGGAGGGGGGGCGGTATAATGAGAACTTTATTTTGCGGAGCGATCGAGCAGCTCTTCCGCCTTTTCAAAGCAGCCGGGGCGGAGGGAGGTGGGAGTCCCTATTTTTAGCGGCACAAACCCATTCTCTGGAGGGCTGATTGATCCGGCCAAGCATGGACGCACGGCATGGCGGAACGGATGCCGCAAGAAGAAACCTCGCTTTTAGCCAAGCCCATGGCGGCGCTGACCGCCCTGGCGGTCCGATATCCTGTGAGGACTTTGGCCGCAGCGGGCCTATTGGCTCTGCTTTGTACAGGCCTATCCGCTCGCTATCTGCGCTTGCATACTGCGCGCAGCGACCTGATCAATCCGCAAAGCCAATACCATCGCTATTGGCTGGAATATACCGACGAGTTTACGGATCAAGAGGATGTGGTTGTGGTTCTGGAGGGGCAGCATGCCGAGCAGGTGGCTGGCGCCGCCCATGAGCTGGTGGCCACTTTAGAAAAACACCCTCAATATTTTAGTGCCATTTTACATCGGCTGGATTTTAGCCGGTTGCAGGCCAAGGGCCTGTATTATTTGCCGCTCGAGCAATTGGAAAAGCTAGAGCAGAAGCTTCAGCAGGCAGACTGTGGGCTGAAGAGGTTTCGGGATCTTTGGAGGGGGAATGCCCAACTTCCCTCTGGCCCCCCATTAACCAACCTGGCCGGGCCATCTGGGCTAGAATCTACTCTGCCCCGCCAGAGCTTCTTGCCCCCGCCGGTGATAGCCCGTGAGCCGAAAGGATTCTTTTTCCACTCGAATCCTCCGAGTGCCTCAGCCCATCAGAAACCTAGTCCCGGCAAGCAAGAAGAAGACAGGGGGCCAGCCGGTTTGTTAGGGTTGGGGGATTGGGGGCCTTCAGAGGTAGCGTTTAGTCCGTCCATGCCCTCCTGGCCCACCGAGGACCTACGGAGTGCGGATGGCCGCATGGCGTTTGTGTTATTACGATTGGTCAAGGAAACAGAGGAGAAGTTTGCTCGGCATTCGGAGCAGATTGAGACGCTGCGGCGGATCGTGGCCCATCTGCGAGCACGGCATCCGGAGGTAAAAATTGGGCTGACGGGCTTACCGATTATTGAACACGACGAGATGCGGGCCAGTGAGGTGTCCTCGGCCCGAGCCAGTATCTTGGCTCTGGTGGGGGTGATGTTTGTGTTTGTGATGGGCTTTGGAGGGTTACGGCATCCGCTGTTGGCCAATGGGGCACTGATGTGCGGCATGATCTGGGCCAGCGGATTTACGACGCTGGCGATTGGTCGGCTGAATATATTGAGCATTGCGTTTGCGGCCATTTTGATCGGGCAAGGGGCGGATTTTGGGATTTACTATATTGCGCGGTATTTACAGCTTCGGAAGACAAGCAACTTAGGACCGGAGGAGGCGTTGATCCAGACGGGGCGGACGGCTGGACCCAGTATTGCCGATGGCGCCCTAGGTACGGCGGCCGCCTTCTTCATGGCGGGCCTTACCGATTTCCAAGGCGTAGCCGAACTAGGCATCATTGCCGGCGGTGGCCTGATCCTATGTTGGCTAGCCACTATGGTGGTTCTGCCGGCCATGGTCCGTTTAGTGGACGGATGGAAGTTATTCCGCCGGCTGCCCGAACCATTGGACCTGTTGCCTTGGTTTCGACCATTATATAGGTGGCCCCGCTTGAGCCTGGCTGTTACGGTGCTCATTACCGTCGGGTTGAGCCTGGGCATCAGCCGATTGTGGTATGACCAAAATCTGTTCAATTTACTTCCGGCTGGGCTAGAAAGCGTGCAGTGGGAGCGGCGGCTAGTGGCCCAAACCGATAAAGCCGTCTATTATGCGTTGTCCATTGCCGACAGCCCTCAACAGGTCCGCCAACGAAAAAAGCGATTCTTGCAGCTTCCTTCGGTAGATCGGGTGGAAGAAATTGCTTCGGTCCTGGCGGAGCAGCAAGAGAGCAAACAGCCGGTAATTGCCCGCATCCGTCAACGTCTCCAAGACCTGACTGCTCAGATAGACTGGGTCCAACAGAAGTTGTCCGAATCGGCCCAGCACCTTCCGCAGGCCGGCCCCCCAAATACAACCGTCAGCCTGGCAACGCCACCGATGGCCCAAAGTTCCTTCCAGACCGCCTCTGCAGTGGGCCTCACCGGCAGCGTTTCCCCCGATGAACCGGACGCTGGTGTGGCAATGCTACTAGGCAAGGCTTCCCTTGAACAGATCGCGGCGTTTCGGGCATTTTTGGAATCCTTGGCGGAGTTCTCCGATCCGGAACCGCCACGTCTGCAAGACCTCCCCCGGGGACTGACAGAGCGGTTTGTCGGTCGCCATGGTCGGCATCTGATGAAAGTCTACAGTAAAGCCGATATCTGGGACCGGGACGGGATGTCGCAATTTGTCCGCGAGCTCCGGAGCGTCGATCCCCGAGTTACTGGCAATCCGGTCCAAATCTACGAAGCAAGCCGACAAATGAAACAAAGTTTTATTCAGGCGGCCTTCTATGCTTCCTTGGTGATTGTGCCGCTTCTGTGGTTCGACTTCCGGAAGGTTCGGCATACCTTCTGGGCCATTTTGCCTCTGCTGTTGGGGATGGTCCAGATGTTTGGCCTGATGGGGCTATTAGACATTCCGCTGAACCCGGCCAATATGATTGTACTGCCGATCATCCTGGGGATCGGCATCGACAACGGGGTGCACATTGTGCATGATTTTCTGCAGCAAGGCCGGAACTATCGCTCCATGAGCGCTTCGACCTGCATGGCTATTGTGATCAATTCTCTGTGCAACATGGTCGGCTTCGGCAGTCTGATGATCGCCAGCCATCAGGGTCTGCAAAGTCTCGGCCGGGTGCTCACCATAGGCATGGCCTGCATCTTGGCCAATTCGCTGGTCTTGCCGAACTTGTTGCTCCTATATCAGCAGCGCCAAAACCGCCAAAACGACTCCCTGGAGCCAATGGGTGCATTGGCTGCTATTCCCGATGTGTCCGAGGAACCGGCGTGTAGCCAGCAGCAATTGGAACGTCGGGCGGCATAAACCTGTTTGTTCACCCCCAGAGCAAATCCCAGCAAGCTCTCGAAAGCCGATCGTTCCCTACGGCTTCCGGGTTGAAAAAGCGATGCCTTCAATTTCTACCAGCAGGTCAGGTCGGCAGACATCAGCAATCGCATAGATGGTGGGCAGTTCGCCTAACCGCCGCTCACACGCCCGCCGGACCACCGGATAATCCTCCGGCCGTTTGATATACACGCGGGCCAAAGCAATGCCTTCCAATGTGGTACCTAAACCGGGCATCCCGTGCCGAGCCAAATTCTCCTCCGAAATCAACGCCTGAATATTGTCCAGGGTCTCATGGGTTTGGGCTTCCGGGTCGCCGATGTGGCGGGTTTCCGAACCGGTAATGCTCGCTGTGCCGGAGATCAAGATCGTCGCATACGGACCGCAGGACAGCGCCATCGCCCGACAAAATTTGGGACTTTTTATGCCGTACTTGGCCGAATATTGGTAGGCGGAAACTTGCCGGGGATTCTCCAACGGAACAGCCCGAATATCCGAGCGCTCCGTGGCAAAGGCGATACAGCTCATGAGGATATCCCGGCCATCGGCGCCGATGCCGGTGCTGGCCGGATACACCTCCCCGCGGAAACTCGGCAGCACCAGGTCCCGGGCAAACCGGAACTGTTGGTAAAAATCCGTTCTCGCTCGATTCAGTTCTTTGTAGCGTTGGGTCTGGCCTTCCGGGCCGACTATATCGCTCAGATAGAGCCAGGTACGGATGACTTGCTCGAAATGTACCCCTGCCTGGTTCAAAAGGGCCTGCATCCGCTGGAATGCGCTGAGCGAACGTTCATAGACACTGGGGGCATCGGTTTCCGGCTGCACATGGGCCAGATGAATCCAACTGACGCCGTTGTGCCGAGTGATGACCAATTGTTCGCTTCGGCGCTCAATCTGGACTTCCCCGAAGCCTCGGCCAACCCCCAAGGCTTCAATAGCTAGCAATTTTCCCTCGCAGGGATGCTGCGGCACATACGTGGTGGCAGGAAGTTCATCACCATAGAAATCCCGCATGATCTGCCGACATGGCTCGGTCATCCGGGCATCACTGAGAAAGACCGCCTGATGAACGATGGAGCCTCGGGTGCTCTCTTCCTGGATGACCGCTTCTAAGGTTTTTAAGGCGTCGTAGGCCTGCTCCTGCAGGGTTCGGCCGGTCCGTGGCACTGCCGCCGCATATACGTGTCGTATATCCTGCAGCTCCACTACCGAATAACCTATCCCCGCACTGGAATATTTCCGGACAATCGTCGAAGTCCATTGGGCGGGACGAACAGAACTGCCAGTGGTCGAAATGTAGGTGGGCATGGCGTTGGGCGGGAAAAAAGGAAGGTGGGAAGGGATCTTCTAGCTTGTAGTTTACTTATCGGCCAAAAGGGTGTCAATACCCCCATCCAAGAAAAAGAAGCTTTTCATAAAATGGGAAAAATAGCTCCCTGGGGCAAACAATCCCAACTTTATCGAACTGGCAGGCCATGGGCTACTGCCTTCCCAACTGTATAGCCCGGTCAGAATCCCTCGGACGGCACAGAGTCGTTCGGAAAGAGCTGGGGGAGCGAGGTACCGACTGCCGCCTGCAAGAATCCCAGAGCAACCTTCGCCTAACATGCCCCAGACTTTCCTTTTGCGGTAAAATAGGTGGGACTGATTGGTAGGTGAGGATTCAATCACAGGAGCTCAGAGAGATTTTCCTATGATTGCTTTTTCCCAGCAGCCGATCGACGTCCAAGCGGTTCTGGAGGCCGTTCGGACCACGCAAGCGGGTGCCCTGGTCCTTTTTCTAGGTACGGTGCGTTCCAGGAGTCAGGGAAAAGTCGTAGTGGGTTTAGAGTACGAATGTTACCCTGAAATGGCCCATCAAGTTCTCTCCCAATTGGTCGAACAGGCCAAAGCCCGCTGGAATCTGCTTGGCTGTGCGGTGGTGCATCGGACGGGGCGAGTCCTGGTGGGCGAAGTCAGTGTGGCCATTGCGTGCTCTGCCCCTCATCGAGCCGATGCCTTTGCGGCCGCTCAGTGGTTGATCGACCAACTGAAACACCACGTACCCATTTGGAAAAAGGAATATTATACCGATGGTACCAGCCAGTGGGTTTCTGCTGCTGGTTCTGCGGTTCCGGGATCCCTGGCCTCAGGAGAGTCTGCGTGATGTGCAGCGTCAGCAATGGCTTATTGGCAAGTCAGAAACACTCAACAGAGCAGCCAGCCTCTGCCTATTCAGCACCGGCAGGATGCCTGATCGACCGATGGGGGCGTCGGCATACGGATTTGCGGATTTCGGTAACCGACCGGTGTAATTTACGATGTTTTTATTGTATGCCGTCGAAGGGGGTGGCGCTGGCGCCTCGGGAATCCCTATTGGATTTTGATGAGATTGTGCGGGTGGTTCAGGTAGGGATCCGGCTTGGCATCCGCAAAGTGCGCCTTACCGGCGGAGAACCGCTCCTGCGTAAGGATCTGCCGAGGTTGGTTGAACAGCTTGCCAGTTTGCCAGGGCTGGAAGACTTGGCTATGACCACCAACGGCACGGTGTTGGCCGAATATGCTGCGGCGCTTCGGCAAGCGGGGCTTCGGAGACTGAATATAAGTTTAGATACCTTGGACCGCCGGCAATTCCAGGCCCTCAGTGGCCAGGATGCGCTCTTCGATGTGCTCCGGGGAATCGAGGCGGCCCAACAAGCCGGCTTTCAGCCGATAAAGCTCAATGCCCTGGCCATCCGCGGCTGGAGCGAATCGCAGATTATCCCCTTGGTTCGGTTTGCTCTAGAGAGGCAATTGGAGATTCGGTTTATCGAGTTTATGCCGATCTGTCCAACGGGCCAATGGGCGCCAGAACGGGTTTTGCCCGCCGAAGCCATCTTGGAGATCCTCCGGCAGGAGTTCGGCCAGGTAGAACCGATAGAGGATTTGGTCGCCTCTGAGGATGGATTCATACCCCAAGAGGAGTCGGATTCACTAGGCAGGGCTCCAAACGGAGCTGGCTTGGAAGGCATCGGCCCAGAGACGTTTCCCCTCGGCGAGTTGGGCGTTCCAGGCGGCGCTGCGCCGCCTAGGGGGGTGTTGCCCCGGCCTCCTGCTCGGCTGTATCTTTTAGGCCGCACTGGCGCCCGGATTGGAATTATTGCTTCGCTCAGTCAGCCGTTTTGCCAAACCTGTTGCCGACTCCGGCTGAGTGCCCTGGGAGAACTTCGGCATTGTTTGTTTGCCCCAAGCGGCTGGGACCTTCGGGAAATGCTTCGGCGGGAAGCCAGCGAAGAAGAAATAATGGAGATCTTTCGGGCCGCTCTGGCAGCCAAACCCTTCAGCCCCTCCCGCTCGCAGAGCTCCTCCTGCCAACATACGCTTCTGATGTGCCAAATTGGAGGGTGAAAATACTTTTGAAGCTTCTTTCGATTTGAAGGGCGGGTCCGTTTTGGGGACCGTCCCCAACGTTGGCACAGGAAAATGCCTTGGAACCTTTTTCCGTCTTCAAGATAAGAGGGCTTCAGAGACCATGGGAGGCCAACGGAGCGGACAACCGTGGTTTCATCGGGGACTTCGATTCCAGTGTACCGGCTGCGGCCGCTGTTGCAGCGGCGGACCAGGCTTTGTATGGGTTAGCCCCGAGGAGATTCACCAATTGGCTCACCATCTGAGTCTGCCTATCGAAGAGTTCCTGGCCCATTATGTTCGCCCCGTTGGAAACCGATTTAGCCTGGTGGAACGGGCCAACGGCGATTGTGTCTTTTTACACCCCCAGACACGGCGATGCATGGTCTATCCGGTTCGGCCAGAGCAATGCCGCAGTTGGCCCTTTTGGGTATCTAATCTTCGCACTCCCGCAGACTGGGAATATGTATGCCGCATTTGTCCTGGCAGCGGCCAAGGGCCTCTGTTTACTCTGGAACAGATCCTCTCCCTGCTGTGGGGAAGCGGATTAGAGAAGGAAGCTTCTTCTCTGTAGAGGGGCAGTCGTCTCTGCATCCCCCTTTATGGGGGCATAGCCACTGCCTGCTTTTCTTCCTCTGGCCGAACCCACCAATTCCTCCACTGAGCACCCGATCCGGCAAATCCCATTAGGGCCCAGGCGAGGTCCCTCTCCAGGGGGGAAATAACTTCAGCCTTCCCTCAGACCCCGATGAATGGGGGGTTACAACCCCTCGATTTGGAGTACCTCTTCTTTGGCACTGGGAGGAAAAGTAGTTTCTGCCTGGGAAGCAAAACTTTTGGGAAACGGAATTGCTACGTTAGCCTTATATAGATGCATACCTTAGGGGGGTTCATTGGTAGGTAATCTTTCCTAATTCGCAAAACTTTAGCTTTTGCCTGGAGTTTTTCGCCTACAAAGCCGATATTTGGTTTTCACCTGAGCCAAGGGCAAGTGCCGAGGTTTGAACCATGCTTTTTACCTAACTCCTTATATTTTAAGGAGTCAAGGTTTTTAAATCTCCAAAGCCAAGCTCTTTGAAAATAGAGATACCCTATAAATACCTCTAAAGGGGAGGAGGCATCCGGTCAGGCTAACCGGGCCAAAATCCGCCCAAAATCTTTAGACCGATCTTGACTTTAGTTATTATGCCATTTACACTTGGAGCATGATAATCAGAGTCCATATTTCTCGGATCGGTTCGCTGTGGCTGCCTTCTCTCCTGGGAGGACAATCTCGTGGTGACGAAAAAAGACATTGTTCGTGCCATTGCCGAAGAAGTGGGGCTGACCCAACTCCAAACCAAAGAAATCGTGCAAAAGACCTTCGATGCCATCATTGAGGCGTTGGTTCGGGAAGGTCGGATTGAGCTTCGGAATTTTGGGGTTTTTGAAACCAAACTGCGGGCCCCTCGGAGAGCCCGCAATCCCCGCACTGGGGAAAAGGTCTATGTGCCTAAAAAATGGGTCGTTACCTTTAAGCCGGGCAAAGAAATGCAACAGCGCATCCGCCATCGAGAACGAGCTGCCCAACGTGCTGCCGGGTCCTCCCATCGGGGGGCAGTAACCGAACCGGTCGGAACTTCTTCTCAGTGAAATCTCCTCGGCCCCTCAATTCGCTCCCTATTCCAGATCAGCTCTGCCAACTTTTTTAGGAACCGGAAAAGCCCTACTCTCTGCCGACACCAGGGCCTTGAGGGCTTTTCCCCGCTGGGCACCATCTGGAGGTTGCCCGCTGGGAGGTGTATTCAGGCTCTGTAACCCCAGCAGAGAAGAAGTTAGCTTGGGAGCAAAGGTAAGGAAGTCCTGCAGACTTCTGCCCAGGAGGATCGTGTTTGCCCCGACCCAAGCCCTCCGAAAGGTCCCCCTTTTGGAGCCAGGGTAGCCTAAGGCTCCGGTGCCCCGCAGAACTAAAAAATTGCTCTCGGCGCAAGAGAATATTTTTGCTACTTATCCTACGGGTCTGGACAATTCTTGGGGATTGTCCGCTACCTTTCCCGCGATCAGAAGTGCTTTTCGGAGCGATTAGACCACCAGGGGGGTGGGTCCTTTTTCTGTCCCATTTCCGCCAGATGGCGCAAGCTTGTCATTCCTGCGAAAGTAGCAGTCCAATTCCTCTGGCTTTGCCGCAGGAAAGCCAGACACTTAGCAGGAGCCTCCGGGCAGCCTGGACTGCCGCTTCCGCAGCAACGCCAAGATAGGGATTTCGTCCTATATAAAGCAGGCGGGCTTTTCATTTGGCGGAAGGGTTACCTTGTTGTTTATTTAACAGAGCTTTTGTGGCTGAAGAAGACTTGGCCTAGCAGGTTCGGTTCTTGTCAAGATGTGAGGAAGGAGAGTTTGTATGCGGAAGGTGTTCCTGAGCCTTTTGGCGGGGTTGTTCTTGATGCCGGTGCTCGGATGCATTATTCCTGGCTATTCGGGCGATCCGGTACGTCGGACGCAGGAGTTGTTATTTACATCCGAAAATCTCCGCCTTTTGTTGGATGAGTGGGAACGTTTTTGGTTGCTAGATATGCCTGACCATTGCACGCCGTATCGGACCCACGGTGGGGTGATCTAGGGCAGACTAGCCTTGCTGAGCTTCCCCAGCCTAACCGTTTCTTCTTGCTAGAGAGGAAGGGGGGCTGCTCCGTTTTGGCGTAGGCTAGAACGGCTGGGAGGCCCCTTTTGTCGGTTTGCAGCCTAGATGCTGGGGAAGAACCCTTTGGGTTGGGCAGTCGGCAGACCAGTGCTTAGGGTTTCCCAGCAGGCGCCGGCCGTTTCCAAATATCCACGGGCACGTCGTTTTTCTGAGGGGGACCGGGACGGGTTCGGCCCTCGGCCACTTGCTGCTCCAAAAGTTGCAGCAATCGTTGCACCCTCTGGGGATGTTGGGCCTGGAGATTTTTTTGTTCGGCCAGGTCTTCGGCCAGATTGTACAGTTGTATCTCTGGGAGCCCTTGCCGATGGGCTTCCGGATCGGAAGGGCGGCTCCAGCCGCCGCTTCCCGGCGTCAGCAGCAATTTCCAGGGCCCTTCTCGGATGGCAAATTTGCCGCTGATCGAATGTAATATCAGCGTCTCTCGGACCGGCCCGGTTGTCTTGCCCAATAGCACCGGCAGGAAGCTGAAGCTATCTTCGGCGGCATTGTCCGGCAGCTCCTGACCGACCAATTCTGCACAGGTGGCCATCAGATCGACCAGACCTACCAGTTGATCGGTGGTCGTTCCGGGCTGGACCCGTCCAGGCCAACGCACCAGCAAAGGAACCCGATGGCCGCCTTCCCAAAGATCGGCCTTGGCCCCCCGGAGTCCTCCGGACGGATCATGACCTTTGGCTCGCAAAGCCCCAAAATCTGCCTGCGGCGCCGGCCCATTGTCGCTGGAGAAGATGACCAGGGTATTGTCGGCCAAACCCTCTTTTTCTAAGGCCGCCAGAATCTGTCCCAGACCATCGTCGGTCTGCATAACGAAATCGCCGTAGGGGTTCAGGCCGCTTCGGCCTTGCCAGCCTTCCGAAGGCAGAATAGGCGTATGCGGCGAGGCAAACGCCACATACAAGAAGAAAGGTTTCCCTGAGCGGGCCTCGGCTGCTCGCTGTTGGATATATTCGATGCTTTTTCTGGTAAGCACTGGGAGCACATCGACCGCTTCAAACTTTTCGGCGGCTGGTCCCCGCCGGGTCATGGCCGATCGGCCCAACATCATCGGAAACGCCTTATCCACGGTGGGAACCACCTCCACCTGGTCATTATGGATAAATGTATAAGGAACCATGTCCAACGACCCGGCAATGCCGTAAAATTCATCGAAGCCTACACTCAGGGGGCCCTGGGTGATCGGCTTGCTGAAATCGACGTTCCAGCCTTCCGGCCCTTTTTCGATCTGATCGGTAAACGGCTGGGTATTTGGCTTTCTGGGCCAAGCGAGTCCCAGATGCCATTTGCCGATGCAGGCGGTATGGTACCCGGCTTTTCGGAGTAGTGCCGGCAACGTCAATCGCTCCGGAGGAATCAGCGGCGGGGACAGACCACCCAGCACCCCGCTTTGAAGTCGGCTCCGCCAGGAATATCGGCCCGTCAGCAACGCATAGCGAGTCGGCGTACAGACCGACGAGGTGCTGTGGGCGTCGGTAAACCGCATCCCTTCCCGCGCCAGCCGATCCAAATGCGGCGTCGGAATCTTCCCCTGCGGATTGTAGCAGCCCAGGTCCCCGTAGCCCAAATCATCCGCCAAAATAAGCACGATGTTGGGTCGGGACGCCCCTCCAGCACCAGGCCGATCCCCCAAACGGGAACCCACTTTTTCCCCTGGGAGTTGTCCACTGGCTCCCTCTCCTGCCCACCCAACCGCTGTAGAAAAAACAAGGCTTACTAACCCAACGTAAACCATAGCCTGCATCGGTAGAAGGCTCCTAAAAGAAAACCCCACCCAGAATCTCGGCTTCCCACCACCAGACGGTTTCCGTAGATCGGGCTAGAAAAATACCCACAATCCCCTTGGAAAAGCATAGATTATTTTACGGCTTCTGGATTGCTCTAGCCAGGGGGGAAGACGAATCCCTTTTGCTCTTTGCTCCAAGAGCCGCCCGATGAGCCTTCCTGCCAGCCCATTTCGGGCGACCATTCCCCTCCGAGTACAAGAAAATTTCACGGAGAGGCAGCGCTATGGAAAGCAGTAGCCCGTTGGCGGCCCACACCGGCCCCAATGGCCGGCACATGGGTCTGGATGGACTCCCGGTCCAGATTAAAGAGGGTAAATCCCTGGGCGCCCAGTTGCCGGGCCAGATACACCTGGCCAACCGTCCGATCCGGCGTCAGTCGCCACGCCCCGATGCCCGGATACACAGGAATCCGACCGCCGACCAATTCCAATTGCCGACGCACTAGGTTCCGAAGCTCCAGGTCGCTCTGAGTGTAGTCCATTGGGCAGACAAAATCCAGCAGTCCTGCCTGGACCCAGGCCACCCAATCCTGGCCGACCGAATCTCGACAATCCGGATAGGCCCCAAAAACCGCCGCCGAAATCTTCGCCTCGGGCCGAATCTTCTTGGCCTCCTGTCGTACCGCCTCCACCAAGCGGGTAATTTGTTTGCAGCGCCACGCCCGGTACTGCTGGCGGAGAGGCCCTTGGTAGCAATCCTCCGGCCAATGGGCTACCTTTGCGCCCCGCTCCTTCTCAAACCGCTCTCGGCATCCCTGGCAATAACAGGCCTGGCCGTGGGGATACCGGATATAGTCAAAGTGCAGCCCGTCGATTGGGTATTTCCGGAGCACCTCCAGCATGCTATCCCGTTCCAGTTGGAAGTTTTCTGGGTGGGAGGGGCAGAGCCAGTCGATCGGCGTGCCATCGACGGCCACCTGGGTTCGGCCGGCCGATCGCATCTTTTGCACAAAATCTTTCGGGGCGGTGCTTAGGTTCCAGTTGACCTTCCAGACGTGGACTTCTAGGCCATGCCGATGGCACGCCTCCACACACGGAGCTACTTGATCGCCGTGCTCTTTGTAGGTTTTACTTTGCGGGAGAAGCTCACTGGGATAGTGGGCCAAGCCGCCCCAGAGCATATTGGGCAGCACCATGTTGAACCCGGCGGCGGCCAATTCCCGGGCAGTCCGCTCCCAATCGCCTTCGTAGGCGCCGGTGCCGGAGTGGTTCCAGATGGCTCGGCCTTCTCGCTGCCGGCTGGGCTGAGCCGCTATATACGCCTGGACCAAGGCTTCTCGAACCTGCCGGGCCGCCTCGATGACCGCCGGCCCCCTGCCGACGGTCTGGGCCTCGGCCAGGTTTCTGTCCGCCTCGGCCAATCGGGCCATGTGCTCCGCCAACTTCTTTTGCGCTTCCGGCGGAAGATGCTTTTGTACATCGGTTAAGAATTGTTCCACACTCGACCGATCCGCCAAATGGCCCACTTGTCCGATCCGTTCGACGGCTGCCTGGGCCATCTGGCGCCAAAGCGGCGGGACCAGATGCCCCAGCAGAGCCGCCAACATCTGCTTTTTCCCCTCCGGATCATCTGGCAGGATGATGTGGGTGAAAAAGGCGCCCCGGTCGCTCAGAAGCAGTGCCGGCAGGCCGGTCGGCTGGCCCCGGTCGTCCAGCCACCAGCCAATCACCCGGGCGCCGTAGCCTTCTGGTTCCGCTGTGGTGATGTTCCAGGAAGCTTGGCGGACTAATCGGGGAAGCCCGGTCACATCCGCCGCCTCCAACTGAATCTGGGCGAATTGACCCGGTCGGCTTTGCGGCAGGTATTTCGGATTTTTCAGTCCCAGCAGTTTAGCCAGCCTCGGTGGCAGGTTGTAGCAAACGATCAGTTTCCCGCCCTTTTGCACATAGCTTTCCAACGCCTCCAGCGTGGACTCTTCCATCCGGGGTAGATAGGCCAACAGGGCCACCGGCCGATCGCCCAACGCCCCGTGCGGCAAATCCGCATCTTCTACGGCGTCAGCGCCCAAGCCCAGGTCGGCCAGCATTTCTGCTACCCGGCTTGCAGTCTGCCGAGCGGCCTCCGTTTCGCCGGATTCTCTCTTGGTTCGCTCCGCTGGCATCACCAGGGCGATGGGGTGTTGGAAGGCGAAGAGGCGGGCTAATCGGCACTGGCCGTTTTGGTTTGCACCGCGCCAGATCGAAATCCGAATGCCGTCGATTTTACGCCAACCGGCCGGTTGTCCTTCGGTGCGAAACTCAGCCTTGGAAAAATGTAACGTTTGCCAGCCGGGTTGCCGTAAATTTTTGCCCGCCGCATACCAGCCCGCTCCACTCCGAAAATAAAGGCTCAGATGGCCTACCACTTCCGGCGGCGCCACAACCAACTCCAGGGCAAAACCGCCCACAGCCGCTAAGTCCAAAGACACCTGCCGGTCATGCACCGTGCGTTCCAATTTCGGCTGCTGGGCAAAAGGGACGTCAAACTGCAATCCCCGCTTGCCAGCCTGTTGGAATGGTTCGACCGGCGGAGTTTCTCCTTGCGCACGCCACGCCCGCCGGGCCGATTCGGCATCCGGATACTCAAAACCGTCGATCAACGTCTCCCGAACCAGCCCCTGCCGATGGGCAAGCCCCGGAATCGCTTCCGCACCCCTCCGCCCCCTCTCTGCCGCTAGCAGAAGCAGTTCGGATTTCCCCGCCGACCCCAGGGGCGGCCAAGGCCTCATTGCATCCCCTGCCAGCACCACCACTGCCATCCCAATCGGCCAACCTAAACGCCATGCTTTCATCGTGGCACCTTTCAAGCAAGAGACCGGCCTACTCGGAAATCGCATGATACCGAGCAAAGACTCTTAACCCACCGAAAACCAGTTTCTACTTGAATAATCAACTGGATGATAGAAAACTTAACACTTCCGCCCGATGGAGTAAACTCCCTGAGTATGATCTCTGAGCCAGCCTCTGAACCAGGCTACGGGGAATCTACTAGCCTGCCATCTCTGCACAAGCCGGGCGTCCGGGCTCTCCCCTGGCGGGCAGAGGTGAGGAACGAGGAGGCGGGTTAGGGCCTTGCTTTTTCGGAGGGGATTTCAAGAGGGCTTTTTTCGGGTTCAAGCGGGGCTTCCGGCGTATCCGGCCCCACCGGCGCAGCCACTCCGCTGCGCCGGTGTCTTGGGGGAGTAAGCCGTTTCGGCGGGATGGGCGTCGGCGGAACTGTTTCTTTTTCTATCTTTTCGGTTTCTTTTTCTATCTTTTCGGGAACCAAGGGGGCTTCTGGGCCAGGCGGCGTTTTGGGAGTCTGGGGCACTTTGGGAATCGGGGGCGGTTCGGGCACTTCTGGGGCCTCCGGCGTAGGTAGGGCCTGAGGAGCGGCTTTGGGCGGTTGGATGGGGCCGCCTTCGGCCAAGGCACGAAATAAACTGTAGAAAAGCTCATATCGAGCCAGCATCTCGCGCGTTGGTTCCGGCATCCAATTGGCCCGCCACTCGTCCGGATGCATCTGTCTATCTGTCCATATTTGGCCAAACCCGATGGCCACTATCCAGCCTTGGCCGTATTGGATTCGGGCGGCTACCGGCTGCTGGCCCACAAAAACAAGCCCTTCGCCGCCGGAGACCACACAGGCCGACTCCACCGAAACACCCGTGGAACGTCCTGCCACCCCAAGCGGCCCTGCCGGCGCCAATGGATCGTGCTGAATCTGCAAACCAAAAGGTTCCAGCAGGCTTCCGGCCGTCGAATGCCGGTTACCCGGATGATCGATCACTAGGAGTTTTCCGCCCTGGAAGACATAAGAGGCCAACGCTTCCCGGTACTCATGAGAGACCGACCGATTCGGCGCAATCACTACCAGCAGGTCGCCGCCGAAGGCGTCAAGGCCGGTGCGCCGGGCCGTCACATAGCCCAACCGAGGGATCGTATGCTCCAACAGGCCAAATCCATCGGGCGACTGATTGAAGGCCCCGTTGGCCAGGGGTACCTGGGAAACCGTCCGGTCGATGACGGCCAGCCGGAAGGGCTTTTCCTGCAGGGCTCGTTGCAGATCGAGTGGGGCGGATCGGTGGTAGGCGTCCAGGGCGGCCCAAGCGGCAGTGACGCCGATCATACTGGCAGCCAAAAGAACCGTGGCTTTTACCAGGCCGGCGTCGGTGAGCAGATGGAGGGCTTCGATGGCCGGAGGAGCGGAGAGCCTGGCCGGTTCCGCAGCTTTTTTCGGTTGGGAACCTTTGGCCAAGGAACCCGGTTTTTCTCCAGATGGGACGGTTTGCTCTGTCGGGCGGGCTGGTGGATACGCCTTCCAACACCCGAGGCCGACCAGCACCAGGCCCACTAGCCCCAGCCCCAAAGTAACAGCGGCCTGGATCGGCCAGGGGTCCAGAGGGCTTCTGTGGTTGAGCCAGTGCAACATATTCAGGAACAACTCTGCCTTTCCCGGCTGGAAGGTGCAGAAATTGGAGAAGATGGTCGAATCGGTAAAGGCCAGCACTCGGCCTCGGCCGTAACTGGTGGCCCACAGTTGCACAAAGGCCCCGGCCCGCAAATGCGGCTGATATTCCGCGTGGGGATGGTAATTGCTGGCCTCGTAAGCGGCTGGTAGGCTCCATAGGCCGGTGCTTCGGATAACAGCTCGGCCCCAGCTTCGGCCTGGATCAATCGAACAAGAGACGGCAAAATCCATTTCCGGCACCATCGCCACGGCCGGATGCACCGGCCAAGGCCGATGGTATTTCTGCTGGTACGGCGAACCAATACAGAACAAGAGATCATTTCGGAAGGTAAACCCCATCGGTCGGCAAATGGCATTCAGGTAGGTGCTGGACCGGAAGACATTTGTATGATCGCCGATTAGCAGCAGGCTGCCGCCGTTGGCCACAAACCGATGGACCGCTTCGATTTCTTTCGGCTGGTAGGGGGCGGTAGGGATTTTGATGATCAAAACATCACATTCCTGGAGGCGCTCTTCGGTGATCGGCTCCGATTCCAAAATTCGGCCCATTTGGAAAAAGTGCCTGCAAAAGTCATAGATCAACCGGTAATTGTAGCCGGACGGCTCGCCGTACCAGGTGGTATCATACGGCCGGAGGGTGGGTTCCCATTGGCTGTGGCGTTCGACCACGAGGACCCGGCCCTGTTTAGGCCGACCGATAGGCGTCCAGAGGCTTGCCCCAGCCATCAAGGCGGACCCCACAGCCAGCCAGACTGCCGCCCACCGCATCCGAGAACCAGACCGAGCCGATCTGCCCGACCAAACTCCCGAACTGCCTCCTATCAGGACGGTTTCCCCCTGGGAGGCTGACAGCTCCGCTTGGGCTGGTGTTTCGGCAAGCATGCTGGTGGTATCAGGGAAATCCCGGAACGACCAGCCCGCCCATAGAGCCGGTGCTAGCAATAACAGCAGATGGAACCAGGGACTAAACATTTGAGCTATGGCTAAATGTTCCCCTTCGATTCCTTCCAGTCCGGCCCGGTGCAGATACAAGCCTAAAACCAGCATCCAGCGGACCAGAATCCAAAGCCCCATCAGCCCGCAAAAGCGGCGAAAGCCTGCTAGCCAACAGGTCCATCGGCGGCCCGCCGGGACCGATTCCCCACATCTCCAGGCAAGCCAGACCAGCCCGCCGGTAAAAAAGAGCACCGTCGCCGGGTCCAGGAACCAGTCCCAACAGAGGGCAATTCGGTGCGGCTGGCCCAGCACCCGAAAGACCAGATCGGCGCCGGCAGCGGCCGCCTCGGCATCCAGCAGTTTGGCCAGTGCCACAGCAATTGGCCGGAGCCAAGCAGGCAGATCATGCGTTCGGGCGGTCTGAGCCTGATAGAATTCCAGCACCAAGGTGTGGCTGACCAGGATTATGCCGGCCAGCAGGGCGGCCCGGCTGAGCCGCCGGGTGCTCCGGCCCACCAAGGGAGAACTTTCGGCTAGCCAAAGCCCCAGCCAACCGGCCAGCATCAGCACCGGGCCCATCTTTTCCGGCCAAGGCCAACACACCACCGGGAGAAGAAGAAAGGCGGCCACACCAAGCCGAACTCCCCTGGGCGCCTCCAGAGCCGCCGATTGCTCGGTTTCCTGAACCGGAGGCAGACCGTTCGATGGTTCCGTTTTCTGAACCGGGCGGTTTTCCGCTTCGGAAGCTGAGGGGCTGCTAGGCCGGTGTGTTGGCTGGGCAGTTGATCTGGTTTTCAGCGGGTCCGTCGCCGGGTTCTGTAAGAAATGCTTCTGAGAGCAGCTTCGGAACCCCAGGGCCAGCAAAAGCACCGATCCTGCCAGACTCAGCAGATACCAGACGGTCTGGGCCGGGGCGAAATAATGCGTGCCCCAAAGCCAACCAACGCTCAACATTGCTATAGCCAACCACACCATCATTGGCTCATCCTCTCCCGATTCCTGCTGGGGGCGATCCAACAGGCGCACAACATCTCCTTGTCGAGAACCATCATTAGCTCGGACTCTGGCGACTCCTGCTCGGGACGGAAAGGATAACGCGTTTCATTTCAAGGGACCTTTGGAGATGGGGCAGGCGCTGGGCGAACCGGTGGAGCAGGTTCTTCCGGAATCATCTCATCAGGCCAGAGCTGCTCCGGAGGGAGCAGAGGAAGCCACTGGGCCGGATCGGGCGGAACCCATTCTTGCTGCCGACTCACTCGACTAAGCATCCACCGCCAAAAGTGGGCGTTTTCGATCATGCCTTCGGTGGGCTGGCCGTCGGCTTCGTCGAAGTTTTTATTGGCGGCAAAATAGGTGTCGCCGATCACCACCACGCTGCCGCCGCCGATTTGCCGATGGATCACAATCGGTACATCGTTGTACCCCCGGACCAGCACATCGGCATCACCAACCTGGAACTGGCCATCGGGGATGATAGGTTCCACCGGCCAGGGAGCGTGCAAGCTAACCGCCACCATATAATCGCCCCGGCCGTAGTCTTTGGCGTTCAGATAATAGGTGCGGAGCCGACCGTAGTTATCCGGATGCTCTCCGGGACCTGGCGATTGGCCGACTGGTTCGGCTTCGGGTTCCTGGTTGGCTGGGCCGACGGGAGAACGAGGTATCCGAAGCCCCCAACCTTCCAACAGAGGACGGAGTGCCTCGGCATTTTCGGCCCCGGCCATGGCAATGAAAATCCCGCCGTTTCGCACATACTCCTGAAGGGCCGCCTGCTCGGAGCCGGAAAAATGCCGCCCTGGGGCAATCGAGAGCCAAACCGCCGCTGTCTGGAGCCGATCCGGTTTCATGTCCGGGGCTAAAAGCGGCAAATAGCCGGCCTGGATCAGGGTGAAGAACAGTCGGCCCAGCCCGTGCGGATGCCAAGGATGGAGGCTATAGGTGTCCATGTGTGAGGCGTCGATATAGGCCACGGGCAACCCCTTGGGGCTGGGAAGCACCGGCCCCTCCGCCTCGGAAGAAGACCCGGCTAGCTGGGCGGTAGGGGCACTAGCAGCCTGAGGCCTGAAAGCGGCTGGGGGGGGTACCAACCTTCCCGGGGACTGAGGTAGCAGCCGGCCTGCCTGGCTGCTTTGCCACCAACCGGCCAGCAGGATCAGACCCAAAACAGCAGCAGTAACGGCCAGCACTGGGGCTGTAGGTCGATAGGCCATCAGAAGAACCACCAGCACACCGGCGCCGAAGCCTAGCAGTTGGCGCCACAGATCGGCCGGTCTTGCCCCCCGATGGGCCAAATACCCCATCAACCGAGCTACAAACCCATAGCAACTGGGCAGATTCTCGTTGCGAAACCATTCATCGCTGGCCAGTACAAACACCCGACCTGAACCAAGCCAGGTTTCGGCGGCCAGCACCACATCGCCCAGCCGTTCGCCCGCTTCATACTGCGGGAGAAAATCGGTGTGGACGGCATGCCGACCCGGATCCCCATAGCCCCACTGACCTACCAAAACCGGATAGGCCAGCCCATAGGCTGGTTTCACTGTGGCCGATCGGCTCAAAGGCAGCCAATTTCCAGGTGGTGCTTTAGGGGCGATGCCAGAGGCAACCGGATGGCTCAGTGGGAAAAGCGCCTCCAGCCACTGGCCCCAGGCGCAGACTGCCGTCTCGTATTGGATCTGCATGCCCCATTGGGCTAATAAGGTGCTTGCCGGAAGACCTTCCTTTGTCGTCCCAAAGGAACGTTCCCCAAAAGCAGCCAACACCCTTCCGCCCGAATCTACATAGTTGCTCAGCGCTGCAATTTGGCTGGCCGATAAGACTCCCACATCGCCCAGCAGCAGAACTAAGTCGGCCTGTTGGAGTTCCGGTTCGGTGAGTTGGCTGGAGAAACTCCATCGGCCGCCCAAACCGAGGACCAACTCCGGCAACATGCTGAATCGGTTCAAATCGGATCGGCTGTACTGGTCCGGCGAGGGCGGCAACCAATCCTGAGGATTCGGAGCATAGGCAAGCACCCTTTTCCCCCCCAAGGTAGGGGGACTGATCCAGAAGAAGCTAAGCCCTCCCCACAGGAGCATTAGAACAATTGGCCCTAGTTCGAGGAGGATTTGTTTGCCAGGGTTGGCGGCATGCCCACCATTTGAGGGGGAATGGGGGTTGTCGGATCCTTGCCAGGAATTCGGGTTGGGAAAGGTGGGGCTGGCTTCGGGCCATCCAGTCCATCGGAAGGCTAAGGCCAGGACCCCCAGATGAAGGCCCATTCCCACCCAAGGAAAACTCCAGGGCAAAAGACTTTTCAGGGCTTCTGACCAACTCCAAGCCGGTGGCAGGTAAACATGAAATTCTGGCCGAGGCGGAGGAGGGGGAAGCTTTTCCCTCAAAATAGGGGTCCAGCTTAGCCCCGCCAAATAGACCAACTGCGCCAAGAGAATAGCTATTGCTCCTGCGAGGGCGGTTTTCCACCCGAATTGGCCAATTTGTACCACCCAAATGATGTACCAGGCAAAGCTCAGAACCAGGAAATCAATCCCCCCAAAGGTGGCCCCTACTTCGAGGGGTTGACCAGCTAGACTTCCTCCCAGCCTTCCTAAAAATCCCCCTAGCTGATCCGCCACATGCCAATAGGTGGGAATACTCAGAAGAGCCAGCCGATGGACTGTCAAAATCCACCCGGCCAGGGCCAAACTGGTAAGGAGCTTTTTTCGGATGGGATGTTGTTGGAGGCTGGCCAACCCGGCTCCTGTGAGCACCACCGCTAGAAGGTTCAGCACCGGATGGGAATCGGCCGCAAACAGAAGCACTGCTAGCAAAAGCCCTGCTGCCTGAGCGAGCCTTTGGGGGGTTATAGGTACCCCCGGAATAGGTATATTGTGTACCCTTTTAAGGGGGGGTTCCTGGGAGGATATGACCCAGGCCAACCGTCCCGGCCAAGCCAATACCACCAATCCCCCTATAAGCAGGCCCAAAAGGGCATGACGAAGCCCCAGGGCTAGCAGGCCCACCGAAGCGGCTCCCACCCAGCAGCCTGCCAAGCCTAATAGGATTATAGCCAGCTCTCTAAGACCCACCGGCCTCCAAGGAACCGAAGCCGCTTGGTACGCTGAAAGGCTTTGGCCTTTGAGTTCGTCCATGAAACAGCTCGCCTCCTGAAGGGAGCCAATCCGAAAGCCAAACTCGGCCGCCACCTACCCATTTACCGAATGTTGCGGGCTGAGCCGGGCGGGGCGATTGCCGCACAAGGGATTGGCTGGGGGATCGGGTAAGCCAAGGGGGTTTATTCTCGAACCGCTGCGGTTCGGAACTTCCACATTCCCCAGGGCAGTAATGCGGCGGTTACCGGTTTATCAGCGGCATGGGCTTCCGGCACCCAGGGAATTGCATAGGCACAGAGCACCCCCGTATTGACCTCAGCCACATAGACTAAACTGGAAGATGGCCGAACGCCGCCGGGCGCCCGGGCAATATCGGCAATACCGGTTACCATGAGAAAACTGGGCTTTTTGCCCTGTTCGAGGGCAAAATCCGCTAGCACGTTTCGGGCAAATTGGGCTTGAAAACCAGGCTGCCGCTTGGAGACCACCGCTGCTTTCAGATCTCCGGTCAACGCATCTAGCACATAGACCGCTTCCACAGCCCCGTCCACCGGACCAGTGGCGATAATACAATTGGGATTCGAGTCGGTGGCTACAGCATGGAGCGGGGCCTGAGGTAAAAAGATACATGCCACTGCCAGTACACTGACCGCTACGAACAACCAGGCAATTCGGAATCGGGTGCAGAGTGGGGACATGGATCGCTCCTTTCGATGGGGAGAGTTGGCCTGCCGGGGACCCCGGCCACTGTACCTTCTTTTTCTACGAAACTTCAGCTAAAAGGGATTATCCCAAATTTTGGTCGGTTTGGAAAGGCCAGCCGGAGCCCCCACCTCTTGGGTATATTGCCCGCCTATTGGGTAGAAGCCAAGGCTTTTAGGAGTTCATCTTGGAGCTGTTGAAGCTTGCAGAAAGCAGGCGTCTGGGGCAGTTGGGCGCCTCGGCGGAGTTCGTCCAGTAAGGGACCTAGCAGGTGGCTGTGAAGCCAATCGGCCAGCCATTGTTGACGACTGGCTACATATTGAGTTTGTAAGCAGAGGAGCAGTTGGCCGGCGGTCTGGCGGGCGGTTTGACCGGTCGTGCTGAGCACTGCTTCGCCGCTGCCGGTCAGCCCAGTCGCCATGGCCGTATTGACTGCGATTCCTATTACCCCATGCCCGGCCATTTGACCGACGGCCTGCCCGGCCAGGTGAAAACCGGTAAAAAAGAGCGCCCCAGTAATCGCCGGCCGGGCCGCTGCCAATAGAACATCTAACGACCGGAGCAATTTGACCGCCCGGGGATGTTCCTTTTCCCATTGATCTAACCGGGTCCCGATAAACTGCCGGAAGCCTTCGTCCACCGGCGGCAACTGATGATGATCCTGCAGAAGATCGGCCAAGAGGGCCTCTCGATCCTGACCGCCCAAAAGGCGTTGGACCCTCGGCTGAAGGACCTCGTTGCCAGCTTGCGCCCACTGGTGAAGTTTTTCATAGACCTGCCCGAGGATTCGGACGATGGTCTCATGTTCCTTTTGCTGAAATTCTTCCCATGCACTCGGCGATTTTCCAGCTTCGGATGGATCGGATTGCCAAAGGGCGCGGATCGGCCAGGTAAGGCCCCGCATGAGGGGCCGACCTATTGCCTGGCCGATCTTCCGATAGGTTTGGTGAATGGTCCGGACCCAGGGGGGCCGACGCCTATCCCACCAAGCCAGGATTTCATCGCTCAAGATGTTGACCGGCAATTGGGGCCAGGGAGTTTGGGCCATTTTGTCGGCTTCCAGGACCTGGGCCGTTACCCGAAACTGCTCGGCCTTTTCGACCAAAGCCGTCAGATAACCGCCCAGGCCTTTCTGCTGGTCCAACACCTGGCGCAAAGCGCCCCGAAGCGTGCGAAGTTTGATCCGTTCGAACTCCAAGTGGGCCAGTTGTTTTCGAAGGTCTGCCGGTTGGTCTGGGACGCTTTGCCCATCTAGGCCGACATTATACAGGGGCAGCTCCATCCGATCCGCCGCCCTCCGATCCCAAGGTGCCACATACACTGCAAGCGGCTCTAGACCTGTCTCCTGACAAAAGGTCTGGAGCCACTGCGGCCAATACGGCTGATCCTCTTTCAGGGCGCATTGATTGAATAGGACGATGACGGGTTTATCAGCCTGGGCGGCTTCCCGGAAAAACCGTTTAACGGCCGCATCGTTGTATTTCTGCTGGGTGAGCACCGCAATCAGTACATCGGCCACCTGCCGAATACGCCGCGCTCGCTCCCAATTGATCGGCATGTCGGAATCCACATCCGGGGTGTCCAGAAGGAGCAATCTGTCCGGCACGGTGGGGCTGGGCCGCCAAAACAGTAGATGCTCTTCCGTCTCCTGGAGCGGATCCTTGTCCGATTGCCACTCTCGAAGCTCGAATCCCTCAAACAGTCGGCCCAAAAGGGCCGGATCGGTGCTATCCGGCGGAACCAGACAGACCGGATGTTTGGTCCGAGCTGCATACGGGCTTACCGCACTGGCCTTCTCACCGGCCAATTGGTTGAAAATCACCGATTTGCCGATATTCGTCCCGCCGATAATCGCCACCACCAGGCGTAAATCGGTGGTCAATTGCGGCAAGAGCTTCTTCCACAGGAGCCCATACCATTCTTCCTCCCTTGGAGCCGGTACGCCAACCAATTCCCCCTCTGGGATAATTGCATCTAATGCCGAAAGCAACGCCTGCAATTTTTCCACCCAGACAGACAGATCCATTGGGTAAACTCCCCTGGGACCCAGCAAACGGTTCCCTAAAAGTCTAGCACAGCCCCCGCCATGCTTGCAGAAGCCCTTCCGATCCCTTTGGCCCACCGGCCCCCCTGGGCGGGCTCAGTGAGGAACCTTCTGCTCTCACATTTTACCTCTCCGGTTGAATTACCTCTCGGCTCCACGTTGCCCATTTGCAGCCGCTCTTCTATAAAAAGTGTTAGAGAAAACTTTTCCATGGGAAAGCCCAACCCACGAAAAACCTCAAAAAACGTAACACTTCAGCCATTTGAAGTAGGTTCTCCAGGTTGTCCGGAAAACTGCCCTTTGTCATTCCCGCGAAAGCGGGAATCCAGAAAAAATCTGGATCCTTGCTTTCGCTCCCGATGGCACGAAAGGTTACTTCATTCGGCTGAAGTGTTCCCCAAAACCAATTTTTATGAGCATCCCCCTCACCCAGGAGAGCTTTTCAACTTCTGCAGTAGGGAACATACTAAGTTTCTCCGGTCAAAGCATGTGGGGGTCCTATAGTTCGGTCAGCAGAAGAGCATTTCCCAAAGGAGGTTTGCCAATGCGAAACCAGGCCGCATGGTGGAGGGGGGCAGTCCGTGGGGCGCTGGCAGCCATACTGCTCGGGCTGTTCTGGAATATTCAGGAACCAAGAGGACTGTTTCTGCAGGCTGAGCTAGGGCTTTCTGCGTTTTGTTTCTCGGAACCGGTTTTGCTTTTGGTGGAACGCCAGAATGGTAGCGTTGCTTCTCCCAAGGAGCCAACTAGTGCTTCTGGACCGGATTGGGCTCGCTTGGAACCGGTCCGGCTCAGTGGGGATGGTCGGCATTTTGTGCTGGCTCAGACTGGCAAGCGGTTTTATGTATGGGGGTTGAATTATGATCATGACGAAACGGG
The DNA here is from genome assembly GCA_938042245.1 of uncultured Thermoguttaceae bacterium. GTDB lineage: Bacteria > Planctomycetota > Planctomycetia > Pirellulales > Thermoguttaceae > JANXAQ01. The sequence goes on from CALIRO010000041.1 coordinate 80,036, forward strand.
TCGGCTTTTGGAAGATTATTGGCAGACCGAGTGGGCGCGGGTGGTAGAAGATTTTCAGCAGATGAAGCAATTAGGGGCCAACCTGGTTCGGGTGCATCTGCAAGTGGGGCGATTTCTGGAAGCGCCGGATCGACCCAACCAGCGCAGTCTGGAGCAGTTGGCCCGGCTGGTGCAATTGGCCGAGCAAACCGGCCTTTATCTGGATATTACCGGTCTCGGTTGTTATCACAAAAAGGAGGTCCCCCCATGGTATGACCAATTACCGGAGGCCCAGCGATGGGAAGCCCAGGCCCGGTTTTGGGAGGCGGTGGCTCGGACCTGTGCCCGTAGTCCGGCCGTTTTCTGCTACGATCTGATGAATGAGCCGGTACTGCCCGGCGCCGGCAAAAAGGAAACCGATTGGCTTTTAGGCGAGTTTGGGGGGAAGTATTTTGTGCAGCGGATCAGTCTGGATTTGGCTGGCCGAACGCCCCAGCAGGTTGCCCGGGCCTGGGTGGACAGGTTAGTCGGCGCCATCCGGCAGTATGATAAGGAACATTTAATCACAGTAGGCGAAATCCCTTGGGCTACGGTTTTTCCGGCAGCCCGATCCATATTCCACACCAAAGAAATGGGCGATCGGCTTGACTTTGTAAGTGTCCATTTTTATCCCGAAAAAGGCCAGGTACAAAAGGCCCTCAAAGCTCTGGCCGTCTATCAGCTCGGTAAACCCTTGCTGGTCGAAGAGATGTTTCCACTCCGATGCAGCCTGGAGGAATTGGACGCTTTCGTGGAAGCAAGCCGACCGATTGCCGACGGCTGGATCGGTTTCTTCTGGGGGAAAATGCCCTCAGAATATACCCACCAAAAGGAAGACCTCTTGCAAGCAGCGCTGACGAAGAGTTGGCTAGAATATTTTCAAAGCAAGGCGCCAAAGATCCTTCGCCCCTGACGGAGCCCGCCTTGGCAGAAAGGGAATCCTGTGGTACAACATGGGCTTTGCCAGCTATATCCTCGGCAGACTGCCTTTGGGGGTTTGATCGCGATTCTAAAAAGGAATGGGTTGCATGAGTCAGCCGGAGCATATTGCCGTCTATCCCGGTTCGTTTGATCCGATTACGTTGGGACATTTGAACATTATGGAGCGGGCTTCTCGGCTGTTTGATCGGCTGATTGTAGGGATCGGCGTGAATATCGAAAAACAGCCGATGTTTACCGCCGAGGAGCGCGTGGCGATGGTCCGGGAGGCGACCCGGCACCTGGAGAATGTGGAAATCCGCACCTTTACCGGTTTGGCCGTCGAGTTTGTCCGCAGTTGCGGCGCTCGGGTGATGATTCGAGGAGTCCGGCCCCTAACGGACATTGCCGCTGAACTGACGATGATGATGGCCAACCGCAGGCTTGCCCCGGAGGTGGAAACCCTTTTTATGATCGCCGACGGGGAGCTAGCGCATGTGTCCAGTTCGCTGATCAAGCAGATTGCGCCGGTAGCCGGCTCGCAACTGGCCAAATTTCTTCCGCCGGTCGCCTTGGAGGCGGTGCTACGGAAAATCCAACC